>CADACQ010000015.1 GCA_902786465.1 uncultured Eubacteriales bacterium | reverse complement strand
CACTTCGTCGATGGAATAGACCTGGATGTCCTCCGGGGCCACGTAGCGCAGGTAGACGCTGTATATCCGGGCGCTGTAGGCCATGTACTTCTTCATCTGCGGCGGGGCGGTGATATAGTCCGCCTGGAGCGCGGGATCGGCCTCAAGCTCATGGGCGAAGGAGGAGCTCCCCAGGAGCCTGCGCCGGGGGGCGTCCATCCGCCGCAGGGTGTTGATCCGGCGCATACCCTCCTCCACCTCGAAGAGCCGGGCGCGGCCGGGGATGCCATGGGCCTTCAGGGCCGGGGACACGGCCAGACAGATGGTCTTCTCCGTTCGACTCCGATCCGCCACCACCAGCAGGGTGTCCAGGGGGTCCAGCCCCCGCTCCACGCACTCCACGGAGGCGTAGAAGGACTTGAGATCGATGGCTGCATACCAGCGCTCTTCCATATCCGCGCCTCCTTTCTTTGTTTATAGCATACCACAGTCCTGCCCTTGGGTACAACAGAAAAACCTGTAAACAGTCCAATGTCGGGGCTGTTTACAGGGGAAGCACTAAATCTTGACAGTATCAGGAAAGGGCCGACGTGATGGCATTCAGCAGATCGCCGTATTCGGTGAAGGCGGGGAGCTGGGGATGATCGGCTTTGATCTTCTCCGTGGTGCGGAAGAGGAACCCCGCCTTGCTGGCGAGGAGCATATCGAGGTCGTTATAGCTGTCGCCCACGGCGATGGTCTCGAAGCCCACGCTCTGCAGGGCTCGGACGGTGGAGAGCTTGGAATCCTGGCAGCGCATGCGGATGTCCAGAAGCTCCCCGGTGGGAGAAACTACCAGGGAGTTGCAGAAGATGGTGGGGCGGCCCAGCTTCTCCAGGAGGGGCCTGGCGAACTCCTCGAAGGTGTCGCTGAGGATCACCGTCTGGGCCCGGTCCCGCAGGGCGTCCAAAAACGCCCGGGCGCCGGGCAGGGGGTCGATCTCGTCGATGACGGCCTGTATCTCCCTGAGGCCCAGGCCGTGCTCCTTTAGGATGCCCATGCGCCAGCCCATGAGCTTGCGGTAGTCCGGCTCGTCCCGGGTGGTGCGTTTGAGCGCCGGGATGCCGCTGACCCGGGCAAACTCGATCCAGATCTCGGGGGTCAGCACCCCCTCCATATCCAAACAAACCAGATCCATCCTATCCCTCCCGGCCGATGGCCTTGTCCAACACATAGGAAAGCATCTCCCCCGGCTCGATCACGTCCCGATGCCGCACGGGGCGCTCCCGAAGGCCCTGCAAATTTTTCGGCATGGGCACCCCCGTGACCGCTTCCAGCCGCTCCATGGCGACAAACTCGTCCGGCCCCGGCGCCTCCCCCAGGGCCTCCAACACCGCCGCCGGGAACTTGTAGGGGGAGGCCGTGGAGAGGATCACCACGGGACTGTGGTCGGGGCAGGCGGCCTTGTACTGCTGGGCCGCGTCGTAAGCCACCGCCGTATGGGTGTCCATGAGATAGCCGTATCGACGCCAGACCGTCCCGATGGCCCGTTTAGCGCCCTCGTCGTCGCAGCAGGCGGCGAAGAACAGCTGGTCCATCTGCCGCTTCAGGGCGGCGGGGACCTCGTAGGCTCCGGTCTCGGACAGGGATCTCATGAGCCGGGCCACCAGATCCGCGTCCCGGGACAGGAGGAACAGCAGCCGCTCCAGATTGCTGGACACCAGGATGTCCATGGAGGGGGAGATCGTCCTATAGAAGGGCCGGTTCCGATCGTAGACGCCGGTGCGCAAAAAGTCGGTCAGAATGTGGTTGGCGTTGGAGGCGCACACCAGCTTCCCCACGGGCAGGCCCAAGGCCTTGGCGAAATATCCGGCCAGGATGTCGCCGAAGTTGCCGGTGGGGACCACGAAGTCCACGCCCTCCCCCGCGGCGATCCGGCCCGCCCGGACCAGGTCTCCATAGGCTTTGAAATAGTAGACCACCTGGGGAGCGAGGCGGCCGATGTTGATGGAGTTGGCCGAGGACAGGCGCACGCCTCGTCCCTGCAGCAGCCCCTCCCGCGCCATCGCGGCGAAGATGTTTTTGACGCCGGTCTGGGCGTCGTCGAAGTTGCCGCGGACGGCGCAGACGCAGACGTTGTCCCCCTCCTGGGTGGCCATCTGGGCTTGCTGCACGGGGCTGACGCCGCCGTAGGGATAGAAGACCAGGATCCGGGTGCCGGGCACGTTCCGAAAACCCTCCATGGCGGCCTTGCCCGTGTCGCCGCTGGTGGCGGTGAGGATGAGGATCTCGTCGTGAACGCCGCACTTCTCCCGGGCTGCGGTCATGAGCAGGGGCAACATGGACAGGGCCACGTCCTTGAAGGCGCTGGTGGGGCCGCGAAAGAGCTCCAGAATAGTGTCGTCCCCCACGGACACCGTGGGCGTCAGTTCCTCGGTCTCGAACTTGCCCTCGTAGGCCCGCCGGACCAGGGCCGCCATCTCCGCCTTGGAGAAGGAAGGCAGCAGAACGGACAATATCTTCGTGGCCATCTCCTGGGTGGAGAGGGACAGCAAGGACCGCCAGTCGAAGGCAAGGCCGTCGAGGGAGGCGGGACTGTAGAGGCCGCCGTCCCCGGCCATGCCGTCCAGGATCGCCTGGGCGCTGGACGCCTGCAAGCTGTCGTTTCGGGTGCTTTGGTAGATCATATGGCTCCTTGGGCCTCCTCCTCGCGCCTGCAGAGAAAAAAGCCTTGCAATTTGTTCCCGTATATGATATATTGTCTTCCATTGAAAGTCAAGTGTTTTTCTGTTGTGGACATATGCAGGAGAAAAGCGGAAAGGAGGGCGGCCATGCAGATCGGATTGCTGGGGTATGGGACCGTGGGCAAAGCGTTCCATGCCCTGAGCATGGAACAGCCGACCCTGACGGTGAAGACGCTCCTCACCCGCCGCCCCCGCGGCACAGGATGCCGGGAGACGGATTCCTTCGACGATATCCTGAAGGACCCGGCCATCGACCTGGTGGTGGAGCTCATCGGCGGCATCCACCCGGCCTATGAGTACATATCTGCGGCCTTGAAAGCCAAGAAACACGTGGTGACCGCCAACAAGGCGGTGGTCTGCGCCTACTATCCGGAGCTGGTGCAGCTGGCCCAGGAGAACGGCGTATGCCTTCGGTGCACGGCAGCGGCGGGCGGCGGCATCCCCTGGCTGTCCTCCCTGGGCCGGGTGGCGCGGATGGATCGAATCACCGCCGTTGAGGGCATTTTGAACGGCACCACCAACTATATTCTGTCGGAGATGACGGCCCGCAACGCCGCCTACGGCGAGTTGCTGGCGGAGGCACAGAAATTGGGCTACGCCGAGGCCGATCCCACCGACGACGTGGAGGGCTATGACGCCCGGCGCAAGCTGGTGCTCAGCGCCAACCTTGCCTTCTCCGCCCTGCTCCGGGAGCAGGACATCCCCTGCATCGGCATCTCCCGCATGACCGTGGCGGATATCGCCTGGGCCCGGGAACGGGGCCTGGTCTGGAAGCTGATCGCCCGGGCCGAACGCAGGGGCGACGCCGTCAGCGCCTTCGTCTGCCCCACCCTCTTCCCCGCCTCCACGCCGGAAAGCCAAACCAACGGAAGCGCCAACCTGGTCTCCCTCTACGGATCGCGCATCGGGAAGCAGAGCTTCTCCGGCGCCGGAGCGGGGGGCTGGCCCACGGCCTCCAACGTGCTGGCGGACTGTTTGGAGATTGCCGACAGTTCCCGGTCCTTCTATAGCGACCGGCTCGCAGCGCCTCTGCCCATCGACAATCACGGGGAGGTCAAGACTTGGCTGTTCCGCAGCTACGGCCGGTACACCGTGCGTCAGGAGACTGCCGCCGACGCCTTTGAAGCCTATTCTGCCGTATCTGAGATCGATCCCGGGGCGCTGCTGGCGCACCTGCCCTGGGGCATGCTGTGAGCGCCCCTGCCCATACGTTTTAGAAAAGGAGGAAAGAGCATGAATTCCAGTTCCCGCTATTATCTGGTGGCAGCGGAGGTGCTGCCGGAGATCTTTTTGAAGGTGGCGGAGGCCAACCGGCTCCTGCGGGCGGGCGAGGTCGCCACGGCGGGCGACGCGGCCAAGGCCGCGGGCATCAGCCGCAGCGCCTACTACAAGTATCGGGACGCCATCCAGCCCTTCACCGACATGACCACGGGCCATATCATCACCTTCTACGCCCTGCTGAAAAATCGCTCCGGCGTGTTGTCCAACGTGCTGTCGGTATTCGCCCGCTCCGGGGCCAACATCCTGACCATCAACCAAAGCATCCCCACCGACGGCTGCGCCGCCGTCACCATCGCCGCCGAGACCTCCGGCATGACCTGCTCGCTGGAGTCCCTGCTCTCCGCCGTCAACGCCCTGGACGGTGCCGTCCGCTTCGAGATCCTGGCGGGGTAAGGGCCCCAGATCCAGGGCATGTACGGGTCCGAACGGCTGAACGCTGCTTCGGACCCTTTTATGCCCTGAACAATTGCTTTTCTTTACAAAACGCGACGCATGTGGTATAAATTGGGCAGAAAAGAGAGAAAGAGGCGGCCATGAGCTATCAGCGGCTCCCCTATGAGGAGTATTTCATCAATACCAGCGAGGATTTCACCCACACCGGGCGGGTCACCTACCCGGTGAAGTACGTCGCTGTGAAATACAACACCACGAAGCTCGGCAAGCGCCTGGGGATCGCCCACGAGGTCAATTACGAGATACACTACGAGCCGGACCGGGACGTGATCCAGATCCATTTTCAGCGCACCTTCGGCATGATCGACTGGGTCGCCAACGTGTTCGAGTTCGGCAGCCGCTACTACCACGCCATTGAATTCGAGGGCGAGCCCCTGCAGCTCAGAGTCCATCACGGCTGGGGGAACATGTACCTGGCCATCAAATACGAGGTGCGGGAAAAGTGGGCCCAGCTCCACGACGCCCACCCGGAAGCGGCCACGGAGATCCTGGGCTGGTCCCTGGGCTCCGCCATCGCCTGCCTCTGCTGTCAGGATCTCAACTACAACTTCGGCGCCAAGCCCTACCTCTACACCTTCGGCAGCGTCCGCCCCTTCAAGTGCACGCCCCTGAACCGGAAGCGGATGCAGCGGTACCTTTCCAGCCTGTATACGGATTGCTCCAACTTCGCGGACATCAACGACCTCATATCCTACATGCCGCCCTTCCGCGGGTTCACCATGATCCACCGGGTCAAGGTGGGCACGGACCAGAAGCGCTCCTTCTTCCGGCTGATCCATCCCCTCCGCTACCACGTCCACTACGACCTGCCGGAGCTGTATAAAAAGCTGGCCGGAAAAACGGCGGAGGAGCCGGAAAGCGAAAAGAAAGAAGCAGGTGCGTGAATATGAAGCGTACGCCCATCGATCAGCGGGAGCTGCCGGACTATACCCGGGGCGAGGAGATCATGAACATGGTCACCCATGATCGCCGGCGTCATCCTCTCCGCCCTCAAGCGGGACGCCTGGGGCATCGTCAGCGCCGCCATCTACGGCCTCACCATGATCTGGCTCTACACCATGAGCAGCGTCTACCATGGACTAAGGCCCAGCCGGGCCAAGAAGGTCCTGCAGGTGCTGGACCACTGCACCATCTACGCCCTGATCGCGGGCACCTATACGCCCATCCTGCTGGCGGGCATCCGGCCCCTGCACCCGGTCCTCACCTGGGTCTTCTTTGGCCTCGAATGGGCGCTGCTGGCCCTGGCCACCACGCTGACCGCCATCGACCTCGATAAGTACGACGTGCTGTCCATGATCTGCTATATCGCCATGGGCTGGCTCATCATCCTGGCCGTGCCCCAGACCATCGAAGCCATGACCCAGACCGGATTCTACTGGCTTCTCTCCGGCGGCATCGCCTACACCGTGGGCGCCGTCCTCTACGGCATCGGCAGCAAGCGCCGCTGGTTCCACTCCGTCTTCCACCTGTTCGTGATCCTGGGGAGCGTTCTGCAGGCCGTGGCGATTCTGTGGTACGTGCTGAAATAAGCAGCCCGGGGAGATTCGAGCACGCGCCTCCGGGCTTGCTCGGGGCTCGGCTCTTCCCCCGGACGCGCTGAATAACAAAACAGACTCCCCTGGGAAGTATCCCGGAGATTCGAACACTCGGCTGCGGCCTCGCGAAGACCGTGGCTCTGAAGCCCCACTGGGGCTTCATTCACTACTGTCTCCAGTCACTATCCACGCCTGCGGGCGCGTGAAAGAGGCGCGCCCAGGGAGATTCTCACACTCGCTCACGCTCGCTCAGGGTTCGGCTCTCAGGCCACACTGTGGCCTGATTCACTACCGAACCCAGTTCGAATCTCCCTGGGCTGCGCCGAATAACAAAACAGACACCCCGTTGGGGTGTCTGTTTTGTTGGCGCGCCCAGGGAGATTCGAACTCTCGACCTACCGGTTCGTAGCCGGGCACTCTATCCGCTGAGCTATGGGCGCATTTCGTTCCAGGTGGACCCGGAACGCTTATCTATTGTAGCCATCTGCGGCCGAAATGTCAAGAGGAAAAACGGGATTTTCGGCCGGAATTATCGGCAGATTTAGACGGGGCGATCCTCGGTCTGGTTGATGACCATGGCGATGCCCGCGTTCTTGATCATCCGGGAGCACATGACGCAGGGCTCCGCCTTAACGAGGGGCTTGCCGTTCTCGAAACCGAAGAGGTACAGGGTGGAGCCCAGCATCTCGTTGCGGCTCGCGGAGATGATGGCGTTGCACTCGGCATGGACGGCCACACACTTCTCGTACTGCTCCCCGTGGGGGATGCCGTGGGCCTCCCGCCAGCAGACGCCCACGTCGCAGCAGTTCTCGTCGCCCCGGGGCGCGCCGTTGTAGCCGGTGGCCACGATCTCGTCGTTCTTCACGATGACGGCCCCGTACTGCCGTCGCAGGCAGGTGGACCGCCGCGCCACCTCCGCCGCGATGTCCAGATAGTATTGCCGCTTGCTGACCCGTTCCATAGTCGTCCTCCAAAGGTATTTTTGTTAGTATAGCACACTTCTTTTGCATGTGGCAATGTTAGTTTCCACGCTTATCACGATTTGGTTCCATAATTCGCAAATAGTATAATACCCGTTGAAAAGATAAAAGAAAAATGGTAGTCTGTAGTATCAGTTTTTCTCTAAGACGTTATCAGAATAATCACAAAAGCAAGGAGCAAGTTGCATGAAAAGCGACAATACATTGTTGATTGTGGTATGTGTTATTGGTTCTATTATTGTTATCATGCGTTTACTTCAATTAGTATCAGATGCACGTGGCAGGAAGAACGATACAAGGGTGGAAGATGTTATAGCAAGATTAAAGAAAGATAGCGAAAAGGAACTTGCCGAGAAGAAGCGATACTACGAAGAAAAAGCTCGAAAAGATATTCAATCTGCAACAGCAGCAAATCGTGTTAGCATTGAAAAGCGATATGCCTATCTACAAAAAAAATTTGAAAGCGATACGGTGTCCAAACTTGAACAGAGAGAAAGATATGTGCAAGACCGTGAAAAGGAACTTGATGCAAAAGAATACCGAATCAATAGATTGACGTCTGCCTACAAGAAAATGCTGACTGAAACGCAGCAAAACTATCCATGGCTTGCAAACCTATATTCGGATTTTCTTTTCGCTGTCGATCAAAAACTGTCCGTGCGTTTGGAGGAGAAGCATCCCCCTGCTTTAAAGGCTGCTGATAATGTTAGATTGATTGCTAAAGAAAAGAAAGAGTACGTCAAGGAATGCAAGCTCCTGCAGTATCAGCTTAATTACTATGAGACGCTTTTCCCTTGGCTTATTGACTTCCGCGAATTAAGCGCCGAGGAAGCATGGCAATATGCAAAAACTCCGACAGTTGGCAGCGATGAGGAGGATACGGAAACCCTTCGGGCGTATCTATCTCCGGAAGAATACGCTAAACTGACCGAAGCTGAGAAGTATCAATTAGCGCTTGATAGATACAAGCAAAGGCCAAAATCAAATTGGGAAATTGGAATAGAATATGAACGATACATTGGGTATCTGTTCGAAGAAGATGGCTACAATGTTGTTTATCACGGCGCGAAAATGGGATTGCAAGACCTTGGTCGAGACCTGATTGCAACAAAGAACAACGAAACATACATTATCCAATGCAAAAGATGGTCTCAGCAAAAAGAGATACATGAAAACCACATTTTCCAACTCTATGGCAGCATCGTTTCCTGGTCCATTGATCATAAACAGGGAACTGTTGTTGGATTATTCTATTCTACTACCTCCCTTTCCCCCACCGCTGCTTTATATGCTGATTATCTCGGAATAGCATTTCGGCAAGTGCCATTTGAGGAGTATCCCTTGATAAAATGCAACATCGGCCGTGATGGGGAGAAAATCTATCACCTGCCCTTTGACCAGCAATATGACAATGTGGTCATAACAAAGAGCAAGGGAGAGTTTTACGCTTTCACAGTTCAGGAAGCCATAGGCGCCGGATTCCGCAGGGCTTTCCGCTGGCATGGTGATGAACAGAAAGGAGAATGATCATGAATCAATTTAGATGTCCAATATGCGGCCAGGAATTTAACTGTAGTCAGGAATCGATGCCTGGCGGTTACTATCTAATTAATTGTAAATCATTTAATTTTTCATTTATAATTGGGAATGAGCTGCTAGAAGACGAGATGAGTAACGAAACCAGAGGAAAAGCTTTCTCACTAATCGCGGAACACCTTTTACACAAACGCATTTACCAGGATAGAAACACACAAGATATTAGGTGGAGATTTATTTATAATCCATCCTATTCCATAAATGACAATGACCCGCCAAACTATATCAATATTGCAGAAAGAATCAATAGTTTTCCAATGACAGCTATTGATGCTGCGAACAGGGCGTTGATTAACCTTGCAACTCTTTTTCCTCTTTACGGTACAGATTTTTGTGTAAGAAAACAGGAGCGACGATTGCTTTATGATATTAGTGATTGGGATAACCCAACCATTGGTATTTTGACGCTTCTTGTGGAAATGGGATTGCTACAACATACGGTTTCTTATGATCAATTTCACATTACAGCAAAAGGATGGGAGAGGATTGATTTACTCTTGCATAAGGAAAAAGAAATCAATCAGGGTTTTGTTGCTATGGCTTTCAAGGATGAAACAAATAGCATTCGAGAAGCTTTTCGCAAGGCTGTAACAAGTGCAGGCTATGCCGTCATAATAATGGATGAGTTCGAGCATAACAATCAGATAGTACCAGAAATGTTTTATGAGATAGAAATAAGCAAATTTGTTCTTGTCGATGTGACCTTTCCAAATTACGGTGCATATTATGAAGCCGGTTATGCTCATGCACTCAAAAAAGAAGTAATAGTGTGCTGTAGAGAAAGCGAATATACGGCAAACTATCCTCATTTCGATATTGCACAAAGGCCCATAATTATATGGAAGGATGAGAATGATTTAGTTGAACGAATAAAGAAAAGGATTAAGGCAACAGTCACGTGATAGACGATGAATACGTCTGCGTCTTTTTTGCAAAAAACAAGGGCCAGTTTCAAACCTCGAACACACGCAACGACTTTCCCTCGAGGAGAAAGTGGCACGAACTGAATACAGTGAGTGACGAATGAGGTGTCTCCGCAACTTATCTAACTTATTTAGTATTTTTCTCCACGCAAACCGTTGAAGCGCCCATAAAAAAAGAAACCGCCGCCCCATCTCAAATGGGGTCAGCGAAGCCCGGCGAAGCTGCTGGCGTCTCGCTCCCAAGCGGTTCCTTTTTTTCAATATGCCAAAAAGAGGACAGGTTGTCAACAGTTATATACTCGCTTCTGCCCCTGAATCAGGTTCTTGTAGAGGCGGACGGCGCCGGGGAGGCAGTTGTATTCGATGTTCTCGTTGGGGGCGTGCATGCCGGCCATCTGCTCGGGGCCGTAGATCACGGGGGCGAAGCGGACGCAGTTTTGGAAATACCGCTGATAGAAGCGGGCGTCGGTGGCGCCGGTGACCACGTAGGGGATGGCGGGCAGGCCCGGGAAGGTCTCCTTAATGGCGGCCTCCACGGATTGGAAGGCCTCGCCCTGGATGTCGCAGGAGGGCGAGAAGTCGTCGCTGTGGACCACGGTCATTTCGAGGTCGTGCTTTTTCGCCAGCTTTTTGAGGATGGCCAACGTCTCCTTCTCCCCCTGGTGGGGGATATACCGGAGGTTGGCGCTGACGGTGGCAGACCGGGGCAACACGTTGAAGGCCTCCGAGCCGGAGGACATGGTGAAGGCCACGGTGGTCTTCAGCATGGCGGCGGCGGTGGGGCTGATGGCGGGCAGGGCCGCCTTGAGGAGGGGCCCGAAGAGCCACAGGTTCCCCAGCAGGAGCTTCAGGGGGAAGGAGCCGTAGGCGGAGAGGCGGCCGAACATGGCGCTGACCTCCGGCAGCAGCTTCTTTTTAAAGGGGTATTTGTTCACGTCCCGCACGAAGGCGGAGAGCCGGTCGATGGGGGTATCCTTCCCCGGGGCGCTGGCGTGGCCGCCCTTGCCGCGGGCGGTGAAGGTCACGTCGGCGCAGCCCTTCTCGAAGACGCCCATCATGGCGAAGTTGCCGGGGATGCCGCCGATGGGCTCCCGGATGATGCCGCCGCCCTCGTCCATGACCAGGAACAGATCCACGCCCCGGCGGCGGATCTCCTCCACCAGCTTGGGGCAGCCGTCGCCGCCCCACTCCTCGGTGCAGGAGGAGGACAGGTACACGTCGCAGTCGGGGATGTAGCCCTCGCTGAGCAGTTCCTCCACGGCCTGCAGAAAGGCCATGACGGAGCACTTGGTGTCGGAGGTGCCCCGGCCCCAGACCTTCCCGTCCTCGATGAGGCCGGAGAAGGGCGGGTGCTTCCACTCGCCCCCGGCGGGGACCACGTCCTGATGGCTCATGAGCAGGATGGGCTTCTCCCGGCTCTTGCCCTGCCAGTAATAGAGGAGGTTCCCGTCGATATCCGTGACCTCCAGCTTCTCGTGGACCAGGGGAAAGAGCTCTTGGAGGACCTGATGGAAGGCCTCCCACCGCGCCGGGTTCTTCTGGCCCTCGAAGGAGGTGGTGTCGCACTGGACCATCTTCGACAGTTTTTCTGCCAGGGGCAGCGATACCTCCTCCGGCTCGTCGGCCACGTAGGTGCTCTTGAGCGTGGGGGTCAGCAGGGTCTTGACGAGGGCGACGAGGAGCAGCAGGACCACGATCCCCAGGAGGATGCTAACGTACAGCATATCAGTTTCCTTTCTGTTGCTTGCGATAGAGGAGCCAGGCGATGCCGATGGCCAGAGCGCCCGAGGGGATGATCATCATGCTGGTGGAGGAGATCAGGCTGGGCACCAGGATGAACAGCAGGCTCATGAGCACCAGGGGCGCCACGGCGATGTTCATATGGTTGCGGTAGTATTTATAGGCCATGGCCCCGAACAGGGCGGGGACCACGTTGGAGAAGGCGGGCTGCAGGGCTTCGCTCTGGAGGATGGGCTGCAACGGCGTCAGCAGCAGCACGCCGAAGGCCAGCACCAGGATGGTCACCAACGACGAGGTAGCGATGGACAGCGTGGAGATGATCTCGTTCTCCGGGGTGCCGGTCTTGGCGCCCACGATGTCCCGGGCGTTGACGGCGCAGGGGATCTTCATGTTGATGAGGTTGCCGGTGATGAAGGCGAGATACCCGCCGCCCGCGCCTAGCATGGGGGTGTAGATGAGGAACTCCACCACGCTGCTGACGGTCCACACGAGGCCCACGGACAGGAAGGCCTTGGCCACCGCGCCGAGATCCGGCAGGGCGCCCAGGTAGGAGCCCATGAGGAAGGGCGCACCTACCAGCAGGCAGAGGGTGATCAGGGTGCAGATGCGGCCGATGCGATGGGTGCCCCGGGTGTAGGCGGCCCAGCTTTCGTTGTGCTTGTTTTCCATAGCGCTCCCCTCCCTATTTCACCAGCAGGCCAATGACCACCGCCGCGGCCATGCCCACGATCATGCTGCCTGCCACGGAGAAGCTCTCCACCCAGGCCTTCTTTTTCTGCTCGGCCAGGTACACGAACCCCGCCATGACCAGGGCGCTGACCGCCGCCACGGCGATGGGCGTCCAGTCGCCGGAGAAGGTGAAGAGGCCGTTCCCGGACACGAAGCCACCGATATAGCTGCCCATGTAGGCGGAGACCAGGCCGATGAACATGGCGGTCATGGCCACGTCCCCGAAGCCGCCGCCCGCCTTGTTCTCCTTGACGGTGAGCTTTTGGGTGTACTTCTTGTTGAAGAAGATGGACAGGACCATGCCCCACATGATGCAGATGCTCATGAGCAGGGCGATGGTGGCGAAGCTCCCGGGGGTCATCTTGGCCGCGGACAGGGTGCCCATGCCTACCTGCTCCGCCGCCGCCTGGGCCACCTGGGTCTCGTAGTGGAGAGCGCCGATGACCGACAGCCGCAGCCAGGGCCAGGGGATGCCCAGGCTCCCGGAGAGGGCGATGACGCCCAGGAGGATGCCCACGCTGGGCAGAAGGGAGAAGGTGGCGCTGGCGGTTATGGCCCGCTTCATCTTCGTTTTGTCCATGCCCAGGGCGATGCCCGCCCGCCAGGCGCGGATGAGGAAGATCACGCACAGGATCGCCACGAAGGCGATGATCCCGCCGCAGATGAGGTAGATGGGCGGGGCGTTGAGCTGGGTGAGAATGGTCATATAGGCCTCCTTTTATTTTGCCGCTTTTTCTTTTCGATGAAAAGAAAAAGCGGCGGAAAAAGAAAAGCTTAAGAAGATAACAAAAGACAGGGAGGAAAGTTTATTTCAATCCTTCCCTATTCTTCCTTCAACTTGCCGCCGGCTGCCGCTACGGCCGCGCGAGCAAGGAGCCGCGTGGGGTCGATGAAGGGCACCCGGCCCCCGTCGTGGAAGACCAGGGGCAGCTCCGTGCAGGCCAGCAGGAAGGCCTGGGCCCCCTGCTGCTCCAGGGCCATGATCTCCGGATAGAGCCGCTCCGGGTGGGGCGTCCGGCCCGCCTTGATCTCGTCGTAAATGAGGTACATGAGGTTCTGGACGCCCACCTCCGTGGGATGGAGCAGGTCGATGCCCAGCGCCTCGAAGTAGGGCTCATAGATCCGGGCGCGAACGGTGCCGGACGTGGACAGCAGCCCCACGCAGCTGAGTCCCTTCTCGGCGCAGTATTGCGCGGAGATCTGGGGCATGTTCAGCACGGGCACGTCCACCGCCGCCTGTACGCCCTGATGGAAGTAGTGGGCGGTGTTGCAGGGGATGATAAGCACATCCGCCCCCTGATCCACCAGCCGCCGGGCGCTCTCCACCATGGGGGCAAGCGGCGCGTCGCTCCCCGCTAGGATGCAGGCGGTGCGGTCCGGGATGTCCGTATTGTTGTCGATGAGCACGTGCAGGTGCTCCTGATCGGTCTTGGCCACGGTGTTCTCGATGATCTTCGTGAACAGGTCCGCCGTGGCCATGGGGCCCATGCCCCCGATGATGCCGATGACTTTTCTTCCGTGGATCAAAGGACGCCTCCTGAATCGTAGGATATGATCTTAGAACCGATGTCCGCCGCCGCCGCCCGAGAAGCCGCCGCCGGAATGACCGCCGCCGCCCGAGAACCCGCCGCCGGAGCGCCCGCTGGAGCTGCTCTCCACGTGCTTCGTCTTCCGCTGGGACAGCATCTTCAGCACCACGCCGGCCACGATGGCTGACTTTATGGCGGAGCTGGCGGTGTTCACGGCCACCTTCACGTTGAGGGCGTTCTCGGGAGCCACCTTCTTGCGCCGCTGGAGGCTCATGACGACGAAGTTGCCAATCAGCGCCAGGCACACGGCCAGGAAGGCGTTGGTCACATACCGGAAGGGGGCCGCGATCTTCCCGCCCTCCAGAAGCCTGGTCACCTGCTCGAAGGCCTTGGCAGCGCAGGTATAATAATCCTTCTGGGAAGCGTACCGATAGATGTTGTCGGTGATCTCGTTGCAGCGGGTCTTGTTGACAGTCTTATACACCGCCCCGTCCGCGATGAGCTGGATGTAGCGGTTGTCCATGTCGATGATGAGCAGCGCGCCGGAGGTGTCCCCGAAGAACTCCAGGAACTTGCTCTCCGCCAGCCGCTCCGTGGTGGTCGAATTGTGATCCACAGACACGAAGGCGGCGTTGCCGTAGGGCAGCACCTTCTCCATGATCGCGTGCAGATCGGCCTCCTGCGCTTCGGTGAGCAGGTCAGCCTCGTCATCGATGACCACCCGATAGGCGCTCTCCCCCGCCTCCGCAGCCAGCGCGTTCTGGGGCAGGGCCATCAGCAGCGCGCACAGGCACAGCAGCGCCGCCAGGAACCGTTTACGACCTTGCATTGTTGGCGCCCTCCCTTCTGAAGAAATTGGGGACCGGTCGAGTGGCCAGATCGTTGTATCGCCCGATGACGAACAGGGCGTTGATGAGGATCCCCGCCAAACACCCGGTGGCCAGGCCGTAGTACCAGGCGTCGTTTGGGAACACCTCGGGGTTGATGCCCACGAAGGTCCCCAGCGCCAGAATGATGGGCGCCACCAGGGCGGGCACTATGCCGGACTTGTTCTTCGCCCCGGCGGCGTTGCGGATGAGCTTCACGCTCAAAACGATCTGCCCGATGAGGGCCAGCAGGAAGGCAGGGCCCACGGTGCCGTCGCTGCCGGTGGTGGTGCCGAAGGCCATGGCCGCCGTCAACCCGTAGAACACGTACGCCAGCCCCGTCCCCAGGCAGGAGACGGCCTTCGCCTTGGGCTTCCCCTTCTTCTCCCCCGAGTTGTCGCCATAGTCGTAGGTGTGGCGCTCCTGGAGCCGGATCTGCTTCAGTTCCCCGTTGAGGAGCCGGCCGGACAGCACCAGCAGCACGGCGCACAGGGCCGCCATGGTCATGGGCTGGATGAAGGCCGGCAGGAGGCTCAGCACCAGGAACAGGACCGCCGCCGCCGCGGCAGAATAGAGGAAGAACTGCTTCAGGTCCACGGGCAGATCCAGCGTGATCTTCCCGGACTGGCCGTTCATGACCGAATAGGCCACCCTGTCCTTCCTGCGCCAGGTCAAAAACCACACGGGGAACAAGGACACCTCGTAGCCCGTGGCCTTGGCGCCGATCTGCTCCACCCGTTTCTCCCGGCTGGCGGGCACGGAGACGCTGACCTTCCCCGCCTTCTGCTTGATGGTATCAAAGACCTTGTCGGCCGCCTGCTCGGTGGCTAAGGTGGTGTAGACCTCCGGGGAAGAGGTCACCTTGTCCGCGTAGAAACCGGCCAAATACGCCTCGTCAAAGGGTTTGGCGCCCTTCTGATCGAAGGGGGCGATCTGGGCGGCCAGGGTATCGTCAAAGGCGGCGGAGGCGTCGTAGATGGCTCCCTCCGCCTGTCCGCCCACCTGGGCGCTCACGTCGTAGGTTTCGGTATAATCGTATTTGCCCTGGGTATAGGTGCGCGTGCCCTTCAGCGTCAGCTCCTGGTGGGGTATGTCCACGTCGATGCCCCAGTAGGGCAAGTACACGCCCCGGAACCCCTCCAGGAAGGAGGCGTCCTTCAGCTCCTTGGGCACGTAGAGGGCCTTCTTCACCGCGGCCTCGTAGGCGCGGATGGCCTCCTGCTTGGTCTTCACGAAGGGGATGATCCGCTTGGGGCGAATGGTCTCGGCCTGCTTCTCGTGGAGCATGGCTTCGCCGCCGCAATAGGAGCAATAGGCCACGGTCTGCTCCTCCGGCGCGGTCAGCTCCGCCCCACAGTTCTTGCAGCGGTAGGTGCTCACGCTGTAGTTGTCGTTCACATATTCGGCGGCGTTGTTCAGCCGGTAGGCTTCCACCGTGGAGGTGGTATCGCAGTAGGGACAGACCAGCTGCTTCTTGCCTATATCATAGACCATTCCGCCGCCGCAGTTGGGACACTTGATACCCAAAGGGAGTTACCTCGCTTTCTTCCCAATATATAATAGAATACCACGCGCGGGGGACAGCGTCAATCGAAAAGAGCAGACCCGAAGGTCTGCTCTTAGGTTTGATCCTTAGATCAAAGACAGCTTATTTGATGTTGCCCTGATCGTCCACGGTGATGACGGTGGCGAAGTCAGCAGCGGCCTTGGTGATGTCGTTGGACACGGTCACCTCGCCCTTGAACATCTTCTCCACCAGAGCCTTGTAGTCTTCCTTGGTGAAGCTGTCGGAGAACTGGGTGGAACCGGCGATCTGCACGTAGTTCTCTTCGGGAACTGCGGAGACGAGGCCCAGGTTCTCAACCTTGCCGCCCTCGAAGGTGCCGTCCACGACCTTGCCCAGCATGGTGTTGACCGTGGCAGCCAGGCCCTTCATAGCGGAGGTCACGGTGATGCCCTCGCCATAGAGGCCATCGATGGTGCCAGCCTGGTCAACGTCCACACCGATGACCTTCTTGCCGTACTTCTTGGCGGACTCACCAGCGGAGGTGAAGATGCCGCCGCCGCAGGCGAAGACCACTTCGGTGTCAGCGCCGTACCAGACGTCCATGGCGGCGGTGATGTCCGCGTCGCCGTAGAACTGGTTGCCGTAGGCATACTTGACAGCCACGTCGGTGAGGCCAAGCTCAGCCGCAGCGGCGTCCACGCCCTGCACGAAGCCGTAGCCATAGCGGACCACGGCGGGCACGGCCATGCCGCCCAGGAAGCCCAGCTTCTTGTAGCCCAGCTTCACAGCCGCGTAACCGGCCATGTAGCCGCAGAGCTCTTCCTGGTACACAGCGCTGTACAGGTTGGCGGGGATGGCGCCCTCATAGCCAAGATCGAACTCGCTCACGTCCAGAGCGATGAACTTGACATCGGCATTCTTCTCGGCGGTGGCCTTGATGGCGGGACCGAAAGCGTAGCCGGGCATCACGATCACGTTGAAGCCGTCGTCGATGGCCTTCTCGATGGAGGAGATACGATCCTCATCGGAGTCGGAAGCGGGCTTGTAGTACTGGAAGTCCAGCTTCTTGCCTTCGCAGAACGCCTTGCAGGCTTCGTAGGTGGTCTGGTTGAAGGACTGGTCGGTGATATCGCCGTAGTCGGTGATCATAGCGACCTTGACAGCAGCCTTAGCGGGCTCTTCGGTCTTGGTCTCGGTCTTGGTCTCGGTCTTGGCGCCAGAGGAGCAGGCGACCAGGGCGAAAACCATGACGAGCGCCAGGACGATTGCCAGAATCTTGGAGAATTTCATCTTGGAGTTCCTTTCCCATGTTTCGTTTTTATTTATCCGCGCCAGGGGCTAAAATCCGCCGACGCAAACATACATACCTTATAACATAAAAGCGCAAGTTTGTCAATTCTGTTAACAGAAGGCCGCAAGAAGATTTTTCCCCGCTGTATCAGATAAAAAACTTTCTCTCCAGGTGCTCCCGAAGGGGCCGGACGATCCCCGCCAGGATCAAAAAGCCGCCGAAGAGGAAGAACACCGACGCCGCGTACAGGGACCAGGCGAACATGGGCGTATGGAAGGTCAGATGCTGGAACAGCTCCGCCAGCAGGCAGCCGCCTCCGATGGCGATGAGAAGGCCCCCGGTGATGAAGATGGTCCCCCGCTTCACGTACCGGTAGAGGGCAACGGCCCCGATGGTGAGGATGGCCAAGAGCCCCGTCAGGGGGAAGGCGAAGGTCCAGAACCAGCGGCCGCCCGTGTAGGCGCAGATGAGGAACAGCAGCAGGCACAGGGACAGGAAGGCTACGGGCACGAAGATCAAAGGATGGGGCCGTCGAAACCACAGGGGCAGCAGAAAGGCGAGATAGAAGGCCGTCGTCCCCGCGATCACGTAGAAGGACCAGCCCATGCGGCCCGTGGTGTTGAGGGCGATGGAGAAGCAGGCCACCATGGCGGCCAGCAGCGCCACCGTGATAGAGGCCATGACGGTGAGGCGCTTTTGGCGGCTGTAAACGGGATAGCGGTCCGAATAGGTGGCGGCAGGGCCCCTCTCCCCCGCCTCGGGGCACCACACGGGGGTGCCGCACAGGGGGCAAGCCTTCACGCCCTCCTGGAGGCGGACGCCGCATTTCACGCAGTACATATATATCACATTCCTTTTTCGTCAGTTTTGCTCATGCGTTGGCCTCGATGGACACGGGTACCCCCAGCTCCACCAGCCGGGAGAAGAACCGCCGTTCCAGCTCGGGGCTCTCGGTGCTGCGGATCATGTTGACCAGGGCCATCCCCTTGGCGGTGACCACGGAGCAGTTGTTGGGGTAGGAATACTGGACGCCGATGATGAACTCCATCCGCTCCACGTAGGGGGCCATGGCCGCCGGAAGCTTCTGCACCCCCAGGTTGGAGATGTTGAGACAGCCCAGCCGCTCCCCCCGCCGATCGTAGACCGCCCGCATGACCGGGGTCTTGAGGAAGACGGGCGCCGCCTTCAGGATCTTGTTCCGCTGGGGCTCCACGTTCTGGGCGATGCGGCCCGCCATACGCTGGGGCGTGACCTCCGCCGCCAGCTGGTGGGTGAAGGCGCCGCACAGCTCCTGGAGGGTGTAGGTCCCCAGGCGGGGGTCCACGCCGGGGTTCACGGCAAGGGTGAAGTTGCGCAGGGTCCGGCTGGGAAAGAGCCGCCTCAGGTCCACGGGGATGGTGATCTTCACGGGCTTCTGCCGTTTCCTGGGCGTCTGCTCGGCCTGGATGGCCAGGACGCACTGGGCCATGACCGCCGCCAGGAACACGGTGACGGTGCAGCCGTACCGATGGGCCAGGGCATGGAGGGCGTCCCCGGGGATCACGCCGGTGACGAGGCGATTGAACCGGCCCAGCTCCCGCTTGCCGGGGAGCCGATAGGCCTCCGTCTCGGGGCAGAAGGCCGGATGGTCGGCGGCGTATCGCTGGAAGCTGTCCTCCAGCTCCTCCGGTGCGGGGGGCTCCTGCACGTCCAGCACCCCGTCCGTAGCGGGGATCTCCACCCCGTAGCGAAGAGAAAGATACCGGGCGGTCAGGGTCTTGAGATATACCATGGCCCCGCCGCCGTCCGAGAGCACGTGGAAGAACTCCACGGCGATCCTGTTCCGATAGTAAAGCACCCGCAGGCAGCAGCGGCCCATCTCCTTGGCCGTCATGAAGGTCAGAGGGTAGGCGTAGTCCTCCTGGACCTGGGGCGGAGCCGTGACCTCCTCCAGGTAGTACCAAAATACGCCCCGCCGGAGCCGAAGATAGAAGGAGGGAAATCGGGGCATGAGCTCGTCCACCGCCCGCTGCAGAAGCTGCGGGTCCACGTCCTCCGTCAGGGTGACGGACTCCCGAAAGACGTTGTTCCAGTTCTTGCGGCGGATGGCGGGAAAGATCAGGGCCGCATTGTCCAGGGGCATCCAAACCTTGCTGCGCTCACGGGCCATGGGTCCATCCTCCTTTCCAAAAACGACAGGGGCATTGTACCACAGCGGGCCGAAAGGCGCAACCTCTGGGGCCGAAAGGCTTGACAAGAGCGCAGATTATATATTATATTTAGCTTTACAATTTTCCTAAGGAGGCATCGGTATGAGCCAGGTGTACGTTCCTGAGGGGTATCGGTCGCCCCTGTCCGTGTACGAAATGCAGCGAGCTATCGAGTTTATCAAAAACAGTTTCCAGGTCAACCTGGGCAGCGCCCTGAATTTGAGGCGGGTGTCTGCTCCGCTGTTTGTAGCCGCGAATTCCGGTCTCAACGACGATTTGAACGGCTACGAGCGGCCCGTAAGCTTCGACATCGCCGCCGTGGACGTGGAGGGCCAGGTGGTCCACTCCCTGGCGAAATGGAAACGGCTGGCGTTGAAGCGCTACGGGTTCAGGCCCGGCAAGGGTCTGTTCACGGACATGAACGCCATCCGTCGGGACGAACAGCTGGATAATCTGCACTCCATCTACGTGGACCAGTGGGACTGGGAGAAGATCATCCGGCCCGAGGAGCGCAACGAGTACACCCTCCGGCGAACGGTCCAGGCCATCGTGGACGCGGTGTGCGAGACGGCGGACGCCCTGAGCGTGGCCTTCCCCAGCCTCCCCATGGATCTTACGCGAGAGGTGTTCTTCCTCAGCACCCAGGAGCTGGAGGACATGTACCCCGCTCTCACCCCCTGCCAGCGGGAGAACGAAATCGTCCGACAGCACGGGACCGTGTTCCTGGAGCAGATCGGCTACCCCCTCAAGAGCGGCCAGCCCCACGACGGCCGGGCCCCGGACTACGACGACTGGACGCTGAACGGGGACATCCTCATGTGGGACAAGGTCCTGGGCCGGGCGCTGGAGATCTCTTCCATGGGCATCCGGGTGGACCCTCCTGCCCTCGCTCGCCAGCTTACGGCAGCGGGGTGCCCCGAACGGGCGAAGCTGCCCTTCCACCGGATGCTGCTGGACGGTGAGCTGCCCCTGACCATGGGCGGCGGTATCGGCCAAAGCCGGCTGTGCATGCTGATGATCGGCACCTGCCACATCGGAGAGGTGCAGAGCAGTTTATGGGACGAGAAGACAAGAAAAGCATGCGACGAAGCCGGGATCCTGCTCCTATAGGATCAGATAGAGAAAAACGACGCCTCACGGCGCCGTTTTTTGTACCCCGTAGATGCCCACGAAGATGACCAGGCAGCAGAGGACCCCAAACCAGGTGAAGGGCTCGTGGAGGAAGATCACCCCGGCGAAGACGGACACGGCGGTGGTCAGGTTGGCGAAGACTGTCTCCCGGGCAACGGTCATGTAGGTGATGGTGTAGCCGGAGAGGAAATAGCAGGCCACGGAGCAGACCAGCGCCAGGAACAGGATGGCCAGAAGATAGGCGGGCTGGGCCAGGGGCTGGAAATAGGCCGCCACGCTACCCCGGGTCTGGATCAGGGCCAGGGGCGTGAAGGTCACGGCGCCTACGCCCATCATCATATAGGTGCGCTCGAAGGGGGTATACTCCCGAGAGATGCCCCGGCCGATGAGGGTGTAGGCCCCGGCGGAGAGGACGGCCACTATCAGGGCCACCACGCCGATCCAATCGAGGGCCCCGGAACTCCGATTCATAAGGCCGATGCCCACCACCCCGCAGACGGACAGAAGGCAGAAGAAGAGCTGCCCCGCCGAGGGCTTCTCCTGCAGGATGGGTGCCGCCGCCAGGGTGGACACGATGGGGATCATGGCGATCATGACCCCGGAGAAGACGGTATTGGAATGGAGGATGCCGTACTGCTCCCCGAAGAAGTAGATCACCGGCTCCATGAGCCCCAGCAGCAGAGGCTTCCACAAGGCCTTGCCTTTCAGGGAGAGCTTGCCCGCGCCCAGGAGCACCAGCAGGTTCATGACCAGGAAGGACAGGCCGAATCGATGGCTCAACAGCACGAACACCGGGGCCCCGTCCAGCCCCTTGCGGGAGGCCAGGAAGCTGAAGCCCCAGGCTGCGTGGCAGGCGATGGCCGCCAGAAGGGCTTTTAGCTGGGTTTTCTTGTCCATGGGGTGCCTCCTGTCCTTCGTTATGGCAGCGCCGCGATCTCGTCGGCGATGTCCTCGGGGGTCCTGTTCACGGTGGGGATATGGACAGCGTGGGTATCGGCGGCCTGGGCGGCCAGGCACACGGGGATATGCCCCACGCACCAGCTGTCCGGCTCCTCCCGGCCCAGGTCCACCATCCGATGCCGCAGGGTCTCTGCGTCGCCATCGAGGAAGATATACCGCACGGGAACGCCGTCCCTCAGCAGCCGTTCGATGATGGCGGTATAGGACCCCTCCCTGAGCAGGGTCATGGGCACCACGATGTCCCCGTCGTGCCGCGCGTGTAGGTCCTTCAGCAGCCGATAGTTGGTTTCCAGCCAGATCGGGTACTCCTCGTAGGTCTCGCAGAAGAGCGCCTCCGGGTAATTGTCCCGGATGCCGTTGCCCACCAGCTCCGGGTCGAACAGATGGGCGTTGCGCAGCAGGGGCAGGAGCCGATTCGCCACGGTGGTCTTCCCCACGCCGTAGGCGCCGTTGAGCCAATAGATCATGATCGTCTCCTTAGATATCGATCCAGATGCCCGTATCCCGCAGGATGGAATCGGGCACCTGTTTGTAGAACCGCTGGGCTTCCTCGTTGCTGGCCGTCAGGGCGATGAGGGTGTCCACGCCCCGGGCCTTCAGCACCTGCCGAAGCCTTGCGAGCAGAGCTTGGGCGACGCCCCGGTGGCGATAGCTCTTGATGACGCAGATCCAGTCGAGATAGGCCTTGGTGGACCCGTCGAAGTGGCTGCGGATCAGGCACGCGTCGATCCGCCCCACCGCCTGCCCGTCGAGATACGCCAGGAACGACAGGGCGTCCCGGAATATGTCGCCCTCGAAGCTCTTCTGGACCTGGGCGATATAGGCGTCGTCGATGACCCAGCCCCACACATCCTCTTCCTCCCGCAAGCGGCGCTCGAAGGAGAGCACGTCCGGAATATCCGCCCTGGTGTAGGGGACCACTTCGATAACGCCGGCGTCGATATCCGCATGGAGCCTATCGCACCAGGCGTCCCACTGCTCGGCATATGCCTCCGCCGATATGATGCGCCCCATCAGGTCCGCCGGGGAGTCGATCCCGCGGCGGCGGCAGGCCGTCACGCAGGCCCGGTACAGGCGCCAGTCCAGTTCGTCCGTGTCCCAGACGAGAGGCACCCTATCAAGCCCCGCCCGCAAAGCCGCCACCGCCCGGGTGTGGCCGTCGGTCATGACGGGAACGCCGTCCAGCTCCTTGACAGGGATGGGCTCGAATCGGGAAAGGTCCGCCGGATCGAACCAGGCTTCCACCGACGCCAGCTTCTTCTCGGAGATATAGAACTGAGAGGGCTGCAGGTCTTTCAGCGTCAGCTCGGATATGTCTTTCATTGGGTGATCTCCATGAACACGTCGTCCGCCGTTCGGTCGTACTCCCGGAAGCCGCACTTCTCGTACACGTGGATGGCCCGGACGTTGTCCGGGTAGACCTTGAGGAAGATGCGGCGAAGGCCCAGGGTCTCCATGCCGTAGCGGACCATGGCGGGGATGGCCTCGGTCCCGTAGCCCTTCTCCTGCATACTGGCGGTGATGGCGATGCCCAGCTCCCCTGCCCCATCGGCCACGTCCATGAGCTCGATGTTGCCGATGAACGCGCCGGTCTTCTTTTCGAGCATAGAAAACAGGACCGCCTGCTCCGCCTGCTTTTCACGCACCCACTTGATCTCCTTCTCCTCAGAGATAGGTTCCAGGCGGCGGCCGATGAACCGGCCTACGTTTTCGATGTCGTTGACCATGGTCAAGTAATCCTTCACCAGAGATTCCGTGACCCGGACAAAGGAGATGTTCTCGGATTCAAAGATCTGTTTCATGGGGATGCCTCCAGCAGTTCATCGTTTTTCTTTAAATAATAACAGGGAAAACGATTATGCGCAAGTGCAGGGGCAGTAAGACTCGAACACTCGGCTGCGGCCTCGCTCAGATCGCGGCTCTGAAGCGCCACTGGCGCTTCATTCACTACCGCGATCAGTTCGAGTCTTTCCTTTATATGCCAAACGAAAAGCCACCCAGTTGGGTGGCTTTTCATTTGTGAAAGAACGCGAAAAAGGACACCAAGGCATAGAAAGACCGCCAGAAAGTTCACCAGCAGTGAAGCTCGGCAAATTGGTATTAGTCAACTTGTTCGGTTTTGCTGAAAAAATCATTTCAGCGGCAGTACAGCGACTTCCTCCGCATCTTCATAATCGCTGTCTTTCTCACCGTTCGGCGCAAATCCAAATGAGGCGTACAGATGCCTGGCTACTTCATTTTCTTGATCGTATGATGTACTCCATGTGTCTTCCTCTCCATCCGGAAATGATAGAACATAGTCCAAAAGAAGGTTCAGTGCATCCCTTCCGAATCCTTTTCCTTGAAATCTGTGATCGATCATAAA
>CADACQ010000014.1 GCA_902786465.1 uncultured Eubacteriales bacterium | reverse complement strand
ACGTCGAGGCCCGCGGCCCGGACCTTGCCGGACTCCAGGGCGGCCAGCAGGGCGTCCTCGTCCAGGTTGGCGCCGCGGCTGGTGTTGATGATGCACACGCCGTCCTTCATCTTGGCGATGGTGTCGGCGTTGATGATGGCGCCGCCGTCCACCGCGGGGGCATGGACGCTGATGAAGTCGGACTCAGCGAGAAGCTCGTCCATCTCCACGTAGTTGATGCCCAGCTGCTCTTCGATGCCGGGGATGTGGAAGATGTCGAAGGCCACCACCTTCATGCCGATGGCCTTGGCCATGACGCCCAGGTGCTGGCCGATGCGGCCGAAGCCGATGATGCCCAGGGTCTTGCCCTGAAGCTCGATGCCCTTGGCGTAGGCTTTCTTCTCCCACTTGTCCTCCCGCATGGTGTGACCGGCGATGGACAAGAACCGAGCGCAGGCGAACATATGGCCCATGGCCAGTTCCGCCACGGACTGGGAGCTGGCCCGGGGGGTGTTGCGGACGGTGATGCCGTTTGCCTCGGCGTACTTCACGTCGATGTTGTCCACGCCCACGCCGCCGCGGATGACCAGCTTCAGCTTGCCCGCTTCCTTGGCCGCGTCGATGTGGGGGGCGCGGACCTTGGTGGCGGACCGGACCACCAGCACGTCGTAGTTCTTCACGGCTTCCTTCAGGGCTTCGGGATCGTAGAACTGCTGATCCACCTGGCAACCCTTGGCTTCCAGCGCGGCCACCGCGCCCTTTTCCATACCGTCAGACGCAAGAATCTTGATCATTCCGAAATATCCTCCTTACGCGTTCTCCGCTTCGTACTTCTTCAGGAACTCCACCAGGGCCTCCACGCCCTCGATGGGCATGGCGTTGTACACGGACGCCCGAAGGCCGCCCACGCTCTTGTGGCCCTTCAGGTTGTCGAACCCGGCCGCCTTGGTGGCCGCCACGACCGCAGCGTCCTTGTCCTTGTCGCCGGTGACGAAGGGGATGTTCATGAGGGAACGATCCTTCTTGTCAACGGTGCCCTGGAACATCTTGGACGCATCCAGGAAGTCGTACATGACCTTGGCCTTGGCTTCGTTGACCGTCGCCATATGCTCGAGGCCGCCGTTCTTCAGCAGGTACTTGAAGACCTTGCCGCAGACGTAGATGGCCCAGCAGTTGGGGGTGTTGTACATGCTGCCGTTGTTGGCGTGAGTGTCGTAGCGCATGTAGATGGGGGTCTTGGGGTCGATGTCCTCCCGGATCAGGTCCTCGCGGATGATGACGATAGCGAGGCCCGCGGGGCCGATGTTCTTCTGGACGCCGCCGTAGATGAGGCCGTAGTCAGCCACGTTGCAGGGACGGGACAGGAACATGGAGCTCTGGTCGGACACCAGGATGTGGCCCTTGGTGTTGGGGAGATTGTGCCAGGTGGTGCCGTGGATGGTCTCGTTCTCGCAGATGTAGACGTAGTCCGCATCCTCGGGGATGTCGAGATCGGAGCAGTCGGGGATGTAGGCGTAGTTCCTGTCCTTGCTGGACGCGGCCACGATCACTTCGCCGTACTTCTTCGCCTCGGCGATGGCCTTCTTGGACCAGGCGCCGGTCTCGATGTAGACGGCCTTGCCGTTCTTCATCAGGTTCATGGGGATCATGGCGAACTGGAGGGTGGCGCCGCCCTGGATGAAGAGGACCTTGTAGTTATCGGGGATGCCCATGAGGGTGCGAAGGTCCGCCTCAGCCTCATCGATGATCTGCTGATAGACCTTGGACCGATGGGACATCTCCATGACGCACATGCCGCTGCCGCGGTAGTTCATCATCTCGTCCCGGATCTCCTCCAGGACAGGCTCCGGCATGATGGCGGGACCGGCAGAAAAGTTATACACACGACCGTATTTCATGAATGAACCTCCTGTATTGATTTCTTACTTGAGTATACCACTTTTTTCCAGCGCGTCCAGAGATGGCGCACAAATATATGGTTTTCCGGCAGCCTTCAGGGCGTTGGCCGTATCCTTGAGACCGCTGCCCGTGCTGATGACGGTGACGGTCTCATTGGAACGTATGATCCCCTGCTTGATGGCGGCCTTCACGCCCGCGGTGGCGGTGGCCCCGGCGGGCTCGGAGAACACGCCCTCGTTCCGACCAAGGAGCCGCATGGCCCTCAGGATGTCGTCGTCGCTGACGGCGATCCAGCGGCCGTCGGAGGCGTAGACCGCCCGCTGGGCCTTCTTCGGGTTCCGGGGCACGCCCACGGAGATGGAGTCGGCCAACGTCTCCTCCGGGGTGGGCACCAGCTCGTGGTCGGGCACCTTGTCCGCGTTGACGAAGGGGCAGCAGCCCGTGGACTGGACGCCCAGGATGCGGGGGATCCGGTCGATGATGCCCAGCTCGTAAAGGTCCTTGAAGCCGGTGTACACGCCGCCGATGGTGCAGCCGTCGCCCACGGAGCAGGCCACCCAGTCGGTGACCTGGAAGTTGAGCTGCTCGGCGATCTCCATGGCTACGGTCTTCTTGCCCTCGCTCATGACGGGGTTGATGCCCGCGTTCCGGTTGTACCAGCCGTACTTCTCGATGGCCGCACGGCTAAGCTCGAAGGTCTGCTCATAGTCCCCGTCCACCACCACCAGGCGGGCGCCGAAGATCATCAGCTGAGCCACCTTCCCCTGGGGGGCCCGCTTGGGCACGAAGATCACCGCTTTGAGGCCCATCCGGGCGGCGCTCCCCGCGCAGGAGGAGGCCGCGTTGCCGGTGGAGGAACAGGAGATGGTGTCGTAGCCCAGCTCGATGGCCTTGGCCACGGCCACGCCCGAAGCCCTGTCTTTCAGGGACGCCGTGGGATTGATGCCGTCGTCCTTGATGTAGAGGGCCTTCAAGCCCAGCTCGTCCCGGAGCTTCTTCGACTCATAGAGGGGCGACCAGCCGATGCGGAGGAACCGGCTCACGTCCGTAGTGTCCGCCACAGGCATGAGAGCCCGATACCGCCACATGCTGTTGTCCCGGTTCTGCGCCAGGGTCTCCCTGGTCAGGACCTTCTTCACCTCGCCGTAATCGTAGACGATGTCCAGAATGCCCTTTTCCCCGCAGTGGGGGCAGGTGTACCGTTCCGGCTCGAAGGGAAACTCCTTCCCGCAGATGGTGCAGCGATAGCCTAAAACCCGCTTCATGGCTTAGAGCTCCGCCAGGACGCCGGTCTTCTCGTTGAAGGCGTTGATGAGCTTATCGAGATCGGCCGCCTGCTCGTGCATGTCGGTCCAGTAATGCTCGTCGTACCACTGCTGGTTGATCTCCTCGTAGGTCTTGCCCTGCTGCTCCACCCAGGTGTAGTACTTCAGGTTATGGACGCGCTTGCGATCCTGGTAGGAGAGCTCCAGCATGGCGTCGGTGCGGACGCCCTGCAGGTGCTTGGCGAAGTCGTAGGCAGCGGCCAGCTCCGAGTAGGCGCCCTGCTGCTCGTCCAGCTCCTTGATGCGGCTCTCGTACATGATGGCGGAGTCGGTGCAGACGGTGGCCACGATGTCGTGCTCGGTGAGCTCGTAGTACTTGGCCATCTTGATGCAGCAGAGCATGTTGGCGATGCCGGAGATGCCCATGAGGGACAGCTGCTCCACGGTCTCGGCGGGGACGCCGGCCTTCTCCACCAGGTACTTCTTGCCCTCTTCGCTGTTGAAGAGGCGCAGCAGGTTCTGGGAGTCGTCGTCGTCGATGTCGATGACCATGTCGGTGTTCTTCACGTTGTGGATCCAGGGCACGTGCTTGTCGCCGATGCCCTCGATGCGGTGGCCGCCGAACCCGTTCTCAAGGAGGGTCGGGCACTGCAGCGCCTCGCCCACGGCCAGCTTCAGGTGGGGGTACTTCTCCTTCAAAAGATCGCCCGCGCTCATGGTGCCGGCGGAACCGCTGGTGAAGCAGGCGCCCGCCAGACGGTCGCCCTCGCCCTTGATGCTCTCAAAGGCTTCTGCGATGGCGTTGCCGGTGACCTGATAATGCCAGATGCAGTTGCCCATCTCCTCGAACTGGTTGAAAATGACCACGTCGTCCCGGGTGCGGCGAAGCTCCCAGGTCTTGTCGAAGATCTCCTTCACGTTGCTCTCGCAGCCGGGGGTGGCGATGACTTCACCGGCGATCTTGGAAAGCCAGTCGAACCGTTCTTTGCTCATCTCGGCGGGCAGGATGGCCACGCTCTCACAGGCAAGGAGCTTGCTGTTGAAGGCGCCGCCCCGGCAGTAGTTGCCGGTGGAGGGCCAAACGGCCTTGTTGTAGGTGGCGTCGAACTGGCCGGTGACCGCCGATGAGGCAGATGATCCGGGCCTTGACGCCGGTCAGGGAGCTGGGCAGCTCGATGAAGTTCACGGGGCCGTACTGGCCGCCGTCCATGACGGGCTCGTTGTGCCAGGTGATGCGGAACAGGTTGAGAGGATTCACGTCCCAAAGGCCCACGTTCTTCAGGGCTTCCTTCACCTTCTCAGGTACCTTGTCGGGGTGCTTCATCTGCTCGAAGGTGGGCAGGATGATGTGGTTCTTGCGGGCGACTTCGATGTTTCTTTCCAGGGCTTCCGGATGGATGGTAAGATCGATCATATTCTTTTTCCTTTCAGAAATTATTTAGGCGTTCCAACGGGGCGTACTCTTCTGTTCCAGCTCCAGGAGCTTCTTGGCGGGGTCCTTCACCTTGGCGAGGAAGATCATGGCCGCGATGATGTAGGGCTTGAAGGAGGCCTGCTTGTAGAGAGGATCGCGATAGCGGTCGAACACGGAGGCGGCCACCTCGCCGGCCTTGCAGGAAACGTCGGTGATGTCTGCGGGCAGGCAGTGGAGATACAGAGCCTTGCCGTCCTTCGTGAGCTTCATCATCTCCTCGGTGCACTCCCAGTCTTTGTGCTCCGCGTTCTGGGCGAGGAGCCGCTTTTCCAGGGCTTTGATGCCCTCGATGTCGCCGTTGCCATAGAGCTCGGTGCGCTCTTCCATGGCCTTGAAGGGGGCCCAGGACTTGGGATAAACGATATCCGCGTCTTTGAAAGCTTCCTTCATGTCATGGGTGATGGTGAACTTAGCGCCGGACTTCTTGCAGTTCTCCTCCGCCACCTTCACCACGTCGTCCATGATCTCGTAGCCCTCGGGATAGGCCAGCGTCACGTCCATGCCGAACCGGGTGAACAGGCCCGCCACGCCCTGAGGCACGGACAGGGGCTTGCCGTAGGAGGGACTGTAGGCCCAGGTCATGGCCACTTTCTTGCCCTTCAGGTTCTTGATAGCCTCGTCCAGATCGTCGCTGCCGCCCAGGGTGTGGATGCAGTGGAGCATGTCCGCCATGCACTGGGTGGGATGGTCGATGTCACACTGGAGGTTGACCAGGGTGGGCTTCTGTTCCAGGACGCCCGCTTTGTTGCCCTCGGTGACGGCGTTCACCACGTTGTGCATATAGGTGTTGCCCTTGCCGATGTACATGTCGTCCCGGATGCCGATGACGTCCGCCATGAAGGAGATCATGTTGGCGGTCTCACGGACGGTCTCGCCGTGAGCGATCTGGCTCTTGCCCTCGTCCAGATCCTGGACCTCGATGCCCAGCAGGTTGCAGGCGGAGGCGAAGGAGAAACGGGTGCGGGTGGAGTTGTCCCTGAACAGGGAGATGCCCAGGCCGGAATCGAAGATCTTGGTGGAGATATTGTTCTCGCGCAGATGACGCAGGGCGTCGGCCACGGTGAACACCGCCGCGATCTCGTCGTCGGTCTTCTCCCAGGTCAGGAAAAAGTCGCCGTTGTACATGTTCTCGAAATTCAGCTTGTCCAGTTTGTCGGTGTACTTTTTGACGTTGCTCATGTTGCCTCCTGATAAAATAGTATTGGTGGTAAGCTTAGTCGTTGGCGAACTTGGTGTCGGTCTTCCCGGCCCGGTAGACGGTCACGTCGCCGGTGCTGTTCTCGGGATGGTAGTTCATGGGCACGGCCGCGTAGAGGGCGTGGGCCTGGGACTCGGCGCCGGGGCCGAAGCCTACGCAGGGGATGCCGTAGCGGCCCTGGATGGACACGCCGTTGGTGGAGAAGGTCCACTTGTCGATGAGGGGACGACGGCGCTTGTCCATGGCCGTGGGGCTGCCGATGCGCTCTTCACCGAAGAGGGCCTTGTGGGCGTCAGCCAGGGCCTGCACGTGGGCCGCGGTCTCCTTATTGATCCAGGTGGGGAAATAGCACTCGGTCTCGTACTTGAGGCCGGTCCAGGCGGGACGGTCGTACATGTACATGGAGACCGTCACATCCTTGGCGTACTTCTTGCAGGCGGGAAGATTGCGGATCTCCTCCAGGCAGGAATCCCAGGTCTCGCCGGCGGTCATGCGGCGGTCCAGGGACACGGCGCAGGAATCGGCCACGGCGCAGCGGCTGGGAGAGGTGTAGAAGATCTGGGAGGCGGTGATGGTGCCCCGGCCCAGGAAGCGGGCGTCCTCGTAGTGCTCGGGATTGTACTTGGGATCCAGCATCTTCACGAGGCCCTTGATCTCGTCGGCGTCGGTGGCGGTGTTCTCGTTGAGGGCGCGCACGTCCTGCAGAATGTCGGCCATCTTATAGATGGCGTTGTCGCCGCGCTCGGGGGCGGAGCCATGGCAGGAGACGCCGTGGACGTCCACCCGGATCTCCATGCGGCCGCGATGACCGCGGTAGATGCCGCCGTCGGTGGGCTCGGTGGAGACCACGAACTCGGGGGTGATGCCGTCTTCCTTATGGATGTACTGCCAGCAGAGGCCGTCGCAGTCCTCCTCCTGAACGGAGGCGACCACCAGGATCTTGTACCCTTCGGGGATCAGATCCAGGTCCTTCATGATCTTGGCGCCGTAGACGGCGGAGACCACGCCGCCCTCCTGATCGGAGCCGCCGCGACCGTAGATGATGTCGTCGGTCTCATAGCCCTGGTAGGGATCGTGTTCCCAGTTGGCGATGTTGCCGATGCCAACGGTATCGATGTGACCGTCGAAAGCGATGATCTTTTCGCCGGTGCCCATCCAGCCAAGGGCGTTGCCCTCGGGGTCGATCTCGGCTTTGTCAAAGCCCAGGGCCTCCATTTCGGCGATGGTGCGCTTCACCACGCCTTCCTCCTCGCAGCTCTCGCTGGGGATGGCGATCAGGTCCCGGAGAAACTTGGTCATGGCAGGCAGATATGCCTGCGCCGCTTCTTTGATCTTCGTGTAATCCATACGCAACCTCCTACCTATATTTGGGTACATTTGCAGTATATCACACCTGTTGGGAAATGCAATGCGAATATTCAAAAATTCTGTTAGGCAGTCAAATTAATTTTTGATTTCCGGTCCAAGTCTTGATTTTTACTCAGTGAACGTGGTACACTGCCATTAGGAAAAGTATATATCTTCGGCTGTAAGGGAGTGCTTCGCGCGCGGGCTGTCAAACCTTGTGTTTGGTCCGCGCTTTTTACATTGAAACTGTGAAGGAGGCTGCCATGATTCTTATCACCAACGGAAAAGTGATCACCAGGGACCCGGAGCGTCCCTATCTTGCGAACGGGGCCGTGCTGGTGGACGGGCGGTTTATCAAGGCCGTCGGGCCCCGGGTCGAGCTCGAAAAAGCGTATCCCGACGCCCAGCGGGTGGACGCCAAGGGCGGCGTCATCATGCCCGCGTTCATCAACGTCCATTCTCATATCTACAGCGCCCTTGCAAGGGGCCTTTCCATCAAGGGCTTCAACCCCACAAACTTCTACGAGATCCTGGACGGCATGTGGTGGGCCATCGACCGGAACCTGACCCTCGAGGGCACCCGGGCCAGCGCCTACACCACCATCATCGACGGCATCAAGACCGGCTGTACCACCATCTTCGACCACCACGCCAGCTACAAGGCCATCTCCGGCTCCCTCTTCGAGATCGAGAAGGTGGCCAAGGAGCTGGGCGTCCGGGCCTGCCTCTGCTACGAGGTGTCGGAGCGGGACGGGGAGAAGAAGTGCGACGAGGCCATCGAGGAGAACGCCGCCTTCATCACCCACTGTGAAAAGGACCCCGATCCCATGATCGCCGCCATGTTCGGCGGACACGCCCTGTTCACCATCTCCGACAAGACCTTCGAGAAGATGCAGAAGGCCAACAATGGCCGCACGGGTTACCACATCCACGTCTCCGAGGGCTTGAACGACGTATACGACTCTGCGCTGAACTACGGCACCCGGTCCGTGAACCGGCTCCTCAACAACGGCATTCTGGGGGAAAAGACCATGCTGGGCCACTGCATCCATGTGAACAGCGGCGAGATGGACATCATCCGTGACACCAAGACCATGGTCTGCAACAACGCCGAGAGCAACATGGGCAACGCCGTAGGATGTTCCCCCATCCGTCAGATGATGGCCAAGGACATTTTGGTGGGCATGGGCACCGACAGCTATACCTTCGACATGCTGGAAGCGCTGAAGGTGAGCCTCATCATCCAGCGGCACAATGCCTGCATGCCCAACGTGGCCTGGGGCGAAGTCACCAAAATGCTCTTTGAGAACAACGCCAAGATCGCCGAAAAGTACTTCCCCGACAAACTGGGCAAGCTGAAGGAGGGGTACGCCGCAGATATCATCGTCATGGATTACAAGCCCTTCTCCCCCTTCTCCGGGGACAACATCGACGGCCATATGATCTTCGGCATGACGGGCCGCCAGTGCGAGTTCACCATGTGCGCCGGCAAGATCCTCATGCAGGATCGGAAGCTGGTAGGCATCGACGAGGAAGCCGTCAACGCTCACACCATGGAGGAGAGCGTCAAGCTTTGGAAGGCGCTCGACAGCTATAACGGATAAAGGAACCAGGAGGCAAGACTTATGAGCGAACGCATGAATCCCATCCCCTTTGAAAAACTGCTGGACCGGGTACTGAACGAATATGCCCAAGAGGGCACCGTGTTCGGCGTCCACGCCAAATACGAGGCGGAACGGGCTGGCCTGCCCCTGTTCGGCGGGCGGATCGAGACCCCCTTCGGCCCCGCCGCCGGCCCCAACACCCAGCTCAGTGAGAACATCATAGCCGGATACTTCACCGGTGCCCGGTTCTTCGAACTCAAGACCGTGCAGAAGATGGACGGCGAGGACCTGGCCCGCTGCATCAACCGGCCCTGCATCAAGGCGGACGACGAGGGCTATAACTGCGAGTGGTCCACGGAGCTCACCGTGCCCCAGGCCTTCACGGAATACGTGAACGCCTATGTCGTCATCAAGATCATCTCGAAGCTCTGGCATCTGGGAGACCCCAACGGGTTCATGTTCAACATGAGCGTGGGATACGACCTGGCTGGGATCAAGACCAAAAAGATCGACACCTTCATCGAGGGCATGAAGGACGCCTCCGGCACCGAGGCCTTCAAAAACGCCGTCAAGGTAGCCAAGGAGAGGTTGCCCGAGCTTTCTGAATACATCGACGCCATCGACCCCCATATCTGCACCAGCGTCACCATCTCCACCCTCCACGGCTGCCCGCCCCAGGAGATCGAGAGCATCGCCAGCTACCTCATCACGGAGAAGAAGCTCCATACCCTGGTGAAGTGCAACCCCACCATTCTGGGCTACGACTTCGCCCGCAAACGCCTGGACGAGGCCGGGTTCGACTACGTCTCCTTCGACGATCACCATTTCAAAGAGGACCTGCAGTATATGGACGCGGTGCCCATGTTCCACCGGCTTATCAAGCTGGCGGCGGACAACGGCGTCACCTTCGGCCTGAAGCTCAGCAACACCTGCCCCGTGGACGTGAAGGCGGGCGAGCTCCCCAGCGAGGAGATGTACATGAGTGGCAAGTCCCTGTACCTGTTGACCATCGAGATGGCCGCCCGCATGGCGGAGGAGTTCGACGGGAAGCTCAGGCTGTCCTTCTCCGGCGGCGCGGACGCCTTCAACCTGAAAGCCCTGTTTAGGGCGGGCATCTGGCCCATCACCGTGGCCACCACCATTCTGAAGCCCGGCGGCTACGACCGGTTCAGGGAGCTGGCCAGCGAGGTCTCCCGCTGCGCCTACAAGCCCTTCACGGGCGTGAACCCCGCGGCGGTCCGGGCCCTCTCCGACAAGGCGGCCCAGGACGTGCACCACCGCAAACCCATCAAGCCCCTGCCCAGCCGCAAGAGCCGGGAGCAGGTGCCGCTTTTGAGCTGCTTTACGGCCCCCTGCCAGGGCGGCTGCCCCATCCATCAGGACATCCCCCGGTATCTGGCTCTGAACGAGAAGGGCAAGTATCCCGAATCCCTGAAGCTCATCACGGAAAGGAACGCCCTGCCCTTCATCACGGGCACCATCTGCGCCCATCCCTGCATGAGCCGCTGCACCCGGAACTTCTACGACGAAAGCGTGAACATCCGCAAAGCGAAGCTCACCGCTGCCCGGAAGGGCTTCGGCGCCCTCATGGCCCGTGGTGTAAAGAAGGAACATCTGACCCGCGCCAAGGTGGCCGTGGTCGGCGGCGGCCCCGCGGGCATGGCGGCAGCCTTCTATCTCACCCGAGCAGGGGCCAAGGTCACCGTGTTCGAGAAGGAGAAGGAGCTGGGCGGCACCGTACGCCACGTGATCCCCGCCTTCCGCATCCCCAACGCGGCCATCGACCGGGACGTGAAGCTGATCTCCTCCCTGGGGGCGAAGTTCGTGCTGGGCGCTCCCGCCCCCGCACTGAACGACCTTGAGAAGGAGTACGACTACATCCTGCTGGCCGTAGGCGCCGAGAAAGCCTCCCGGCTGGACATCGGCGGGAAGGAATACAACGCCATCGAATTCTTGAAGGCCCTGAAGCGGAACGGCTCCGTGGATTTGGGCGAACACGTGATCGTCATCGGCGCGGGCAACACAGCCATGGACTGCGCCCGGGCGGCCCTGCGGGTCCCCGGCGTGAAAGACGTGTCCATCGTCTACCGCCGTACCAAGAAATACATGCCCGCCGACGAGGAGGAGATGCTGCTGGCTCTGAAAGAGGGCGTGCAGTTCAGGGAGCTGCTGGCCCCCGTGAAGGCTGACGGGGAAAGCCTGCTGTGCCATCGGATGGTCCTGGGCGAGCCGGACGCCTCCGGCCGCAGGAGCCCTGTGGACACAGGTGAAGAAGTGACCCTCCCCTGCTCCTCTATCATCGCCTCCCTGGGCGAAAAAGTGGACACCGATCTTCTCCTAAGCTATGGGGCGGGTCTCAACGAGAAGGGGCGGCCCGTGCTTCGAAACGGAAAGGTCTTCGTCCTGGGCGACGCCCGGCGAGGCCCCGCCACCGTGGTGGAGGCCATGGCGGACGCCTTGGCGGCCACGGAGGCCATCGTGGGCAAGGCCCGGTCCTACGCCCTGCCCAAGGGCGCGGAGGTGGGCGAAGAGAAGCTCGTGGAGCGCAAGAGCCTGGTGAAGCTTGAGGGCGACCCGGAGGACGTGTGCATGCACTGCAACGAGCTCTGCGAAAACTGCGTGTCCGTGTGTCCCAACCGGGCTAACGCCGCCATCCGGGTACCCGGCAAGAAGGAGCCCCAGATCCTGCACCTCGATTACCTCTGCAACGAGTGCGGCAACTGCGCCTCCTTCTGCCCCTACGCCTCCCGGCCCTACAAGGACAAGTTCACCCTGTTCGAAAACGAGAATGACTTCGCGGACAGCACCAACCAGGGCTTCTGCGTGACCAACCTGAAGAAGAAGCAGGTGAAGGTCCGGCTGAACGGGGCGGAGAAGAAATACGACCTCACCAAGGAGAACGATCTTGACAAGGATATCGAGGTGCTGATCCTGACGGTACTGAAGGACTATCCCTTCATGCTGGTCTAAAGGAGGACTATGGCTACATTCTTTGTAAACGGACAGGCGGTCACTGCGGAGAAGAACCAGACCCTGCTACGGTTTTTGCGGGATGAGCTCCACCTCACCTCCGTAAAGGACGGCTGCTCCGAGGGGGCCTGCGGTGCCTGTTCCGTGCTCATCGACGGGGAGACCTGCCGGGCCTGTGTGCCGAAAACGGACAGCCTGGAAGGCAAGCACGTCCTCACCGTGGAGGGGCTTTCCGACTTTGAGAAGAAGCTCTACACCTATGCCTACGGGGAGGCGGGAGCCGTCCAGTGCGGCTTCTGCATCCCGGGGATGGTCCTCTGCACCAAGGCCCTCCTGGACAAGGTGGCCGACCCCACTGAGGAGCAGATGCGCTACGCCATCCGCAACAACTACTGCCGCTGCACGGGCTACGTGAAGATCATCAAGGCCATGGTCTTGGCAGCGAAGCTGAAGAAGGCAGGCGTGATCCCGGAGCCCTCCGAGACCGATTGGAAGCTGGGCAGCAGCGTCCACCGGCTGGATGTGGAGGAGAAGGTGCTGGGCTACGGCAAGTATCCGGACGACTGGTATCTCGACGGCATGACCTACGGCTCCGCGGTCCGGAGCGAGTACCCTCGGGCCCGGGTGCTGGGGATCGACGCCAGCAAAGCGAAGGCCCTGCCCGGGGTGGTGGCGGTGCTCACCGCAGAGGATATCCCCGGGGAGAACAAGGTGGGCCATATCAAGCACGACCAATACTCCCTCATCCCCGTGGGGGGCCTCACCCACTGGCTGGGAGACCCCATCGCCCTGGTGGTGGCGGAGGATCAGGAGACCCTGGAGAAGGCCAAGAAGCTGGTGAAGGTGACCTACGAGCCCCTGCCCGCCGTCCACGGTCCCGAGGAAGCCAAGGCCCCCGACGCGCCCCGGGTCTTCGACGAGGAGGAAACCAACGTCCAGGCCTACAAGCACGTGAGCCGGGGCGACGCCACGGGGGCCATCGCCAGGTCGAAATACGTGATCTCCAAGCACTTCGAGACCCCCTGGACGGAGCATGCCTTCCTGGAGCCCGAGTGCGCCGTGGCGTATATGGACGAGGACGGGTACGTGCGGGTCCTCTCCACCGACCAGTCCTCCCACACCACGCTCCACGAGTGCAAGATCCTTTTGGGCAGCGACAAGGTCCGAGTCCAGAACCAGCTGGTGGGCGGCGGCTTCGGCGGCAAGGAGGACATGACGGTCCAGCACCACGCGGCCCTCATCACCTACCTCACCGGCCGGGCCGTGAAGGTGAAGCTGAGCCGTGCGGAGAGCCTTTTGATCCACCCCAAGCGCCACCCCTTCTGGATGGATTTCACCATCGGCTGCGACGAAAATGGCATCATCCAGGGCGTGAAGGCCTCCGTCTACTCCGACACCGGCGCCTTTGCCTCCCTGGGCGGCCCCGTGCTGGAGCGGGCCTGCACCCACGCCTCCGGCCCCTACAACTACCAGAACTTCGAGATCGAGGGCACGGCCTACTACACCAACAATCCCCCCGCCGGGGCCTTCCGGGGCTTCGGCGTGACCCAGACCTGCTTCGCCATCGAATCGTTGCTCAACGAGATGGCGGAGAGGATCGGCATCTCCCCCTGGGAGATCCGCTATAGGAACGCCATCCGCCCCGGGCAGGAGCTGCCCAACGGCCAGATCGTGGGGCCGGAGACGGGCCTCGTGGAGACGTTGGAGGCCATCAAGCCCTACTACGATGCCGCCGTGGCCGCCGGGAAACCGGTGGGCCTCGCCTCCGCCATGAAGAACTCCGGCGTGGGCGTGGGGCTCCCGGACTGGGGCCGGTGCAAGCTCATCGTTGAAGCTGACGCCAAGGTGCATATCTACGCCGGCGCTTCCTGCATCGGCCAGGGTCTTGGGACCGTCCTGGTCCAGATGGTGGTGACCAACACGCCTCTCAATCGGGACGATATCGTCTACGAGCGGTCCAACACCTGGATCGCCCCGGACTCCGGCGATTCCTCCGGCTCCCGCCAGACCCTGATCACCGGTGAAGCCTGTCGCCGGGCCTGCGAAAAGCTGACGGAGGCCCTGAAGACCCGGACCCTTGAGGAGCTGAACGGCGAGGTGTTCTATGGGGAGTATCTGGCTAAGACCGACAAGCTAGGGGCCGACGTGCCCCACCCCGTTTCCCACGTGGCCTACGGCTACGCCACCCAGATGTGCGTGCTGGATCGGAATACCGGCAAGATCGAATCCATGGTGGCGGTCCACGACGTGGGCAAAGCCGTGAACCCCCGGTCCTGCGAGGGGCAGATCGAGGGCGGCGTGGTCATGAGCATGGGCTACGCCCTTCGGGAGCAATACCCCATCGACGACAACTGCAAGCCCATCGACAAGTTCGGCAAGCTGGGCCTGTTCCGGGCCCATGAGATACCCGAGATCCAGGCTATCGTGGTGGATAAACCGGGTCTCGACGTGGCCTGCGGAGCAATCGGCATCGGGGAGATCACTTCCATCCCCACGGCCCCGGCCATCGCGGAGGCCTACTATCAGCTGGACGGGCAGCGGCGGACGAAGCTCCCCCTGTCTGACACGCCCTACGAAAGGAGGTGCCGATAATGGAGAAGCGGATTGCTTTGGTGGCCTGCAACGGCGGCTGCCGGAACGACAGCTGCGGCTACGGTTGCATCGGCTGCGCCGCCTGTGTGTCCGTCTGCCCCGCCGACGCCATCGTCATCAACGACTGCGGCGTAGCGGAGGTGGACGAAAGCCTGTGCCTGGGCTGTGGGGCCTGTGGGGACGCCTGCCCCCAGGGGATCATCCATCTCCACGACCCGGGCTGCCCCATGGTGGTCAAGTGCTCCAACCGGGACCCGGGCAAGGTTGCCCGGAACGCCTGCCAGGTGTCCTGCATCGGCTGCGGCATCTGCGAAAAGGTCTGCCCCTCCGGTGCGGCGAAGGTGACGGACGATCTTTCGACCATCGACGAAGAGCTGTGCCTCTCCTGCGGCATGTGCGCCGTGAAGTGCCCCCGCCACGCCATCTACGACCTGCGGGGCGTGCTGACGGCGAAACGCTGAAAGAAAATCATATATGATTTAAGGTTGATTTAAGGTTTTCGAGATAGACTGACCATAGATAGAAAGCTTACTATCCCAAAACCCTCTCTCCCAACGCGAAAGGAACGGCCCAGCCGTTCCTTTCGCCATTTTATTGGATTCAGCTCTGTGTTATTTCTCCAGCAGCCGGGCTTCCAGGTAATACCGCTTCTCGGCGGCCTCGCCCATAGAGAAGGTCTTGCGGGGCAGTGCGCCGTCGTAGACCACGGTGGAGAAAAGCTCGCTCTTCTGCATGGTGGGGAGCAGGAAGCCCACGGCGTTGGGCTTCTTCGAGAGGTCCTTCACCACGTCGTCCCCGTGGATGTAGTCCACCTCGCCGCCCAGCTCCTTCAGCACGGCGTCGATAGCGTTCTGCAGCGTGCCTACGGCCAGCTGCGCCGCCGGGCCGCTGACCACGAAGGTGCCCTCCACCCCCTCATAGAAGAAGGGGATGATGTGCTTCTCGCCGCCCGCGGCCTCGCTGGCGATGGGGAGCACCTGGACGCCTTCGTTCTGCTCGGCCAGCTTCCTGGTCAGGGCGTCGACGAAAATTTTGCCGTTGACGCCGAAGACCACCCGATGGATGGGCTCGAAGACGATGCCCTCGTCGTGAACGTTGTTGAGCTCGATGAGGGCGTACCGGGCGGGATGATCGGCCCGCTCATCTTCCGGCAGGGTGGCCTTGATCTTCTCCCAGTTGGCCTTGGCGGTGGCCAGGCTGTGGTTGCCGTCGCCCATGGCGAAGAGGAGCACGGGATGATCGCCGTACTTCTTCTCAAAAGCTTCCTTGTCGGCCAGCTTGGTGAGGGCAGCAATGACGTTCTCCACGTCCTTCTCCCCCGCCACCAAGCGACCGGAGATGTGGCCGCCGCCCAGCATGAGGTCGGTGTCGTAGAGGCAGGGGAACTCCGCCGCCTTCTTCACCAGGGGTTCGATGACGGTCCTCTCCGGGTCGTCGATCAGCACCAGGATGTGGGGCAGCTCCACCGCCGCGCCCTCCCGGATCTTCAGCCGGGGCGGGATGCGGGAGACGATGGTCCCCTCGGTGGCGCGGATCAGCGTGCCGGAACCTTTGGAATAGTCGTATTCCTCGAGATCCAGGGCCATGACCAAACCGTGGCGGGTGTTGCCGTTGGCGGTGCGCTCGATGAGCACGAAGCCCTCCGGCTGCTTCTGCAGGATCCCCTTCTTCAGGTATTCCTTCATGTTGGCCTTGATCTTGGCGATGCGCTCCGGCTCGTCGGGGCTCCCAAGGTACGCTTCCGGCAGGATCAGGTCCAGCGTGGAGGGCGCGTCGCCGATGATCCGGCGGGCCTCCTCCCAATACTCCTTCTGAGAGGTGAACTGGTCGCAGGCCACCACGGCCCACTTCTTCATATCCGTTCCCTTGGGCGGGAGCATCACTTCCGGGACGAGAACGCCGATAGAGTTGCTGTACTTCTGATTCATGAATTGCTGACCTCGCTTCGTTCTGATATAATGCAGGCACAGGCCTTACGATCATTGTACAATCCCCAAAATCGTTTTGCAACCTTTTCTTGCCCCTGCCGGTATTATATACGAAAGGAGACGGTGCGCCGTGAAGAAGCTGACCCTGTTGTCCGTCACCCATTTCTGCGTGGACATGGCTTGCGCCGCCCTCTTCTTCGGGCGGCTGCGCCTTGACGCCGGCTGGTGGCTGTGGATGGTCCTCTACAACGCTTGCGCCTTTGCACTGCAGCTGCCCCTGGGGCTGCTGGCGGACCGGCTGAACCGGAATCTGCCCTTTGCCGCCGTCGGCTGCGGTCTGGTGGCTATGAGCTTCTTGCCGACGGACTATCCCCTGCTGGCTGCCGTCCTCTGCGGCGTAGGCAACGGCATGTTCCACGTGGGCGGCGGTCTGGAGGTGCTGAACGAAAGCGACAGGGCCGCGCCCCTGGGCATATTCGTGTCCCCCGGGGCCATTGGGCTGTATCTGGGCACAGCGGGCGGGCCCCTGCTCCTTCGCTGCGGCTGGGCCATGCCCCTGCTCCTGATCCTGACGGGCGCTGGCCTGGTGATCGGAAAAGACGCGCTGGCATCTTCGAACGCGCCTCTGTCCATCTCCCTGCCGAAGGGGGATCGTCTGCCCCTCGTATGCCTGTTCCTGGTGGTGGCCCTGCGCTCGATGCTGGGCGGCGGTTCCTTCTCCCCGGAGCTTCCCGACCTGCCCGGCCTGGTGCCAGTGCTGTGCCTAGCCGCGGGTAAAGCCGCGGGCGGCTTCCTGGGGGACCGCTTGGGGCTTCGGCGAACGGCAGCCCTGTCCCTGGGCGCGGCGGCGGCGCTGCTGCTCCTGCCCCGGGGGTACGTGACGCTGCTCTCCCTGTTCCTGTTCAACATGACCATGCCCCTGACCCTATTGGAAGCGGCCCGGCGCCTGCCCGGCGCCAAGGGGACCGCCTTTGGGCTTTTGACCTGCGCCCTGTTCGTAGGGATGCTGCCCCGGTTCGGAGGCCTTTCCTTCGCCCTGCCCGGCTACGCCTGGGCGGGGCTGGTACTGCTGAGCCTGGGGCTGCTGTGGGCAGGCCTTCAGAAGGAGGCCGCCCATGGATGAGCTGGTCCTCTCCCTGCTCCTGTCCCTGGGGCTTACGGAGATCATCGAATGTGCCTTCGCCCTGAGCACGGGCAAGCGAGGCAAAGCTTTGCTCCTCTGCGCCCTGGTGAACCTGATCACCAACCCGCCGGTGGTGCTGCTCCACAGCTTCCTGCCGGGGGGGTGGCTCCCGGTAGCGGCCCTGGAGCTGGGTGCCGTGGCGGCGGAAGGGCTCCTGTACCGGTACAGCGGCCTTTATGAGCGGCCGTTCCGTTTCTCCCTGATCGCCAACACCCTGTCCTTCTCCCTGGGCTTTGTATTGAACCAACTGATCTAAAGGAGGTATCTATCCATGAAAAGAATCCTTGCCTTGGCGTTCGCCCTGCTGTTGCTGCTGCCGTCCCTGGCTTTCGCCGACGTGATCGTGGAGCCGGACAACGGCTTCTATCGGACCCACCAGAAGGAGTGCCAGCATCGGGAAGGCCGCACGTACCTGGCTGACGGGCCCGACGGCTCACTGAACCTTTACACCGCCCCCGGCGGCACCGTATCAGAGGCCCTGCAAAACGGAGCCGCGTTCTACTGCCAGTGGACCTACACGGACAAGCAGGGCATCGTCTGGGGCTTTTCGGAGGGGCATGGAGCTTGGGTGCCACTGGGGTACACCATGGTCCAATACGATCACATCGCTTTCCGGGAGGAACACGCCGACAAGATCACGACCCCGACGAACACCATGACGATGGAATGCAAGAGCGTGTACCTATACGAATACCCCGGCGCACCCAATCCCCTGCAGATGGGCAATCTGGACCTGACGGCGGAGCAGCTCTATACCGACGAGCAGGGCCGGCAGTGGGGGTACGTTTCCTATGTCTACGGCATCCGCAACAAGTGGTTCTGCCTGGACGACCCCGCCAACGACCAGCTGTCCGGCGAGAAGAAGGCGGCCGTGCCCTCGGGCTACGAGGCCCCTGAAGAGCTCCCCACAGTCTCCAATCGGGGCGTCATCGCCGCTGTGGTGGGCGGCGTGGCCCTCGTTATGCTGGCCATGGTGCTTCTTTTATTCCGCCGGAAGAAGGCAGCCTGACCCTTTCCGCGCCGCCCGTCGGGGCGGCTTTTTCATGCTCAGACAGCGCCTATAAATAGTCTCAGTCTATCCACGATAGACTATTCCCCCGAAATGCGTGCAACTTTATCTCTTTTTTTGCGCGATTTCCTGCATCCGGGGGCTGGAAAGCGCTCACAAAATATGATAAGGTATAGGCAGCAGAAAATGCAAAGGAGGCCTCTTCATGGAGACCATTACCCTGTTTGCCCTCATTCTCTTCGCCATCACCTATGTGGTGATGATGGCTTTTCAAAAGATCCGGCCCCACACCGCCGTCGTCTCCGCCCTGATCTTCGTGATCGTAGGTTCCACGGGCCTGTTCCCCGGCTACGCCTATTCGCCCCTGGAAGCCCTGAAGGAGATCGACTGGAACGTGATCATGATGATCGTGGGCACCATGGGCACGGTGTATCTGTTCATCGAGTCCAAGATGCCCCAGCTCATGGCGGACGTGCTGGTGGACAAGACCCCCAGTGTCAAGTGGGCGGTCCTGTCATTGTCCCTGTTCGCCGGATTCATCTCCGCCTTCGTGGACAACGTGGCGACCGTGCTGATGATCGCGCCGGTGGCCCTCGCCATGTGCCGGAAACTCCACATCTCCCCCGTGGCCCCTATCATCTGCATCGCCGTCAGCAGCAACCTGCAGGGTGCGGCCACGCTGGTGGGCGACACCACCAGCATCCTCCTCGCTAAGGCTGCTAACCTGGACTTTTTGGACTTCTTCGTGGACGAGGGCCGCATGGGCATGTTCTTCGTGGTGGAACTGGGAGCTATCATGAGCGCTCTGGTGCTGCTCTTCATGTTCCGGCACGAGAACGACCCGGTGAACATGCACGAGAGGACCAAGGTAGAGGACCTGTTCCCCACCTGGCTGCTCCTCGGCACATTGGTCTGCCTCATCGCCGTGTCCTTCATCCCCTACAAGAACGGTGCCAAGCCCGGCCAGTTCTATAAGCCGGACATCACCAACGGCCTCATCTGCGTGGGCTTCTTCGTGATCGGCCTCCTCCGGGACCTGGTGAAGAACAAGGACGCCGCCACCGTGAAGGGAGCCCTGAAGGAGATCGACTACTACACCATCATCCTGCTGATGGGCCTGTTCGTAGTCATCGGCGGCATCTCCCGCGCCGGGGTCATCGACCTCTTAGGCCAGACCATCGCCAAGCTCAACGGCGGCGGCACCCGGTGGGACCTGTTCCTGGTGTACAGCGTGATCGTGTGGGTGTCGGTGCTCCTGTCCGCCTTTATCGACAACATCCCCTACACCACCACCATGCTGCCTGTGGTGGCGGTGCTGGCGGCTGACCTTTCCTCTGCCGGCGGCGTGGTCATCAGCCCCAAGCTGTTCTACTATGGCCTCCTCTGCGGCGCCACCCTGGGCGGGAATTTGACCCCCATCGGCGCCTCCGCCAACATCGCGGGCATCGGCATCCTCCGCCGGGAGGGGTACGAGGTGAAAGCCGGGACCTTCATGAAGTTCGGCGTGCCCTTCACCCTGGCCGCTGTCATCACGGGCTACCTGCTCATATGGTTCATCTGGGCATAAGCGCCAAAAGTACGAACGGACGCGGAAGACCGCGTCCGTTTTTATATACCGTTTTTCAGCCCGCCGGTGTATATTTTGCCACCAGCTCGTCGATGTAGCTCTGCTTGAGATTGAAGTATTTGCGAAGGTTCTCCAGGGCGTAGGCGGGCCTGGCGTCCATCCATTTCTGGATCTGGTCCACGTTGCTTTCCCACTTCGCCATGGAGGAGGGCCTGCCCCAGCGGGCGATATGCCGGGGCATCTCGGAGGCCATTTCGTCCTGCAGCTCCCGAAGGATCCGATTGGCCCGCTCCGGGGCGAAGGTGGTCACCGTCAGCTCCACATATCGTTCGATGAACATCTCCCGCCAGGCCTTGTTCTGCACCAGTGCCGCCGGGATGTAGGTATACAGGGTGTCGCTGGCGGTGGGTGTCCCGTCCATGCTGAAGAAGTTCTTCATCAGATTCCGCTTCACGGAGCCGTCATTGTAGCCCATGGCGTAGTCGAAGTCGTAGAAGATGGCCCGCCAGCGGATGGCGTTGTCCGTGGTGTGCCAGTACTTCTGGTTGGCCATGTCCCCGTTGCTGAGATAGATGGAGCACACCAGATAGTCGATGAAGTAGTCCGGGTCCACCCACTGGATGAAGGATTCATAGACGGAGTCCTTCGCCAGGTTCTTGCTCTTGGCGTAGTTGGTGACCCGGGTCCAATCGTTCTTGGTGCCCTTGACCAGCCGGGAGTTGTAGCGGATGATCTCCACCTTCTTCTTGTCGATGCCGAAGTGGCTTTCGAGATAATCGTCGTTCTGATCCTCGTTGAGGTCGTACAAGCCGAAGTATTTCCCGTTGATGTATACCGCCACCGGCCGGGTCGCCGCCACGTCGATGTTCAAGCCGAAGCAGAGCCGGGCGGCGAAGGAATCCCGGATGCGGGCGTAGGAATGATCCTGGCCTGAGTTGCGGATGCACAGGGAGGTATACTCCCGCCACCCGTACTCCTTAAAGAACGGATAGGTCACGCTGCCCTGGCCGTATTTCCCCCTGAGGTGGATGGTCAAGGAGATCTGATCGTACCCCAGGGTGCCCGCGCCCTTGGTCTTGAAGTCCGCCGGAAACTGGGTGGAAAGCTTGCCGCCCTCGTAATAGCTGAAATACCCCTTGCGCTGGGCCTTGCTGGCAGACACCTTGGAGCGGGCGGAGGAAAGGGCCTCCAGGTCCTTGGGCTTCAGGGAGACGCAGACCACCGGCAGCTCGTGGGGCTCCGTGAATAGGAAGGTGTAGGTGACGATCTCGCTGTCCAGGAGCCCGTCCTGTTGAGCGAAGGCCCGGACCACCGTGTTTTTCTTGATCTCTATGGGCCCGTCGTACACCGAGGAGGAAGCCGTGGGCTCGCTGCCGTTGGTGGTATAGCGAATGATCGCCCCCTCACCGGAGGTCAAAACAAGCTTAAAGGGGTCCGTCTGATAGAGGCCGGTCTCGGAAAACAGGGGAGCCTTAGCGTAGCCCAGGGCATACTGGTCGCTGTTGCGGGCGCCCTTGGTTGGCTTGGTGAAGAAGACCCGTGCGATGTTGCCGTTGCCCTCCACGCGGCCGGAACTGCGCTCCGGCTCCAGGACGCCTGTGGCGAACTCGTCCCGCAGCTGTCCCGTTTCGTCCACCAGATACAGGGTCTGCCCCGCCAGTGACAGGCCGAAGGCGCCTACGCCGTCCTTCCGGCGCACCTCGTGGGAGGTGGTCTCAAACACCGCGTATCCACCCGGGGCCAGGGTGCCGTTCAGGTCTATGACCTTCTCCCCCTCCCGGTCCTTCCCCAGCCGCCAGCCCGCCAGGGACACCGGCTTGGCGGTGGCGTTGTGCAGCTCTATCCAGTCGTTGCTGCCTGCCCCCGCATAGGCACAAACCTCGCTGATGAAGACGCCGGTATAATCGTAACAGCCCCCGTCGGCGGCGGTATAGGCGGCGGGACCGTTGGCACGGCCCGGGGTGGGGCAAAGATAGTACACCCCGTCAGGGCCCATGGACACGTCGGAGCGTATCCTCTCCGGCAGGATAAACACGGAATAGGTCAGGTCGTCGGCGTCGTACAGGACTACTTCTTCCCTTCGATTGACGGAAAAACCGGCCTGCAGCAGCCCGTCCTCTCGGGGAGCGCCGTCCCCGCCCAGCAGCACCAGCAGATACCCGTCCGGTTCCACCGTCACGTCCGGGAAGGACCACTTCTTCACATCGTCCGCCCCATCGGACAGGAACCAGTTTTTCAGGGAAACGGGGTCATCCGTATCGTTGTGGAGCTCCACGAAATCGCTGTAGCTCCCATCAGGGGTCACGGCGGCATACTTGCCCGAGATCATCACCTCCGACACGCTCACCCCCAGGGACTCCACCTCCACTGGTTCCAGGGAGGCGAAGACCCTGCCGTTGGCCCGGCCGGGGGTCGGTTCCGTGCAATAGCCCCAAACGCCGTTAGAAAGGCCCCAGCTGATGTCAGCCTCCAAGGGCGGCACGTCGATACGGCAGATCTCCTGTCGGCTGCCGGAAAAGATGTACAGTGTCTCCCCCCGGCGGGCGATGCCCATGGGCACGGAAGGATGGCTTTCCCTATCGCAGCAGCAGATGGCCATATACTGGCCCGGCTTCAGGGTGGTCTTGGGCAAGGGATGCTGATCGGGCTTTTCGGGATCGTTGGTGATGAACAGGTTTCCCAGGTTCACGGCCCTGGTCCCGGCGTTGTAGAGCTCGAACCAGTCCTCTGACGCGCATCCCTCGTAAGCGCCCTCCCGATCCCCGGAGGAACGGACCTCGGTGAACCGGAGTTCCACCCCCTCGGTGGTGCCGCTTTTTGCCTGGGGATCGGGCTGCTGCGCCGTCAGGGCGGACGTGGGCGAGGGCACCCGTTCATGGGTACCCTGGGGCAAAGGCGTCGTGCAGCCGCCCGCCAGCAAAAGCAGCAGGAGCAAAAGCGCTATGCCATTTTTCAGCGTCCGCTTCAACGTTCGTTCGATCTCCTTTATGCGCGAGCGATCCTGTCCAGAGTCTCGAATATCTCCTCCTTAGCCAAATAGGGGTGCAGGACGAAGCTGCTGTCCCCCGCCAGCATGGCGGAGAGTCGACCTCGGGTCAAATCATAAAAGATGTGGACGGGCTTCCCCATCTCCCGGGCCCGGCCCAGCTCGTAGCCCACGCCGTGGGACGGGGTGGTGCACTCCGCCACCACCATATCGCTTTCCGTCAACCAGGCCATGTCCCGCTGAAAGATCTCCTCCTCGGTCATGGTCCTCTCCCCCTCCGCCTGAAGGGATTCGAGGCCCACGTGCTCCGTCAGCACCCGGCAGCCTTTCTTTTCAAGATACGCGATCATCTCCCCGTACAGGGCCGCGTCCTGCCGTCCGCCCCGAATGGAACCGGCAAAATACACCTTTTTCATCCTATGCCTCCTGTGTTCCCTTGAGAAGTTTGATCCTGTCCCGGTAATCGGGCAACACGCTTTCGATGAACCCGTAGAACGCCCGGCTGTGGTCCTTGTACCGGATGTGCGCCAGTTCGTGGACCACCACGTAGTCGACGGCCGCCTCCGGGTAGGCCATGAGCCGCCAGGAGAAGGACAGCCGATTTTTCCCGGAGCAGCTGCCGAAGCGGGTCTTGGCGGAAGTGATCGTAAGGCCCGTGGGGACCACGCCCATGCGCTGGGCGTAGTAGTCGATCTTCGGAGGCAGGATGGCCTTGGCCCGCTTCACGTAGAGGGCCTTGTCCTCCTCCCGGATCTCGGGCAGGTTCTGCTGCCGCCGAGCCTGGCGCTGCCGGGCCCGCTCGATCCAATCCGCCCGTTCCTTGACGAAGGCATCAATACACCATTTGGGCATCAGGCGGGGCGAACGGACCAGGACCCTGCCCGAGGCGTCCACCTCCACAGCCAGGGTCCGACGGCGGGAGCGTATGAGTTCATACTCGATCTTTTCCATAATAAGGTAGTATATCACATGTCCTTCCCGGCTGCAATCTGGACAAACCGGCTCATACCGGGTACAATACTGGCAAAAGAAAGGGAGCCGTGGGAAATGAAAGGAAAAAAAGAAGCCGTTTTGTTCGATTTGGACGGAACGCTGTGGGATTCCTCCCAAGAGGTGTTGCTGTGCTGGAACCGGGTGCTCTCACCCCTGGGACGCCATATCACGGAGGAGGAGCTTTCCCGGCTCATGGGCCTGACGCCCCGGGAGATCGGCGACGTGCAGTTCCCCGATCTGCCGCCCGCGGAGCGATATGCCCTCACGGATCGGTGCCTGGACGCGGAAGCGCCCTACCTCTTTGAGCGGGGCGCGCATCTCTATCCCAAGGTCCGAGAGACGTTGCGACAGCTGAACAGGCGCTATTTCATCGGCCTCGTCAGCAACTGCACGGAGGAATACGCCCAGGCCTTTTTCCACGCCCATGGGCTCACATCCCTGTTCGACGATCACGAGACCGCGGGCCGGACAGGCCTCGACAAAGGGGAGAACATCGCTCTGCTGCTTGCGAGGAACGATATCCAGCGGGCGGTCTATGTAGGCGACACCGCCAAGGACCTGGCTGCCGCTCAGGCGGCGCAGATCCCGTTTCTGTTCGCCAGTTGGGGCTTTGGCGCTCCGCCCACCGGTCAGCTCTCGTTGACCAGCTTCTCGGAGCTGGTAGAGGCCGTCACGTCTATGATGGGCGTCTGATGGACCTTCTTCGGCTGACTGAAGTGGATCACTCCATCCAGCTTGTATTTGGCGTACAGATCCACGAAGGATTCCAGGGAGCACACGATGGGTTCCCCTTCCTTATACTTGACGTCGTCCACGGTCCTGGCGCAGCTGTCGGAATAGAATATCTTCCCGTTGCGGATGCCGTGAATGAAGAGTACGTGACCGTATTTCTTCCCAGCCGAGCTGGTGCCCTTCTGAAACCCCACCAAAATGTTGGTGGCGGCCGGCTCTTTGCCCATGATGGCTCGCAGGGCTTCCTCCAAGGTGTAGTCCTTGGCTCTGTACGCAGATATAGAATAGCCGCCGGAAGTGGTTTTCAGGTCCCGATAGAGCTCGAAGGTGTTGTTGCCGTTGGCGCTCAGGTAGGAGGTGTTGATGCCCAGGACCACCAGTTGATTGGCCACGTAGGCTCCGCAGTATCCCTTGAAGGACTTGCGCCGGGCCCGTTTCTTGGCCGCCGCATAGGTGTCCAGGATCTGTTGCCGGAGGCCTTCCTCGGCAGCGGCGTTTACCCGCACCGGTTTTCCCTCGGTCTCCTGATCCTTCGTTGGCACGATCAGCTCGTCCTCCTGGGAAGCGGGCCCATCGTCGTTTTCCCCCTCTGCGAACGCGGCGCAGGGAAGCAGCAAAAGCAGCAGAAAAAGAAGGAACGCCACAGCTTTTCTGATACGGTTCACGGTAGGTCCCTCCTCTCGCTTTTGGTTGCATCCTACCATACCGTTTTATTTTTTTCAGTGTTTTCGATGTTTGTTTATAATCTATTTCAAAAAAATCTGATTGTTCATCCTTTGGCAATAAAATGTCCAGTTTTTCGTCATTTTTTGGTCATACCCCCTTCACAGCACCCTTGTCAGCGAAGGGAAAAGATGATATGATGTATTGCATACCTTTGGCAAATATGAATACCAGAATTAAAGGAGAAAAAGAAACATGGCAGTTGATCTGAAAGGCCGTTCCTTCCTGACCATCATGGACTTCACCCCCGAGGAGATCCGCTATATGCTGGATTTGGCCAAGGAGCTCAAGGTCAAGAAAAAAGCCGGCGTCAAGGGCGACACCCTCGCCGGCAAGAACATCGTCCTGCTCTTTGAAAAGACCTCCACCCGCACCCGTTGCGCCTTCGAAGTGGCGGCCATGGACGAGGGCGCCGGAGTCACGTTCCTGGATTCCAAGTCCTCCCAGATGGGCAAGAAGGAGTCTTTGGCCGACACCGCCAAGGTCCTGGGCCGGATGTTCGACGGCATCGAATACCGCGGCTTCGATCAGAAGGTGGTGGAAGACCTTATGAAATATTCCGGCGTGCCCGTGTTCAACGGCCTCACCGACGTGGATCATCCCACCCAGGCTCTTGCGGACATCCTCACCCTGGAGGAGAACGCGGACAAGCCCCTGAACCAGTGCAAGCTGGTGTTCTGCGGCGATACGAGGAACAACGTGGCCTACTGCCTCATGTACATCTGCTCCAAGCTGGGCATCCACTACTGCGGCTACGGTCCCAAGGAGCTCTATCCCGCCCCTGAAGTCCTGGCCCGCTGTGCAGAGACCGCCAAGGAGAGCGGCGCCGTCATCGAGATCAGCGACGATCCCGCCATCGTGGAGGGCGCCGACGCCCTATACACCGACATCTGGGCCTCCATGGGCGAGGAGGCGCTGATCCCCCAGCGGGTGAAGCTGCTGACCCCCTTCAAGGTCACCAAGGAGCTCATGGAGCGCAC
>CADACQ010000013.1 GCA_902786465.1 uncultured Eubacteriales bacterium | reverse complement strand
CTTCTTCAAGCTGGCCAACGTGATCCCCGTGGACGACGCCGTGAACTTCATGAAGGCCGCCGCCAAGAAGTCCTACGCCAAGAAGGGCGACGCCGTGGTCCAGAAGAACTATGACGCCATCGACATCGGCATCAACGCGGTGGAGGAGATCAAGTACCCCGAGTCCTGGGCCACCACCACCGAGGGCGCCAAGGTCGTCCCCGTCACCGACGATCCCTACTTCAAGAGCTACATCGAGCCCATCCTGGCCCAGGAGGGCGACGCACTGCCTGTGTCCGCCATGTCTCCCGACGGCACCGTGCCCACCGGCACCACCCGTTACGAGAAGCGTGGCATCGCTGTGACCGTCCCCGAGTGGATCCCCGAGAAGTGCCTCATGTGCAACCAGTGCGCTCTGGTCTGCCCCCACGCCGCCATCCGTCCCTTCCTGCTCAACGCCGAGGAGGAGGCCAACAAGCCTGAGGGCTTCGTGACCAAGCCGGCCGGCAAGGGCTTCGAAGGCCTCACCTACCGCATGCAGATCAGTCCCCTGGATTGCTCCGGCTGCGGCAACTGCATCGACGTCTGCTTGGCTAAGGAGAAGGCCCTCAAGATGGTGCCCCTCCACGAAGCCAAGGCCGACGAGAAGAACTGGGACTACGCCGACACCCTGTCCGAGAAGGACGTGAAGGTGAACCGGAAGACCGTCAAGGGCTCCCAGTACCTCAAGCCCCTCTTCGAGTTCTCCGGCGCCTGCGCGGGCTGCGGCGAGACCCCCTACATCAAGCTCCTCACCCAGCTCTTCGGCGATCGCATGGTCATCGCCAACGCCACGGGCTGTACCTCCATCTACGGCGGTTCCGCCCCCACCGTGCCCTACGCCAAGAACGCCAAGGGTCAGGGCCCCGCTTGGGCCAACTCCCTGTTCGAGGACAACGCTGAGTTTGGCTACGGCATCAACCTCGCCAACAAGCAGCGCCGTCTGGGCCTGAAGGACGCCGTGGAGAAGCTCATCGCGGTGCCCTGGGCCACCGCCGAGATCAAGGAAGCCGGCGCTGAGTGGCTGGCGGGCATGGACGAGGCCGAGGCCTCCCGTGCCGCGGGCAACAAGCTCCTGGCCGCCTGCAAGGACGGCGTGGAAGAGGGCTGCGACTGTGACGCCTGCACCCTGGCTCGCAAGGTCATCGAGAACGCCGACCTGCTCACCAAGCAGTCCATCTGGGTGTTCGGCGGCGACGGCTGGGCCTACGACATCGGCTACGGCGGTCTCGATCACGTGCTTGCTATGGATGAGGACGTGAACGTGCTGGTGGTGGACACCGAGGTGTACTCCAACACCGGCGGCCAGTCCTCCAAGGCCACGCCCACCGGCCCCATCGCCAAGTTCGCGGCGGCCGGCAAGCGGACCAAGAAGAAGCCCCTGCATCAACCACACCATCAACATGAGCCATTCTCAGCTGGAAGCGAAGAAGGCCGTTGAGGCTGGTTACTGGCCCCTGTACCGGTACAATCCGGATCTGGTGGCTCAGGGCAAGAACCCCTTCACCCTGGATTCCAAGGATCCCAAGTCCTCCTTCCAGGACTTCATCCTGGGCGAAGGCCGCTACGCCGCGCTGAAGAAGCAGTTCCCCGAGCTGGCTGCCGAGCTCTTTGCCCGGGCCGAGCGGGAAGCCTACGACAAGATCGACTACTACAAGAAGCTGGACAACCTGGAGTAAGTCGAACCTACACGACCTCAACGGAGGCGTCCTCGAAAGGGGGCGCCTCTTTTCGTTTGCATAAATGCGTCGCATAATGAAATAATTACATATATGATATATATGAAACAAAAATGCATGTGTGGTTATAAAATAACTGCTACAGGATAGATAAAATAATACAAAAACCTTTAGTATTATGCACAATCAGATGAAAAGCTCACTTTGATCGTAAAATAGAAAAAAATAACTATTGACTAAACTAGCCTAAATGGCGTATACTGCATAAGTATCAATATAGTGATATATTATGCACATATGTGCGAATAACTGTAGAAACGGGCGAGGATGGCCATAGAGATGAACTATAAAGCGCCTTGATTGATCTACAAAAGTAGTTCTTTCAGCATGACAAGAAAGATAAAGACAAAGATTACGCCCGAACTGACATAACTACGTGATCGAACAACGAAACTTTTGATTCTGACAGTTTGACTTACTGGAAAGAGGTAAAAAAAATGAGAAGAGCGATTTCCCTGCTGCTGAGCATCCTGATGGTAATTTCGCTGTGCCCTGTCTCTGCGTTCGCAGACGATGGCACCGAGACCAGAACGGAGACCGATGGTGTGGAAGAAACGACACAGCAAGTGGTACAGCCCGCTGCTACGGACAATGCGGAGGAAGTATCCGACGCTGATCCGAACGCGTCTGCCGTATCCGACGCTGATCCGGACGCATATGGCGAATCCGACGCTGTTCCGGACGCGTCTGCCGAATCCGACGCTGTTCCGGACGCGTCTGCCGAATCTGATGCTGTGGCCGAACCCGCCACGGTGGTGATTCGCGTACCCGGTCCCGATGAGGTGTCTGCTGAAGCCACCGACGGCGCTGAGGACTCCGAGACCACTGAGGGCGCGGAGCAGACCGAAGGCGTGGAAGATGGCGAGGAAGCCACCGAGGGCGCCGAGGACTCCGAGAACATCGATGGCGCGGAGCAGACCGAAGGCGCGGAAGATGGTGAGGAAGCCACCATGGGCGCCGAGGACAGCGAGCATACTGATGAGGAAGACGAGGAGGAATCCGAGCTGGGCAAGCACGAAGCTGCTTTCAGCCAGGAGTACACCGGCGCCTATCTCAGTGCCGTCGCCAGTGGGACGTACAATGACACTCATGATGTTCCCTCCATATCGGCAATCGGCGCAGTCAATGCCGGTAGCCTCACCGTCCTGGAAACCGTGGCCGTCAACGGACTCGATAACCACACTGAGATCACTCTCTCAGTCGTTCTTCGTACGCTTCCCGCGCTTAGCGAAGGGGAGTCCTTGGTGTTCTATTCTCTGGTTGACAACAGTCTCTCCGACGCTCCCATCAAGGTCGACTTGTCCCAGGGAAGCCAGGTCAACCTTTCAGTAAATGCTGAAGGCACGATTGGTGTAGCCCTGGTTCTGGTTTCCGCTGCCGAGCAGACCGAAGAGGATGCCGATCCTGAAACACCGGCGGAGCCCATAACCTTGTCTTATACGTTCACGTCGGAAGCAGACTATATCCGTTTGGCCGGCTTCCTTCGCGATGCCGGTTATGAGACCAGCGGCGTAGCCCGGATGTCCGTGGACCTGCCCGACCTGGTCATCGTCGAGGCGAGTGATCCCGGCGAGTTCGTGCTCCGGCCCCAGGCAGGTGTCCGTTTCGATACCGTCGTCATCACCTTCACCACTGACGAGGGCGTGGAAGGCACGCTGACGCTTTCCTTCCCTGAGCCCGCTGAATCCGTAGAGCCTGTCGACCCTGCCGAACCCGGCGAGGCGATGGACAACGGTGAGACCGATTCCGAGCTTAATGGCGTCAAGCCTGGTATGGGCGGGCCCATTAAGGCGCCGGCCGTTAGTTACTATCTGGTTGGCACCATGAACAATTGGACGATCAGCGGTGATTATAAGCTCAGCGCTAACGTAGACACCGAGTATATGATCACGGTGAGTCTTCCGGCGAACACACAGCTCAAGGTAAAAGGCTCGAACGACGTCTGGTATCCCGGTGAAGGCTCCAACCTGACGATAAACGATGCCGGAAGCTACACGATCTACTTCCGCCCCGATGGCCAGGGCGGCGATGATTGGTATTACGGCGTCCTGTATGCCGCGCATAACGAATCCTGGACGGTCACCTTCGTTGCTGACGACGAAACCCTGGAGACCCGCTCTGTCGCCAAGGGTTCCGCCATCGGCGAGTTCCCCGCTGCGCCCGCAAAGGAAGGCTATCGCTTCGACAAGTGGGTTTCCAATAATGAAGCGGTCGACGCCGACACCGTTCCCACCGGCGACATGACCGTCACCGCGTCCTACGTCAAGGTCTGGACGGTCAAATTCTACGACAGAGACGCTAACCTGCTGGAGACCAGGACGGTCGATGACGGCACGGAGATCACCCTGCCTTCCACCGATCTGATCCCCCGCGACGGGTACACCGCGTACTGGGCCTATGGCACGGTCACTGGCGAAGGCCAGCAAACGTGGACAGCCAGCGAGAGGATCACTACCACCACCATCCCGGTCAATGACGATCTGACCATCGGTCCTGATTATGACAAGATCACCTATACGGTGACCTTCTATGCGGACGAAACCTGCACTGGCGAACCCATTGCTACCAGGACGGTCACCGCGGACTCCAACTACTGCGTGAACGACATGCCGGCAGTCCCCGCCCAGAGCGGCAGCCTGGGCAAGTGGGTATACTCCGGCGGTGATTTCACCAATCAGGTGGCGGTGAGCGCCGACACGAACGTTTGGCCCGCGTATGACCAGAACGTCTTCACCGTTGTCTTCAAGGTGGAAGGCAACAGCTACAAGACCGAGAAGTATAATAAGAACGATGAACTTGTCCTTCCCGCGGAGCCCGTAGTCGAAGGCAAGGAATTTGTGCGTTGGTTATACAACGATCAACCGATCAGCGCAGGCACCCCGGTTACCTCCGATATGGAGATCATCGCGGAGTTTAGGGACGAGTTCTACGTCCGCTTCGTCATTCTGGACGACGATGGCGTAACAGTCATCGAGACCCTGTCGCAGTACTTCCGCACCGAAGGCGACCCCATCGGCACCATGCCGCAGGATCCCTTCATCGAAGGCAAGATCTTCGAGAAGTGGGTTGATCAGGAGACCGGTGCAGACGTCACTGCCGCTACAGTCGTCAATGGCAATATCGTCGCCGTTGCGCAGTTCCGTACCGTCGATGTTTATAACATCACGGTGGAATACTACTATATCGGCAATAACGGTGAAGTCATCTTCAGCACCGAACTTCTGCAGGTAGAACACAGCGAGCTGCCGTATACGATCACGGCGCCCTCCACGACGAAGACGGATCCCAACGAAGTTACCGGCGCACCGATCTACTATCCGGAAACGCCGACGGTTGAAGTCAAAGAAACCGATTTCGACAACGACAAGCATTGCCTGGTCCGGGTCAAGTACGTTCCGTACACGGCGGTCTATGACTTTGTGTACATGCTGAAAGATCTCACCGGCGACGGTTATACCGAGATCGACAGAGAGAGCTACGTAGAGGGCGTTCTGAACAGCTATGTCACTCCGACGGTCAAGACCTTTACATACGCAACGCTTGAGCGCGCGGAAGGCGCAACCATCGAGACCTCCGGTATTAACGGTCAGCCGAAGCAGGAGCTGAAAGTCTACTATACCCGCAAGAGCTTCCAGTTGACCTACGAATCCAACGGCGGTTCCTACGTCGGCGGCGTCACCGTGCCTTATGGCACCGAGCAGGCGGTCACCGAAACCGTCCCGACCCGCGACGGCTACACCTTCGCAGGATGGTATACGGACGAAGCCTTGACGACAGCGGCGGGCAGCACGGTCACCGTCAACGGCAACACTACGCTCTATGCGAAGTGGACGGGCGATACGGTCGATTATACGATCGTCTATATGTTCGAGAAGTATAACGATACCGGAACAGAATCTTCCTACGTGTATGATAATTCCAGAAATGCAACCGGTACGGTTGGCACTACGGTGCAGGCGTCTTCCGCGCCGACCATCACCAGAGCCGGTTGGGAAGTGGATACCGCAAAGAACGCAACCTCCAGCGTGGAAATCGCGGCGGATGGCTCTTCCGTATTGAATGTATACTATAAACTGGTCGAGTACACTTTCCAGTTTAATGCAGGTACTTTTGGTCGTTATAATGTTAATGCGACGCTGACCGGCAAAAACGTTTCCGGTACGGGATTGCTGAACTATTCGTTTACCGCGAAAATCGGACAGAATATCACCAACCTGTGGCCTTCCGCAGGGACTGGAACATACTATTACGACTATTATGACGTTACACTTGCCGGTTGGCGGAAACCGACCGATACTACTGTATATCAGGACCTGAAGCAGTATCGGTTGACCACCGGCTTGCTTCCCGAAAGCGGCACGACCATCACTTATACTGGTGTATGGACGGATGGTGACACAACATATAGGATCAACATTTATCTGCAAAATGCGGATGATGACGGCTACACTCTGTCGGAAATTTACAGCCAAAGCTTTGTAGCTGACGGCTGGTCGGGTCGGCAGTGGGCTACTACATATTCACACGACCCGATTAACGGCTATATCTATAACGAAAGCCTGAGCACCCCGGACGGTACCTGGGAGTATACGGGCAATCATAAGAATCCCTACATGAATCTGTACTATGATCGGTATCAGTACGTTATCGATTACTATTACCTGAGCAGGGATCTGAACAACAGCAAAACGGTCAGATTCGGAGCCAACATCAATACGGCGACGTATGACTGGACGCCCACCGCGGCGCAGTGCGGCGTGGACGACGACTATACGTTCGACGGCTGGTATTCCGATTCCGGTCTGACCGCAAAGTATACCTTTGCCACGATGCCGGCGAGCAACCTTGTGCTCTATGCCAAGTGGACGGCGCCGAGCTTCACGGTCAGCTTTGTAGACGGTGAAGCCACTTCGACGAATCTGTTTGCGGATCAGACGGTCGAAAAGTACAAGAAGGCGACGAACCCCGGCACACCCACCAAGGCGGGCTACGTCTTCGACGGTTGGTACACCGCGGCGGACGGCAATGATCTGTTTGACTTCGGCATGCAGATCACGGCGAATACCACGGTCTATGCGCACTGGACCCGCGCGACGCTGAGCTACGTCGTCCACTATGTGGATGAAGACGGTAATCCGGTTGCGCCGGACAAGGAAGTCTCCAACCCGAACTTCACGGTCGGTCAGAGCATCACGGAATCCGCGATCGCAGTCGCGGGCTACCGTCCGGAGACCGATACGCAGACGATCGAGCTTGCGGTTGAAGGCAACGAGATCACCTTTGTTTACAGAGTAAAGGGCGATAAGACCAGCTATAAGGTCAGATACATCATCGACCCGGAAGAGTACGCAGGTGATATCCCGGTTGCGGAGGAAAAGACGGTCAATGACGTTCCCGGCGATACGGCATCCGTCATCGAGCTTGCAAAGGCGGTCGATTATACGACGCTCTACGCGGCGCATCCCGAACTGGACGGCATCGAGTTCTTCCCGGATGCGTCCGAAAAGACCTTCGTTCTGACGGCGATCGAAGAGAACAACGTCTATACGTTCATTTATTCGAGCTACAAGAACGCGCTCGTTACGGTCAACTTTGTTGACATGGACGGCAATCCCATTCCCGGTATCACGGCGGACGTGCAGCACCTGAAGGTCGGCAAGACCTTTACTTTGGCGCGCACGCCGATCGCCGGATGGGAGCTCAACAAGGCGGTCGAAGGCATTGCTTACGGCGGAACCGCTGCAGGTACGGATTATAAGATCACGGATGCAGTCGCGGAAGGCGACGGCCTGGTCTTCACACTGTTCTATCAGAAGAAGCTCACCATCACGGTGGAGCCCCGAAGCAAGCAGTATGACGGCACCGCGCTGACTCTGCCTGAGAGTCTGGCGGATCAGGTCACGGTAGAGGGCCTGCTGGACGGTCACTCGCTGAATTCGATCCAGTATACCTATACTGAAGCGGATTCGAACGATTCCAAGGGCCGTTTGAATGCGGGCGTCGCGACGGTCACGCCGCACGATGCCGTCATTACCGGCGCAACCGAAAACTACTATACGGTCCGCTATATCAGCGGCACGCTCGAAGTCACCAAGATCAACGTCAACGTCCGTATCGAGCCCGACCGCTGGACCGGCAACGTCTATGACGGTACGGTTAGGAAGACCGGTTTCACCAACACCGGCAAGGGCATCGAGGACTATGTCGCGATCAGCCATGACGGCTACAAGGCGCAGTATCTGAATACTATTTGGGCTGCTGTCAACAGCGCTCACGTTTCGGGCGAAACCAATTATTCACAGGTCACCCATGATGACAGCGCCGTCGGTCTGGGCTATGTGGCGATCGCATATGCGGATGCGGGCGATTATACCTATTATATAGATTTCACTCTGGCAGACTTGCCGCAGAATGATAACTACAGCGTCAGCCTGTTTGTCCGTTCCGGTCGCTTGGAGATCAAGCCCAAGCCCGTTACGGTCACCACGGCCAGCGACACCAAGGCATACGACGGTACGCCGCTGACGAATTCCGAGGCGACTATCGAAGGGCTGGTTGATGGCGAAACGGCGACGGCTACGGCGAACGGAACGATCACCGACCCTGGCAGCACCGAGAATACCTATACGATCGAGTGGGACACTGCCAAGGCAAGCAATTACACGATCACCGATAATCTCGGTACCCTGACGGTCACCGGTGCGACGATCAAGATCACTGCCAAGGACGCTTCTAAGGTCTACAATGGCAGCGCTCAAAATGGTTATGGCTTCACCGACCCCATCATTGGTACCGGCGATACGATCGATACGGATGAATATACGATCGAAGGCCTTGCAGCGGGCGACGTTTTGATCATCACTGATTATGTGTCCGCTACCGGCACCAATGTTGCCACCTACGAAAACGGCAGCTTCGAGCATGCCGATATAACCATCACTCGCGACGGGGAAGATATCACTGCCGAGTTCTACACGACCATTACTCCGATCGCCGGCAAGTTGACCATCACGAAGGCGCCGCTGACGATTACGGCGGATTCCACCAGCAAGCCCTATGACGGCACGGCGCTGACGGATGACGGATGGCAGGATACAGCGCCTGTTGGTCTGCAGGGCACTGACACAGTTGATAACGTGACGGTAACGGGCAGCCAGACCGAGGTGGGCAGCAGTGCGAACACGCCGAGCGTAGCGGTCATCAAGAACGGTGACGGCGTCGACGTGACGGCGAACTACAACATCACGTACACGCCGGGCACGCTGACGGTCACGGACGAGAATATCGATCCGAGCCTGATCGTGACCAAGAACGACGGCAAGGCGGACGATGCGACTTACGCCGAAGGCGAGACGGTAACCTTCACCATCACCGTCAAGAATATCTATGCTGAAGCCAAGACGATCACCCTCACTGAGATCACGGGCGTGACGCTGGCGGATACCACCTTCACAGATGTTCCTGCAGGTGAGACTCGTACCACCACGGCGACCTACGTCATCACCCCTGCCGATATGGCTGCGGGCAGCTTCACGAACACGGTCACCGCAAAGCTGGAAGGCAAGAACTATACCGCCAGCGATACGGTCCACACCGAAGAGATCGCAGCGGCGCTGACGGTGACGAAGAGCGCCGATCCTACCTCCGGTGTGGGCGTGGGCGAGACGGTCACGTACACGGTGGTCGTAACGAACAGCGGCAACGTGACGGTGAGGTAACGAACAGCGGCAACGTGACGGTGAGCGGCATTGCGCTGAGCGATACGCTGGTCACCTTGAGTGAGGCCGCGTTCGATCTGGCGCCTGCCGGGACGAAGACGATCACCTACGAGTACACGGTGACGCAGGCCGACGTGGATGCGGGCAAGATCGAGAACGAAGTGACTGCAACCGGTAAGGATCCGAAGAATAATGAAGTGACGGCATCTGACGATGCAGAGGTCACGGCGCTGACGGTCGAGAAGACGGCGTCTCCTGAGAGCGGCGTGAAGGTAGGCGACAAGGTCACGTACACGGTTGTAGTAACGAACAGCGGCAACGTGAGCGTGAAGGACGGCAATCTGGCAGACGATCACGCCGATCTGAGCGACAAGACCTTCGATTTGGCTCCCAATGAGGAAGCGACCTTCACGTACACGTACGAAGTGACGCAGGCAGACGTTGACGCAGGTTCGATTGTGAACGTGGTAAAGGCGAACGCGACGGCGGTACGTGGCGAAAACCCAGCAGAAGCAAGCGCAAGTGCAACAGTGACTGCTGAACAAAAAGGCCATATCACTATCACGAAGGAGACCACATCGACGGCCGCAGCCGAGGATGGCAAGTACGTACTGGGTGAGATGATTGCCTACAAGATCACGGTGACCAACGACGGCAATCTGACGATCACGAACATTACCGTGACGGATATACTCACAGGCAACGTGTGGACGATCGCATCTATGGCGCCTGGTGAGGACAAGGTATACACCGACAGTCATGTTGTGAACGATACCGATGTTGAAGCGCTCAAGGTCGTTAACGAGGCGACGGCGAAGGGTACGAGCCCTGATCCTAAGAACCCGACCGTTGAGGATTCTGACACGGTCACAGATCCTGTCGGACTACTGAAAGGCATGACCGTTGACAGCGAAAGTGTATCGGTGAAATACGATGGCAAAGCTCATACGGTCACGGCAACGTCGAATATCGATGACGCGATCATCGAGTATAGTACTGATGGCGGTTCAAGCTGGAGCACGACTGCACCTGAATTGACGGATGTCGGCAATACAACCTTCTCCGTCCGTGCGACGAAGGTAGGATACGAGACAGCTCAAATGGATGGCTTCTATTTGAAGGTGACACCGCGTGAAATCATACTGACTAGTGCAACAGGAAGCAAGTGGTACGACGGTACGCCTTTGCGCATAGCTACCGTTACGGTAAGCGGTGATGGCTTCGTAGATGGTGAAGGTGCGACTTATAACGTGACGGGTTATCGTACAGAAGTCGGTACAAGCAACAATGGCTTTACGTACAAGCTGAACGAGAACACAAAGGCGAAGAACTATAAGATCACTACTGTAATCGGCAAGCTGACTATCCTTGCTGAACTTGAGAAGAACGCACCTCAAGCAGGCTATTTGGGCAGCCAGTTCGGCGAATGCTTCGAGTGAGCAGGGTAGGAAAAGAGGAGGTACGAAATGATGAAATACATCAGCATAAAGCGAACGATGACCTTGATGTTCACGTTGATGTTCCTGCTGGCGGCATTCTTCGGAATGCCAGCCAGCGCCAGGGCAGATGCATCTCAGCCCGAGGAACTGATGGTGGGCAATCCAAATCCTACCCGTGGTGACTTCTTTGCAGATATGTTCGGTACCAATAGCGCTGATCTTGATGTGAGAGCATTGATACACGGCTACAATCTGATAAACTGGGATCAGTCTCAAGGGGAGTATGCGGTGGATCCCTCCGTAGTTTACTCCTACACGACGGAGATGGATGCTCAGGGGAACAAGACCTATCAGTTCAAGCTGTGGGACGATCTTTGCTACTCCGACGGATCGAAGATCACGGCGTGGGACTACGCCTTTTCTCTGCTGCTGCAGATGAGCTCTGAAATCGAAGAGATCGGCGGCAAGATCTATCTGGCTGAGCATATTCTTGGAAATGCTGAATACCTGAAGGGGGAGAGCAAGGCCCTGAGGGGGGTGCGCGTCATCAGCGATCAAGAATTAGCAATTACGCTGGACAGCGCCTATCTTCCTCATTACTATGAGGAAGGGTTGCTCCTTTGCCTGCCCTATCCCATTTCGGTGATCGCACCCGGCTGCAAGGTCTTTGATGACGGTGAGGGCGCCTATATTGGCAACGAGGACGGCATCGGAGAAAGCGGCTTTACAGCTGATTTGCTGAAAAAGACGATCCTGGATCCGGATACAGGTTATAATTCTCATCCTTCCGTGACCAGCGGCGCCTATGTGTTGACCAGTTATGACGGCATTACCTGCCATTTCGCGCTCAACCCCTATTTCAAGGGCGTTTGGCTGGGCGATCGTTCTGCTGCTGATCTCGATCGGGAAAACCTGGTGACGATCGTTGATGGTAACGGAAACGAGCATACCCTGGTTAAACCAAGCATCCAAAAGATCGGATATACTTATGTCAAGAACGAGGATATTCAGGACAAACTGTTGAACGGTGAGCTGCATCTTGTGAACAAGGTAGTCGATGGGTCTGTGATCGATTCCGTGCGCAAAGCGGAACAGATTAAAAACAGCTCCTATCCACGGGTGGGCCTATCCTTCCTGACCTTCAGCTATGAGCTGCCTGCGGTGCGAGAGCAGGCGGTTCGCCAGGCGATCGCATGGTGCATCGACAGGGATCGTATCACTTCGGAGTATTGTGGCTCCTACGGCGTCCGTATGGATGGCTTCTATGGATTGCAGCAGTGGGAGTATCTGATGGTAGAAGGCAAGATCGGATATCCTATACTGAAAGGATATGACAGCGAAGACGGTCCTGCGGCAGCGGATGATGGTTCCTCTGCATTTGCAAATCGCTATGCGCATGACAAACAGGAATACATGCGGATACTTACCAGATGGCGCGCTTTGTCCATGAACGATCTTACCGAGTATGCGGTGAATGTGGACAAAGCCAATGCCTTGCTGAACAATGCAGGCTGGACGTTGAATCAAGATGGGACATCCTATCGCGCAGGCACGGACGAAGTGCGCTGCAAGAAGGTGGATGGCGAATTGGTGGCGCTGGATCTGAAGCTGATGTATCTGGAGGGAAGCCGGATCGGTGACGTCATCCAGGCGAGTGCGGTGGAAAACCTGAATGCTTGCGGCATCAAGCTGACTTTGGTGCCCACATCTGGACAGGATCTGCTTTCCGCCTATTATCGGCAGACGGAACGGACGGCGGAAATGATCTTCCTGGCGACCAATTTCAACACCGTGTATGATCCTGCGATCCTGCTCAGCACCGATACCAGCGTGAATCATGAGCAGTGGAATACCATGTATACCAATGACGAGACGCTCTATCGTTTGGCTGTGGATATGCGCAAAACGGAGCCGGGTGACGTGTATGCGTATCTGTCTAAGTGGATCGCATTCCAGAAGCAGTACAACAAAGTTCTGCCGGCCATCCCTGTGTATTCGAATACTTACTATGACTTCTATATACCCGAGTTGCAGAACTACGATATCACAGCTCATGGGACTTGGGCACAGGCGATTCTGGAGAGCTATCTGAAACCCAATTCATAAATCGAACAGTACCTTTACAAGAAGGGACACACCATTTGCAAGAGGAGCGCGAGCTATTATGGTTCGCGCTCCTCTTGGTTTGCTTTTATCCAGGATTTTACAACTCTATTACGTCTCGTTCATAACCTTGTTGCGGTTTGTCCGAATATACCTGGTAGGATGTTGAAGATGAAAGGAGTGCATGCCATGATGCGTATCTGCATTATTATACTTTTTACTATGGTTTTATTCACTGCCTGCCAGCCTACGCCTAAGGCGGAGGTGATCCCCAACAAGGGGGACGATACCCTGCAGGCGGTGATTCGGGAGAACGGAGAGGGCTTCGACGCGGCGGCATATAAAACCGGCCTGCCCGAACGGTGGGAAGAACTGCTGGACGTGGGCAACGGGGCTGTGACGGTCACGGCCAACGGGCCCGTCACCTTCCCGGCGGTGGATCGGGTGCCCATATGGGAGACCGTGCCCGGCGGCGTGGACCTGGACGCGGTGGAAAAGCTGGTACAGGCGCTAGTCCCAGGCGGGTACCTGTCCAGAATCCCGGTGGACGAATTCGGCTCAGCCGTGTGGACAAAGGATCGGATCCAGGCGGAGATGGAGCAGAACAGATGGCGCATGGACCACGCCAGGGAGCTGCAGCCGGACGCCAGCCAGAAGGAGCTGGATATCTATCTACGGGACCTGGAGGCAGCCAACCAGGAGCTGATGCGCCAATATCAGGAAGCCAGCGACGAGACGCCCCAGCCCATCGAGGATCTGTCCACCCTGCAGGAGGAGGGTTTCCAGGGGGATTTAGGCCTTTTCGACCGGGAAGGCCGACGGGTGGCGGATATGACGCTAGTGTTCGACGGTACAGGCCGCCAGCGGGAGCAGGTGCATCTGAGGGCCATGAGCGGAGGGATAGGAGAGATGACCGTGTCCAGCAAAGAGGAAGCCACAGTTTGGGCCCGATCCCTGCTGGATGCCCTGGGCTATGGGAACAGGTATGGGTTGCAGAAGGCATACGAAAGCTCCGCCACCATCACCCTGATCTTCGGACCGCTGGTAGACGGGATAGAGTATCTCTCCGGCTGCGAGGAGGAGAACGAGTTCGACTGGGCCACCTTCGCGCCGGAGGAATGTTTCGAGGTGACAATGGACAAGGCGGTAAAGAAGCTTTGCGTCCTTTCCTGGGTGGGTCGTAGCGAGCTGTTGCGGCCGATGACAGAGGACACCGCCCTATTGCCCTTCCCTGAGGTGCAGGCTCTGGTACAGAACGATCTTCGGTTCCTGATGAGCTGGACCAACGAGAATATCCGCAGTCGACAAGTGAATATACAGGAGCTGCGCTTCGGCTACAAGCGCATCCGGACCCCAAATGAGCAGAGCTGGCTCCTGGTTCCCGCCTGGGCGGTGGTGGGCACGGTCACGGACAGCGGCTTCTCCACGGACCTGGACACCGGAGATATAATCGCTTATTCCAACAAAACCAAGGAGGGCGCCCTGCTGATCTTCAACGCCGCCGACGGGACGCTGATCGGCACAGCAAATATGGAGTGAGAGGAGAATGAATATAATGAAAAAGATATGTATGTTTATACTATCAACGTTGCTGTTATGCACTGCCTGCCAGCCAACACCGGAGGTAGAGTTCGTGGTGAACAAAGGGGACGATGTGGTCGAGGAGAAGCTGGCGGCGGTCCAGGACGGAACGGCGGGGGAGGGGCGGCAGACCTTCCCGGATCGGTGGGACGAGGGGCCGGAGACGGTAAACGATCGGCTGACCTTGACCGTCCGGGCGGAGGTGGTCGTGAAGGAAGATGGGCTCTATCCCGTGTACCGTACCCGGCAGCACGCCGTGACTCAGGAGGAGGTGGTAGCGCTGGTGGAACAGCTGCTGCCGCCGCCCACCTCCGTGACCATCCCCGTGGACACCAAGGTGGATTGGCAGCAGTCCTACCAGGAATGGCTGGACGATCTGGCGGAGCAGCAGGCCTGGGTGACCGCGGGCAAGCCCCAGGACGGGATGGACCGGGATGAGGCTATGATGAGCGCAGAGGAGATCGACCGCATCTCCAAGGAGTATCAGCGGCTCATCGCCGAGGCCCCGGACGAGCTCACAACCACCCCCGTTTCTGATTATTCCGGTCTGAAGCTGAACGAGGGCGCCCGGGTCTATGAGCTCGCTGACGGCTCCAAGGCCACCGTGGAGGCCATGGCATACAGCAGCTTTGTCAGCATAGACGTCTTCAAGGGCTGCAGCGGCTCCGGATACATCTACTACCAGTACACCTATGAGCGGGAGAAGGAGCTGGGGGAGGTGAAACCATTTTTGACGGTGAAGATGAGCCGGGAAGCGGCGGAAGAGGCCTTGCATCGAGAACTGGACCGTCTGGGCCTTTCCGGCTTCACCGTGTCAAGGGCAGCCCCAGCCAACCTGTGCGTCATCGGTCGCAACGACAGCCAGAGGCCCCAGTCCGCCGGGTGGGGGTTCCAGGTTCGACGGAGCTACGGCGGGTACCCCCTGAGCGCGGTGAGCTTCATGGACTCCCGGGCCCTGCTCTACGGGGACCAGGACACCCTCGTTTACAACCGTCCCATCCCCGACGAGATGCTGGAGATATTTATAGATGAAAACGGCCTCCAGGCCCTTCGCTGCCTAAACCCCAAGGAGGTGGTATCGCAGGAGAGTGAAAACGTGGAGCTGCTGCCCTTCGAGCAGGTCCAGATGCGGATCAAGAACGCCCTGGTGACGGGCATGGGCACGGCCAAGCTGGACCAGCCCATCCCCTGCACCATCTACCGGCTGCTGCTCACCACCTGTACCGTACGGGTGAAGGACAGTGACGACTACTACGAGATGCCCTGCTGGGTGGTATTTTTCACCTGGAACGACGGCCAGGCGGACCTAGTAGACAACCCCCAGGTCATGCAGGAGGCCCTGATCCTCAACGCCGTGGACGGGTCCATCGTCCACGGGGAATACGGGTATTGACGGGCTGTCCACCAAAATTACAAGATCATTACAAGAACGTAACATCTTTGGGGGCGCTGTTCATAGGCGTGTTGCAATTCGTCCGCATTTGACCGGTACAATGAGGCAGACATCGAACAGGAGGTGTATCTATGAAACGCATGATGATCCTATGCTTGTCCCTGCTGTGCCTGCTCAGTGCCTGCCAGCCCACGCCGGAACAGCCCTTCGTCATTCAGAACGAGCAGGAGAAGATGCTGGAAACGGCCAAGAGAGTGGAGGAATCGAAGCCGGAACCGGCGGCGGAGCCGGTGGACTTCTATGAACGGTTGGGCGCGCCCAGGACCTTTCAAAAACAGCTCTCCGGCACGGGCGGGCGGCTCATGGTGGACGTGGACGCCCAGGTGATCCTGCCGGAGAACGAGCTGCCCATCATCCGGGTGGAACCGGAGCGGGCCTTGACCAAGGCGTGGCTGCTTCAGTTCGCTGACGCGGTGCTGCCTGCGGGGGCGGAGTTCGTCACGCCCCAGGTCCTGGAGGTGAACGAGGAAAAGACCTATTACCTCCGGTCCAAGGCCTGGTATGTGCCCACCATCCAGCTCATGCAGTGTGCCATCGACCACTGGGACGAGGGCGGCAGCGCCCTCTTCGACAACGACGATTCCACCAAAGCGGACGTGGAGAAGCGCCTCGCCGAGACCCTGACGGAGCAGAGCCTGGCCCCGGAGAAGATGCCCCGGATAGCCCGGGAGGACTTGGGTATGCTGGGCTGGTGGCAGGCCACGGTGGACGACGCGACCCTGTCCAGCATATACGTGTTCTCCAATCCCTGGGACGGCACGGTGGACCGGATCGAGTATATCCGCAACGACCATGACAACCCCAACGTGATCTATAAGAATAGGATCCCTAACGACCTGGACTACCGGACGGCGGAGGCGGCGGCCGTGGCGCTGGTGAACAAGCTCCCCATCGGGGATTTTGCCCTGAGCGTCGCCTGGCCGGAGAAGTATGACCTCTATGGCAACGGCACCGAGCCCTGCTGGCGGTTCTTCTTTGGCCGGGCCTACGGCAGCGCCCGGGAGACCATCACCAACGCAGAGTGCACCCGGGACGAGGGCTACAACCACCAGCGGGACTATGAGAAGCTCCTGGTGACCGTGGACAAGGACGGGGTAGCCGGAGTCCGCTACGACGCGCCATACACGATGATGGAGACCCTGGCGGAGAAGACGAACCTGATGCCGTTCTCAAAAATCGAGGAGATCTTCGACAAGATGATCCTGATCTATGATAATAACCTGAACGACGGCACCCGGGACAAGACCTACATGACCTACCACATCCAAAGAGTGGAGCTGGGTCTCGTGAACATCCCGGAGAAGAATTCCGAAAACGGCCTCCTGGTCCCCGCCTGGACCTTCCTGGGCTACGCCCACGTGGAGAGCCCCTATGACGGCGTCGTGGACTGGGCCACCAACGGCCTTAAGCCCTTTTTGACCATCAACGCCGTGGACGGGTCCATCATCAATCGCGAGGGCGATTGAAACTATCGCTTCATCATTACCAGTGCCAGACATCCACAGGCAAGGGTCACCACCAAAAAGCACAGCACCCACCGGGGCAACAGGCAGAGGAGGATCACGGCCAGCACCGTCAGCAGAAGATACAGGATCACGTTGCGCCAGTTGACGCAGCAAAAACATTTGGCTCTTTTCATAGGAAAGCACCCCCATAGTACATGGTACGCAGCCCATTGGCGAAAGGTTCCCGAAATTTGTCAGCGGGCATAGGATACATGTATCATGTATTTTGTGAAGGAGGCTGCCCATGGAAGGAGCCTTGTTGTCGGTGGAAAACGTATCCGTGTACTATCACACGCCCCAGGGGGAGACGGAGGCGGTGCGGGACCTTAGCTTTCAGGTAGCCAAGGGGGAGTTCGTGGCGGTAGTGGGGCCCTCGGGCTGCGGCAAGACCACCATGCTGTCCCTCATCATGGGGCTGAACCCGCCCTCCAAGGGTCGGGTTCGCTTCCCACTAGGGCCCTGCCCCATGGGGTACATGCTCCAGCGGGATAATTTGCTGGAGTGGCGCACCTTGGAAAAGAATGCTGTGCTGGGTCTGGAGGTCCAGCACAAGCTCACTGAGGAAAGCCGGGCAAAGACCGTGGCCCTGCTGAAGAAGTACGGCCTGGGCGACTTCCTTTCCCACTATCCCAGCCAGCTCTCCGGAGGCATGCGGCAGAAGGCGGCCCTGATAAGGACCCTGGCTTTAGACCCGGAGCTGCTGCTATTGGACGAACCCTTTTCAGCCCTCGATTATCAGACAAGGCTGACCCTGGCCGACGAGGTGTTCTCCATCATCCGGCAAGAGGGGAAGACCGCCCTGCTGGTGACCCACGACATCGGGGAGGCCGTGTCCATGGCGGACCGGGTGCTGGTGTTCTCGGACCGGCCCGCCACCCTGAAGCGGGAGGTGGTCCTCGAATACCCCCGGGGGATGACGCCCCTCGAGCGCCGGGGAACGCCCGCGTTTCAGGACCACTTCGCCGCCATCTGGAAGGAGCTGGAAAGATGAACTATACAAAAGAGCATGCAGCGTATCTGCGGGCCATCCGCATCCATGGTTGGACGGTGGGCCTGTGCCGCATTTTGGTACTGGTCCTCCTGCTGGGCTTCTGGGAGCTGGGGGCGCGCCTTGGGTGGTTCGACGTGTTTATCCTTTCGAGCCCCAGCCGGGTCCTGGCGGCCATCGGGCGGTTGTGGGGGGAGGGGAGTTTGTTCCTCCATGTGGGCGTGACCCTCTACGAGACCATTATGGGCTTCCTGCTGGGCACGGGTCTCGGCATCCTGCTGGCCGTGCTCCTATGGTGGCTGCCCTTTGTCAACGAGGTCATGGACCCCTATCTGGTGGTGCTGAACGCTCTGCCGAAGATCGCCCTTGGGCCGGTGCTCATCGTCTGGATCGGGGCGGGCATGGGCTCCATCATCGTCATGGCGGTGCTCATCTCCCTGGTGGTGACCACGGTGACGGTCCTCTCCGGCTTCACCGCCGCGGCGGCGGAGAAGCAGTTTTTGATGCGCACCTTGGGGGCAAAAAAGGGGCAGACCTTCGAGAAGGTGGTCCTGCCCGCGGGGGTGCCCCATATGATGTCTGCCCTGAAGATCTCCGTGGGCATGAGCTGGGTGGGCGTCATCGTGGGGGAATACCTGGTGAGCAAGTCGGGCCTCGGATACCTGATCGTCTACGGGGGCCAGGTGTTCAAGCTGGACCTCGTCATGGCCTCGGTGGTGATCCTGTGCGTGCTGGCGGCCCTCATGTACGGGGCGGTGGCCTTGCTCGAAAAACGGTTCCGAAAGTGAGTGTCCAAAGGGCGCTTCCTGCCGGAATATGACGCAATGGCTGGACTTTCCTATTGCATTGAAGCGCCGGGTATGGTATAATTCCACCATATTGGGCGATCGGGCCCATATTTAGGAAAGGTTTTTCATGGATAAGATTTTCGAGAAGATAGAGCTGCGACTGAAACAGGATCATCAGGTGACGCCCAACGAGGCCACCGTATATCAGATCCACGACGCCCTGAGCAAGCTGATCATGGACGGCATCGCCGACACCTGGTACGAAAGCCGTCATATGCATGAGCGGAGCCGGGGCGCTTACTATTTCTCCGCCGAGTATCTTACGGGCCGCATGGTCTATAACAACCTGTATAACCTGGGGCTTCTGGACCAGGTGAAGGCGGCTTTCGCCGAGCACGGGCTGGATATCAACATGTTCGAGGAGATCGAGGACTGCGCCTTGGGCAACGGCGGTTTGGGGCGTCTCGCCGCCTGCTTCCTGGACTCCGCCGCCACCCACGATCTGCCTCTGGACGGCTACGGCATCCGGTATAAGTACGGCCTGTTCAAGCAGAGCTGGCGGGACGGCTATCAGCACGAAGCCGCCGACGACTGGCAGCGGTTCGGGGACCCCTGGAGCCGCCGCCGCTCCACCCACGAGGTGCTGGTGAAGTTCGCGGACCAGACCGTCCGGGCCGTGCCCTACGACATGCCCATCATCGGCTACCATACGGATAACATCGGCACGCTGAAGGAGAAGAACGCGGTGGAGGACATCACCCGGGTCCTGTACCCCAACGACACCACCCGCGCCGGCAAGAAGCTGCGGCTGAAGCAGCAGTATTTCCTGTCCTCCGCGTCGCTGCAGGACCTGATGCTCCGGTTCAAGCGGGAGAACCTGTCCATGGAGAAGTTCGCCGCTCACAACGCCATCCAGCTCAACGACACCCATCCCACCGTCAGCATCCCGGAGCTGATCCGATTGCTGATGAACGAGGGGCTCACCTTCGAGCAGAGCTTCGACATCGCCCAAAAGACCTTCGGCTACACCAACCACACGGTCATGCAGGAGGCGTTGGAGAAGTGGGATGCGGACCTGTTCCAGGAGCTGCTGCCTGAGATCTTCGACATCATCTACCGCATCAACGCCAAGCTCTGCGGCGAGCTCATGAGCCGAGGGATCGACTGCTCCTCCTACGCCATCATCCAGGGGAACCGGATCCACATGGCGAATCTCGCCGTGTACGTGAGCCATGCGGTGAACGGCGTGGCCAAGATCCACTCCGAGATTTTGAAGAACGACGTGCTGAAGAACTGGTACGAGCTCTATCCCGAACGCTTCCAGAACAAGACCAACGGCATCACCCAGCGCCGCTGGCTGGGCCTCTGCAACCCGGGGCTCGCCGCCTACATCACCAAGCGGATCGGCGACGGGTGGCTGCTGGACCTTTCCGAGCTCGAGAAGCTGAAGGAGCACATGACCTCCACCGACATCCGGGAATTCCTGGAGGTGAAGCGCCAGAACAAGCGCGCCCTGTCCGATTACGTCTACGCCCGGGAGGGCGTGCGCCTGCCGGAGAACTTCGTCTTCGACGTGCAGATCAAGCGCATGCACGAGTATAAGCGGCAGCTGATGAACGCCTTTGCCATCCTGGACATCTACTACGGCATCAAGGACGGCCGGATCAAGGACTTCCCGCCCACGGCATTCCTCTTCGGCGCTAAGTCCGCCCCGGGCTACATCATCGCCAAGACGGTCATCAAATTCATCAACGAGATCGCCAAGCTCATCAACAACGACGACTCCGTCAACGACCGCATGCGGGTGGTCTTCGTCCAGAACTACAACTGTTCCTACGCTGAGCACATCATCCCCGCGGCGGACATCTCCGAACAGATCTCCCCGGCGGGCACCGAGGCCTCCGGCACCGGCAACATGAAGCTGATGCTCAACGGCGCGGTGAGCCTGTGCACCTACGACGGGGCCAACATCGAGATTTTGGACGCGGCGGGGGAGGAGAACAACTACCGCTTCGGCGCCAGTGTGGACACCCTCAACGAGCTGCGGCCCCACTACGACCCCAAGGCCATCTACGAGCACGAGCCTCGGGTGAAGCGGGTGGTGGACACCCTGGTGAACGGCACCTTCCAGGACGGGGGCACGGGTGTGTTCCGGAGCCTGTACAACTCCCTGGTCACCGGCAACAGCTGGCAGAAGCCGGACTATTACTTCGTGCTCTACGAGCTGCTCCCCTATATCGATCGGAAGCTGGACGCCATCTACGACACCCAGGACCCCCTGTCCTTCGGCCGCAAGGCCCTTATGAATACTGCCAGCGCCGGATATTTCTCCTCGGACCGCACGGTGCTGGACTACGCCCGGGACATCTGGGACTTGAAGCCCTTCCCCCACCAATACACCCTGAACCTGTTCTGATCGGGAGGACCCGCCATGCTGGCACTTTCACCCATCTCCGCCCTGCTGGGGCTGCTGCTCGGGTTCGTCCTGAGCGGGGCCCTCATCGCTTTGCTGCGGGACAAGCTCCCCCAGGACCACGGCCGGGCCTACGCGGTGGACGGCCAGATGACCAAGGGCAAGGCCCGGGGCAGCGGCGTGGTGTTCATCCCCGTGTTCGCGGCGGTGTCCCTGCTGGTGACGCCCTTCTCCTGGGAGCGTTGCGCCTACCTGTTTTTGACCTTGGCCGCCATGCTGACCGGCTATCTGGACGATCGGTCGGACCTGCCTTGGGGCGAGCTTAAGAAGGGACTGTTGGACCTGGCCATCTGCCTGCTGGCCCTTGTTACCTTTATGAACACCCATAGCGACTACGGCTTCACCCTCTTTGGATGGCGGGTGGCTCTGCCCTGGTGGCTGTTTGCGCCAATCGGGTTGTTTTTGCTGTGGGCTTTCATCAACTGCTGCAACTGTGCCGACGGGGTGGACGGCCACTTCGGCACCCTGTCCGTCATCGCCCTGGGGGCTCTGGGGTACGCCCTGTACGCCTTCTGTGAGGGCCAGGATTGGGCCCACTGCGTCTTGACACTTATAGGCTGTGTCCTTGCCTATCTGCTTTTTAACGCCCATCCCTGCCTCGTCATGATGGGCGATGCGGGCAGCCGGGCCATCGGCCTGTTCATGGGCATCCTGGTGCTGCAGACGGGGAACTTCCTGCTGTGCCTGCCCTTCGCTATCGTCATCCTGTTGGATGGGGGCCTGGGCCTACTCAAGCTGGCCGTCATGCGCACCTTCCACAGCAAGACCTTCATGATGTGGCTGTTGACGCCCCTCCACGACGAGACCCGGAAGAAGCGCCACTGGTCCGACACCCAGACCGTATTCCGCTTCGCCATCGTCCAGCTCATCTGCGCCCTGACGGGGCTGCTGGTCATGGCCGCCCTGCGCTGATGCATATTGAGACCATAAACCTATACGAGCACTACCATCTGGCTGCCCCCGGCGACGGTGGGCAGTTGGTCGTCTATGCTTTGGAGCCCATTCCCAAGGTAGACCCTGACCGCCGGTTCCCTGCGCTGCTGATCCTGCCCGGCGGAGCCTATTCGTGGGTGTCCCCCCGGGAGGCGGAACCCGTGGCCATGCGGTTCCTCAGCCGGGGCTTCACCTGCGCCATCCTCAACTATTCCTGCGCTCCCGCCCGGTTCCCTGTGGCCCTCCGTGAGGCGGCCATGGCCATGCGCTTCCTTCGGGAGCAGGCGGACCGGCTCCATGTGGACCCCCACAGGGTGGCTGCCCTGGGCTTTTCCGCCGGGGGACACCTGTGCGGCACATTGGGCACACTCTACGACGCCCCGGAGGTGGCGGATATCGCCCCCTCTGACATGATCCGGCCCGACGCCCTGGTGCTCTGCTATCCCGTCTCCGCCGCCCACGGCCGGACCCACGAGGACAGCTTCAACAACCTCTGCGGGGAGGATCAGGCTCTGAAAGATAGGCTTTCCCTGGACCATTTGGTCCGGCGGGACATGATGCCCGTGTTCCTGTGGCACACCCGGACCGACGATTCCGTGCCCGTGGACGGGACCATGCGCCTCGCGTTAGCTCTGGCGGAGCAGGACGTGGCCTTCGCCCTCCACGTGTTCGCCGAAGGCCGCCACGGCCTCGCCACGGCGGACGATCTCGTATACCGGCGGGAAAATCTGCCGCCCGTCAGTGACGGGGTCCGGGACTGGCCGGAGCTGGCTATCCGGTTCCTGTGGGAGCAGGGGTTCCATATCCAGGACGGAGAATAAACTATAGGCAACAAAAAAGCAGCAGGTTTCGGCCTGCTGCTTTCGCATGTATTCGGTTCAGCGCTCCTCGCGGAAGTAGGGGAGACCCAACGACATGGGGGGCTGATCCTCCCGCTTTTTGCGGAGGGACACGATGATGAGCACCAGCAGGGTGATGATGTAGGGGAACATCTTGTAGATCTCCTTGATGGCCATCTCCGTGCCCGTGGGGATGTACAGGTACAGGATATAGAGGCCGCCGAAGAGGATGGAGGCCAGGATGCTCACGCTGGGCCGCCAGATGGTGAAGATGACCAGAGCGATGGCCAGCCACCCTCTGTCGCCGAAGGCGTTGTGAGACCAGATGCCGTTGGAGTAGTCCAGCACGTAGTAGAGACCGCCCAGACCCGCAATCATGCTGCCCACGCAGGTAGCCACGTACTTGTACTTGACCACGTTGATGCCGGCGGCGTCCGCCGTGGCGGGGCTCTCGCCCACGGCCCTCAGGTGCAGGCCCGTCCGGGTGCGCTTGAGGATGTAGGAGGCCACGATGGCGATCACGATGGCGAGGTACGCCAAAAACCCGTAGGAAAGGAACACCTGGCCGAACCAGCCCAGCTTGTTGGCGAAGGGCAGGGTAGTCTTGATGTAGCCGCTGGTGCCGCCCAGCACGATGGCGGGGACCTCCGCGTTGGAGAGCTTGATGAGGGACCCGCCGAAGAAGTTGCCGAAGCCCACGCCGAAGGTGGTGATGGCAAGGCCGGTCACGTTCTGGTTGGCCCGGAGGGAGACGGTGAGGAAGCAGTAGAGAAGGCCCGTCAGGAAGGAGCCGATAAGGCAGCAGACCAGGGGGATCAGCACCGCCAGCACCGGGTTCATCATGCCCTTGGGGGTGAAGGTCTCGTAGTAGAAGGCGCCGATGACGCTGGAGATGGCCCCCATGTACATGATACCCGGGATGCCCAGGTTCAGGTTGCCGGATTTCTCCGTCAGGATCTCGCCGGTGCTGCCGTACAGCAGGGGGATGCCCTGCATGATGGCCCGCGGGATAAAGGTCACGAGAAAGTTCAGCATCGTTATGCCTCCTTACCGCTCTTGGCGAACTGGATCTTGTAGGTGATGAAGAATTCGCAGCCGATGATGAAGAACAGGATGATGCCCGTCAAGATCTCCGAGAAGGATTCGTTCAGGTAGAAGCTGGTGGCCACCTCTTTGGCCCCCAACTGCAGGAACACAAGCAGGAAGCTGGTCAGGATCATGACGATGGGATTGAACTTGGCGAGCCAGGACACCATGACGGCGGTGAAGCCTCGGCCGCCAACGATGTCCGTGGACAAGGTGTGGTCCGTGCCGCCGGCCAGGAGCATCCCGATGAAACCGCACAGGGCGCCGGAAAGGATCATGGTGCGGATGATGACCCATTCCACCTTGATGCCCGCGTACCGGGCGGTCCGCTCGCTTTCGCCCACCACAGCTATCTCATAGCCCTGCTTGCTGTATTTGAGGTAGATGTGCAGCAATACCGTCAAGATCGCGATCAGGATGATGATGATGGCGTACTGCTTGCCGCCGATATAGGGGAGCCAGCCGATACGGGTGTTCTGGTTGATCATGCCGATCTTACCGGACCCCTTGGGTACCTCCCAGATGATGATGAAGTAGGCGGCCAGCTGGATGGCGATGTAGTTCATCATCAGGGTGAACAAGGTCTCGTTGGTGTTCCAGTGGGCCTTGAAGAAGGCAGGCAAAAAGCCCCACAGGGCCCCTGCGGCCACGCTGACCACCAGCATGATGAGGAGCATGAGCCAGTTGGAGGTGATCTTGTTGCCCAGGGTGATCATAACGGTGGCACAGGCCAGGGCGCCGGCCATGACCTGTCCCTCAGCGCCGATGTTCCAGAACCGCATCTTGAAGGCTGGGGTCACCGCCAGGGAGATACCCAACAGGATAGCCAGCTTCTGGAACAGGACCCAGGTCTTCCGCTCGGTGCCGAAGGCACCGTAGAACATGGACTTATAGAGGTCCAGGGGGTTCAGCCCCGTGACCATGACCGTGACCAGGGAACACACGATCAGGGCCAGCAGGATGGCCGCGCCCCGGATCATCCACGCCTGGTACCAGGGGAGGGCCTCCCGCTTGACGATGTGGAACAGAGTGCGTTTATTTTTCATTGGTCTTTCCTCCCACACGGGTCATCAGCACGCCAACCTGCCGCTTGTCGGTAGTCCGGGCGTCCACCACGCCGGAGACCTGTCCGCCGCATAGGACCAGAAGCCGATCGCAGAGCTCCAGCAGCACGTCCAGATCCTCGCCCACGTAGATGACGGCTACGCCCTTCATCTTCTCGGCGGTGAGCAGGTTGTAGATGGTATACGAGGTGTTGATATCCAAGCCCCGGACCGCGTAGGCGGTCATGAGCACCGCCGGGTCCTGGGCGATCTCCCGGCCCACCAGCACCTTTTGCACGTTGCCGCCGGACATGCGCCGCACGGGGAAGTCGATGCTGGGGGTCACCACCTCCAGCTCCTTCCATACTTCGTTGGCCACCCGCTCGGGCTCCTTCTTGTCCAGGAACATGCCCTTGTTCTTGCGCCAGGACCGGAGCATCATGTTACCCGTCATGCCCATGGAGCCCACAAGACCCATGCCCAGCCGGTCCTCCGGCACGAAGGCCATGGAGATGCCGGCCTTCTGGATCTCCAGAGGGTCTTTCCCGGCTAAGTCGCCGGTCTTGTTAGTCTTGGGATTGTGGTAGATGATGGAGCCTTCGGCGATGGGGTAGAGGCCGGAGATGGCCTCGAGGAGCTCCCGTTGGCCGGACCCGGCCACGCCGGCGATGCCCAAGATCTCGCCGCTGTAGGCGGTGAAGTTGATGTTGTTGAGACGCTTTACGCCCAGCTCATCGTAGACCGTCAGACCCTTCACCTCAAGGCGGGGTTGGGGGTCCACAGGCATGGGCCGGTCGATATTCAGGCTCACGGCCCGGCCCACCATCATGTCCGTCAGACTCTGCTGGTCCGCGTCTTTGGTGAGCACATCGCCGATGTATTCGCCCTTGCGCAGGATGGCCACCCGGTCGGAGACCTCCAGCACCTCGTGGAGCTTGTGGGTGATGATGATGAGGGACTTGCCGTCCTTCTGCATGTTGCGCATGACGGCGAAGAGCCGATCTGTCTCCTGGGGGGTCAGCACGGCGGTGGGCTCGTCCAGGATCAGGATGTCCGCGCCCCGGTACAGGACCTTGACGATCTCCACGGTCTGCTTCTGGGAGACGGACATGTTGTAGACCTTCTGGTCCGGGTCGATCTCAAAGCCGTATTTCTGGCTGATCTCCTTGATCCGCTTGCCGGCCTCCTTCAGATTCATCTTCCCGTCCTCGTTGAGGCCCAGGATGATGTTCTCGGTGGCGGTGAACACGTCCACCAACTTGAAGTGCTGATGGATCATGCCGATGCCGTTGTCGAAGGCGTCCTTAGGGGAGGCGATGGTCACGGGCTTGTCGTGGATGTAGATCTGGCCTTCGTCGGGGTAGTATATGCCGGAAAGCATATTCATCAACGTGGTCTTCCCGCTGCCGTTCTCACCCAGGAGGGACAGGATCTCCCCCTCGTGCAGCTCCAGATTGATGGCGTTGTTGGCGACCACGCTGCCGAATCGCTTGGTGATCCCCTCCATTTTGATGGCGTTCCTTACAGCTTCCAAGGCAGAGCATCCTTTCCACCGAGCGTCAAAATATATCTAAAACTCGATTATTTAACATTTTATCATACGTAAACCAGGTTGTAAATCAAAAATGCGGGTCGTCAAAAAAACTTTTTGGATCAAAAAACAGGCCGCACGAGGTGCGGCCTGTCGGGAGCAGATTGAGGATTAACCGAAGTTCACATCCAGCAGCGTGATGCCGTCGATCTGGACGTCGAAGTAAGGAGCGCTGCGGTACTCGGACTCATGGAAGTAGCCGTCCTTGATGACCTCGGTGTCGGGAGTGAACGCCGCGTCGGTGTCCACATCGGCCAGGTAGCTGGTCAGGGGCGCGCCGTCCTTGGTGAAGGTGGCGGTGTCGAACACATGGAGGGTGCCGGCTTCGAGGGCCTTCTGGACCTCTTCCAGCTTCTCCTTGGTGCCGGCGGCCACGACGCCCTCGTTAAGCTCGGTGAGCTTCACGGAGCCGGTGGCGATGGTGCCGGTCCAGTCGGTGTCGATGGGCTTGCCGTTCATGGCCGCGGTGATGGCGTACTCATAGTAGGGCTCCCAGTCGATACGGGAGGAGATCAGGTAGGTGTTGGGGCCGGCTTCCTTGGTGCTGCCGTTGTAGGACACGTCGGGGATACCAGCTTCTTCACAGGCGGAGGGAGCGCCCAGGGAGTCGGCGTGCTGGCTGATGAGCTTGCAGCCGCCCTGGATCAGCTTCTGAGCGCCTTCCTTCTCAGCGGTGGGATCGTACCAGGAACCGGTGAAGGTGACCTCCATGGTGGCGGTGGGGCACACGGACCGGACGCCCAGGAAGAAGGAGGTGTAACCGGAGATAACCTCGGCGTAGGTGAAGGCGCCGACGTAACCGACCTTGGCTTCCTCAGCGGTGAACTTGCCGGCTTCGATCATCTCGTTGAGCTTCAGACCAGCGACCACGCCCGCCAGGTAACGGCCCTCATAGATGGCCGCAAAGGCGTTGTGATAGTTGGCCAGATTCTCGGTGTGGGCCTTGGTGCCGGTGGAGTGGCAGAACTGTACGTTGGGGAACTCCTTGGCGGCCTGGATCATGTAATCCTCATGGCCGAAGCTGTCGGCGAAGACGGCGATGCAGCCGGAGCTGGCCATATCGGCAGCAGTCTCGTAGCAGCTGTTGTCCTCGTTGATGCCGGTCTTCAGAACCATCTCGACACCCAGCTTCTCGCAGGCAGCCTTGGCGGCGTTGATGAAGTTCAGGTCGTAGGTGGACTGCTCGTCATGCAGGCAGATAAAGCCTACCTTGACCTTCTTTGCGGGCTCCTCGGCGGGCTTGGTGCCCTTGCAGCCAACGATGGCGAGAACCATCACCAGACACATCATGATTGCCAAAAAGCGTTTCATTAAGATACTTCCTCCTATTTTGTAGGTTTTATTGCAGACCTATGGTCTTACAATCCTGTTAAGATATTGTCACGCTCGCGTGAACAAATCCTTCACCAAATAAATGCACGACCTTATTTTAACAGAACAATCAAGATTTGTACAGCATTCTTTTTCGGATTCTTACAAAAAAAGAACGAGAAACCGATGGGAGCAGGGGTGTTGTCGACATTTTTTCGATCTAAGCATATAAAACGCTTTGAAAAAGAACGCGTATGAGGTATACTTATTTCAATACGAAAAGGGAGGCAGCATATGAACGGAGACTTTACACTCTATACCCCCACTAAGGTGGTCTTTGGACGGAAGACGGAGGAGAAAGCGGGCGAGCTGGTCAGCGCCTTCGGCGGCAGCCGGGTTCTCATCCACTACGGCGGCAGCAGTGCTGTTCGCTCGGGCCTCATCGACCGGGTGAAAGCGTCCCTGGATGCGGCGGGCGTCTTCCACGTGGAGTTGGGCGGCGTGGTGCCCAATCCCCAGCTTTCCAAGGTGTACGAGGGGATCGAGCTCGCGAAGGCGAACGGCGTGGACTTCCTGCTGGCCGTGGGCGGCGGGTCCGTCATCGACTCGGCCAAGGCCATCGCCTACGCTCTCGCGGAGCCGGAATACGACGTGAAGGAGCTATACGAGCACACCCGCACGGCCAAGGCCTGCTTCCCCGTTGGGACCATCCTGACCATCGCCGCCTCGGGAAGCGAGATGAGCGACAGCAGCGTCATCTCCTACGAGGACAAGAAGCGGGGTTACAACAGCGACCTGTGCCGGCCCAAGTTCGCCATCATGGACCCGGAGCTCACCATGACCCTGCCGGATTATCATACCTGCGCGGGCTGCTCCGACATCCTGATGCACACCTTGGAGCGGTACTTCACCAGCGGCAGCAAGCTGGAGATCACGGACGCCCTGGCCGAGGGGCTCCTGCGGACTGTGATGCAATTCGCCGCCGTCCTCCACAAGGACCCCCTGAACTACCAGGCCCGGGCGGAGATCATGTGGGCCGGGAGCCTCTCTCACAACGGTCTCACCGGCTGCGGGAACGATGGGAACGACTTCGCCTCCCACCGGCTGGAGCACGAGCTGGGGGCCCTCTACGGAGTGACCCACGGGGCGGGCCTCACCGCCGTGTGGCCCAGCTGGGCTCGGTACGTGTATAAAAACTGCCTGCCCCGGTTCGTAAAGTTCGCCGTGAACGTCATGGGCGTGGCCCCGGGCGCTTCCGACGAGGAAACGGCACTGCAGGGCATCGCTGCCATGGAGGACTACTTTAGGTCCATCGGCATGCCTGTGACCATCCGGGAGCTCCTGGGCAAGGAGATCACCGAGGAGGAGATAGCCCTCCTCGCCAAGAATTGCGCCCTGGCCACCGGCGGCAAGGTGGGCAGCGCCATGGTCCTCTACGAGGCGGACATGGCCAATATCTTCCGCATGGCGAAATAAGCGGATAATAGCACGGGAGGCGTCGAAGGGCGCCTCCTTTTTGCTATCTGTATATCCGCTGCAAGCCCTCTTCCGTCAGGGTGTAGAGGACGGGAGTGACCTCCTCTATGAACTTCCGATCGTGGGACACGGCCAGGATGCAGCCGGGGAACTCGCTGAGAAGCTTGCGCACGGCGGGGCAGGACAGGGGGCTGAAGTTCCGGGTGGGCTCGTCCAGCAACAGCACGTTGCTCCTGTCCAGGATGGCCTTCAGCAGCAGGAGCTTGGCCCGCTGGCCCCCCGAAAGGTCGCTGACGGCGTGGCTCATCTCGTCGGTGGTGTACTTCATGCTGCCGAGATAGATCCGGGCCTTCGTCACGCTCTCCTTGTCTCCGTCCGGGGCAAGGAATTCCTCGGGTCGCATGCTGTAGCTCACGCCCTCCCCGTAGCGCTGGGGCATATAGGTGCAGCGGATGTCCCTGCGGGCCAGGAGCTCCTCGGCGATCCGGTCCATCAGCGTGCTCTTGCCGCAGCCGTTGGGCCCCAAAATACACACCTTTTCCGGCCCCACGATCTTGAGCCGGATATCCTTCGACAACAGCCGGTCGCCTACCAGCAGCTCGTCCAAAACAAAGTCCAGGACCACCTTGCCCCGGCTCAGCTCGATGCCCGGCTCCCACTTGGGCAGGATGGCCCACTCCGCTTCGGGGAGCTGGGTCAGGCTTTCCTCCTCCTTGTCCAGGCGCCGCCCCATGGACTTCACCGCATGCATCTTCTTTTTCAGTAGTCTGCCGGCAGCAGGAGCTTGTCGACTTATGTTTTCCTGGGCGTGCTCCACGGCGTTGTAGATGGAGAGATACCGCTCCTTCTTCTTGCGAAAGTCCGCCTGCTCGAACCGGGCCTGCTGTTCCTGATGGGCGAACTGCCGGGCCCGCTTCTCCATATACGCCCGATACCCCTCCCGGGACACGGTGGACCGGCAGATGGTCTTTCGGCGCACCTGCTCCAGGTGGATGATCACGTCCGCCGTCTCCTCCAAGAGGACCTCGTCGTGGGAGATGTAGAGCACGGCCCCGGGGAAGGCGTTCATAAAGTCAGACAGCCATTCCAGGGTCTCGATGTCCAGGTCGTTGGAGGGCTCGTCCAGCAGCAGGATATCGCATTGGCTCAGGAGGAGGGCGGCCATCTGGATCTTCACCCGCTCTCCGCCGGATAGGGTGTCCATGGGCCGGGCTTCCTCGAAGAGGGCGGGGGACAGGCCCAGCCGATCCGCTGCGTCGTTGATCTCCTTGGGGGACAGGGCGTAGAACCCGCAGGCCCCCTCCATATAGGCGCAGACGGGCAGGGCCTTCTCCTCGGGCGGCAGCTCCTGGGGGAGATACCCCATCTTGCCCTCCACGACCCGCTGACCCCTGACCAGGGCGTAGCTTTCCACCAGGTTGGGGTCGTATATCCATTTTAAAAGGGTGGACTTGCCGTTGCCCTCCTCGCCGATGAGGGCCGCTCGCTCGCCCTTGTGCAGGGTGAAGGAAAGGTCGTCCGCCAGCAGACGGTCGTCCTTTCGAGATACTATGGTAACGTTTCGAATTTGCAGCATATCTGCCTCCCATTTCCGCGCTCAGAAAAAGCACGTCCGGCAGAATAGAAAAAGCCTGCGGTCGTGATCCTTTGAGCGCACACACTAAGCGACACCCGGGTGCCGCAGGGATGATGTGACGTTCAAAATCGATCAGTTGCGCATGCCTTAAATGAAGTGCTCCTTTGTGTTGTTGGCTCAAGTATATAAAGGATGATAGAAAAAGTCAAGTAGAGAAGAACTAATCAAGATCAAACAAATCTTCTTCCGAGTCAATATATAATTCAGCCTGCTTGCAATTAAAACCATTTTGATTCAGAATATCTATCAGTCGCTTTTCCAGTGTAGTATAATCGCTTTCATCGTGTTTTATGGTTTCTAAAATGATCTCGTGCTCCTTGCAGTATTGTTGCTTCAAACCATCATAGCATTTTTGCTTATTTAGTCGAATTCTGGCGGAAAAAGATGTTCCTCTTTTATCTTCTATAAAATTACCATCTTTATCATATATGCCACGCGTATAATGATGTGGGCCTTGCAATTCGATTAGCAGTCGAATCTTTTTACTGGAATTATTATGTTGTGAATCTGGTTCAAATATTGCAAAATCAAAACGTAACGGTACATCTTTGTTACCAACTAAATCGTCAAATGAGTACTCGCGCGCATATGAAATCCCTAAGCGATTAAGGATATCCATTGCTTTTGCCTCAAATGATGATACTATATGGCAGTCACACTTAACTGCAGGAAAGTATCCTTCGTATTCATCATATAATATTTCAAAATCAGATGAAGTAACAACCAGCTTCTTGTTGCATATTGTGCACTTGCATAGATACCTTTTTACAATAGAAAGATGATAAGCGCTTTCTTGTACAAAATATCGTGGTTCAACGCATTTTAGAATATGAAGGGTGTCCCAATAACGTCCAGTCGCATCAACCTTATATGAATTATGATAAGTCACCATAGCTTGAAAAGGATCGTATTGATGAGCAATTCTTTCTTTCCGAGCTTTCGCGTGGTCAATCTCATCTTGTTCTGAATCAAATACAAAATTTGCTTTATAGCTCTGGTTCTTAACTTGTTCAATTCGCTGTATTCTATCTTCATGCTGTTTTTTGTATTCAATATTATGTGGTTCTTTATTTGCGCGCGATGTGAATATAGCATCATAATTAGATAGAGTTTTCTCAAGATATTTGACCATTGGCGCTAAAGAGCGTTTTTTTGTTCTATATGCCCAATTATTTGCAAAAGCAATTGCAGGTTCGAATGTAAGGTCTTGAATAAATCTATGCTTAGGCGCAGTCATATCAGAAATCATTTTCTCAATAACACCTTTATCGTGGTTGCCGATAAACTTTTCATCTGTAGTGTAATCATATTTACTATCAAGATAAGGAATTCTAGGAGGAAAAGTTAAACCATTTGGGACAAGAAATCCACATTCATCATCTGACCATTCGAAATGATAATTGTTTTTGCAATAATCGCATAGGATCTCTACTTCAGTTTTTTTCTCTATAGTTTTAACATAATCAGTATCGTTTTCTTTTGTTATTATATAAAAACGCAAGAATCCATTACCGCATGCGCAGGGCGACTTATAAGGCTTTCTCGAAATCTCAGTATAAGGCATTATTCTTCCCTCCCGAATCAAAAGAATAGAGGCAAAAACAAGAATAGACATAATCTTAAACATAATTATATCATGTGCGTGGATAACGGTAAAGAAATAATAAGACAACTTGGATTAAAAGTATCATTTTCCAAACCTAAGGTTTTGATTGAACTCCAACAAAGAAAGATACTAGGCGGGTGGCTTGCGGCCCCCAGGGGGGTACGTGTAAGCTGGGGTGGGATTCGACCCGCCGTGCGCGGCGGGCCATGGGCTCGGCTCTGAAGCGCCACAGGCGCTTCATTCACTACCGAACCCGTTCGAATCCACCGTCTCCAATAGCCAAAAACAAAACCACCCGGTTGGGTGGTTTTGTTTTTGGCGGAGACGGTGGGATTCGAACCCACGTGCGCTTTCACGCAAACTGATTTCGAGTCAGCCCCGTTATGACCACTTCGATACGTCTCCAGGCAGAGGGTAGTATACCGTATCAAAAACAAAAAATCAACGCTTTCTTTGAAAGAATTCCGTCAGCAGGGCGGCGCAGTCCCCTTCGAGGACGCCGCCCCAGGTCTCCACGGAGTGATAGAACCAGTGGTCCGTCAGATCCACCCGGGAGCCGGTGCAACCGCAGCTTGGATCGAAGGCCCCGAAGACCAGCCGGGGGAGCTTCAGCAGCACCATGGCTCCGGCGCACATGGCGCAGGGCTCCATGGTCACATAGAGGGTGCAGCCGGTGAGGGACCCAAGCTGTTTTTGAGCTTCGCGAAGGGCCAGGACCTCCGCGTGGAGGGTGGGATCGTTCTGCTGCCGGGACAGGTTGTGGGCCCGGGCCACGATCTCGCCGTCCTTGACGACGACGGCGCCTACGGGCACCTCGTCCTCCTGCAAGGCGGCACGGGCCTCCTTCAGGGCTTCCAGTATCCAGCGTTCGTCATGGTTCACGGGAGAGCACCTCCTCCGTGTCGAAGTCGGGGTACTTCACCCGCCACAGCACCAGGCCGTGGGGCGGGGCCGTGGGACCGGCGTCCTTCCGGGACAGGGAGGCGAGGGCCTTCTCCATGCTGTCCTTCGGGATGCGGCCGCTGCCCATGCCCACCATGGTACCCACCAGGATGCGGACCATGTTGTAGAGGAACCCGTTCCCCTGGACGGTGTAAACCAAAAACTTGCCCTGTTTCTCCCATTTTGACAGGCTCACGGTGCGGACGGCGGTTTCCACCTCCCGGCCCGTGGACATGAAGGCCGAGAAGTCGTGGGTGCCCACCGCCAGGGCGGCGGCCTCGTTCATCAGGTCCAGATCGAGAGGCATATAGGCGTGGAGGGCGTATTTGCGGGCGAACACGTCGGCGTGGGGACCGGTCTGGACGAAGTAGCGATACTGCTTCTCCTTGGCGGAGAAGCGGGCGTGGAAATCGGGGGAGACCTCCTCAGAATAGAGGACCCGGATATCGGCGGGCAGGTGGGTGTTTAGGGCGATGGCGAACTTGTCCGCCGCCATGCGGGTCTCCGTGTCAAAGTGGGCCACCTGGGCCCGGGCGTGGACGCCGGAGTCCGTGCGGCCGCTGCCCTGGAGGGTGGTCTGTTCGCCGGTCACCTCCAGGATGGCTTTTTCGATCACCTCTTGCACAGCTATACCGTTGGGCTGGGTCTGCCAGCCCACATAGTCCGTGCCGTCGTATGAAATTATGGTCCGGATGCGCCGCATCTTACACGAGCCCCGGGAACAGCCCCTGCACGATCAGGATCAGGGCCAGGAAGGCCGCCGTCACCAGCGCCGCCACGAGATCGTTCCGACCCAGCTTCAGCTGGTGGAGCTTGGTCCGGCCCTCGCCGCCGTGGTAGCAGCGGGACTCCATGGCCATGGCGAGCTCGTCCGCCCGCCGGAACGCGGACACGAACAGGGGGATCAGGATGGGGATCATGGCCTTTGCCCGGGCGATGATGTTGCCGGACTCGAAGTCCGCGCCCCGGGCCATCTGGGCCTTGCGGATCTTGTCCGCCTCCTCCATGAGGGTGGGGATGAACCGAAGGGCGATGGTCATCATCATGGCCAGCTCGTGGGCGGGGAACTTGAAGACCTTGAGGGGCGAGAGCATCCGTTCGAGGCCGTCCGTCAGGGCGATGGGGGAGGTGGTCAACGTCATGATGGAGGCCCCGGTCACCAGCAGAATGAGCCGCAGGGAGATATAGACTGCCTGCAGCAGGCCTTCCTTAGTGATATGGATGAACTTCCAGCTGAAGAGCACATTGTCCCCCGGGGTGATGAACAGGTTCAGCAGGAACATGAACACCAGCAGGAACCGGATGGGCTTGATGGCCTTGCCGAAGTAGCTGAAGGAGATATGCCCCAGCCCCAGGCACAGAAACACGTAGATGAGGGGCACCAAGAACAGGGGCAGGGACTTCACCAGGAACACCATGACGATGTAGACCAGCATCAGCACGATCTTCGTCCGGGGGTCCAGCCGGTGGATGCAGGAGTTGCCGGGGATGAATTGGCCTAAGGTAATGTCTGTCATGCCTTCAGCCTCCTCGTCAAAAACGCTTCCAGGTCCTCCCGGGTGCAGATGTCCGCCGGGGCGTCCACGCCCTTCTGCCGCAGCAGAGCCGCCACCCGGCAGGGGGCGGGGAGGGAGAGGCCCATTTGAGAGAGCTCGTCGCTGTGGGAGAAGACCGCCTTGGGGGTATCGAGATACTTGACCTCCCCATGGTCCATGACCAATATGCGGTCCGCATGCCGGGCCACGTCCTCCATGGAGTGGGAGACCATGATGATGCTGCAGCCCGTGTCCTGCCGAAGCTTTTCCAGCATGGAGAGGATGTTCTGCCGCCCCTGGGGATCGAGGCCCGCCATGGGCTCGTCCAGCACCAGGTACTTGGGCCGCATAGCGAGGATCCCCGCCAGGGCCGCCCTGCGCTTCTCGCCGCCGGACAGCTCGAAGGGGGATTTTTCGGCGAACTCCTCCATGGAGAGACTCACCATGGACATGGCCTCGCTGACCCGCAGGGCGATCTCCTCTTCGGATAGCTTCATGTTCTTGGGGCCGAAGCCCACGTCCTCCCGGACTGTGTCCGCAAAGAGCTGGTACTCCGGGTACTGGAACACCATGCCCACCAGGGCGCGAATGGAGGGCCGCTGCTTCTTGTCCGCCGTGTCGAGGCCGTCCACCAGCACCCGGCCGGCGCTGGGGAGCAGCAGGCCGTTGAGATGCTGGACCAACGTGGTCTTGCCGCAGCCGGTGTGACCGATGACGGACAAGAACTCGCCCTCCCGGATCTCCAAGGACACGTCCTTCACCGCAGCGTTGGACGTTGCGCCGTCGAAATAGGTATGGGAAAGATGCTCTAAAACAATGGGCATAGGGCCTCCGCAAGCTGGCTGTCGGTCAACACGGTGAGAGGAAGGGAGACGCCCGCCTTTTGTAGGTCCTCCCGGATGCGCACGATCTCCGGCACGTCGAGCCCCAGAGCGCGGAGCTCGTCCCCCTGGGAGAAGATGGCCTGGGGCACGTCGTCCATGACGATCTGGCCCCCGTTCATGACCACCACCCTATCCGCCATGACCGCCTCCTCCATGTACTGGGTGATCATGATCACGGTCATGCCGTTCTTCCGGTTCAGCTCGTAGACCGTTTGTAAAAGCTCCTCCCGGCCCTTGGGGTCCAGCATGGCGGTGGCCTCGTCCAGCACCAAGATCTTCGGCTCCATGGCCAACATCCCGGCGATGGCGATACGCTGCTTCTGGCCGCCGGACAGACGGTGGGCGGCGCTCTCGGCGTAGGCGGTCATGCCCACCTTTTGGAGGGCTTTGTCCACCCGCACCCGTATCTCGGGGGAGGGGACGCCCAAATTCTCGGGCCCGAAGGCCACGTCCTCCTCCACGATGGTGGTCACCAGCTGGTTGTCCGGGTTCTGGAACACCATGCCCACCTGCTGGCGGATGGAAAGGAGGTTGTTTTCGTCCCGGGTGTCCAGGCCGTTCACCAGCACCTGCCCCTCCGTGGGGAGCAGGAGCCCGTTGATGTGCTTTGACAAAGTGCTCTTGCCGCTGCCGTTGTGTCCGGCCACCACCAGGAAGATGCCGTCGGGGATCATGAGGTCGATGCCCTGGAGCGCCTCGGGTCCCTCGTTGTCGTATCGGAATCGTACGCCTTTGAATTCGATCATTTTCTCTCCTCCAAAACTATTTCATTATACCAAGGACCGGCCCATAAAACAAGCCTGAAATCCACAGGGGGGATCATGGTATACTGACCGTAAAGGGAGGTGGGACTATGCGCACGCTGCTGAAAGCTGTGGACACCATCATTTCCTGCGACGGGGCGGATCGGGTGTACAGGAATACGGATGTTTGGTTCAGGGACGGGGTGATCGAGCACATCGGCCCCCTGGACCAGGTGGCGGATCAGGCCTTCGACTGTACGGGGATGCTCCTCTATCCCGGCTTCGTAAACACCCATCATCATCTATACCAATATTTCACCCGGAGCCTGCGGCAGGTCCAGGGCATGGAGCTCTTCGACTGGCTCAAGACCCTCTACGAGATATGGAAGAATCTCAACGGGGACACGGTCTTTCTTTCCTCCCTGTCCGCCATGGGGGAGCTCATGCGCTACGGCTGCACCACCTGCTTCGACCATCACTACGTATTCCCCCAGGGGGCGGGGGACCTGATCGTTCGGCAGATGGCGGCGGCGGATGAGCTGGGCATCCGCTTCGTGGCCTCCCGGGGCAGCATGGACCTGTCCAAGAAGGACGGTGGCTTGCCGCCGGACAGCGTGGTACAAACCATCGATGAGATCATGGCGGACAGCCAGCGGCTCATCGAAACCTGGCATCACCCGGATACGGACCATATGCACGACATCGTCCTGGCCCCCTGCTCGCCCTTCTCCGTCAGCGGCGATTTGATGCGGGAGAGCGCCCGGCTGGCCCGGGCCTACGGGGTCCGGCTCCACACCCACGTGGGGGAGACCCGGGACGAGGAGGACTATACTCTCGCCCGGTTCGGCATGCGGCCCGTGGCCTACATGGAATCTCTGGGCTGGGTGGGGCCGGACGTGTGGTACGCTCACGGCATCCATATGAACGACGAGGAGCTGGACCTGCTGGCCGCCACAGGCACAGGGGTGGCCCATTGCCCCAATTCCAACATGAAGCTCCACAGCGGCGTCTGCCGGGTGCCGGACATGCTCCGCCGGGGCGTGAAGGTGGGTCTCGCTGTAGACGGCTCCGCCAGCAACGACAGCAGCAACATGATGGACGAGATCCGGTCCGCCTTCCTGCTGCACCGCCTCACCTGGGGCGAGAAAGCGCCTACGGGGTATGAGCTGTTGAAGATGGCCACGGCGGGCAGCGCCGCCCTCCTGGGCCGAAGCGATATCGGCACTATCGAGGAGGGGAAGTCAGCGGACTGCTTCCTGATCCAGAAGGAGCAGCCGGATCTTCTCTGCGCGGAGCTGGACCCCCTGGACCTCTTCGGGAACGTGGGCTACCACAGGCCCTGCGACCTGGTGTTCGTGAACGGAAAACTGACGGTCCAGGCGGGGCAGATACTGACCGTGGACGAGGGTCGGCTGTACCGGGAAGGGCGGCGGGAGATCCACCGCCTTTTGGGCTGAGGCAACAGCCCCTTGTGACCCGTTCACAGGCCGTACACAACATGTTGAATGAGCCATGACGGAAAATTGAATGAGTCATGAATCATTTTTGAACGCTCCTTAAACATTATTTATAGATACTCACGCCCATTCAGGACCTATGCATTTTGGCTGAATAGTTTCTCGCATAGGTGCATATCCAAAACCGCGGCGGCTCGCCTTTTGGGGGCCGCTTTTTGGTTTTTCCACAGGGTTTATTCATCGCATACCCAAAACATGAGCAAGATATTGTATTCATTTCGGGCGGTTGACACAAAATATGGCAGTGGGTATACTTCAGCTGCAAGGATACAGCAGGAGGGGCGTATGATTCGACAGATCAAAAAGCGTGACGGACGCATCGAATCCTTCGATCAGGAGAAGATCAAGAACGCCATTTGGAAGGCGGCCAAGGCCGTGGGTGGCACCAACGAGGCCATCGCGGAGGATTTGGCGGACCAGGTGGTGGAGATCATCTCCGAACGGTACACGGACGCCATCCCCGAGGTGGAGGATATCCAGGACGCGGTGGAGAAGGTCCTCATCGAGAACGGCCACGCCAAGACCGCCAAGGCCTACATCCTCTATCGGGAGAAGCGACGGGCCACCCGGGAGATCAACGCCATGATTGGCGCCACCATCGACATGTTCGCCGACTATCTGGACGACAAGGACTGGGGCACCAAGGAAAACGCCAACATGCAGCGCAGCGTGGGCACCAAGGAAAACGCCAACATGCAGCGCAGCGTCAACGGCCTCAACAACTACGTCCGGGAGTCCTTCACCAAGAAATACTGGCTCTACAAGGTCTACCCCGAGGACGTGCGCCAGGCCCACGAAAGCGGCGACGCCCATATCCACGATCTCGGCTTCTTCGGCCCCTACTGCGCGGGCTGGGACCTGCGGCAGCTTTTGATGGACGGCTTCGGCGGCGTGGAGGGGAAGGTAGAATCGAGCCCCGCCAGGCACCTTCGCTCGTTCCTGGGTCAGGTGGTCAACTCCACCTTCACCACCCAGGGCGAGACCGCCGGCGCCCAGGCCTGGTCCTCCTTCGACACCTACTGCGCCCCATTCATCTACTACGATCACATGACCTTCGAGCAGGTGAAGCAGTGTTTGCAGGAGTTCGTCTTCAACATCAACGTGCCCACCCGGGTGGGCTTCCAGTGCCCCTTCTCCAACCTGACCTTCGACATCAAGGTGCCCAGCACCCTTCGGGAGGAGCCCGTCATCATCGGGGGCGAGTATAAGGACAGGACCTACGGCGACTTCCAGAAGGAAATGGATCTCTTCAACCAGGCCTTCTGCGCCGTCATGCTGGAGGGGGATTCCAAGGGCCGGGTGTTCACGTTCCCCATCCCCACCATCAACATCACAAAGGATTTCGATTGGGACAGCCCGGTGGTCAACAGCTTCATGGAGATCACCTGCAAGTACGGCATCCCCTACTTCGCCAACTACGTGAACTCCGACCTGTCCCCGGAGGACGCGGTGAGCATGTGCTGCCGGCTGCGCCTCGACAAGCGGGAGCTTCGCAAGCGGGGCGGCGGCCTCTTCGGCAGCAACCCTATGACGGGCAGCATCGGCGTGTACACCATCAACCTGCCTAGGATCGGATATCTCGCCACCGACAAAGCAGACTTCTTCGCTCGGCTGCGGCATGTGGCGGAGCTCGGCAAGGTCAGTTTAGAGATCAAGCGCAAGATCATCGAGCACCAGACGGACCGGGGGCTGTACCCCTATTCCGCCCATTACCTGCGGAACGTGAAGGCCCGGACCGGGGAATATTGGTACAACCACTTCAACACCATCGGCCTCGTGGGCATGAACGAAGCCTGCCTCAACTTCCTCGGGAAGGACATCGGCAGCCAGGAGGGCCTGGCCTTCGCCCTGGAGGTCATGCACTTCCTGCGGGATCTCATGGTGGAGTTCCAGGAGGAGACGGGCCACAGCTACAACCTGGAGGCCACCCCCGCCGAGGGCACCAGCTATCGCCTGGCCCGGCTGGACAAGGAGAAGTACCCCAACATCATCCAGAGCGGCCACGACGAGCCTCAGTACACCAACAGCACCCAGCTGCCTGTGACCTACACGGACGACATCTTCGAGTGCATGGATCTGCAGGACGAGCTCCAGTCCCTGTACACCGGCGGCACGGTCCAGCACCTGTACCTCGGGGAGCGGATCAACGACGTGGAGACGGTGAAGGACCTCATACGCACCATCTTCACCAAGTACAAGATGCCCTACATCTCCATCACGCCCACCTTCTCCATCTGCGAGGAGCACGGCTACATCTCCGGCGAGCACTTCACCTGCCCGGAGTGCGGCAAGGCCACGGAGGTTTGGAGCCGGGTGGTGGGTTACCTTCGCCCCGTGCAGAACTTCAACGCCGGAAAGAAGGAGGAGTACGTGTTGCGCAAGAAGTTCGTCCTGGACGAGAGCGAGCTGGAGCACGAGCAGAAGAGCGCCTGCTGAGCCCAAAACACAGGAAGAGCCGGGGAAGGAGCCCCGGCTCTTTTGCTGTCTGTCGATTTATCCCAGGGTGAAGGTGAGGGCGTACTCAGGGTACTCGGTGGTCGCGAACCGGGCGCCCATATAGCCGTCCCCTGTTGGCGGCTGCGCCGTGCGGGTGTTGAGGGGCAGCTCCGTAAAGCGTTGGTCCCTATCCTCAAAGCCCTTCACATACCGCAGTACAGGGACAAGGGTGACGGTCCTGATTTGATCGATAGTCTCCAGATCCAGACCCCGGACCTCCACGATGTGATAGGTAAACGTGCCGTCGCCGTTCTCTGTCATGCCGAAGCCGCCGGGATACCAACTGCCCTCCTGTCCGTCGATCAGGATCTTGAAGTCGATGGGGAATATGGAAGCAAAGCCTGTCCAGGCGGCCCGGGCTTCCCCTTGGATGCTGTCCGGCAGGGTGATCTGTACATCCAGATCATAGATGCTCAAATCATCGGCGTGGGCATGGGGCAGGGCTTCCAGCGTCATGCCGTCCAGAGAGACGGGGTAGCTGGTGTACATCTGTACGGCGGTGTTCCAATCTGTGGCCTCTTTGTCATGATCCTCCGGATCAACCAGCTCCATATAGGTGATGACGGTGTCGCCCTTCCAAACGACCTTTTGTCCCTCCGCTTGCACGGTGCGCTGCTCCATGGCCTTGTACCCGGCCACGTTGAACCGCACCGTGCCCACCTCCACGTTCAGCAGCTCCGTGGCAGGCAGATCATAGTCCTCCTCCACGAACACCCTGAACCAGGCCTTGGCGATCACTTCTCCGTTTTCGTCCGCGTTTCGTTCCAGTTTTTCTCGCTCGTTATACATCTGCGCGGTGGCAATGATCTCATTTTTCTCCAGGAAGGCCTGATTCATGCTGTTGATCTCGGCCCGCTCCTCCGGCGAGAGATCGTCCCAATGGAAGTTTTTGGCTTCCAGGGCGGCGATGTGGGCTTTGAGGGCCTCCGTCTCAGAGACGTTCATCAGCAAATCAGCCAGTTTTGACCCGTCGGCAAGCTCTAACACGATCTCGGCCGTGGACCCCCAATACATCTCTTTCTCGCCGGACAGGTATTCTTTGTCCGGACCGCCTTCAAAGAAGTCATACATCCGCTGCGGGTCCACTTGGACCCACGTCCGGTTGCCGCCCGTCCGGTTTTCCAGCAGGGGCAGGGCCGCCGTGCCGCCCAATCGGACATAGGCCGTGTTCCCGTCAAAAAGGGTGTCGCCCACCGTGATCCGCACATCTTTTTTGAGCAACTCTGCCACCTTGAGCGCGCCTTCGCTGTTCACTGCCTGGGAATCCGTGCGGTCGATGGGCAGGACCTTAACCTCCGTATCCTCCGGCTTCGCTTCTGCGATCATGCCCTCCAGGGCCGGGATGCTGGGCCGCTCGGAGGGGTCCGCCGTCAGATAATCCTGGGGCCGGGAGATGATCCCCAGCCAGGAAAGGACCTCCGCTCGGGTGGAGGGGATGGCCATGATGGTGGTGGCCAGCAGCACCAGAACGGCTGCCGCCACCATGCCTGCCCGGCGCCAGGGGAAGCCGACGGTTTCCCGGGCCTCTATGGGCTCTCGTGCGATCTGTTGGTCCAGCGCTGCCTTGACGGCCTTGCCGTCCAGCAGCGACATATGCAGCGCTTTATGGTAGAATCTCGTTTCTTTCATGCTCTTACCTCCCAGACTCCGAATCCGCATCCTCCGCCGTCAGAAATTGCCGGATGGCGTTCCGCCCCCGAAACAGGCGGCTCTTGACGGCTTCCGCTCCCATGCCCAGCTCCCTGGCGACCTCCGAGATGGTCAGCTCGTACCCGTAGTACAGCACGAATATCCGATAGGTGTCCCCGTCCTTGAGCCGCTCCTGGGGCACGTCCTCCAGGGGGCGTACGGCGTGCTTCTCCCGCTCGGCGTACTGCTCGATGATCTCCCGCTTCAGCATCTTCAACAGGAACGCTTTGGGGAACAGCACGTCCAGATGGCCGTACCGCTCGATGCGGCGGTAGAAGCTGAGGTACACGTTTTGTAGGGCGTCCTCCGCGTCCGTGGGGTCGCTCAGGTGCACGATGGCGTACCGGAGCAGGGGCAGGTATGTGGATTCGTAGATTCGATCAAAGTATTGTTGATCCATGTTTCTTTCTCTTTCTGTAAGCGCTTACACCCCTATAGAGCCGAAAGAAGGGGGATCGGTTGCATGAAAGATAAAAACGCAGCCCGCTTTTACAGGCTTTACGCTTTGCCGTTGCAGCCCAGCACGTTGATGAGCTTGTGGGTGACCATGGCCTTGATGGCCTCCCGGCCGGGCTTCAGGTACTGGCGAGGATCGAAGTGGTCCGGATGCTCCACAAAGTGCTTGCGGATGCAGGCGGTCAGGGCAAGGCGCAGATCGGAGTCGATGTTGATCTTGCAGACAGCCATCCGGGCCGCTTCCCGGAGCTGCTCCTCGGGGATGCCCACGGCGTCGGGCATCTTGCCGCCGCACTCGTTGATGATCTTGACGAACTCCTGGGGCACGGAGGAGGAGCCGTGGAGCACGATGGGGAAGCCGGGGAGGCGCTTCTCTACCTCGCGAAGGATGTCGAACCGGAGGGGCGGGGGCACCAGCTTGCCGTCGGCGTCCCGGGTGCACTGGGCGGCAGTGAACTTGTAGGCGCCGTGGCTGGTGCCGATGGCGATGGCCAGGGAGTCCACGCCCGTGCGGGTGACGAAGTCCTCCACTTCCTCGGGACGGGTGTAGGAGGAATCCTCGGCAGAAACGTTGACCTCATCCTCGATGCCGGCCAGGGTGCCGAGCTCGCCTTCCACCACCACGCCGTGGTCGTGAGCGTATTCCACCACCTTGCGGGTCAGGGCCACGTTCTCCTCATAGGGCTTGCTGGATCCGTCGATCATGACGGAGGAGAAACCGCCGTCGATGCAGCTCTTGCACAGCTCGAAGGTGTCGCCGTGATCGAGGTGCACGCAGATGGGCAGGTCGAAACCGGCAGTCTGCTCCGCGTCCTGGATGGCGGCCTCGATGAGCTTCATCAGGTACACGTGCTTGGCGTAAGCCCGGGCGCCCTTGCTCACCTGAAGGATCAGGGGGGCGTGCTGCTCGATGGCTGCCTCGGTGATGCCCTGGATGATCTCCATGTTGTTCACGTTGAACGCGCCGATGGCGTAGCCGCCGTCATAGGCCTTCTTGAACATTTCTTTGGTGGTTACGATTGCCATAGAATATTCTCCTTTATAGTTTTTTCGTTTTTTTCATTATATCAGCGGCAACGGAAAAATGCAACTGTAACAAAACTGCAAAAACTCCCGTCCAGGTTTGCTTTACGGTCGGGGAACTGGTATACTTTCCCTATCTGGTATACTTTCCCTATAAAGTGCTTGAGGAGGCTTCGGGCCATGTCAGAAAAAAAGATCTCTCTGATCGTTCCGGTCTACTATGAGGAGGAGGTGCTGCCCATCGCCTATCCAAGGATGAAGGCGGCCCTCGAACAGACGGGGCACGACTACGAGATCCTCTTCGTCAACGACGGCAGCCGGGACGGCACCATGCGGGAGCTGAGGAAGATCGCCGCAGAGGACCAGCGGGTAAAGGTGCTGTCCTTCTCCCGGAACTTCGGCCATCAGCTGGCGGTCACAGCGGGCATGGACGAGGCCACCGGCGACGCCCTAATCATCATCGACGCCGATCTGCAGGACCCACCGGAGCTGATCCCCGACATGGTGAAGCTGTGGGAGCAGGGGGCGGACATCGTCTACGGGAAGCGCAAGAAGCGGGAGGGGGAGACCTTCTTCAAAAAGTTCACAGCCGCCTGCTACTATCGGCTGCTCACCAGCATGAGCGCCTACCCGATCCCCCTCGATACAGGCGACTTTCGGCTCATCGGTCGGAACGTGGCGGACGTATTTTTGAAGATGCGGGAGCACGGCCGGTTCCTTCGGGGCATGTCCGCCTGGATGGGCTTTGACGCGGTGCCTCTCGAATACGTTCGGCAGGAACGGGCGGCGGGGAAGACCAAGTACACCCTGAAGAAGATGCTGAAGCTCGCTTTGGACGGGATCACCGGCTTCTCTACCAAGCCTTTGACCATGCCCCTCTACCTGGGCGGGGCGGTGATGGGCCTCTCTCTGCTGGGCTTCCTGGCGGTGCTCATCTGCGCCCTGACCGTGGGCGCGGCGGCATGGCTCTGGGCCCTGTGCGGCGTCTGCCTGCTCCTCGGCGCGGTGCTCTTTTTCCTGGGCGTCCAGGGGGCTTACATCGGCCGCATCTTCGAGGAGTCCAAGGCGAGGCCCCTCTATATCGTTGCGGAGAAGATCAATCTGTGATTCGTTGAAAATATTATATCTTTTTATTGAAAACCAAAAGGTCTTATAGTATAATAGCTTGAAATCAAAACAAGGAGGCTTCTATGGCTATTAGAGTTGCAATCAATGGATTCGGCCGCATCGGTCGTCTTGCATTCCGTCAGATGTTCGGCGCAAAGGGGTACAAGATCGTCGCCATCAACGATCTCACCAGCCCCGCCATGCTCGCTCACCTGCTGAAGTACGATACCGCTCAGAAGGGCTATTGCGGCGTGATCGGCGAGAACAAGCACACCGTCACTTCCAAGGAGCCCGTCTTCGAAGAGGACGGCAAGACCGTGAAGGTCCCCGGCTCCATCACCGTGGACGGCAAGGAGATCACCATCTACGCCGCTGAGCCCAAGGCCCAGAACCTGCCCTGGGGCAAGCTGAAGGTGGACGTGGTGCTGGAGTGCACCGGCTTCTACACCAGCAAGGCCAAGGCCCAGGCCCACATCGATGCCGGCGCCAAGAAGGTCGTCATCTCCGCCCCCGCGGGCAACGACCTGCCCACCGTGGTGTTCAATGTGAACAACAACATCCTCACCAAGGAGGACAAGATCATCTCCGCCGCCAGCTGCACCACCAACTGCCTGGCGCCCATGACCAAGGCCCTCAACGACAACTTCCCCATCCAGGCCGGCATCATGACCACGGTCCACGCCTACACCGGCGACCAGATGATCCTGGACGGCCCCCATAAGAAGGGCGATCTGCAGCGTGCCCGTGCCGGCGCCGCCAACATCGTGCCCAACAGCACCGGCGCTGCCAAGGCCATCGGCCTGGTCATCCCCGAGCTCAATGGGAAGCTGATCGGCTCCGCCCAGCGCGTCCCCGTAGCCACCGGCTCCACCACCATCCTGGTGGCGGTCGTCAAGGGCAAGGACATCACCAAGGAAGCGGTCAACGCCGCCATGAAGGCCCAGACCAGCGAGTCCTTCGGCTACACCACCGAGAAGCTGGTTTCCTCCGACATCATCGGCATGACCTACGGCTCCCTGTTCGATGCCAACCAGACCATGGTCCAGAAGATCGACGAGGACACCTACCAGGTCCAGGTCGTGTCCTGGTACGACAACGAGAACAGCTACACCAGCCAGATGGTCCGCACCATCAAGTACTTCGCGGAGCTGTAATTTCTCACAAAACTAATGCGGCCACCGAGTTAATCGGTGGCCGTTTTTGTATGCGAAAAGGACCAGCGCTGCCTGCCCTCTCTGTAGAAAAGATGGTCATTTTTTCTTGGAGGGGATCTCCTGTGGTTCGCCGTCGAAGCGGTCGTCCTTGACCTCTACCTCGTCCTTGTAGTCGGAGAAGTCGAAAGCGCCCTTGGGCATGGAGGGGCGAACGGGGTTCTGCTTCGCCGCCCGGGAGTTCTTCTTCTGGGCCTCCTTGTCGGTCATCATGTTGATGAACACGAACAGGGCGAAGATGACAGCCATGGAGACGCCCAAGGTGACGAAGTTCAGGATGTGGGCGGTCTTATAGGGGACGAAGTCCAGGAAGGCGTACTTTTCATCCAGCGTGTAGGTGGTCTCCACGAACCGGTAGGGCAGGCTCTCCGTATCCACGGGGCTGCACAGGCTCTGACTGGTCTCCGTGGGGAGCAGGATCTCCCGCATCTCATCGGTGGTATGGGGTTCCCCGGCGGCGTAGGTGACGCCGTCCGCGCCCACGTAAGGCTCTGTGAACTCGAAATAGTTGGTCTGGGTATAGGCTACCTTCTCCACGAAGTTGAAGAAGGCCATGAACAGCACCGTCACCATCATGAGGGCGTAGAGGACGCGGACCCACTTCTTATACTTAGGGAGCTTGTCCTTCTTGATGTTCTCCGTGTTCATCATCTTTCCCTTGCCGGTGAACACGGGGACGGCCAGCACGCCGGCTACGACTAACAGCAACAGACTAAAAAACATAGGCGGTACTCCTTTTATCTCACAGCTTCTTCAGCTTGGCGCCCTGGCGGGAATCCTCGATGGCGTAACCAAGGGCTTTGAGCTGCTCCCGGATCTCGTCGGCCCGGGCGTAGTTCTTGGCTTTCCGGGCAGCCTGCCGCTCGTCCAGCAGGGCCAGCACCTCGGCGGGGAACTCTTCGGCCTTCTCCCGGGGCATGAGCCCCAGCACGTCCATGAGCTCCGTATATAGGGCCATGACGGCCTCGATGGCCTTCCTGGTCCGGGGGACGCTGACGAAGGTGTTGGCAGCCCGGGCCAGATCGAACAGCACGCCCAGGGCGTCGGCGGTGTTGAGATCGTCGTCCATAGCCTCGTTGAACCGGGTCCGGTAACCATCCAGGGAATCCAGGAACGATTGCTCGTCTTCAGCGGCCTCCTGGGCTACGGGGGCCTCCTTCAGCCGATCGAGGGCCGTGCGGAGCCGCTGCAGGGCCACGGCGGCCTGCTGGATCAAATCACGGGAGAAGTTGATGGGGTTCCGATACTGGACGCTGAGCATGAACAGCCGCACCACGTCGAGATCGTATTCCTTGGCGATGTCTCGGACGGTGAAGAAGTTGCCCAGGGACTTGCTCATCTTCTGATTGTCCACGTTGATGAAGCCGTTGTGCATCCAGTAGTGGGCGAAGGGCTTGCCCGTAGCGGCCTCGGACTGGGCGATCTCGTTCTCGTGGTGGGGGAAGATCAGGTCCTGGCCGCCGCCGTGGATGTCGAAGCTCTGGCCCAGGATGGCCATGCTCATGGCGGAGCACTCGATGTGCCAGCCGGGACGGCCCATGCCCCAGGGGGAGGGCCAGGCGGGCTCGCCGGGCTTCTGTCCCTTCCAGAGGGCGAAGTCCAGGGGGTCCCGCTTCTCCTCGGTGGGGTCCACCCGGGCCCCGTTTTCAAGATCGTCGATGTTCTGGCCGGACAGCTTCCCGTAGCCGGGCCAGCTGCGGACGGAGAAGTATACGTCCCCGTTGGGGGCGGGGTAGGCGTGGCCCTTCTCCACCAGGGTCTCGACCAGGTCGATGATGTCCTGGATATGCTCCGTGGCCCGGGGGTTCACGGTGGCCCGCTTCACGCCCAAAGCGTCGGCGTCGGTGTAATACTCCTTGATGAACCGGTCGCCCAGCTCCTTGACGGTGATGCCCTCCTCGTTGGCACGGCGGATCATCTTGTCGTCGATGTCGGTGAAGTTCTGAACGAAGGTGACCTTGTAGCCGCGGTATTCGAGATACCGGCGCAGGGTGTCGAACACGATGAAGGGGCGGGCGTTGCCGATATGGAAGAAGTTGTACACCGTGGGGCCGCAGGCGTACATGGAGACCTGGCCCTCCTTCAACGGCACGAACAGCTCCTTCTTGCGGGTCATGGTATTGTAAATGTACATGGAATGATCCCTTTCTCACTGTCAAATTTAGAAAATTATATGAAATTTACATGACGTTGTCAATCCGAATTTGACTTATGAGGCAAGGGATAGTACAATACTTTCGATACGATGGCATGGCCCGCGGGCATAGGTCCCCGTGGTGAGCGCATACTACATGAAGGAGCTTTGGATGAAACGAAGGATCATTTCTCTTCTTTTAGCAGCATTGCTTTTGCTGCCTATATCCGTATCCATGGCGACCGGGACCCCCGTGGCCATCACCTCGGAGGACGTCCGGGGGAGCGTGGGCGACACGGTGACTGTGGCGATCAACATCGCCATCGAGCCGCCCAAGCTGGGACAGACCATGGATTCCCTGCAGTTCGTGCTGGAGTATGACAGCGCCGCTTTGGAGTTTGTGGGCATCCAGGAGCTTTCCCAGGATCGCATGAACATCCTCGGCGTCCAGTATATCTGCAACGTGACGACCAAGACCGGTTCGGTGGCCTATACGGCCGCCTCCTCCGACGGTTGCTCCGGCAGCGGCGTGCTGATGCACGTTCGCTTCAAGATCCTGTCCGCCGTGAGCACCATGCTTGTGCTGAAGAAGGTTTCATATTCCTTTGTGACGGCCAGTTCCGGCGCACAGAAGAGCTATACGGGCGGCACCATCAATCTGGGGCGGATCACCGGTCAAAGCGTTCCCACCACCATACCACCCTTCACCAGCGCGCCGGTCAACAGCCAGCCTCCCGCAGCCGTGGCTACGGATGAGCCCAGGTTCCCGGTGACGGAGGTGACGCTTTCTCCCGGCTCGAGCCCCTTACCTGAGCCGAACAATGGGGACAGCGATGTTTTGGCCTATATCGTATTCGGCCTGTTCATCGTGGTAGCGCTCCTAATTTGTGTCGTCCTGACGCTCATGATCGTGCGGCGGGGCAAGAACAAGGCTCGCATCAAATATTTTGAAGACGACGAGGAAGAGGAGGAAATCCTGACGGCACCCGAGGAGGAGCCCTACGAGGAAGCGCCGCCGGAAGAGGAGCCGATAGATGAGGAGGAACAACCTCCTATCATGATCGTACGAAGAGGAAAGAAATAGCATAAAAAGGTGACGGCCGCAAAACCGTCACCTTTTCCATTTTATATACGTATCAGTCCTTCGGGATCGTCACGGTTTGCCCGTCGGTGAACAGATGTACGTCGCCGTCCGCGGTGCGCAGGGCTGTGATTTCCATGGCGCTGAGGGTGTCCAGGGTATCCACAGCGGCGGGGTTCTTATCGGAATCGGTGATGATGGCGTATTGAGGCAGGGACAGTGTAAGGAGAACGGGGAGGTTCTTCTGCCATTTACCGTGACATGGGATCTTGATGATATCGCAGCCCAGTTCATAGGTGGAATAGCACAGCTCCTTGAGCCAGCCGCCCTCCGCGTCCGCCAGGAACAGGAGGCGGACCTGGCCGAAGGCGACGCGGGTCACCAGGGACATCTGGTTGTCGTTCCCTTTCTCCGGGTTGTAGGTCTTGGTGGAGGGCCAGACATCGAAAACGGCCCGGCCTAGGGAGAAGGATGTATCCAGCGCCAGCCGCTCCGCGGGGATGGCATGGGTTTCGAGGGCCGCCGTCATGGCTGAATAGAGGTCGCTGTCCCGTACGTAATCCGGAAGGATGACTTTGTCGATGGGGATGCCGTCGCTGATCTCGGGGAAGCCTCCGATATGGTCCTTGTCGAAGTGGGTCAGGATCACCAGATCCAGCTTCTCGATCTCGAGTCGATGCAGCGCTTCAAGGATCTCATCCCCGTCGTCCTCCTCGCCTGTGTCAATGAGCACGTTGTACCCATCGAAGGACATGAGGGAACAGTCAGCCTTGCCTACGGAAAAGGTGTAGATATCCATGCCCTTCACGGGCGCAGGGGTGCAACCGAAGAGCATGGCCAGGCATATGAAGATGGAGAATATGATTTTCATGTAGGATAGTGTATCAAAAAAAGGCCCGGATGGCAAGTAAAACTGCGGTGAACTCTTGCGGAGTCATGAAAAATTCATATCCGGTTTATGGACGGCAGGCCAAGAAAATGATATACTATGCCACAAACAGATATCAGGAGGCAAAATATGGAAGAGTACAGCAGAACCGACGCGCGTTCGTACATCGCGGACAAGTTCGCGGAGCAGGGGGACTTCAACATCCTGCCCAAGGATGTGTTCGAAAAGATGCTGGACAAGGTCATGGACCTGGACGAAGCGTTTATGGCGGAGGCCGGCGTCAACGACGGGGCGGTCTACGACGACGATCAGGCCTTCGAGTATATGATGAAGAAACTCCAGGAAGCCTTCCCGGAGCAGAAGATGTACGCCATGCGGTTCGTGGAGGACTATATGGAGTACAGCGAAGCGTATCTCGAGAGCGCGGGCCTCATAGACTGGGAATAATACGAAGCAAGGGGATTTTCTCATGGGCACCCTGAAACGATTGGGCGTATTCGACAGCGGCTTGGGCGGGCTCACCGTCCTCAACGAGGTCTGTAAATACAACTCCGGCCTGGACGTGGTCTACTTCGGCGACACGGCCCGGGTCCCCTACGGTTCCCGCACGGTGGAGACCATCACCCGCTATGCGGAGCAGGACGTGCGCTTTCTCCTGTCCCAAGGCGTACAGGCCATCCTGATTGCCTGCGGCACGGTGAGCACCAACTGCCTGCCCGCACTTCAAAAAAGCTTTTCCCTGCCCATCGTGGGCGTGATCGACGCGGGCTGCCAGGCGGCGCTGCAGGCGTCCAGGACGAAGCGCATCGGCGTTATCGGCACCCGGGCCACCGTCAACTCCCACGCCTACGAGCGCCGAATACGGGAGCTGTGCCCCGAAGCGAAGACATGGGGGGTGGAGTGCCCCCTGTTCGTGCCCCTGATCGAGAACGGCTTCGCACCGGACGATCCCATCACGGAGATGACCGTGGAACGGTATCTCTCCGCTTTCCAGGGGACGGGGGTGGACACCGTCATCATGGGCTGCACCCATTATCCCTTCCTCGCTAACACCCTGGAGCGCCACATGCCCGACGTTACCTTCGTCAACGTGGGGAAGGCCCTCTCCTTCGGGCTCAGGCAGGATTTCGACCTGCCGGAAAGCGGCGCGCCCAATCAGGTGTCCTACTTCGTCAGCGACGAGGACACCGGCTTTCTGGACATCGCCCGCCGGTATCTGGACGCCGTTTCAGCCGATAACGTGCAGAAGGTGAATATCGATCAATTCTAAAAGCGCATACCCTCTTTCCCGACCGCATATAGTGGAGCAAAGGTCAGGGAGCGAGGGAGCGCATGAAGCAAGATCGAAAGGAAAAAGCCTGTTTGTACGGTCGGTATATGGTGCAGAACGGGGCCACGGTCCGGGAGACCGCCCACTTCTTCGGCACCTCCAAGTCCACGGTCCACAAGCTGGTCACAGGGCGGCTGAAGCAGGCCGACCCCAGCCTGTACGCTCAGGTCCGCCGGGTACTGGACACCAACAAGGCCGAGCGGCATATCCGCGGCGGCCAGGCGACCAGGGAGAAATATTTGCACGAAAAGGAAGAAATGTGATATTACCTGTCGGAACAGGCAACACAGGCCGCGTAAACATGCTTTGCGCCGGCCTTTTTTAGTGCCCTGGCGCATTCGGAGAGGGTGGTGCCGGAGGTGACCACGTCGTCGATGAGGACGATGGACCGGCCCTGACATTCCGGCGCGGCCCGGAACGCCCCCTTGAGCCCCTTGCGACGGTTCTTGGCGAACTTCTGTTGACGGGTGGGGCGGGTGCGGACCAGCAGCTCCTGGCAGATGGGGATGCCGTACCGGGAGGACACGTATTCAGACAACAGGAAGCTTTGATTGTAGGTGCGCCGGTAAAGCCGCAGCCAATGGAGGGGCACGGGCACCAGTAATTCCGCGCGCCATTCCTCGGGGATAGAGATGAACTGGGCCAGGAAGGGCGTGTAATCCCGGCGCTCCATGACCTTGAAGCGGAAGAAGACGCTGCCCAGCTCGTCGCAGTAACGAAGGCCCGCGGTGAGCCCGTCCAGGCCCTCCGGCGGGGCGGGGGAGATGGCCATCTTCAGTGTCCGGCGACACTCGTCGCAGAGGCCGTCCTCGCCCACCAAGGATTCCCGGTCGCACAGGCAGCACCGGTGGGGCGGCGGCGCCGCCAGGGAGAGAAGGAGCTCACGGGTCCTATCCATATCTACAGCTCCTGAAGGCGAACGGACAGGGAGGTGTACCGGCGGCGGGACTGGACGGTTCGCACCATCCGCGCCACAGTGTCCCGGTGCCCGAGACAATAGACCAGGCCCTTGGCCCGGGTGACGGCGGTGTAGAGCAGATTTCGGTTCAGCAGCATGCCGGGACCGCCGGCGAGGGGCAGCAGCACCGTGGGGAATTCGCTGCCCTGGCTCTTGTGGATGCTGATGCAGTACGCAAGGTCCAGCTCGTCGCTCTGGGTGAAGCTGTACTCCGCCAGCCGCCCGTCGTCGAAGAGCACGTGCATGGATCGGTTGACGGTGTCCAGTCGGTAGAGGGTCCCCAGATCCCCATTGAAGACTCCAGTGCCCTCCTGCATGAGGCCGCTTTCATCCTGCCGGTACCAGGCGATCTTGTAGTCGTTCTTGATCTGCATGATCTTGTCTCCCTGGCGGAACAGGGTCTCGCCGAAGGTGTGCTCTGGCTTGTCCCCGGCGGCGGGGTTCAGGGCGGCCTGGAGCACACGGTTCAGGTTCTCTACCCCCAGCATGCCCTTCTTCATGGGGGCCAGCACCTGCACGTCCATCAGCGGTTCCGAGGTATTGAGTCGGGCACACTCCCGCTGGCAAAGCTGCTTAACTCGCTCCAAAATATGCTCCGGGGGCAATATCTCCTCATAGATAAAATCGGATTCCTCGCTGCTTAAAATGGGCATCTGCCCCTGGTTGATCCTATGGGCGTTGGTGATGATGCGGCTTTGGGCCGCCTGGCGGAATATCTCCGTAAGCCGGATGACGGGCAGCTGCCCGCTGTCCAGACAGTCCCGCAGCACGTCGCCGCAGCCCACGGGGGGCAGCTGATCCGCGTCCCCCACCAGCAGCAGCCGGGTGCCCCGGGGAAGGGCGTTTAGGAGGGCGTGCATCAGCGGCACGTCCACCATGCTCATCTCGTCCACGATGACCAGATCGTAGATGAGAGGATTCTCCTTGTTGCGGACGAAGCCCCCCTGGGGGTTGTATTCGAGGAGCCGGTGGATGGTCTTGGCGTCGGCGCCCGTGGCCTCGGTCATGCGCTTGGCGGCCCGGCCCGTGGGGGCGGCCAGAGCAAAGGTCATGCCCATGCCGGCGAAGGCGTGGGTGATGCAGCGGATGATGGTGGTCTTGCCGGTGCCGGGCCCACCGGTGATGATCATGACGCCGGCGTCCAGAGCCCGGGTTACCGCTTCGCGTTGGCTTTCGGACAGGGTGAGGCCCAGCTCCCGCTCGTATTGGCTCACGTCCCAGAAGGGGTTGGCCACCGGGGGTTCAGAAAGCTCCATCAGCTTCTGGGCGATGCTGGACTCCATGCGGGCGATATAGGGGAGAAACACGCCCCGCTGCTCGCCCACGAACTGCTCCACCAGGGAGCCCTCGGCGATCATGGCGTCCACGGCGTCCGTCAGCAGTTCAGAATCCACGCCCAGGAGCCCGCAGGCCTTCAGGACCAGCTTCTCCGCGGGCAGATAGGTGTGTCCGTATTCGTTCTTGGCATCTTGCAAAGCGTATTTTATTCCAGCGAATAAGCGGGCGGCGGAGTTGGTCTCGAAGCCGGCCACCCGCTGGGCGATGGCGTCGGCGGTCATGAAGCCGATGCCGTCTATATCGTCGATGAGCTGATAGGGATTCTCCTGGACCTTAGCGAGGGCCAGATCCCCGTAGGTCTTATACATGCGGTAGGCCTGGTTCACGGTGATCCCGTAGGGTGCCAGGGCCATCAGGATGTCCCGCATGGACCGGTTCTCGCGGAAGGAGCCCACGATCATCTCCAGCTTCTTGCGGCCGATGCCGGGCACCTCCAACAGCCGTTCCGGCTGCTTCTCCATGATCTGCAGGGTGTCCATGCCGAAGCGGTCCACGATGAGCCGGGCCATGGCGGGGCCCACGCCTTTGACTGTGCCGCCCGCCAGGTAGTTTTCGATAGCAAGCTGGGTGGAGGGAGCCAGGGTTTCGGCGTAATTCACCAGGAACTGCTGGCCATATTTCGGATGGTATTTGATGGTCCCCTCCGCCCGGAGCTGTTCTCCGGGTGAGGCGAGGGGCAACGTACCGCAGAGGGTGGCGAAGCCCTCCTCCGAATCCGTGCGGAGCGAGAGGACGGTGTACCCGTTCTCGGCGTTCCGGAATATGATCCTGTCGACGATGCCCGTGATCTCCATATCACTCCAAAAGCTGGATCAAGGTCCCGGCCAGGGAGGCGGCCAGGTAGCAAACCGCCAGGATGGCGGCGTAAGTCTTCACGCCCCGCTTGCCCCGCAGCAGGGCCAGGATGCCCAGGCCCGCCGCCGAGGAGAGGCCGGCCACCACCGCGCCGAAGCTGATGAGGTCCGAGAGGTACAGCTCCACCAGCACCACGGACACAGCGCAGTTGGGGATGAAGCCGAACAGGGCGGCCAGGAAGGGCTGGAAAAAGCCGCTGAGCAGGAACCGCTGGATGCTCTCCTTGGGCACCCGTTCCATGACGAAGGTCAGCACGATGGACACGACGAACAGGGCTGCCCACACCTCCAAGGTGCGCTTGAAGGCTTCCCAGACAAGCTCGCCGATGGAGCTCTCCTTAATGTGGCACTCGTGCTCGATGTTCTTTTTCGCGAAGCTCTCGCGCTGCTGCTCCCGCTTCCAGATAAGGTCTACGGCGTAGCCCGCGATCACTGCCAGGAGCACCTTCACGAGGAGTAGCTTCCAGATGACGGGCAGGGCGCTCCGATGGGAGAGGAGCACGGGCAGGGCTTCGTCGGAGGTGGAGAGGAACACGGCGATGAGGGTGCCCGCGGTGACGATGCCCCCGTTGAACAGGTGGGCGCAGGACACGCTGAACCCGCACTGAGGCACGCATCCGATGAGGGCACCCCACAGGGGCCCGGTCTTTTCCGCTTTTTCGACACGGCGCAAGAACCTCTCCCCGGCCCGGTGCTCCAGGTATTCGATAAAGAAGAAGGTCAAAAACAGGATGGGAAAGAGGATCAGGCAATCCTCATAGAACACGTCCCATACCAGTTCCAAAAACGCCATAAAACTCCTTTCAAACAGGTGCCCGCCCTCTGTGGGCGGGCACGGCGAGGGTGCTTCTCTTAAAAGGCCAGCTTGCTCTCGATGTAGCTCTTGAGCTGGTCGATGGGCAGGCGGACCTGCTCCATGGTGTCCCGATCCCGGACGGTGACGCAGTGGTCCGCTTCGGAATCGAAGTCGTAGGTGATGCACATGGGGGTGCCGATCTCGTCCTCCCGGCGATAGCGCTTGCCGATGGAGCCGGTCTCGTCGTAGTCCACGGGGAACCACTTCGATAGCTCCGCGTGGATGGCGGAGGCCTGCTCGCCCAGCTTCTTGCTCAGCGGCAGCACCGCCGCCTTGAAGGGGGCCAAGGCCGGATGCAGGTGCAGCACCACCCGCACGTCGCCCTTATCGAGCTCCTGCTCCTCGTAGGCGTTGCACATCACCGCCAGGAAGGTGCGCTCCACGCCCAAAGAGGGCTCGATGACGTAGGGGATATACCGGGCGTTCTTCTCAGTGTCGAAGTAACTCAGATCCTTGCCGGAGGCGTTTTGATGCTGGGTCAGGTCGTAATCGGTCCGATCAGCCACGCCCCAAAGCTCGCCCCAGCCGAAGGGGAAGCGGAATTCGAAGTCCGTGGTGGCCTTGGAATAGAAGCACAGCTCCTCGGGATCATGGTCACGGAGCCGCAGATTCTCGTCCTTCATGCCCAGGGACAGGAGGAAGTTGTGGCAGTAGGAACGCCAGTAGTCGAACCACTCAAGATCGGTGCCCGGCTCGCAGAAGAACTCCAGCTCCATTTGCTCGAACTCCCGGACCCGGAAGATGAAGTTGCCCGGGGTGATCTCGTTGCGGAAGGACTTGCCGATCTGGCCGATGCCGAAGGGGAGCTTTTTGCGGGTGGTCCGCTGGACGTTGGCAAAGTTCACGAAGATGCCCTGGGCCGTCTCGGGGCGCAGGTATACGGTGTTCTTGGCGTCCTCGGTGACGCCCTGGAAGGTCTTGAACATCAGGTTGAACTGCCGGATGTCCGTAAAGTTGTGCTTGCCGCAGGAGGGGCAGGGGATGTTGTTGTCCTCGATGAAGGCTTTCATCTCCGCCTGGGAGAAGGCGTCCAGGGGCTTATCGAGGGTCACGCCGTGCTCAACCGCCCAGTCCTCGATGAGCTTGTCGGCGCGGAAGCGCTCCTTGCACTCCCGGCAGTCCATGAGGGGGTCGGCAAAGCCGCCCAGGTGGCCGGAAGCCTGCCAGGTCTGGGGGTTCATCAAAATGGCGGCGTCCAGGCCCACGTTGTAGGGGCTCTCCTGGACGAACTTCTTCCACCAGGCCTTCTTGATGTTGTTCTTCAGCTCCACGCCAAGGGGACCGTAGTCCCAGGTGTTGGCGAGGCCCCCGTATATCTCGCTCCCCGCAAAGATGAAGCCTCTGCCTTTGCACAGGGAAACCAGTTTATCCATCGTCAATTCGCTCATATTGCCCTCCTTTTCCTTCTGGGCACAGTATTTCCTTTCCATTATATGCGGCCGGTCCGATTTGTCAAGGAAAAGGCCCCTTTCCGCCCCAGGCACAAAATGGCGCGAAAGAACGTACTATGATGTATACGGGCGCCTGGAGCGCCTGAAAATAAGGAGGTAGGAAGCATGAACTTCGGCAACAATAACATGATGTGGGTCCTGGTCCTTCTGCTCATCCTGGGCGAAGGCGGCAACGGGGGCTGCGCCAGCTGCGATACGCTGATCTGGCTGCTGCTCCTGTCCCGGTACTGCGGCAACGACGACAACATGGGCTGTGGCTGCGGCTGCGGCAACTCCGGCACCATCGGCCGGGGCTGCGGCGTCTGAGGGATCGCCGTTTTACGCGGCAGAATTGATTTTAGCGCCTTCCTGTGGTATACTTCCCATATACTGCAGGAAGGTCGTTTTATATGGTGGAGACGAGGGACAACAGCAGCGTGATCGTGGGCCTGTCGGGCGGCGTGGACAGCGCCGTTGCGGCTCTGCTTTTGAAGGAGCAGGGCTATGAGGTGACCGGCGTCTTCATGCGCAACTGGGAGGACCTGGACGGCTCTTGCCCCGCAGAGGAGGACTACGAGGACGTACGCCGGGTCAGCGAAGCGCTGGACATCCCCTACTATACGGTCAACTTTACGAAGGAGTATCAGGAGCGGGTCTTCTCCTACTTCCTTTCGGAATACGCTGCGGGCCGCACCCCCAACCCGGACATCCTCTGCAATACGGAGATCAAGTTCAAGGCGTTTTTGGATTTCGCCATGAAGTCCGGGGCCAATTTCCTGGCCACAGGCCACTACGCCCGCCTGTCCCAAGACCAGGGGGGCGTACATCTTTTGAAGGGCCTGGACGGAGGGAAGGACCAGACCTATTTTCTGGCGGGACTGACCAACGAGCAGCTGAGCCGAGCTATGTTCCCCATCGGGAATCTGCAGAAGAAGGAGGTTAGGGACCTGGCTCGCCGATACGGGCTGCCCGTGGCGGAGAAGAAGGATTCTACCGGCATCTGCTTTATAGGAGAGCGCAACTTCAAAAAGTTCCTCATGACCTACCTGCCCGCCACGCCCGGGGACATGGTGGACGAGCACGGCAGGAAGATCGGACGCCACGAAGGCCTCATGTACTACACCCTGGGTCAGCGCCGGGGCCTGGGCATCGGGGGCCGGAGCGACGGCAGCGGCGAAAGCTGGTTCGTCATCGGCAAAGATTTGAAGCGGAACCTGCTCATCGTCCAGCAGGGGGAGCACGAGGAGCTGTACTCTCTGTCACTGACAGTGGACAAACTGAACGTGATCCCCCGGGAGGACATGCCCAAGCACTTCGTGTGCACGGCCAAGTTCCGCTATCGGCAGCAGGATCAGGCGGTGGAGGTGGAGCTCAGGAACGGGGGCGCCTTCGTGCGCTTCAGAGAGCCCCAGCGGGCGGTGACGCCGGGTCAGTGGTGCGTCCTCTACCGGGGCCAGGAATGCTTGGGCGGCGGGCCCATCGAGACCACCGAGCCCATGAAGGAGATTCGGATATGATCCGCCTGGACGATCGGCTCCGCTGTGCCCTCGATATGCTGCGGGGGTCCGCCGCCGTGGCGGACATAGGCTCCGACCATGGGAAGCTGACGGTGGCGTTGCTGCTGGAGGGCGGCTGCCGGCGGGTGATCCCCGGGGACATCAGCCCCGACTGCCTGCAGAAGACCCGGGAGATCATTGAACAATGCGGCCTGCAGGATAAGGCCGAGACGCGGCTTGGCAGCGGGCTTTCCATCCTGTCCCCCGGAGAATGCGACGCTGCCGCCATCCTGGGCATGGGCGGGGAGCTGATGGTGGAGCTGCTGGAAGATTCCAAAGCGGTGGCGGAGGCCATGGACAAGCTGGTCCTGCAGCCCATGTCCGGCATCGAGGAGCTGCGGCAATGGCTGTACGAGAACAACTGGCACGTGATGGTGGACCGGCTGATCCCGGTGGGCTGTCGCTGGTATCAACTGCTTTCGGTGAAAAAGGAGGACCGCCCCGACCCCCGGCCGGAGGGCTTTCCCTCGGGATGTTGGCTGGTGGGGTATCGGTCCTTTGCAGACCGGGAACTGGGACTGAAGCCCTATTGCCGGGAACAGCTGGAAAAGCGCCGTGAACGGTTGATGAAGGCAGCCGGGACCGCCGGGGAGGAGAAGCTCGCCCGGGAGGCGGGGCAGCTGGAACAGATTTTGAAGGAGATGGAAGGATGGAATTGAGAGAGTTTTGCGCTTGCATGGAAAGGATCGTGCCCCGGGCCTTGGCCCTGGACTTCGACAACGTGGGCCTGCTGGTGGAGCCGGACCACACCGAGATAAAGAGAGTGCTGCTTGCGTTGGACTGCACCACCGTCACGGCCCAGGAGGCCGTGGACCTGGGGGCAGATCTTCTGATCACCCATCATCCCCAGTTCTTCCACGGGGTGAAGAGCATCGGCTTCTCGTCGCCCGTCACCGGGGCAGCGGCCCTGCTCCTGCGCCACGGCATCGGACATTTTGCCGCCCACACCAATCTGGACGCAGCGGAGGGCGGGGTGAACGACACCCTGGCCGATCTGCTGGGCCTTCGGGACGTGGCGCCCATCCCTCCGGAAAACATCGGCCGGGTGGGGACCTTGCCTGCACCCATGAAGCTTTCTAAGCTGGCGGCCCGATGCAACCGGCTATTGGACAGCCACGGAGGATATACCGGAAACGGGGACCAGCTCGTCTCTCGGGTGGCGGTCCTGGGCGGGTCCGGCGGCGGTGATATCGGATATGCCCAGGAAGCCGGGGCGGAGGCCTACCTTACCGGCGAGGCCAAGCACCACGATATTTTGGAATCCTGGGAACGGAAGCTCCCCCTGATCCTCTGCGGCCACTACGAAACGGAGCAGGTGGTGCTGAAATCTTTGCGGGACCGTTTACAAATGCTCGCGCCTGATGTACAATATACTATAACGCTTCGGGAGAAGGCTCCTTTGCAATTCTCCTGAAAGGAGGTACCCTATGACGAAACTTGAATACCTGCTCATGTATCAGAAGGCTGATCTCAAGAAGCAGCAGCTGGAAAACAGTCTCCGCACCACGGAGAGCCGCCAAAAGCTGAACAAGATCACCAAGCTTCTGCGGGAGCAGCAGACCGCCATCCAGAAGCTGACGGAGGAGGCCGAGGGCCAGCAGAACGCCCTTGCGAAGCTCCTTTCCCAGCAGGACAGCCTGACCCACGAGCTGGAACTGAACCGTTCGGAGATGGAGACCTTGGAAGCTGACGAAGAGGTGACCGCCGAGGAACTCACCGAATTCCGTCAGGATGTGGAACGGCTCAATCGGGAGCTTGGACGGCTGGAGAAGGACGTGAAGGCGCTGCTGGAACAGCTGGAGCGCATCTCCAACGATTTCCAGAAAGCCCGTTCCCTGGGCGGCAGAGCCAAGAAGGAGTATGATCGTCTCAAGGCGGTGTGCGAGGTGGAGAAGAATGAGAGCGCCGCCAGCATATCGGCCGCCACCAAGGAGATGGAGACGGTGGAGCGGCAGGTGGACCCCACGTTCCTCGCAAAATATAAGAAGGCTCGGGTCCATCACAGCATGCCGGTGGTCCCGGTGGTCAACGAAAAATGCAGCGGCTGCAACATGTCCATCCCCATGGCGGTCATCAAGAAGCTGACCAGCCAGGAAACAGTGCTGGAATGCGAGAATTGCGGCCGGATACTGTATTATCAGAAATAGGTTCAGGATTGTAACGAGTAAGCAAGACGATTGCGGCCCCTCAAGGGCTGAGGAAAGTCCGAGCACCGCAGGGCAGGGTGCCGGGTAACACCCGGCGATGGCGACATCAGGGAAAGTGCAACAGAAATAAACCGCCCGCTTCGGCAGGCAAGGATGGAAAGGCGAGGCAAGAGCTCACCGGCGGTCCGGCGACGGATCGGCCATGTAAACCCCACCCGGTGCAAGATTGGAATGGGAGCATTCAACAGCGGCCCGCTGCGCTCCTGATAATCGCATGAGCCGTCTGGCAACAGCCGGCCTCAGATAGATAATCGTCCGCAGGGAAACCTGTGACAGAACTCGGCTTACTGCTTGCTCGTTACATTTTTATTTGGATCATACCGAAAAACAGCATGGACGTTGGCGTTTCCACAGCAAGCATATTCAACAAAGCCATGGTGGAGGACATCCCCGCCATGCTTTCGCCTATGGGTTGCCAGCGGATCGAGGTGTTCCTCAACACCTTCTCCGAGTACCGGCCGGACTTCGTGCGCTTGCTGAGAAGCCGCATCGACGACGCAGGACTCAGCGTATACAGCGTCCATCCCATGAGCAACCAGTTCGAAGCACAGCTCTTTTCCATCCATCCCCGGCAGAAGGCGGACGCCTTCTCCGTGTACCGGGACGCCCTGAACGCCGGGCGGATCCTGGGCGCCAGCCACTACGTGATGCACGGGTCCCCACACCTGGGCGGCACGGCCAAGAACCTGGAGTTTGAGCGGATCGTCCCCGTCTTCCGGGAGCTCCTCGATGTGGCGGCGGAGTACGGAATCACCCTGTGCCTGGAAAACGTGAGCTGGTGCTTCTTCCACGCCCCAGCCTTCGGCGCAGAGCTGCGGCGGCGACTGGGGGATGGGCGGCTGAAGTTCGTACTGGACATCAAGCAAGCCGTTCGTTCCGGTGAGGACCCCTTCGCCTTCGTGGAGGCGGTGGGGGAGGACTTGGAGAACTGGCATCTGTGCGACTACGCCTTCGACGAAGCCGGGAAGCTGTCTTTGAAGATGCCCGGCAAGGGCCAATGCGACTTCAGGGCCCTGGGGACCGCCATGGTGAAGAAGGGGTACAGAGGCCCCGCCTTCGTGGAGGTGTACAGCGACATGTATTCCGGCCTCGCCGAACTGAAAGCGTCCTACGAATCCGTACGTTCCGTCCTTTGTGACCTTTGAGAAGTACAAGTTTGAGGTGTTGGTATGAAGCCTTACCAAGATGCTGCCCGGCCCGCGGAGGACCCGGCGTACAACCTGTAAAATGGCTAAGTCTGGCAAGACCAAACAAACCAAAGGCGTGGACATCGTCATCATTTTGCTGGTGACGGTGCTGCTCCTTTTTGGCCTTGTCTCTCTGCTCAACGTGCTTTCCGATCCTTTCGACGGCACGGAGGTAGGCCTGGAAGGCTTTTTGAGCCGCTTGAATCTCGAATATTTCAACCGGCAGTTGGTCAGCATCCTCATCTCCCTGGTCGTAGCCGTGCCCATCGCCTTTCTCGATTACGATAAGTATAAGCCCTTCGTCAAGATGGCTTATCTGGTTATCTGTGCCCTGCTGGTGCTGTTGCTGGTGGTCAAGGTGAACACTCGCGGCGTGTTCGGTTGGTACAAGATCGGAACCTCCCGATCCTTCCAACCTTCAGAGCTGGGCAAGGTGGTCCTGCTGGTGGCGCTCTCTAAGTTCGTTTCGGAGTGCTATGACCGCCGGGGCCATTTCAATAATTTTTGGGACGTGCTGCAGGCGGTGATTATCTTCGCCATCCCCTTCGGCCTGGTCATGATGCAGCCGGATTTCGGCACGGCCATGGTCTTTGCCGTGATCTTTATCGGCGTGGTGTTCGCCGCCAGGATCAGCTGGCTCTACATCCTGGGGGGCGGCGCGGCCACGGTGATCAGTCTGCCCATCATCTATCGATACCTGTTGACCAACGATCAGAAGGCCCGCATACGCGTTTTTCTGGACCCCACGCTGGATCTGGAGGGCGACGGTTACAACGTGCTTCGTTCCAAGGAGCTGGTGGGCTCCGGCGGTCTGTTCGGCAAGGGATACTTTTCTGTGGGCACCCTGTCCCAAAAGAAGTACGTGCCCGAGCGGCAAACGGACTTCATCTTCTCCAGCATAGCCGAGGGACTGGGGTTCGTAGGCGCCGCCATTTTGATCCTGCTGTTCTTCCTGCTTCTGCTGCGCATATTGCTGGTGGCACGGCGGTCCAAGGATATGTTCGGGCGCTGCCTTTGCGTGGGCACGGTGGCCATGATGGGCTTCCACGTGTTCGAAAACATCGGTATGAACATGGGCCTCATGCCCGTGACCGGCATCCCGCTGCCCCTCATCAGCTACGGCGGCAGCAACATCATGGCAACGCTGGTGACTGTGGCCATAGTGCTGTCGGTGAACTATCGGGCCTATAACCGGGGGCAGATCACATGACGATCCGATTGCTAACCGCGGACGACCGGGCACAATCTAAAGCCCTCTGGCAGAGCACCTTCGACGATCCGCCTGCCTTCGTGGACTGGTTCTTCGAGAACCGGTATCTGCCGGAATGGTCTGCAGGCGTCTTTACTGATGGACAACTTATATCGGTCATCCACGGCACGCCAATGGACCTGTCCTTGGGGGACGGCTCCTTCCCAGCCCTAATGACCTCCGGCGTGGCCACGGTACCCGAAGAACGGGGGAAGGGGCATATGTACGCTGCCATGCGCTTTCTGCAGGGAGAGGCGGAGAAACGGGGCATCCATGCCCTGTTCAATCACCCCCAACGGCAGGGGACCTATGCTCATCTCGGCTTTCGACCCAGTACCTTCATGAAATACTGGCAGGGCGAAGGCAGCTTTGCACAAGGGGAAATCGCTCCTTTTTCGGAGGAAGAAGCCTTTCGGGTCTATGCAGCCATGGCCGATCGCTATACCGGCTTCGTACGCCGGGATCGGGACGCGTTCCGCCTGAAGATGGCGGACTACGCCGCGGACGACGCCATGGGCTTTTTACTCAGGGATGGGGGGAAGACCGCAGGTTACTGCATCTATTACGATAAAGGGGAAGTCTATGGGGAGGAGGTACTGTCTCTTCGAGCATATGGTCCTATCCTTTGCGAGCTGCAGCGCATAGCAGACATAAAGCCGGTATCCGCCAAGCTCCCGCCCGATGCAGACGCCCCGGGGGAGGTGCTTCCGCAAAACGTCATGCTGGCTGCAGCGGATATTTGGCAAAAAATGAAGGCGTCCGACCGGCCCTGCTTCTGCGTGGATGAATACTGAAAACCACCATTGACAATTCAAATGGGGTTTGGTATACTTCCCTTCGAACGGAAGCGGGGGGCATCGAAAGCACGGAGATGTGTCCGAGTGGTCTAAGGAAGCGGTCTTGAAAACCGTCGGCATGCAAGTGCCCGTGGGTTCGAATCCTACCATCTCCGCCATATATGGAGAAATACCCAAGTGGCTATAAGGGGCTCCCCTGCTAAGGGAGTAGACTGGGATGACCGGTGCGTGGGTTCAAATCCCACTTTCTCCGCCAAGTTTAAAGGGAGGGTTACGACCCTCCCTTTAAACTTGTCTCCGAAATTGTGGGATTTGAACGGGTTCGGTAGTGAATGAAGCCCCGGTGGGGCTTCAGAGCCGAACCCATGGCCTGCGCCGCAGCGCAGGTCAAATCCCACCCCGACTTTCACGCAAGTAATTGGGGGAACGGGTTCGGTAGTGAATGAAGCCCCAGTGGCGATCCAGAGCCGTGCCCATGGCCTGCGCCGCAGCGCAGGTCAAATCCCACCCCGGCTCACACGCAAGCGATCGAGGGCTGCTGCCTGCGCCAAAGCGCAGGTCAAATACCGCTTTGCCCTTTTCGCAGTAGATTTATGCTCTTGACTTTATTTCTTTTCGTGCTATCATACACCCTTGTTTGATGTGAATGGGAGGTTTATCATATATGGAAAAAATGCTCGCGGCGGCTATTGCATTGCTCATCGGGCTGCTGATGACCCGCGTGTTCAAAATGCTTCGGCTCCATTTGCCGGACGTGACGGCGTTTTTGATCGCCGGCCTTATCGTCGGGCCCCATTGCCTGGGTCGTTTGGGCATCGAAGGCATCGGCTTCACCACCCCTGCCGAGGTGGATAACCTTTCTGTGATCATCAACGCGGCCCTGGGGTTCATCGCCTTCTCCATCGGAAACGAGTTTCTGCTTTCCCAGCTCAAAGCCATCGGCAAGCAGGCCGTCATCGTAGGCATCTGTCAGGCCCTGACAGCCACGCTGTTCGTGGACCTGGCGCTGATCGGCCTGCATTTTGCCATGCCCGACAAGATCTCCATCGAGGCCACCATCGTTCTGGGCGCCATCGCCACGGCCACCGCTCCGGCGGCCACGCTGATGGTCGTGCGCCAGTATAAGGCCAAAGGCAAGCTGACGGATATTTTGCTGCCCGTGGTCGCTCTGGACGACGCAGTGGGCCTTGCCGTGTTCGCCATTTCCTTCGGGATCGCCGATTCTCTTGTCACCGGGAAAACTGACATGGTCGGCATCGTCGTGGAACCCATCATCGAGATAGTGGCGTCCCTGGCCCTGGGGTCTCTGCTGGGGTGGGTACTGACCTTGCTGGAGCGCACTTTCTTCTCCAACTCCAACCGTCTTTCCCTGACCATCGCCTTCGTGGTGCTGACGGTGGCCCTGTCCATGACCTCCTTCACCGTAGGCGGCGTGAAGGTCTCCTTCTCCACGCTCCTGGTGTGCATGATGCTGGGCACGGTGTTCTGCAACGTCTGCCCCCTGTCCCACGACCTCATGGAGCGGGCCGACAAATGGACGGCGCCTCTGTTCGCCCTGTTCTTCGTGCTCAGCGGCGCCGGTCTGGAGCTGGACGTGATGAAGGACAAGGCAGCGATCCTGGTGGGCGTGGTCTATATCATCATGCGTTCCCTGGGCAAATATATCGGCTCCTACGTAAGCTGTTCGGCCACCAAGTGTGATCCTCTGGTGAAGAAATATTTGGGCATCACACTGCTTCCTCAGGCGGGCGTCGCTTTAGGCATGTGCGTGACAGCGGCCAAACTTGGCAGCGCCGATGGCATCCTGATCAAGAACATCATTTTGTTCAGCGTGTTGATCTATGAACTGTTTGGACCGCTGCTCACCAAATGGGCTCTGACCAAATCCGGCGATATCCAACCCTCCGCCGTCAACGTGCAGGACCGCCGCATGAGCAAGTTCCAGGAGGCGCTGGCACAGAACGAGGTGTCCCCGGCCAGCATGAAGCAGGCCCATCGAAATATGGACTGGCGCAAGAAGAAAGCAGAAAAGATGAAGAAGCATCACTAAAAGCGTAAATAAACAACAAGGCCCGTCGCAGCTTTGCGGCGGGTCTTTTCTTATAAGAATAACACGGGTACGGTCGATTGCGCCGTCACGCTGTCCGGCGTCACCAGACAGTCTACCGCATAGACGCCTACGCCCGCCGCCCGGGCTGCCAGCAGCGCGTCCGCAAAGGGAGGGTCGGTCTCTCGATTGGCCTCCAGGGAAAGGACGCCCTGCATCTGTATCACGAACAGCACATAGGCGTCCGTCCCGGCCTGCCGCAGCTTCTTTAGCTCCCTGAGGTGCTTCGCGCCGCGCTCCGTAGGGGCGTCGGGGAAGAGGACACGTCCGTCTCGCTCCAACGTCACGCCCTTCACCTCCAGATAGAAGGGGCGATCGCCTTTGACACCATAGAAGTCGAACCGGGAATCGCCCCATGAGACCTCTCGGCGCAGCTCCGTCAAATCAGGGAACAGACGGGGCAGATACTCGGCGGCGATAGCGTTGGGGGCTTGACTGTCCATATTGATGAGCCGCTCCCCCTTATAGACGGAGACCAAGTCGTAGGCCGTCTTGCGCAGAGGGTTCGTGCTGTAGCTCAAGACGACTCTGGCTTCGGGCACCAAAAGTTCCCGGCAGCGACCGGTGTTCTTCACGTGGCAAACCACCGGTGCCCCATCTAAAAGGACGTGGGCGATGAACCGGTTGGGGCGCTCAATGAAGATGGCTTCCCGAATGCTGTCGTACCTCATGAGCAGAGTATAGCTTTCTTTCGACAAAATTGCAACGCGGTCTTGAAAGATGGGGGAAAGGGGAGTAGAATCGAGAAAAAAGATCGGAGAATGAAGCATATGTCGATCATCTTGGGCCATCGGGGGGCGTCCGGCTACGCCCCGGAGAACACGCTGGAAGCCTTTCGCCTGGCCATGGACATGGGGGCGGACGGCTTTGAACTGGACGTGCACCTCTCCAAGGACGGGGAGCTCATCATAATGCACGACGAAAAGGTGGATCGGACCACGGACGGCTCCGGGCTGATCCAATCCTTCACCCTGAAGGAGCTGAAGACGCTGGACGCCAGCAACGGCATGGCTCAGTACAAGGGCGCGAAAATTCCCACCCTGGGCGAACTCTACGACCTGATCCGGGACACTCGCCACGTAGTCAACGTGGAGATCAAGACGGACCAGATCGTCTACCCCGGCATCGCCGAGAAGGTGCTGAAGCTGGAGCAGGAGAAAGGCATGGAGGGCCGCATCCTCTATTCCTCCTTCAACCACTATACCCTCATGGAGCTCAAGACGATCAAGCCCGACGTGAAGTACGGCATCCTCTACAGCGAAGGCCTCTACGAGCCCTGGAAGTACGCCAAGTCCATCGGTGCAAAATATATCCATCCCGATTGGAAAACGCTCCTCTATCCCGGCATGATCGAGGGCTCCCTGGCTGCCGGGATCGGCATCAACCCCTGGACGGTGAACGATGAAGAGATCATGGATTTGTGCATTCGGCACGGCATAGGCGTCATCACCAACTACCCTGACAAAGCCATAGCAATCCGGGATGGGAAATGATTCGTGGGACGGCAAATCGCCGTCCTTTTTTTGCATTCATGGTTGACAAGAGGGAAGGGCAAGTTGTAAAATTTCTAAGGCGTGGAAATTCGCCACGAGATCATTTCAGAAAGAGAGGTGGACACCATGGATGCTGGCAGTAGTAGCGGCACAAGCGGATCGAACGGTCATATACATCGATGCACCGCAGCCATGGTGTGCCGCCGCATATAACCGATATTCCCTGTGCCTTTCTTCTTAACG
>CADACQ010000012.1 GCA_902786465.1 uncultured Eubacteriales bacterium | reverse complement strand
GCCATCGACATCCTGGACGTGGACAACATGGCCGTGCGTCAGGCGCAGATCGAGCGGTTGAAGAAGCTCCGCGCCAACCGGGACAACGAAGTCGTGCAGCAGAAGCTGGACGCCATCACGAAAGCTATGGAAACGGGAGAAGGCAATCTGTTGGAGCTGGCCGTGGAAGCGGCCCGTGCCCGGGCGTCCCTGGGCGAGATCTCCTACGCGGTGGAGAAGGTGTGCGGGCGGCATAAGGCCGTGATCCGCAGCATCTCCGGCGTGTACTCCTCCGAGTACTCCGACGCCGCCACCATCGAGGAGGTCCGGAAGATGACCGCCGAGTTCGAGAAGAAGCACGGCCGTCGGCCCCGGATCATGGTCGCGAAGATGGGCCAGGACGGCCACGACCGCGGCGCGAAGGTGGTCGCCACCGGCTACGCCGACATGGGCTACGTGGTCGACGTGGGGCCCCTGTTCCAGACGCCCGCCGAGACGGCCCAGGACGCCGTGGACAACGACGTGCATATCGTGGGCATGAGCTCCCTGGCCGCCGGTCACAAGACGCTGTTGCCCCAGCTGGTGGAAGAGCTGCAGAAGCGGGGCCGCGGGGACATCATGGTCATCGCGGGCGGCGTCATTCCCGCCCAGGATTACCAGTTCCTGAAGGACCACGGCGCCGCCGCCATCTACGGCCCCGGCACCCCCATCCCCTTCGCCGCCAAGGACATGCTGGAGATCCTCAACAAGCGCTTGGACGAAGAAGAGGAGTAAGTTATCTTTTGAGTTTTTCTTCTGCCGCTTTTTCTCTTTAGACAAAGAGAAAAAGCGGCGGAAAAAGAGAAACTTAAGAAGATAGTAGAGACCACTGCGACAGTTTGTTTCATTCTTAAAGTTCTTTTGGGCGCCTTTTCTTTCAAGAAAAGGCGCAAGCTTTAAATAATTCCTTGAAAAAAGGAGGCTCCCGTGCCAGAGGAATACACCACCTACAAGCCCGAGTGGATCGACAAGGAGAAGCAGGCGGACGCTAAGTTCGCCAGCTTCGTCATGACCGGCATCACCAAGAGCAATGAGGAGCTGCGCCGCGCCACCGACGCCACCCGCTCCGCCCGCCCGCCCAAGATGACCATCGACGACTACGTGGAGGGCGTGCTGGCCGGGGACCGCATGAAGCTCTCCCGGGCCATCACCATGGTGGAGAGCAACGCGCCCAAGCACTACACCATGGCTCAGGACATCGTCCAGCGGCTCCTCCCCTACACGGGCAAGGCCATCCGCGTGGGCATCACCGGCGTCCCCGGCGCGGGCAAATCCACCATCATCGAGGCCCTGGGCACCAAGCTCTGCCAGCAGGGGCACAAGGTGGCGGTCCTCGCTGTGGACCCCAGCTCCTCCGTCACCGGCGGCGCCATCCTGGGCGACAAGACCCGCATGGAGCAGCTCGCGAAGGAGCCCAACGCCTTTATCCGCCCCTCCCCCGCCGGCGGCACATTGGGCGGCGTCACCCGCAAGAGCCGGGAGACCATGCTTCTCGCGGAAGCCGCGGGCTACGATATCATCCTCGTGGAGACCGTTGGCGTGGGCCAGAGCGAGACCACCGTCCGGTCCATGGTGGACTTCTTCCTGGTGGTGGTCCTTACCGGCGCCGGCGACGACCTGCAGGGCGTGAAGAAGGGCGTCATCGAGCTTGCGGACGCGATCCTGGTGAACAAGGCCGACGGCGACAACCTGCAGAAGGCGCTGCTGACCCGGGCGGACTACGAACAGATCCTCCACTATCTTATGCCCGCCACCGAGGGCTGGACCACCAAGGCCTACACCTGCTCCGCCTACACCGGCGAGGGCATCCAGGAGATCTGGGACGTGGTCCTTCAGTACATCGACCAGATGAAGCGGACGGGCCAGCTGGACAAGCGCCGGGCGGCCCAGAACCTGACCTGGCTCCAGGAGATGACCCAGGATTATCTCATGAACCTGTTCCTCCGGGACGAGGCGGTCTCCGCTGCCCGTGAGTCCGTGGAAGCCCAGGTCAAAGCCGGAACCCTGGCCCCCACCAAGGCCCTGAGCCTGATCGCCGAGGCGCTGGATAAGAGGTTTAAAGGGGAATAAGAAAAGCTTAAGAAAAATAATGGGAAGTACAGCGCAAGCCATACTTCCCATTTGTGTTCTTTTGGACGTCTTTTCTTACCAAGAAAAGACGCGAAACTTTTAATCCTTCCTTTTGATGATCACCTTCAGATGCCGGCCCACCAGGGTGCCCAGGGTGGCGCCGATGGCGGCCTGGAGGGCGTTGGGGAGTACGTTGGCCGCGGCCACGGGAGCGGTGAGGAGGATGGTCTCATAGAGGAAGTACCCCAGGGGCACCAGGAGGCAGCAGAGGAGGGACAGGGGCAGGCCGGCTTTCTTCGCCCGGCGCAGGGCGAGCCCGGCCAGCAGCGCCGTGAGCCCCTTGATGAGCAGCGTCACCGGCGCGTACACGGCCCAGCCCAGGATCAGGTCCGCCAACGCCGCGCCCACCCCCGCAGCGAGAGCGCCCAGGCCCCCGGGGAGCAGCAGCGCGCAGAGGTACACCCCCGCGTCGCCCAGGTTCACGTACCCGTACCCGCTGGGCAGGGGGATGGACAGGAGCGTCAGCAACAGCGTCGCCCCGCAGAGCTGGCCCGCCAGCGCCAGACGCTTGGTTTTTTTGTCGTTCTTGTTTTCCATATTTCCTCCTCAAACACTATGGCAATATGCCGTGTAATAGTCCTCCGGGAAACCCAAAAGCGCGTTTTGCGCCTGTTCCTCACTTTCAAACAACCCGAACACGGCGGAGCCGCTGCCGGTCATGGAGGCGGCGAAAGCACCCCTTTGGAGCAGGGCGGTCTTGATCTCGCCGATCTCGGGGACCAGTTCGATGGCCGGAGCCTCGAGAGCGTTCTCCATATAGGCGGCCGCGCCGGGAAGATCGTTCTGTCCCAGCTTCGCCAGGCACCGGACCGTCTCCACCCGCTTCCGGGGCAGGGCCAGGCTTTGGAACAGGGCCTTGGTGGACACGCCTTTGGGGGGCTTCACGATGGCGAAATGGAGGGTGGGCCCCACCACCGGCGTCAGGATCTCCCCCACGCCTTCGCACCGGCACAGCCCCCCCTGCAGACAGAAGGGCACGTCCGCCCCCACCTGGAGGGCGATCTCCCGGATCTCCTTGTCCGTCAGCATCCGGTGGAGCCGCTGCAGGCCCCGGAGCACCGCCGCCGCGTCTGCGGACCCGCCGCCCATGCCCGCCTCCGAGGGCAGCCGCTTCTCGCAGGTGACGAAGACCCCCTTGCCGGAGAGCCGCTGATAGGCCGCGGCGGCCCTGTACATGGTGTTCTCGAAGGGCAGCTCGGCGCCGGTGACGTGGACCTCCACAGTCTTGGAAGGGGTCACGGTGATCCGATCATAGAGGCTCACGGTCTGCATGAGGGTGTCCAGGGCGTGATAACCGTCCATCCGCTTGTAGAGGACGCCCAAAGCGAGATTCAGTTTGGCGTACGCCTTTTCTTCTACACGTTCCATGAAAAAGAGTATAGCACAAGTTTTCGCTGCAGGGTAGCGTCCTTTGAAAAGTTGTGCTATACTAATTTATTACATTGGAGGTGTATATGCGTTTTGTGCCCCTGTGCAGCGGTTCCTCGGGAAACGCCACCTATATCGAAGCCGGGAACGCCCGGCTGCTCATCGACGCCGGGGTCTCCTGCCGCCGGATCACGGAGCTCATGACCCAGGTAGGGGCGGACCCCCGGAACCTGGACGCCATCTTGGTGACCCACGAGCATATCGACCATATCCGGGGCATCGCCGTGCTCTCCCGGAAGTACCATATCCCCGTGTACGCCAACGCGGACACCTGGGGCGCCATGGAGACGGCCCTCATGGGGGTGTACCCTTCGGAGCGGTGCGTGTTCGAGAGCGACAAGGACATGTACCTGGGGCGGCTGCGCATCTTCCCCTTCACCACCCCCCACGATGCGGCCCATTCCGTGGGCTTCACCCTCTTCGACGGGGAGAACAAGTGCGGCGTGTGCACGGACCTGGGGCACGTGGACAAGCGGATCATCGAGGTGCTGTCCGGCTGCTCGGTGCTGCTCCTCGAAGCCAACCACGACGTGGACATGCTCATGGCCGGGCCCTACCCCTATTCCCTGAAGCAGCGCATCCTCTCCGGCCGGGGGCACCTGTGCAACGAGGACTGCGGCAAGGCGGCGGCGGCCCTCTATGAGCGGGGCGTGAAGCACCTGATATTGGGCCACCTGTCGGCGGAGAACAACTTCCCGCCCCTGGCCGTGGCCACGGTGCGGGGGGTCCTGCGGGACAACGGCATCCCCGACGAGGCCATCAGCATTGCCCTCGCCCAGCGCAGCGAGCCTACGGGCATCTTTGAGGTCGCATGAACGTCACGATCTTAGCCGTGGGCAAGCTGAAGGACCGGTTCTTCGAGGAGGGCTGTGGGGAATACCAAAAGCGCCTGATGCGCTACTGCACGTTGAGCGTGCGGGAGGCGGCGGACGAGAAGGCGCCGGAAGCCCTGTCCCCGGCCCAGGAGGAACAGGTGAAGGAGCGGGAGGGGAAGCGGCTGCTGTCGCTCCTCGATCCCCGGGACCACGTGATCGCCCTGACGGTCACGGGCAGGGCCTACACCTCCGAGGGCCTGGCGGAGCGGATCGGCGCCCTTCGGGACCGGGGGAAGAACGTGACCTTCCTCATCGGCGGCTCCCTGGGCCTCTCCCGGGAGGCGATCGCCAGGGCCGACGAGGAGCTTTCCCTGTCGAAGCTGACGCTGCCCCATCGGCTGGCTCGACTGGTGCTGCTGGAGCAGCTCTATCGGAGCTTTAAGATACTGAATCACGAGACCTATCATAAATGACAGACGGAAAAGGAGACAAGAGCATGAAACGAACCATCTCTCTGCTGCTGGCCATCATCATGGTGCTGCTGAGCCTGACAGGCTGCATCCGGGTAAAGAGCCGGAAAGCCGCCGAGACCGCCGCGCCTACCGAAAAGAGCACGGTGGCCCCGGCCGTCACGCCGGAGCCTCTCCCCACGGAAGGCCCCACGGCGGAGCCCACCGCAGAGCCTACGGAGACCCCCGAACCTACGGCGGAGCCCACCCCCTCGCCGGAGCCCCTGCCGCCTCAGAACTGGGCGGACATCGACATGGACTTCTTCCGGGAGTACCTGAAGACCGATATCACCAGCCTCCATCAGCTGGTGAAGGACCCGGCTGCCTACGGCATCGACTACGACAGCGTGGAGCGCTCCTTGGGCACCTACAAGGAGGACCCGGATCGGGAGTGGTACGTGTTCATCGAGAACACCCTGCGCCGTATGGACGCGGTGGATCAGAGCACCCTGTCCGACCAGGACAAGATGGCCTTCGACACCCTGTACCAGTACTGCCAGTGGGAGCTGGAGGGCGAGGAGTTCTACGGCTACTACGAGCCGCTGACGGAGCTCACCGGCATCCAGACGGACATCCCCATCGTGTTCTGGTTCTATGAGCTGAGGACCAAGCAGGACGTGGAGGACTATCTGACCCTTATGGCCGACCTGCCCCGGTTCTTCGGCGAGCTGCTGGAGTATGAGCGGTATCGGGCGGAGGTGCTGAACATCTTCATGCCCGAGGGCAGTCTGGACGCCGTCATCAAAAACGACATCAATCCCATTCTAGAGGCCCGGGAGACCAGCTTCCTGATCCCCCTGTTCAACGAGCGGGTGGCCAAGGTGGAGGGGCTGACCCAGGAGGAGATCCAGGCCTACGAGGAAAGGAACGTGGCCCTGGTCACCAACGACTATTATCAGGCCTATCTGGACCTGAAGGAGGGATTGGAAGCCCTTCGGCCCTACTGCCGGGAAGCCAAGGGCGTGAAGGCCACCGGGGACGAGAAATATCTTCGCTGGTTCGCCTATCAGCTCAAGAACCGCTGCAGCGAGGAAGCGGACCCCAAGACCGTGGCCAATCTGCTCTACGAAAGCCTGACCAAGACCATCGATCTATATTCCGACGCCTACAAGCACGGCGGCGATCAGCCGACGGTCACTTCCGCAGGTTCGTTGGACGACAACATCGCCTACCTGAAGTCGGTGCTGGACCCCCTGCTGCCCCCCATCCCCGAGGTGGAGGTGGAGTATGAGGACATGCCCTCTGAATTGCGGGAGGGCCGTTCCACGGCCTTCTACCTGGTGGCCCCCTTCGACGAGTGGCAGATCAACCACATCGTGGTGGCCGATCCGGAGAACCTGGACAACCTGATCTCCACCCTGGCTCACGAGGGCTTCAACGGCCACCTGTATCAGTACATGTACCATCGGTCCATGCCGGGTTTGAGCCTGAGCCAGCAGCTGATCCAGGGCACGGCCTATTCCGAGGCCTGGAGCCAGTATTCCGAACGGCTCTTCGCCCTGAACTGCGGCAGCAAGTTCAACACCTACGACCTGGTGCTGGACCATACCAACAGCATCATCTTCTACGCCTTGCTGTTCTATCTGAGCATTAGGGTGAACTACTTCGGCGATCGGTTCATCGACGCCTATCGTACCTTCAACGGATACTTCCGGGTGACGCAGGACGTGTTCAGGAAGAAGTATTACGATACCTTCATCGTGGGCAACCCCTTCTACGGCATCCCCTACGCCTATGGCTACGCCCGGATCATCGACCTGCACGACAACGCCCAAAAGGCTCTCGGCAGGAAGTATGATCAGAAGGTCTTCGACACCCAGTACCTGAACTATGGCCCCACCTATTTCAACCTCCTGGCGGAGCGCTTAGAACAGTGGGAAAAGGAACAGTGATCGATCGGGAGAAAAACGTATGAAACAGATACGACGGTTCGTCGCGCTCCTTATGCTGCTGCTGGTGCCCTTTGCCTTCGCCTGCGCTAAAAAAGCGCAGGAGACGGAGGCGGGGGAGCAGCCTGCCGTCACGTCGGCCCCGACTGTGACAGTGGCTCCGAGCCAGGAGGTGCAGACGGTGGCGTTGACCATGCCGCCCACGCCGGAGCCCACGCCTATGCCGACGTCGATCCCCACACCGGAGCCCACGCCTACGCCGACCCCTACGCCGACGCCTACGCCGACCCCCACGCCGCAGCCTACGGCCACGCCGGAACCGGGGGCGATGTTCACGGATGAGTTTCGGATACTGACCCCCGGGCGGCAGGGAACGGTATCAGCCGACAACAAGTCCCTGGCCGCCGGCACGACGGTGGAGGTGCGGCTGGAGGACGGGACCGTGGTGGGGTCCGGAAAGCTTCGGGCCGGAAAGAACGACATCCTGGTGACCCTTCCCGAAGGCGCTCCGGTGCGCACGACCCTGTATCTATACACGAAGGATAAGGAGTATCCCATCCACAGCCGGTACGTAGCGGTGGTGGACAAGACCTACGAGCCCACGTTGGGCAACTATCAGCGGGAAGACAAGATGGTGGCCCTGACCTTCGATTGCGCCTACGGGGAGCAGAACACCGACTGGCTGCTGGACACCCTTCGATCCTACGGCATCCACGTGACCTTCTTCATGACCGGCGGATGGGCGGGGAACCACGGCCCCTGGATCGAGAAGATGCTGGCGGACGGCCACGAGATCGGGAACCATACCCAAAACCATCTGCACCTTTCCGAGCTGCCGCCCGACACCATCATCAAGGAGATCACCCAGGTGAGCCGAACCCTCTACCAGAACCACGGCTACATCACCCACCTGATGCGGCCTCCCTACGGCGGACGCAACGCCAAGGTGAATTCCATCACCCGGTATCTGGGCTATGAGGTCATCATGTGGGGCCAGACGGCCAAGGACGCCACCAACGGCTGGACCGGCCCCATGATCCGGGACCTGGTCCTGAAGGAGGTGCAGCCCGGGGACATCATCCTGTTCCACAACGGGGCCGACACCATGCACGTCTACCTCAAGCCCATCATCGAGGAGCTGCAGGCGCGGGGCTGGACCTTCGGCACCGTCTCCGAGCTCATGGGCTGGGATTGGACCGACGTGCCGCCGCCCCTGGGCGTGGTGGACTGAGGGAGCCGGATTCCGTATATTATATAAAATAAGGTAGGGACTCTATGGATTTCAAAGCTGTCGCCGTCTTCATCCTGTGGGCGGTATACCTGTACGGGCTGTTCCTGGACATCCTTCGCTATCGCTCCGCCCGCAACCCCATCCCTGAGAACGTGGCGGACGTGTACGATACGGACACCTATATGAAGTGGAAGGCTTACCACGGGGAAAAGGTCCGCTTCGGCATCCTTTCCTCCGCGGCGGGCTTCGTCGTCGATCTGGTTCTGATCCTCACCAACGCCTATGCCGCCTTCGCCCGGCTGTTCCCCCAGGGCGACTGGTGGCAGCTGTTCGCGGTGATGCTCCTCAGCGCCCTGGCGACCCTGCTCCTCATCCCCTTCTCCTGGTACGACACCATGCACATCGAGGAGAAGTACGGCTTCAACCGCACCCGGGCCAAGACATTCGCCGGGGACAAGGTCAAGGAGTTCATCCTGCAGTTCGGGCTGATGGTGGGCCTCGCCTCCATGGTCATGGGCCTCCACAAGAGCTTCGGGGACTGGCTCATCCTGGCCTTCGCGGCGTTTGCCACCCTGTTCTTGCTGTTCGTCACCTTCCTCTACCCCTTCTTCAGCAAGATCTTCAACAAGTTCACGCCCCTTGCCGACGGGGAGCTGAAGGAGGGCATCACAAAGCTCCTGGAGAAGAACGGATATAAGGTTCGGGCCATCCAGGTCATGGACGCCTCCCGCCGGTCCACCAAATCCAACGCCTACTTCACGGGCTTCGGGAAGATGAAGACCATCGTCCTCTACGACACCCTGGTGGCGGCCATGACCACCGACGAGATCCTGGCCGTCTTCGCCCACGAGATGGGCCACGGCCTCCACAAGGACACCCTGAAGAATCATATCCTCACCTTCCTGCAGATGCTGGTGCTGGGCCTCTTGGCTTGGGCCACCCTGCGGTACCCGCAGATCTTCCGGCCCTTCGGCTTCGAGGGCGTGAACTACGGCTTCGCGGTGCTGCTCATGCTGTCCGTGGAGTTCGCCCTGCTTTCGCCCCTCTTCGGCCTGGTCATGAGCTGGTTTTCCCGCCGGGCCGAGTATCGGGCGGACCGTCAAGCGGTGAAGGAGGGCTACGGGCCCGCCCTGGTCAGCGCCCTCAAAAAGCTGGCGAAGGAGAACTTTTCCGACCTGTCCCCGTCCCCCGTCCTGGTGGCTCTCGAATACTCTCATCCGCCTCTCAGCCAGCGGATCGCCGCCATCGAAGCCGCTACCGCAGCTCCCGATGAATGATCGACTTATACGGGCACGATGCAAAATGCCCGGCCTGCAACGAACGTCGCCGGAAAAACGGGCGCAAATCGGGGGAAATAAGTGGAAAATACCCAATTTCGGCGAAAAAAAGGAATAATTTGCAGCGCATCCCTTTCGTTTTGCCTTGACAAACGGAGGGGATGTATGTATAATAAGTCCCTGTACAAAGGAATATTATACGATTCTGTACAAATCAAAACAGGAGGAAAATCAAATGAAGAAATTCTTCGCACTGATGCTGGCGATCGTCATGCTGCTGAGCATGGCCGTGGCCTGCACGAAGAAGGAAGAGACGAAGCCTGCTGAGACCAAGCCCGCCATCGAGACGGTCGATACCAGCAAGGCGACGGAAGCTCCCAAGAAGGAAGAAGCGAAGCCCGCTGAAACCGAGAAGGAGCCCGAGCCCGCTGAAGTCAAGTACGAGCGTCACGACGACGAGGAGCGCTACGAGGCTGCTTTGGGCGAGGTCAAGGAGTTCTACGCCGCTGCCAAGGCCGAGCAGGCCGACCTCAACAAGCGCTTCAACCTGATGGCTCAGGCCGAGGCCCGCTTGCTGGATGCGGCGGTCATGATCCCCACCACCACCCGTGGCGGCGCCTATCAGATCACCCGTATCGCCTATCGTACCGTCCCCTATGTGCAGTGGGGCAACGACGACGATCGTCTGAAGGGCCTGATCATCTCCGACGAGTTCATCACCAAGGAAGAGCGCGCTGAGCTGAAGGAAGCTTGGAACAAGGCTCTGCTGGGCGAGGCCGACTATGATCCCGCTGCCATTTTGGAAGCCAAGGGTCACAAGATCCAGACTGACTACACCACCACCTTCTCCACCGCTCCCGCCACCATCGACTGGCTGAACACCTCCATGCAGTCCGATACCGAGATCACGGTCAACTGCGTGGACGGCCTGGTTGAGTACAACAACCTGGGCCAGATGAAGCCCGCCCTGGCAGAGTCCTGGGAGATTTCCGAGGACGGCCTCACCTACACCTTCCACATCCGCCCCGGTGTGTACTGGTACACCTCTGAGGGCCAGCAGTACGCCGAAGTGACCGCTGCCGACTTCGAAGCCGGTATGCGTCACATGCTGGATGCTCAGGAAGGCCTTGAGTGGCTCATCGACGGCGTCATCGTCGGCGGCACCAATTACTATGCGAACGGCGGCAGCTGGGATGACGTTGGCTACAAGGCCACCGACAAGTACACCCTGACTGTCACTCTCGAGCAGCCCACCTCTTACTTCCTGACCATGCTCACCTACTCCTGCTTCCTGCCCCTCTGCAAGGACTTCTATGAGTCCCGCGGCGGCGTGTTCGGCGTGGATGAGTACAAGGCCGCGGTGGTCGACACCAACGCCTACACCTTCGGCAAGGCCGAGGACGTGGCCTCCCAGGTCTACTGCGGCCCCTTCCTTCTCAGGACCCTGCAGAAGGACTCCGAGATCCTGGTCGTGAAGAACGAGAACTACTGGAATCCCGATGCCGTGAAGATCAACTCCGTCAAGTGGGTCAAGGACGCCGGCGAGAACCCCCTGGGTTACTATGAGGATGCCGTGAAGGGCGTCTACGCCGCCGCTGGTCTGCGTGAGTCCACCGGTACCCTGGCCAAGGCCAAGGAAGACGGCAACTTCGACAAGTACGCCTACGTCACCGATACTGAGTCCACCACCTACTTCGGCGGCCTCAACCTGAACCGTGGCACCTTCGCTCTGGAGTCCGGCACTGTGGATTCCGGCAAGACTGAGCAGCAGAAGATCGACACCGACACCGCCATGCAGAACATCAACTTCCGCCGCGCTGTCCTGTTCGCCTTCGACAAGGGCACCTACAACGCTGTTTCCAACGGCGAAGACCTGAAGCTCACCTCTCTGCGCAACATGTACACTCACCCCGAGTTCGTGCAGCTCTCTGAGGACTACACCGATGAGGAAGGCCACACCTTCCCCGCCGGCACCATGTATGGCGTGATGGTCCAGTACTATCTGGAGAAGCTGGGCAGCCCCATCGTCGTGGCTGATCAGTGCGATGGTTGGTTCCATCCCGAAGAGGCCAAGGCGGCTCTCGCCAAGGCCAAGGAAGAGCTGGGCGACACCGTCAACTGGCCCATCGTTGTCACCGTGGTGTACTACGGCGCTTCCGATGCTCAGATCGCCCAGGCCAACGCTGTGAAGACCCAGATGGAAGCCACTCTCGGCGCTGAGAACGTTGAGCTCCGGCTGATCGAGGCCACCACCACTGAGGACTTCTATGCCTCCGGTTATCGTGCGCCTACTGGTGAGAAGGGCAACTACGATCTGTTCTACGGCTCCGGCTGGGGTCCCGACTACGGCGATCCTTCCACCTACCTCGACACGCTCCTCACCGACGGCGGCTACATGCTGAAGGTCATCGGCATTGGTTCCTGATTCAGGACATGGCCAGCCGTTCAAGGAACGGGATTAGTTCAACGCATAGGAGGAAAACATCTTCCTCCTATGCGTTTCTTAAATAAGGAAAAGGTCCCTGGCCGCACGGCGATGTGCAACCGAGGAAAAAAGGCTGACAGACAGGCCAACGCGTCTTCGCGTCACAAATCCAACGAGAGGATGGGTAAGGGCAAACCCTTATTCGCACGGTGAGAACATGAAAAAATACATGCTCAAAAGGATTCTGTTCTCGATATTTTCGCTCCTGGTCGTCATCATGGTCGTTATGTTTCTGGTGTATACCGCCATCAACAGAAATGTTATCTTCCAGTCCGATGACGTCTGGAACAAGCGAACCGGGAACGAGCGCACCATGTACGAGTATTCCCAGTTCCAGAAGTACGGATATCTGGACTTTGCGAATTACACTTCGTTCCTGCAAAGCAAATATTATGCTATCTACGGCGATTCCTACACGTCCCAGAAGGACTATATCGCCGACAAGAACGCCATCAAGGACCCCGCCACGTTCCAAAACAACGAATCCGTTTTGGAATTCGCGCAGAAATACGCTTCCGAAGGGTTCAAGGTCAAGTATCTGGCGCCGCTGACCTATAAGTCCGGCAAGGTCAAGCCGGGCGGCGACGCCTATCTGCTGGCCGAGCGCGAGCGCAGCGTGTTCCTGCGTCTGTTGACGTATCTGCGCAATTTCATCACTGCGGAGACTACCAAGGACGTGCAGGATCCGGAGCTGACTGACCGCTATGTTCGAGTCGAAAAGGATCCGTATTCCGGCTTGTTCGCAGTGGTTGGCTCGGGAACGACCCATAAGTACCTGCTTTACTTTGACGGTCGCTTCCCCTTCATCCATCAGAATTGGCTGCATCTGAACCTGGGCACCTCCTATACCACCTACCGGGGCATGGAGATCACCACGGTCATGACCTCGTCCACGGGCGATCTTAAGACCGAACGGACCCAGTATCCCGCTAAGATCGGCACCGACGAGTATGTGGAAACGGCCATCGATTTCCATTCGCTGACCTACAACACGGGTACGGTCAGCGCCAGCGATGCCGCCAACTTCCCAGATAAGTACACCGTGTATTCCTATAAGCGGGACAGCCTGTCGATCCTGGAGACCTCCTTCTTGATTGGCCTCATGGCCACGGTCCTGCAGTACTTCCTGGGCATCCCCCTGGGCATCTGGATGTCCCGGCATAAGAACGGCTTCGGCGACAAGCTGGGCAACGCCTACATCATCTTCGTTATGGCCGTGCCGTCCCTGGCGTACATCTTCATGTTCTCCGCCGTGGCGACGACGCTCCTTGGCCTGCCGTATAAATTTGCCAATACAGAGGTCAGGGTGCTGGCCTACATCATGCCTACCTTCTCCCTGGCCATGCCCTGGATCGGCGGCTTGATGAAGTGGACCAGGCGGTACATGATCGACCAGATGAACTCCGATTACGTGAAGTTCGCCCGGGCGGAGGGTCTCTCCGAGAAGGAGATATACCGCATCCATATTTCCCGCAACGCGGTCATCCCCATCGTCCACGGCATCCCTGCCAACATCCTGGGCTGCTTGACCGGCGCGCTCGTCACCGAGCAGGTCTACGGCGTGCCCGGCGTGGGCCGCCTGCTGATCACGGCTCTGAACCAGCATGACAACGGCGTCATCGTGGCCTGTACGGTGTTCTACACCACCCTGTCCATCATCGCCCTGATCCTCGGCGACGTGCTGATGGCAGCCTACGATCCGCGGATCAAGCTTTCCGGAGAAGGAGGTGGCGGAAGATGACGAACGAACCCGTGGTGAACAACATGGAAAACAAAGATAAATTCGTGATCATCGGCAACGACGACATCGCGTCCGAAAAGATCATCGCGCCTCGCTACTCCTACTGGCGGTCCGTGGGAAGGGTGTTCTTCCGCAAGAAGCTGAATATCTTTTTGATCGTGGCGTTCATCCTGATCCTGTTGGCGTCCTTCGTGGTGCCGGTCTTCTGCCCCTACGATCCCATGGAGAACGTGACCAACGCGGCCACCTTCAACATGAGCCCCGTCAAGGCCATGGCCTACTTCGGCAAGAGCGCCCCGCCCCTCAAGTGGATACTGGGCACCGGCCCCCAGGGGAACTCCATCTTCTACGGCCTGTTCTCCTCCGCCAAGACCTCCCTGCTGCTCGCCATGGCCTGCGCGGCCATCAACATGAGCGTGGGCATCATCATGGGCGCCGTCTGGGGCTACTCCAAGAAGTTCGACGCCGTCATGCTGGTCATCTACAACATCGTGGCCAACGTGCCGTACCTGCTGCTGGTCTCCGTGTTGGTGTACGTGGTGGGCTCCGGCTTCGGCAGCTTCATCTTCGCGTTGACGATCACCGGCTGGATGAGTATCGCCTACTTCTTCCGTACTCAGGTCATGATCATCCGTGACCGCGAGTACTCCCTGGCGTCCCGATGCCTGGGCACCCCCATTCCCAGGGTGGTCTCCAAGAACATCCTGCCCTTCCTGACCTCCGTCATCGTGACGCTGCTGGCCACGGAGCTGCCCATGTACATCTCCATGGAGGTGTACCTCTCCTTCATCGGCATCGGCCTTTCCGCCACGATCCCCTCCCTGGGCCGCATGATCTCTCAGGCCCAGAGCGCGTTCAGGACCTTCCCCTGGGAGTTCTGGCCGCCGGTCATCGTGGCTGCCATGGTCACCATCATCCTGTACCTGCTGGGTCAGAATCTGGCGGACGCCACCGACCCCAGGACCCATATGTAAGGAGGGACGAGTATGGAAACCAACGAAAAGAAAGTCCTTCTCTCCCTGAGGAACGTAGAGGTCAAGTTCAACGTCCGCGGTCGTATCCTGACGGCCATCCGGAACGTTTCGCTGGATGTCTATGAGAACGAGTCCCTGGCCATCGTGGGCGAATCCGGTTCCGGCAAGTCAGTTTTGACCAAGACCTTCGCCGGCATGCTGGAGACCAACGGCTTCATCTCCAACGGTACCATCCTGCTGGCGGACGACGACATCGCCGAGACCAACGTGACCCTGACGCCCTTCAACCGCCGCCTGCTTACCTACCTCAAGAACATGCTCAACAAGCTGTCCGTCCAGGAGCGCGGCGCCAAGGACTATAAGGCATACCTGGAGAAGAAGCGTGAGATCCAGGCCGCCCAGGCCCTGAGCCAGGACGAGGAAGCGGATTACACCGCCCGCATCAAGGCCCTGACCGACGACATCGTCGACAAGAACAACTATCTGCAGACCCTGGACCGCCGCAGCAAGGAGGATCAGGCCGAGATCGAGAAGACCACGGTCAAGATCAAGACCCTGACCACGTCCAAGGAAGCGCTGATCAAGGAGCGGGACGACATCGTCGCCTCCCGCAAGAAGTCCTATTCCTCCGACGCCGCCCGACAGGCCGCCGACAAGGAGATGCTGGCCAAGCTGAAGGCCTCCGTGGCCCAGAAGAATGCCACCCCCGACAAGGCGGGGAACCCCTATGGCCTCAGCGACGAGGTGCTGGAGCGGAACCAGAAGATCGCCTACGAGATCCTGCTCTCCATCGGCCGGTACCCCCTGAAGGATCAGATCAAGTTCATCTACAAGATGCGCAAAGCCTTCGCCCTGGCCATGAAGACGGGCGAAGACCTGAATGATCCGGAGGTCCTGAACCGCATCTTCGAGACCGCCGCCTTCCGCGTGGAGTATCGGTCTTTGGACGAGGAGAAGGGCATCCTGCACGGCTATGCCATCATCGACTGCGCCAAGATCAAGTACACCAAGGACTGGCAGATGATCCGCGGCCGCCGTATCGCCACAGTCTTCCAGGACCCCATGACCTCCCTGAACCCGATCATCCCCATCGGCAAGCAGATCATGACGGTCATCCTCAAGCACCAGCAGTGCTCCCAGGAGGAAGCCAAGAAGCGCACGCTGGACATCATGGAGAAGGTGGGCATCCCCGAACCCGCGAAGCGGTTCGACGATTACCCCTTCGAGTACTCCGGCGGCATGCGGCAGCGTATCGTCATCGCCATCGCTCTATCCTGCCAGCCCAAGATCCTGATCTGCGACGAGCCCACCACGGCCCTCGACGTGACCATCCAGGCCCAGATCATCAAGCTCATCAAGGACCTGCAGCGTGAGCTGGGCTTCACCACCGTCTACATCACCCATGACCTGGGCGTCGTAGCCAACGTGGCGGAGCGTGTGGCGGTGCTGTACGCCGGCCAGATCGTGGAGCTGGGCACCGTGGAGGAGATCTTCTACGATCCCAAACACCCCTACACCTGGGCGCTGCTGTCCAGCTTGCCCCAGCTGTGCGAGAAGGGCACGGATCTGTTCTCCATCCCCGGCACGCCCCCTTCCCTCTACAACAAGATCAAGGGCGACGCCTTTGCTCCCCGCAATCGCTACGCCATGCAGATCGACCTGGAGGAGGAGCCCCCCATGTTCAAGGTCTCGGAGACCCACTACGCCAAGACCTGGCTGCTTGACCCGAGAGCGCCCAAGATCGAAACCCCGGCCGCCATCCAGAATCTTCACGAGAAGATGGAGCGGGCCCACGTGGAATTCGCGGAGTAAGGAGGCAGCGCATGGAAAATACTGAAAAGCAAGTATTGTTGTCGATCCGAAACCTGGACGTGGTCTTCGGCCACGGCAAGAAGGCGTTCAAGGCCGTCAACGACGTGAGCTTCGACATCTATAAGGGCGAGACCCTGTCCCTGGTGGGCGAGTCCGGCTCCGGCAAGACCACCATCGGCCGTGCCATCATCCGGATCAACCCCTGCTCCGCCGGCACCATCTACTACAACGGCAAGCGCATCTCCGGCAAGCTCTCCCGGAAGGAGGACAGGGAAGTCATCCGCAAGATCCAGATGATCTTCCAGGACCCCGCCGCCTCCCTGAACGAGCGCGCCACCATCGAGTACATCATCTCCGAAGGCCTCTACAACTTCCATCTGTTCAAGGACGAGAAGGACAGGATGGCCAAGGTGGAGAAGATCACCAAGGAGGTCGGCCTCTTGCCTGAGCACCTGACCCGGTACCCCCACGAGTTCTCCGGCGGGCAGCGGCAGCGTGTTGGCCTGGCCCGTTCTGTGGTCATGGAGCCGGAATTCATCATCGCTGACGAGCCCATCTCCGCCCTGGACGTGTCCATCCGTGCCCAGGTGCTGAACCTGCTGAAGAAGTTCCAGCAGGAGCGGGGCCTGACCTACCTGTTCATCGCCCACGACCTGTCCATCGTCCGCTTCATCAGCGACCGGATCGTGGTCATCTACAAGGGGCGCATCATGGAGATCGCGGAGAGCGAAGAGCTGTTCAAGTTCCCGCTCCATCCCTACACCAAGTCCCTGATGTCGGCCATCCCCGTGCCGGACCCCATCATCGAAAAGAGGAAAAAGCTCTTCGTCTACGAGCCGTCCAAGATGCACGACTATTCCAAAGAGCAGCCCTCCCTGGTGGATCTGGGGAACGGACACATGGTCTTCGGCAGCCCCTCGGAGATCGAAAAGTACAAAGCCATCCGCTTCGCCAAGGCGTAACGGATCAACGGAACCACAGGCAGCCGGTCGATGCAGGTCGGCTGCCTTTTTCAAAAGCCTATGAATGAGATCGAAGTCAGCGGAAAGCATTTGACCCTTCGGATCGTCGCCTTCGCACTGGCGGTGGTCATCGGCATGACCGCCTTCGGCGTGGCCTTCTATCAGGTATCCAACCGGAAGCCGGGCTACTATGAGATAACCGCCACCCGGGATGAGACGGCGCCCCGGTATTCCAACGGCGTCACCTTCTACTGCTATTTCAGCGGCGAGAGCAGCGTTATCAAGGAGAAGCTGCGGACCAGCGAAGCCCTGTACTCCGAGGCCCTGGGCCGCATCTATCGGCTGCTGGACGCGCAGGAAACCTACGACGGCTATGTGAATCTGGCCACGCTGAACCAGCATCCGGGGGAGACGCTGACGCTGCCCGAGGAGCTGTTCCATGCGCTGACGGACGCGCTGGAACGGACCGAAGGGCAAGGGTACTCGATCCTGGACGGCGCGATCCGGAGCCTGTGGCAGGAATTGCTGTATCTGGAGGAGCCGGAAGCGTACGATCCGCTGCGAAACGAGGAGCAGCAGGCCCGCTTCCAGGCGGTGTACGACGCTTTGGCGGCGCCGGACGCCCTTCGTCTTCAGGTGGTGGATGCGGCGGCCCATACGGTGCGGCTGGAGGTGTCCGACACCCTGACGGCGGTGCTCGAAAAATACGAGGTGGAGGGGCCCCTCCTGGATCTTGGTTCTCTGCGGGAGGCGTACATCCTCCAATACGTGCGGGACAAGCTGGTGGAAGCCGGGTTCGTCAGCGGGTATCTGAGGACACAGCGAGGGCTGAGCCTGATGCTGCCAGAGACCACGGAGGGGGAGCTGCTGCTTCCGAGTTATGCCGACGGCGCGGCCCTGGACGCAGCGTACGTTTCCCTGAGCAACGGGGCTGCCTGCTGCGCCTTGCGGGCCTTCTCGGTAGGGGACCCGGGGTATTACGAGATCGACGGCGTCTTGCGGCACCCGAACCTGGGGGACACGGGGGACCTTGCCCGACAGCTGCTGACGGTTTGGATCGTGTCGCCTGCGGGGGACGTGGTGGACGCCGCCGTCAAGGCAGCGGCCCTGTTTGAAACGCCGGACGATCAGCTGCGGCAGCGGCTGAGGGACTTCGGCGCCGATGGGGTCTGGGCGGCCATGATCGAAGCGGATTCGCCTAAAACGATCCTGGCGGACCCCCTGCACCCGGAGGCGTTCCATCCCTTGACGGACGAAGGATTCAGCGTCGTCGTCCCCTGACGGAACAGCGATACATATCTTTTACGAACGATGCGCACCTTTTCACACGGAAAAGGTGTGCGTTTTTTATAAGAAGGCCCCTTGGAGGGGCATGGCGGGGAAACTCTGCATGAAATGGCGAAAAACTGCATAATAACAACAAACAGGCCCAAAACGGCGTTTAAAAACGGAAAAAGATGCGGTATTCTCGATGGTAACGGTTTGACAAGACATGATACCGATGGTATAATTACAATCAATTCATATAAAGGTCGTATTATCGCCACAATTTTGCCAAGATTGTCGGCGAGGGCGCGACCGGATGAAGAGTCGCCGTTCCCTGCAGAATGTAAGAACTCGATTTCTCAATTGGAGAAAAATACAAATAGGAGGAAAAAAGATGAAAAAGACAATTGCGATCCTTCTGTCTCTGATCATGGTCCTCGGCATGGTCGTCGCCTGCGCGAAGCCTGCCACCGAGGCCCCCAAGACGGAAGAGCCCAAGGCTGCCGAAGCCCCCAAGGCGGAAGAGCCCAAGAAGGAAGAGGCTCCCAAGGCTACGGAAGAGCCCAAGGCCACCGAAGAACCCCTGGCTCCCTGGGACGGCGCCTACATGGATCGTGACGACTACAAAGCGTACGTCAAGAACGATCTGGATGTGGTCATGGCCGCCATCGAAGATCAGCTGGAGGACGACACCTACGCCGCCGTGAAGGCTGCCCGTGAGGACGCCGAGAAGGCCATCGACGGTGCTGCCACCCTGGCGGAGGTCCGCGCCGCCTACGAAGCCGGCTTCAAGGCCATCGCCGAATGCATCCCCCTGGCGGACGGTCTCTATACCTACAAGAAGGAGAGCAACGCAGAGCGCACCAACGTTTTGGGCATCCTGGAGAACTACGCCGTCACCAAGGGTATCACCGGTATCACCCTGTTTGAGAACGGCGGCTACACCATGTATAACCCCCGCGTCACTCTGGGCACTGAGAACTACATCGTAGGTTACGGCTTCGGTGTTCTGGCTGAGGGCGCCATCACCGCCGATCTCGAGTATGAGACCAACGAGGCCTGGAAGCGGTACTACCACATCTGCGAGACCTCCGACCCCGGCACGCTGAACTACTACAACGACCAGGGTTCCCAGGTGGGCGACCTGTTCAGCTATCAGGGCGCCAGCTTCTACACCAACTTCATGAACGAGACCAAGGACGGCTACGACTGGGTGCCTGAACTGGCCAAGGAGAAGCCCGTTGCGGTCAACGATGAGGACGGCGACGGCATGGCCACCACCTGGCGGTGGGAGATCCGCACCGGCGCTGCCGACGGCCTCAAGTACACCACCGGTTCTGAGATGGAGAGCCGTCAGGCCTTCAACAACCGCGAGGTCGCTCTGGAGGACTATCTGACTCCCTTCAAGATGCTGCTGACCCAGGCCAACAGCCTCTATCGTGGTTCCGAGCAGGCCAACACCAAGTCCGGCGCCATCAAGGGTGCCAAGGAGTATTACCAGGGCACCGCGGACGGCCCCAACGACGAGCTGTGGGCCAACGTGGGTCTCAAGGCCTATGAGGAGAACGGCAAGAACTACTTCGAAGTCACCTTCGTTGAGGAGCAGACCCAGTTCTACTGCATGTACTACATCTCTTCCAGCCTGTACATGCCTCTGCCCCAGGAGTTCGTTGATCTGGTCACCGTCAAGAATATCTTCGGCTACAACACCGACAAGACCGAGACCCCCGTGGACAACGCGCTGTCCCTGGGCGCCTACTATCTGGAGCGCTACGATCAGGATCAGCAGATCGTCTACAAGAAGAACCCCAACTACGTCTATGCTGACACCAAGTACGCCATCGAAGGTATCCATGACAAGATCTTCCCCGCTGCTCAGGAAGACACCTCCGCTGTGCTCAACGAGTTCCTTGCCGGTCATTTCGATGCTTCCGGCATTCCCCAGGAGTATCTGAACGAGTATCGGAACGATCCGCGTACCCGCACCAGGACCGGTACCTCCAACTTCAAGCTGAACGTCAACGCCACCAATGCCGAGACCTGGGAATACCTGTTCGGCGAGGAGGGTGTGGTCACTCAGACGCCCAAAGACTCCTACTGGGAGCTGAAGCCCTGCATGGCCAACCATCACTTCATCCAGGCTCTGAGCTACTCCATCGACAGACTGTCCTTCGCCGTGTCCCGTGGCCGCGTGCCTTCCGTGGATTATCTGGCGTCCAACTACATGTCCGATCCTGAAAACGGTCTTTCTTACGCCGTAACCGAAGCTCACAAAAAGGCCATCGCGAACCTGATCGAGGACACCGATGGATACGGCTACAGCCTGGAGCTGGCCCGCGACTACTTCCGCATGGCTCTCACCGAGCTGGAAGCCGACGGCGCCTACGCCCCCGGCACCAAGGAGAACCCCACGGAGATCAAGTTCGAGATCGCCTGGATGTATCCCACCGACGAGGAAGACTACCACAACGAGATCAAGAACTTCATCGAGACTGCCTTCAACGATGAGAGCGTCTGCGGCGGCGTCTACAAGCTGGCCATCGAGTTCTGGGTGGGCAACACCTGGTCCGACGTGTACTACAACAAGCTGATGCCCGGTCAGTATGACCTGGGCTTCGGCGCTATCTCCGGCAACAGCCTGGATCCCATCGGCTTCGTGTCCGTGCTGTCCTCCGATCAGAAGATCTCCAACAGCTTCACGCTGAACTGGGGCACTGACACCAACGATCCCGAAGCGTACCCCATCGTGTACAAGAACATGCGCTGGTCCTTCGACGCATTGTACAATGCGGTCAACGCCCAGGGCATCGTGGCCAAGGGCCAGAACAAGGCTGCGGTCGCCTTCAACTACACCAAGATGGTGAAGAACGAGGACGGCTCCTACACCGGTTCCATGGAGATGGTGCCCGCCCTGCCCGCTCTCACCAAGATCACGCCCACTGCGGTCGTCTGCTGCAACTACGAGCGCTATAAGCTGGGCGACGGTCAGTATGATGAGAAGGAAGTGGAGTTCACCGTGGAGAACAAGGACGGCGGCGTCGTGGTCGTGACCTTCACCGTGCCCGCTGAGCTGGCTGCGGATTACGCCACCGGCAGCGGTACCTCCGAGAAACCCTCCGGTCTCACCGGCTTCGACTTCTACTATGATCAGGATCTGGATGGCTCTCAGAGCACCGGCCTCTATTACTCCGTGCAGGAGGATTATTTCGAAGTTCCTGCCGCGCAATAATAGAAACAATAGCTGATTAGCGCACAGGCGATGGGGCCTTTGACCCCATCGCCTGTCGGTTGAAGAACAAAAGGCTTTCAAGGGGGTTTAGAATGGGGAAATACGTCCTAAAGAGGATCGGACTCGCGTTTCTCACCACGTTCATCATCCTCTCCCTAACGTTTATTCTTGTCAAGCTGCTTCCCTTCCAGCGACCCATCGGAGGCGATCAGCAGCAGATCGCATATTTTGACAAACAGTTTCATCTGGGGTACGTTTTCCGCTTTGAGCAGGAAGCGCCTCAATATGGCACGCTCCTATACAAATCGCCCACAGAAAAGGGACGCGCATATTATTACTATCAGGTACCGGTGATGGAGCAGTATACCAACTGGCTCAAGAACATCGTCCTGCATTGGGACTGGGGCTACAGCAAGACCTTCCAGCCCAACGTGGCCGCCTCGGTCATCATCATGTCCCGCATCGGCTATTCCATGCGTTTGAATATTATCTCGGCTGTCCTGTCGGTGCCCTTGGGCATACTGCTGGGCATCTGGGCGGCGTTGAAGAAAAACACCGTCACGGATCATACCATCTCCACGCTGGTCATGATTTGCGTTTCGATCCCGAGTTTCGTTTTGATATCCTTCGTGCTGCGCATCTTCAGCTACGGGCTGGGATGGCTGCCGTCCACCTGGCCGCCGGACACCGCTGCTACTTCCGTAAAAGTCCAGGGATACATCATCCCTGTATTCTGCCTGTGCTTTAATCCTATTTGCGGCTACTGCCGTACCGTTCGTGCGGAGCTGTGCGAGGTCATGGAGAGCGACTATCTGCTGCTGGCCCGTACTAAGGGCCTGACCCGGCGGCAGGCCATCGTGCGCCATGCCTTGAAGAACGCCATGGTGCCCATCTTTCCCTCCATCCTGGCGGAGTTCATCTTCATCATGGGCGGCTCCATGATCCTGGAATCCCTCTACGGCATTCCCGGCATCGGCCGTCTGTTCGTGTTGTCGCTGAACTATAAGGACTACGACATCCTGTTTGTGGACATGGCCATCTTCACCACCATCAACCTGCTGGCTGGCGTGGTGCTGGACCTTAGCTACGGGTTCATCGACCCGCGCATCAGAATGGGGGCGAAGAAATAATGGAAGAGAGACATATCGATTTCAGACCCGACGACTTCCAGCTGGTCCAGCAGAACATCCGCATCACGGACAAGAAGCTGGAGACCAAGCCCACTACCTTTTTGAAGGACGCCTTTCGGCGGTTCTGCAAGAACAAGTCCTCCGTGGCCGGCGCCATCATTCTGTCGATTCTGATCGTGCTGACCATCCTGGTGCCCTGGCTTTCTCCCTATAACATTGAGAACGTTCATTCTCCGGAGCGGTTTCTGGCGCCCAAGCTCTTCAAGGCGGGCACCGGCTTTTGGGACGGCACCCGGAAGAAGGAACACATCGTATACGACGCCGTCAACCAGGTCCCGGCCCTGTCGGATAAGTACTCCGTGGCCTCCGTCAAGCAGTCCCTGGTCTCCCTCACGGTGGACCCGGAGCCGGAGCTCATCGATACCGCCAACCAGTACGGCACCGGCGGCCTCATCGTCCTGGCTACGGACGCCTACGCTGGACATCGTTCTGGGGGACGAGGAGGGTGTAAGCGATTCCAGGCTGGGCGAATACTGCGTCTATCTCAAGGCCGGTGATCGTCCCGAGGACAGAATCATGATCCGGGATTTCTCTCGAGACTATAGTTCCATCTCCTTTAACATCAGCCAGGCTTTGAAGGACAAAGGCATGAGTTCCTTCGCTGGACAGGTGGTCTTCGAGGTCCGTTCCACGACGGACGCTTTCCGCTACATCCTGATCGAAAGCGTAAAGCTGTCTGGCGGCGAACGAGCCAAAAATCTGGAGGATCTGGCAGCGGTGTCCTTTGATGATGCTACGGCGATGATCAACAATGCGGATAAGAACAGCCAGGGCTACTGGTCCTGCTCCGGCCGCAAGGGTATCCACAATTCCGAGATATTCTACTGCGATTACGTGATCGACACCTACATGCTGGTCTACGGCGACGCGGATCTGGTCACCTACTCCGCCACAGAGCTGAAAAACTGGATCGACCAGGGCTGGTGCACCTACGACTACACCGTGGGTCCCGAATCCTTCGTGCGGCTGACGGACGATTGCCCCGTGGATTTCGTGGAGAGCCAAACGGTGCTGAAGGTCACCAAGAAGCTTTCGAGCATCACTGCCCGGGGATGGAATTACCGGAAGATGGGGTATGACAAGATGCCCTCCTTCCTCCTGGGCACCGACGCCTCCGGCTTCGACCTGTTCAAGCGGGCCTTCGCAGGTCTTCGGACCTCCCTGATCCTGGGCGTGTGCACGGCGGCGTTCTGCTTCCTGTTCGGCCTGGTCTGGGGCGCCATCTCCGGCTACTTCGGCGGCAACGTGGACCTGTTCATGGAGCGTTTCTGTGAGATCCTGGGCGGCGTGCCATGGATCGTGGTCATGACGCTGTGCATCCTCCACTTGGGCAACAACATCTTCACCTTCTTCCTGGCTCTGTGCATGACGGGATGGATGGGCACGGCCCATCGAACGCGTACCCAGTTCTACCGGTTCAAAGGTCGTGAATACGTGCTGGCGTCCCGGACACTGGGCGCTACGGACAAGCGGCTGATCTTCAAGCACATTCTGCCCAACTCCATGGGCACCATCATCACGGCCAGCGTGTTCATGATCACCAGCGTCATCTTCTCCGAAGCCACGTTGGCGTACCTGAACCTGGGCCTGCAGGGCGTCCAGTCCTTCGGCGTCATGATGGCTTCTAACCAGCAGTATCTGGGGATCTACCCGAACCTGGTCATCTTCCCCGCCGTAGTCCTGGCGCTGATGGAGATCTCCTTCAACCTGTTCGGCAACGGCCTGCGGGATGCGATCAACCCGTCCTTGAAAGGAAGTGACTAAGATGGCAGACCAGAGAGAAAAAGTATTGTCCGTCAACAATCTCGTCATCAACTTCAAGACGGATAACGGCATCCTCAAGGCGGTGCGCAATGTGTCCTTCGACCTCTATCAGGGCGAGACCCTGTGCATCGTGGGCGAGTCGGGCTCCGGCAAGTCCGTCACGTCCAAGACCATCATGGGCATCCTGGCCAACAACGCCATCATCGCCGACGGCAACATCATCTACCGGGGCGAAAACCTGCTGGAGGTCTCCGAGGACGAATTCTACAAGATCCGGGGCCACAAGATCGGCATGATCTTCCAGGACCCCCTGTCCTCGTTGAACCCCATCGTGAAGATCGGCAAACAGATCACCGAGGCCATGCTCCTGAACGCCGACAAGCTCAAGCTCATGTACAACGATCTCATCAGCGACGATCTGATCCGGTACAAGAACACCCTGGCCAAGATGAACATCGCCATCACCACCGAGCAGAAGAAGCTGGATGCGTTCATCGCCGAGACCAAGGCCAAGGAAGGGCTCACTGCGGAGCAGAAGGCGGCCAACAAGGCCCTCATCCAGCAGAAGAAGGCGGAGTTCAAGGCCTTTGAGAAGAAGACCCGGGACGAGTACATGGGTAAAGCCAAGGAATTGAAGGCCGTCCTGACGGAAACCGAGAAGAAAGCGAAAAAGCAGGTGGCCGAGTACAAAGCCCAGGTCACCAACGAGTATAAGCAGCAGAAAAACGAGCTGAAGCAAAAGCTGGCGGCCGCCTCCGGCGAGGAGAAAGCGGCTCTCAAGCAGGAGCTGGCCCAGCTGAAGGTGGACTTCGACAACAAGCTCTCCATCACCAAGGCAGAGGCCAAGCGCCGGGCCCTGGAGATCATGCGGGAGGTGGGCATCCCCGAACCGGAACGCCGCTTCGAGCAGTACCCCTTCGAGTTCTCCGGCGGCATGCGGCAGCGTATCGTCATCGCCATCGCCCTGACGGCTTCCCCGGAGATCCTGATCTGCGACGAGCCCACCACGGCTCTGGACGTGACCATTCAGGCCCAGATCCTGGAGCTCATCAATAAGATCAAGGCCGAGCGCAACCTGTCCTGCATCTTCATCACCCACGACTTGGGCGTGGTGGCCAACATGGCGGACCGGGTGGCGGTCATGTACGCCGGCAAGATCGTGGAATACGGCACCGCCGACGAGATCTTCTACGATCCCCGCCATCCCTACACCTGGGCCCTGCTCTCCAGCATCCCGGACGTGGACAGCAAGGAGAAGCTGGAGGCCATCCCCGGCACGCCGCCCAACATGATCTATCCGCCCAAGGGCGACGCCTTCGCCATTCGGAGCAAGTACGCCATGAACATCGACTTCAGGGAGGAGCCGCCTTTCTTCAAGGTGTCCGATACTCACTATGCCGCCACCTGGCTGCTGGACGAGAAAGCGCCCAAGGTGGAAATGCCTCGGATCGTCAGCGAGCGTATCCGTAATTCCTTAGCGGGAGGTGCCAAATGAGCAATCCAATGGATAATATCGAAATCACTCCCGAGGAGAACCAGGAAGCTCGTGTGATACAGGAGACCCCGGAAGTGGAGTTCATTCCGGACGATCTCGAAGACGTCCATGATCAGATCGATTCGCCGGATGAGCAGGTGGCTTTCAACCGGAAGTATAAGATCAACCCCCGGGTCAAGCAGAAGCCGGAGCTCAGGAAAAAGAACATCCTGCTGTCCGTGCGGAACCTGAAGATGTTCTTCTTCTTCGGCAGGGGCGTGAACCGGCAAAAGCTCAAGGCCGTGTCCAACATCTCCTTCGACCTGAAGGAAGGCGAGTGCCTGGGCATCGTGGGCGAGTCCGGCTGCGGCAAGACCACCACGGGCCGCTGCATCATCCGCCTCTACGACATCACCTCCGGTGCCATCTACTATCGGGGCGTCCGCATCAGCGCCGGCAATCGCTGGAACAAGAAGGAGATCAAGTGGTCCCGCATCCATGCCAACGAGAAGATCAAGGCTCTGAGGGAGGAGGCCAAGGCCGATCCCGCCAAAGCGACGGAGATCGAAGCCAAGATCCGGGAGATCGAGGAGAACGTAAGGGAGATCCATGCGGTCCAGAAGGAGAAGATCAAGCAGATCAAGTTCGACAACGATAACGTCAGCCGCAAGCTGATGAACGAGATCCAGATGATCTTCCAGGACCCCATCGACTCCCTGGACCCCCGCATGACCGTGGAGGACATCATTCAGGAGGGCCTGCAGATCCAGGGCTTCCGCAACAAGGCCGAGAACCACAAGAAGGTGGTGAAGATGCTGGAGACCGTGGGCCTGGTGGAGGAGCACGCCTCCCGCTACCCCCACGAATTCTCCGGCGGCCAGCGGCAGCGTATCGGCATCGCCCGGGCGCTCATCATGAACCCCAAGCTCCTGATCTGCGACGAGCCCATCTCGGCGCTGGACGTGTCCATCCGGGCCCAGATCATCAACCTCTTGAACGACCTCAAGCGGAATCTGAACCTGTCCATCATCTTCATCGCTCACGATCTGTCCGTGGTCAAGTACTTCTGCGATTCCATCGTGGTCATGTACTTCGGCAAGGTGGTGGAGAAGGCTCCCAGCGACGAGCTGTTCAAGAACCCCATGCACCCCTATACCCGGTCCCTGCTGTCGGCCATCCCCAAGCCCAACCCCAGGTCCGAGCGGGAGCGCAAGCGCATCACCTACAACCCCGCCGAGGCCCATGACTATGAGCATGGGGATATGCCCTCCCTGCGGGAGCTGAAGAAGGATCACTTCGTGTATTGCAACGACGCGGAGTACGAACGGTACATGAAGGAGCTGAAGGACTGAAGGTGAACGCGATCTGCCGTTTCTTCCGCCATCCCTGGAAGCAGTACGCGGCTGCCGCCGGCGTCGCCGTGGCGATTACGGGCCTGTCCCTGCTTAGGGACGGGTTCACCCTGCGCATCCACTACTACAACGCCCTGACCATGGCCGGGGCGGTGACGCTGCTGCTGGGGCTGCTGCTGATGACGGCCTATTTCGGCGTCTTCGACATCTTTGGCTATTCCTTCTCGACGGTGGGCACCAAACGACGGTACCACGATCTGTACGAGTATGCCGAAGCGAAAAAGGAAAAGCGTCGCCACGGCAACAAGTTCTTCCTGCCCTGGATGATCGTTGGCACGGCCTTCCTGCTGGCGGGGCTCCTGCTGCGCATCGGCCTATAACGGAACAAAGAGCATACGAGCCGCTTTTCTTTCGGGAAAGCGGCTCATTTTATATATTCATATCAAAGCCTTGCGCTTTATGGGATCCGTGCTACAATGAAACTGGATCCATTCGGGAAAAAACCGCGGCGGCGGGTCGAAAACATATGAACTATACGATTCAGGAGGAGAAAAAATCATGGCGAATTCGGTGCAGGACATTTTGCGTATGATCCGGGACGAAGGGATCGAGATGGTGGACTTCAAGATGGTGGACATCCACGGCCAGTTCCGCCACGTGACCATCCCCGCGGAGAACTTCAGCGAGGACATGATGACGGACGGCGTTGGCTTCGACGCCTCCAACTACGGTTACGCAGTGGTGGAGAAGAGCGATATGGTCTTCATCCCCGATCTGGATACGGCCTATATCGACCCCTTCTGCGATATCAAGACTCTGTCCATGACCGGTAACGCCATGGTCATCGACTACCCCAAGAACAGGCCCCTGGACCAGTACCCCCGGAACATCGTCCGAGCCGCGGAAGAGTACATGCGCTCTACCGGCATCGCGGATACCATGCTGGTGCTGCCGGAGTTCGAGTTCTATCTTTTCGATCAGATCAACTGGGAGGTGAAGCCTGGCTCCATCGGCATGTCCCTGGACGCGGAGCAGAGCTACTGGAACAGCGCCTCCAACGGCAAGGGCTACGTGGTCCCCTACCAGAGGGCCTACCATGTGGCCAAGCCCTTGGATCGCACCTATGAGTGCCGCAGCGAAATGTGCCTGAGGATGCAGGAAGCGGGCATCCCCGTGAAGTACCACCATCCCGAGGTGGGCGCCTCCGGCCAGTTCGAGATCGAGCCCAAGCTGGGCGAGATGTCCAAGATGGCCGACGCCACCATGCTGGTGAAGTACATCGTCCGCAACACCGCCATGAAGTACGGCAAGACCGCCACCTTCATGCCCAAGCCCGTCTACGGCGAGGCCGGCAGCGGCATGCACGTGCATATGCTGCTTTTGAAGGACGGGGAGCCGGTCTTCTCCGACGACGACGGCTACGCCCATCTGAGCCGCGAGGCCCACTGGTTCATGGGCGGCCTTTTGAAGCACATCGCCTCCCTCTGCGCCATCACCAACCCCAGCACCAACTCCTTCAAGCGATTGGTGCCAGGCTTCGAGGCGCCGGTGACCGTGGGCTACGCCACCTCCAATCGGAGCGCGGTCATCCGCATCCCTGCCTACGCTAAGTCGCCCAAGCTCCGCCGGTTCGAGATCCGGAACCCGGACGCCACGTGCAACCCCTACTTCTGCTACGCGGCCCTGCTGATGGCGGGCCTCGACGGCATCCAAAACAAGATCGACCCCCACGAGAACGGCTGGGGTCCCTACGATATGAACCTCTATAGCCTGTCCCCCGAGGAGAAGGCCAAGCTCCATCACCTGCCCACCTCTCTCGATCAGGCTCTGGACGCCCTCGAAGCGGATCACGAGTATCTGACCCGAGGCGGCGTGTTCCCGGAGCGGCTGCTGCAGAACTTCATCCAAGAGAAGCGGAAGGAATGCGTGGAGCTGGCTAAGATCCCCCATCCCGCCGAATTCGACAAGTATTACAACGCGTAAGAGCATGCCCGAGATCACCCAAACCATGCTGGAAGACGCCCTCGCCTACGGGCGCGCCTTCACCAGCCAGGGCAAGACCGCTCAGTACATCCCCTATCTGCGGCAAGTGGACAGGGATCTTTTGGGCGTGTCCGTCCAGACCGTGGACGGCCGCCGCTTCAGCGCCGGGGACTCGAAAACGCCCTTCACCGTCCAGAGCATCGCCAAGGTGGTGGCCCTGGCCCTCGCCCTGCAGGACAGGGGTGAGAAGAATCTTTTCTCCGGTCGGGTGGGCCTGGAGCCCACAGGGGACCCCTTCAACTCCATCATCCGCCTGGAGGTGGACCGCAAGCCCTACAACCCCTTCATCAACGCCGGCGCCATCGCTGTGGTGGGAGCCATCAAGGGCCGCAGCGGGTCCGAGAAGTTCGAACGGCTGCTGCGGTACTTCAAGAAACTCTGCGGGTCCGAGACCGTCTCCCTCTGCGGGGAGGCGTACCTCTCCGAGCGGGAGACCGGGGATAAGAACCGGGCCCTCGCCTACCATCTGAAGGCGACCAAGATGCTGGAGGGGGACGTTGGCGAGGACTTGGACGTTTACTTCCGCATGTGCTCCCTGTACGTCACGGCGGAGGACATCGCCCATCTTGCCCTGGTCCTGGCCAATCGGGGCCTGGACCCCGCCACGGGGGAGCGGCTCATGGCGGCGGAGCATGCCCGGATCATCCGGACCCTCATGCTCACCTGCGGCATGTACGATGGGTCCGGGGAGTTCGCCGTGAAGGTGGGCTACCCCGCCAAGAGCGGCGTGGGCGGCGGCATCGCGGCTACGCTGGTGGACCGCATGGGTATCGGCGTCTTCGGCCCGGCCTTGGACGTCCGGGGCAACAGCGTGGCGGGCATCGCCATATTGGAGTATCTGTCCAAAGCCATGGACGTTCGCTTATTCTGATCGATCCAAAGGAGAGAACATGGCATCCTTCGATGAAAAGAGAGAGGCCTTGCGGCAGAAGAAGATGATGACGGGGAAGAAGCTGCTGAAAAGCGCTTTGTTCCTGGCGGTGTTCCTGGGGGTCATGGCCCTGTTCATGGCGCCTATGGGCATGACCAACGCCATCAATACCATGATGAACACCGCCTACCGCATCCTGCTGGACACGGTGTTCTACATCATGGCCATCGCCGTGCTGGCCGGGGCCCTGTCCGAGATGCTGACGGAGTTCGGCGTGCTGGAGCTGTTCAACTTCCTGCTTTCGCCCCTCATGAAGCCCCTGTACGGCATGCCCGGCGCGGCGGCCCTGGGGATCGTGTCCACCTACTTCTCCGACAACCCCTCCATCCTGGCCCTCGCTAAGGAGCAGCAGTACCGCCGGTATTTCAAGGCGTACCAGATCCCGGCCCTGACTAACCTGGGCACGGCCTTCGGCATGGGGCTCATCGTCACCAGCTATATGGCGGGGCTTTCCGCCGTCACGGGCATGAGCCTCGGCAAGGCGGTCCTCTGCGGGAACCTGGGCGCGGTGGTGGGCAGCGTCATCAGCACCCGGCTGCTGCTGTTCTTCAGCAAGAAGCTGTACGGCACCGAGACCTTGGCCCTGTCCCCCCGGGAGATGGGGCAGATGGCGGACGAGGAGAGCAAGCCCAAGCAGGGGTTCATGCTGCGGCTCCTCAACTCCCTTATGGAAGGCGGCAAGAACGGCGTGGAGCTGGGCCTCGGGATCATCCCGGGGGTGCTGGTCATCTGCACCGTGGTCATGATGCTGACCTACGGTCCCTCCGCGGACGGGACCTACACCGGCGCGGCCTACGAGGGTATCCGGGTGCTGCCGCTGCTGGGGGACAAGCTCCAGTTCCTCTTTAAACCACTCTTCGGGTTCAGCTCCTCCGCCTGCGTGTCCGTGCCCATCACGGCCCTCGGCTCCGCCGGCGCGTCGCTGGGCATGGTACCGGAGCTTCTTCGGGAGGGAGCGGCGGGCGCCAACGACATCGCCGTGTTCACCGGCATGTGCATGTGCTGGAGCGGGTACCTCTCCACCCACGTGTCCATGATGGACATGCTCCGCTGCAACGAGCTGGTGGGCAAGTCCATTCTCTGCCACACCGTCGGCGGCTTCTGCGCCGGCATCGCGGCCCACTGGCTGTTCGTGCTGATGTCCTTATTGTAGAGCTATTGTGCCGCTTTTTCTCTTTAGTAAAGAGAAAAAGCGGCGGAAAAAGAGAAACGCAAATGGGATGATATGGTATGCAGCGGAAGCCATATATCCCAAGTAAAGTTCTTTTGCACCACTTTTCTTTCAAGAAAAGTGGTCCGCTTTGAATAAATCCATATGAAACCTCAATCAAAACAACTCCATTACGCCTGGATCGTCTGCCTGTGCGGGCTGTGGCTGTTCGTGTGCAATATGGGCCTGTGCAGCAACATCCTGTCGGTGTACCTGCCCTTCATCGAGGCGGGCGGCCTCAGCGACAGCATGGGCAGCGCCATCCTCTCCATCCGCTGCCTCTTCTCCTTCGCCGTCACCTTCCTGGTGGAGCTCTACTATCGCAAGCTCTCCCTGCGCCGGGGCATCCTTCTGGCGTCCCTCATCGGCGCGGCGTCGGCGGTGGTCTATTCCATCGGCGGCAGCGCCCTCGTATACTATACCGGCGCGGCCCTGGGCGGCATCGCCTACGGCCTGGGCGCCATCTACCCCGTTTCGCTCCTGCTCTCCAACTGGTTCCACGCCCACCGGGGCCTTGCCTTGGGCATCAGTTCCGCGGGCTCCGGCGTGTCGGTCATGGTCTTTTCGCCCCTGGTCTCGGCCCTGGTCCTTCGGTATTCCCTGCGCACCACCTTCCTGCTGCAGGCGGCCTTCATGCTGATCAGTGCTGTCGGCGTCTTCCTGCTCCTTCGGGACGATCCCGCCCAAAAGGGGCTCCAGCCCTTCGGCGAAGGCGGCGCGGGCGATGCCCGGACCCGGGAGAAGGAGGGGCCCGAGAGGCTCCCGAAGCTGGTGCTGTGGATGCTGGCGTTAATGATGCTGCTGGTGGGCGGCGCAGGTCAGGCGTTCTCCGGGCATCTGTCGGTCCTGGCCCGGAGCTGCGGCTATTCCGTGAAGATGGCCGCCACGGTGGTGTCCCTCCAGGGGACGGTGCTGGTGTGCAGCAAGTTCCTCTCCGGGGGTCTGGCGGACCGGTTCGGCTCCAAGCGGTGCACGTCCCTGCTCATGGCCCTGTTCATCCTGGGCTGCACGCTGGTCCAGTGCATGAACGGCGTCAGCCTTCTCTGGTGTTTCGCGCCCGTGGCCCTAATGGGTTTCGGCGCCTCGGTCTACAACGTGGGCCCGCCGCTCTGGGCCGGGGACCTTTCCGACAGGGCGGGCTACCCCAAGCTCCTCAAGTGGCTGCAGATCTTCTATAACCTGGGCGGCATCCTGTTCTCCGCCGTGCCGGGGATCATCGCCGACCATACCGGCGAATACAAGTCCTCCTACCTTCTCATCGCCGCCATGATGCTCCTGAGCCTGACGATCCTCCGGTGGTCCTATTGGCGGGGGCTGAAAAAAGCCTGATCCCCTGCAACCTTTTTTGCCCCTCCCCGGTGTTATGGACAAACGGAACCCAAGGAGGCCCCTATGAAACAACAAAAGCTGACCGACTATCGCCCCAAGTACCCGAGAAAGCCCCTGCGGGGCGCGGCCATGACGGCGGCGGCCCTGGTGGCTATCGGCGGCGTCACGGGCTGTCGGGTGCCCATCCCCCAGAACCCTCAGATCGAGGGCATGGTGGCCATGCCGGAGCCTACCGACCAGGAGCTGGTGCTGGACGGGGAGGTGGCCATCGCCGAACCCACCGAAGAGCCGGTCATCATGGGCAAGATTTTGGTGACGGAGCCCCCGGAGGAGGAGTTGGTGCTGGACGGGGAGGTGGCCATCGTCGAGCCGGAGCCTACCCCGGAGATGCCCCTTCAGACCACCGGCGTGCTGTTGGCGCCCACCGCCACCCCCGAAGCGTAAGGCTATGAACCTGACCCTCCATCTCACGGCGGACTGCAATCTGCGCTGCCGCTACTGCTACGAGACCCATTGCAAAAACCATATGACCTGGGACACGGCCAAACAGGCGGTGGACCTGGTCTTTTCCTATGGTCACAAAACCAACGGGTTCTCCCTTTTCGGCGGCGAGCCCCTGTTGGAACGGTCACTGGCGGAAAAGATCTGCCGCTACGCCAAAGAGTCGGCCCAAAAGGGCGCCGTGGACGTTCGGTTCAAGATGACCACCAACGGCACCCTGCTGGACGAGGCTTTTTTGCGGTTTGCCAACGATCACGATATGGAGATCGCCCTCTCCCACGATGGTCTTCTGCAGGACGAGCAGCGGCTCACCCGGGACGGGCGGCCCACCCGGGCGCAGCTGGAGCCGAAGATCGACCTGCTGCTGGAGTATCAGCCGAACGCCGCAGCCCTGCAGACCGTGACCCCTAATACCGTGGGCGGCATGGCCGAATCGGTACGCTGGCTCTACGAACGGGGGTTCACCCGCGTCAATTCCGTCATCGACTACCGGCCTGACGCGGGCTGGGACGACGCTTCTTTGGCCGTGCTGCGGGAACAGTACGAGGCCGTGGCGGAGCTGATGGAGGCCCGGTTCGACGAAAAGCGGCCGCTGCTGTTCCTGCCCTTTCTGGTGAAGATTTCCGCCTATCTCAATGACCGGCCCTGCCTCGAATGCAAGCTGGGCATGCGCCAGCCCTCCGTGGCGGAGGACGGGTCCATGTACCCCTGCAACCAGTTCCTGTATCTTCCCGACTACCGCATGGGCCACGTGTCCACGGGCGTCGACCGGGAGAAGCAGCTGGCCATCTACCAGACTTCCCTGGCCCCGGAGCTGGACTGCCAGGGCTGCGCCATTGCTGATCGCTGCCGCCACCATTGCGCCTGCCTCAACTTCAGCCTCACCGGGGACATGCACCGAGTCGCCCCCGTCCAGTGCGAGCACGAGCGGATCCTGATCCCCGTCGCGGACGATTTGGCCGCCCGGCTCTACGAGAGGCAAAGCGCCCGGTTCCTGCTGAACTACAAGGAGGACGCGTTAGCATGAAGAAAGCCCTTCGAGGGCTTTTTTGATTGCGGCCCCTTGCGGGATGGGCGCGGCAGGATTACAATGGTGCAAACGACGAAGGGAGCAAGACCCATGATCCGCGTAGAAAAGATCCAGATCCCCACCCTGCCCACGAAGAAGCCCCGGCGGCTGTACATCTACACGCCCAAGGGGTATGAAATGAGCGACGAACGGTACCCGGTGCTCTATATGTTCGACGGCCACAACGTGTTCTACGACAGCCACGCCACCTACGGCAAGAGCTGGGGCATGAAGCAGTATTTGGAAAAGAGCAGGCGCCCCCTGATCCTGGTGGCGGTGGAATGCAATCCGGAGGGCGAGAACCGGATGAACGAATACACCCCCTTCGACATCTGGTGGAAAGGGAGGCTGATGTTCGAGGCCCGGGGCCAGCTGACCATGGACTGGTTCGTGAACGAATTGAAGCCCCGGATCGACCGGGAGTACCGCACCCTGCCGGACCGGGAGCATACCCTCATCGCGGGCAGCTCTATGGGCGGGCTCATGGCTCTGTACGCCGCGGTGGCCTACAACGGCACCTTCTCCCGGGCGGCGGCCCTGTCCCCCAGCCTGTGGGCGGCCCGGGGCCACGAGGCGGAGCTGCTGAAGGCGCACCCGCTCCAGCCGTCCACCCGGATCTATATGGACATGGGCACGGCGGAGGCTGACCCCAAGACCGGCTTTTTGACCGGCGTGTTCCGCACCGCCCAGTGGCTCACCCGGGCAGGGGCCGCGGTGGACGCCCGGATCGTCCCCGACGCCAGGCACTCCGAGGCCTATTGGGAACAGCGGATACCGGTGTTCATGGCGTATTTGCTGGATTGACTTTCTGTTGAATGAAAAAGGAGATCGTCGTGCAGGCGATCTCCTTTTTGGGAATGGTTCAATAGATGGTGGGGATATCCTCCGTGATGCCGTACTTGCGCTTGAAGGCTTCCAGGTCCGCCGGGGTGCGGATCAGGGCCACCTCCCGGAACCGGCCCCCTTCCTTCTCCCGGAACCCGGCCACCTTCTCTCCCGTGCAGATGCTGCTGCGGATCACCGGCTCCAGAGCGTCCCGATCGTAGGCCTCCGCGGGGGCCTTTTTTTGTTTCTTCCAGGGCCAGTTCATACCCGCCTCCCATACTTTTCTATGGTTGTATCCTATCACAGGAGACGAGGGATGACAAGGGCGAGAAAAATACGCGTCCCTTTCCCCGGACTTGTTGAATTGCCCCGAGATATGGGATATACTAACGAAAGAAGACATCTACTCTTTCTTGTATGGAGTCGGGTATGAAGCGGATCGGGGTCCTGTTGGCGGTGCTGCTGGTATTGACAGGGCTCCCTTTTTATGCTGCGACGGCGGAGAGCAGCTTCACCGGCGTGGTCACTTATCGCAGCGGGAAAGAAGCGTATCTGCAAAGCGGCAGCCGGGGCCTCCTGGCCTTTTTGGACAGCACCAACGACCCGGACCAGATGGCCGCGGTTCGGGTGGGCACGGTGATCACCGTGTCCGGCGAGTCCATGACCCTGAACCAGGCGGGCTACCACATCCCGGAGCTCATCGACGCCATGATCGTGGATATTTCCGGCACCCAAAACCTGCCGTCGCCTATCTCCGCCACCATGGATCAGCTGGGGGACGGGCTGATGGCGGTCCGGGTCCAGGTCCGGGCCACCAAGGCTGCGTTTGAAGTCGCCAACATACAGCTTTCCCTGGGCGCCTATGGGGACGATCAGCTTCTGATCGTCACCGGCGTCCTCTCCGCCAACATTCGGGGCCGGATCATCCTGGGCGCGTCCATCCAGCCCGTGGCCACACCCACGCCGACCCCCACATCTGCCCCCACGCCTTCGCCCACACCTACACCAACACCCACGCCAACCCCTACACCGACGCCTACGCCTACGCCAACGCCGACGCCTACCCCTACACCGACGCCTACCCCTACACCGACGCCTACCCCTACGCCAACACCCACGCCAACCCCTACACCGACGCCAACCCCTACACCGACGCCTACCCCTACGCCAACGCCCACGCCAACACCCACGCCTACGCCTACCCCCACGCCTACGCCAACACCCACGCCAAAGCCCACCGCCAGTCCCACGTCGGCGCCTACGACGGCACCTACCTCTGTGCCGACGGCCGGTCCCACCGTATCTCCCACCGCTTCCCCATCGCCCACCACAGGGCCGACCCCTTCGCCGACGCTGAAGCCCACCGCCAGTCCCTCGCCGACCGTCGGGCCTACCGCCGTGCCTTCGCCTACGGCAGGGCCTACCGTTACCCCGACCGCACGGCCAACGCCGAATCCGACCGCCGTACCTTCGCCTACGCCCACACCGACGACTGCGCCCACTTACACGCCACAGCCGACGGCTATACCTACCAGCACCCCGTCACCGACGCCCTCTCCCAGCGCTACGCCGAAACCCACAGCGGCACCTACCTCTACGCCCAAGCCTACGGCCACGCCGACGTCCACGCCGCGGCCGACCTTCACCCCTACGCCAAAGCCTACGCCCACGGCTACACCGACAGCTACGCCGTCGCCTACACCGACGGCCACACCGTCACCGACGCCTACAGCGACGCCGTCGCCAACACCGACAGCGACGCCGTCGCCAACACCGACAGCAACACCGTCGCCTACACCGACAGCTACGCCGACGCCAACACCTACCGCGACGCCGTCTCCAACACCGACAGCCTACGCCCACGGCTACACCGACAGCTACGCCGTCGCCTACACCGACGGCCACACCGTCACCGACGCCTACAGCGACGCCGTCGCCAACACCGACAGCAACGCCGTCGCCAACACCGACAGCAACACCGACGCCTACAGCGACGCCGTCGCCAACACCGACAGCGACGCCGTCGCCGACAACCACGGCAACGCCTACGCCCACGCCTACACCGACAGCTACGCCGTCGCCTACACCGACGGCCACACCGTCACCGACGCCTACAGCTACGCCGTCGCCAACACCGACAGCAACGCCGTCTCCAACACCGACAGCTACGCCGTCGCCTACACCGACGGCCACACCGTCACCGACGCCTACTGCAACGCCGTCTCCAACACCGACCGCGACGCCGACGCCGACAACCACGTCAACGCCTACGCCCACGCCTACACCGACAGCGACGCCATCACCTACACCGACGGCAACACCATCTCCCACGCCTACAGCGACGCCGTCGCCAACACCGACAGCGACGCCGTCGCCAACACCGACAGCGACGCCGTCACCTACACCGACGGCAACACCGTCTCCCACGCCTACAGCGACGCCGTCGCCAACACCGACAGCGACGCCGTCGCCTACACCGACAGCTACACCGTCGCCTACACCTACTGCAACGCCGTCGCCTACACCTACTGCAACGCCGTCTCCTACACCGACCGCGACACCGACGCCGACAACCACGGCAACGCCTACGCCCACGCCTACACCGACTGCAACGCCGTCGCCTACACCGACGGCAACACCGTCTCCCACGCCTACAGTGACCCCGTCTCTAACACCGACGGCCACACCGACAGCGACGCCGTCCCCAACGCCCACGGATTCACCGTCGCCTACACCCACGGCGACGCCATCCCCAACGTCTACGGATACACCATCGCCTACACCAACTGCCACTCCATCCCCAACACCCTCAGCGACGCCGTCACCTACACCGACGGCAACACCGTCCCCGACGCCTACGGCGTCTCCCACGGTGACGCCGACTCCCAGGCGGACTCCGGCGGTGACAAAAACGCCCACGCCTGCACCAACAGTGACGCCCACCCCAACGCCCACGGTGACCCCGTCTCCCACGCCAACAGCCACGCCGGCCCCGACTCCGCCCGAGACGCCGGAGCCGCCCCAGGTGGTGGGTGATGGAGAGGCGCCGCTCCGGCTGCCAAACGCCGCTGCCCCAGCGATGCCAGCTCCCACGCCGCCGCTCCCGGAGAACAGGCGAGCGCTGGTCTTTGCCGCGGTGCTGTTCCTGGGGAGCTTGGTCGCTATCCTCGTCGGCCTGGTGATCACCTTGATCCGGCAGATCCAAAAGAAGCGGCGGAAAGGATCGACCGACCCGCGGAAAGACCGTTGACAGGGAAAAACGCCTGTGATATGTTCATACAAACGAAGAGAACGAGGACAAGGACCATGGAAGAGAAGGAATGCTGCTGCACAGGCAAGACCAAGGCGCGCACCGAGGAGGAATACCGGAGTTTGATCCACCGGCTGAGCCGCATCGAGGGCCAGGTCCGGGGCATCCGGGCCATGGTGGAGAAGGGGGCCTACTGCACGGACATCCTGATCCAGAGTGCGGCGGTGTCCGCAGCCCTCAGCGCCTTCGATCGGGAGCTGCTGGGGAACCATATCCGCACCTGCGTTGCCGACGATATCCGCGCCGGGCACGACGAAGTCATCGACGAGCTCATGGACACCCTGCAGAAGCTGATGAAATGAATTCAGGCCGGTCCGGACAGGACCGGCTTTTTCCGGGTTGACATATACCCCCTATGGGTATACTATAGGGGCATCGAGAGGCGGCATGGACCGCGGAAAAGGAAGGGCTATGAAGCAATACGACGTGACGGGCATGAGCTGCGCGGCCTGCAGCGCCCGGGTGGAGAAGGCCGTGAACGGGGTGGAGGGGGTCACCGCCTGCGCGGTGAGCCTTTTGACCAACTCCATGGGCGTGGAGGGGGACGTGGCCCCGGAGAAGATCATCGCGGCCGTGGAGGCGGCGGGCTACGGCTGCGCCGAGAAAGGCGCGGCGAAGAAGGTGGACCACGCCGCCGAGGAGGAGGCCCTGAAGGATCGGGAGACGCCGGTGCTGAAGAAGCGGCTTTTGTGGTCCCTGGGCTTTCTGCTCATCCTCATGTATTTCTCCATGGGCCACCATATGTGGGGTTGGCCTATCCCGGCGTGGTTCGAGGGGAACCATGTGGCCATGGGCCTCGTTCAGATGGTCCTGTCCGCCGTCATCCTGCTCATCAACAAAAAGTTCTTCGTCAGCGGCTTCACGAGCCTCCGCCACGGCGCGCCCAACATGGACACCCTGGTGGCCATGGGCTCCGGGGTCTCCTTCGCGTACAGCACGGTGGTGCTGTTCCTCATGACCGACGCCGTGGTCAAGGGGGACGAGGCGCGGACCATGGCCCTCATGGACAGCTTCTACTTCGAGTCAGCCGCCATGATCCTGACCCTCATCACCGTGGGCAAGATGCTGGAGGCCCGCTCTAAGGGCAAGACCACCGACGCCCTTCGGAGCCTTATGAAGCTGGCCCCCAAGACCGCCGTGGTGGTCCGGGACGGCCAGGAGGCGGAGGTGCCCATCGAGGAGGTCCAAACCGGGGACCTGTTCGTGGTGCGCCCGGGGGAGAACATCCCCGTGGACGGTGTCGTTTTGGAGGGCCACAGCGCCGTCAACGAGGCGGCCCTCACCGGCGAGAGCATCCCCGTGGACAAGGCCGAGGGCGACAGCGTGTCCGCCGCCACGGTGAATCAATCAGGCTTCCTCAAATGCCGGGCCACCCGGGTGGGGGAGGACACCACCCTGAGCCAGATCATCCACATGGTCAGCGACGCCGCCGCCACCAAGGCCCCCATCGCCAAGGTGGCCGACCGGGTCTCCGGCGTGTTCGTGCCCGCCATCCTCTGCATCGCGGCGGTGATCTTCGTCGTTTGGCTGGCCCTGGGGCGGCCCTTCGCCTTCGCCCTGAGCCGGGCCATCGCCGTGCTGGTCATCTCCTGCCCCTGCGCCATGGGGCTCGCTACCCCGGTGGCCATCATGGTGGGCAACGGCAAGGGGGCCAAGAACGGCATCCTCTTCAAGAACGCCGTATCCCTGGAGGAGACGGGGAAGACGGACATGGTGGTCCTCGACAAGACGGGCACCATCACCACCGGCGAGCCCAAGGTCACGGACATGGTCCCGGCGGCAGGCGTCAGCGAAAATGAATTGCTGACCTTAGCTTACGCATTAGAGAAGAAGAGCGAACATCCCTTGGCCAAGGCCATCCTGCAGAAGGGGGACGAGCTGGGCCTGGCCGCGGCGGAGGTATCGGATTTTGAGGCTCTGCCCGGCAACGGCCTCACCGCCACCCTTTCCGGCGACGTTCTCTCCGGCGGGAACCTGACCTTTATTGCGGGCCGCTGCCCCGTGCCGGAGGACGTCCGCCAGGCGGCGGAGGCTTTGGCGGAGCAGGGCAAGACGCCCCTGTTCTTCGCCAAAAACGACAGCCTTTTGGGCGTCATCGCCGTGGCGGACGTGATGAAGGCGGACAGCGCCCAGGCGGTGAAGGAGCTGCAGGACATGGGCATACGTGTTGTCATGCTCACCGGCGACAACCCCCGCACGGCCAAGGCCATCGGCCAGCAGGCCGGGGTGGACCGGGTCATCGCGGGGGTCCTGCCCGAGGGGAAGGAGAAGGTGATCCGGGAGCTGAAAGCCCTGGGCAAGGTGGCAATGGTGGGCGACGGCATCAACGACGCCCCGGCCCTCATGCGGGCGGACATGGGCATCGCCATCGGGGCGGGCACGGACGTAGCTATGGACGCGGCAGACGTGGTGCTCATGAAGAGCAGCCTTCGGGACGTGCCTGCGGCCATCCGGCTGAGCCGGGCCACCCTCCGCAACATCCACGAAAACCTCTTCTGGGCCTTCTTCTACAACTGCATCGGCATCCCCATCGCCGCGGGGCTCATCCCCGGCGTCGCCCTGGACCCCATGTTTGGGGCCGCGGCCATGAGTCTATCCAGCTTCTGCGTGGTCACCAACGCCCTGCGGTTGAACCTCTTTAAGATGCACGACGGCAGGCGGGACCGGCCCAAGAAGCATCCCGTGGCGCTGCCGGAGCAAGTCGTAGCGGAGGAGAAGTCGGCCTTTGCCGAAAGGACTGTGCGGATCACCGGTATGATGTGCGAGCACTGCGAGGCCGCTGTGAAGGGGGCGCTGGAGAAGGTGCCCGGCGTTAGGGAGGCCATGGCCAGCCATCAGGCAGGCACGGCCAGGGTGGTTTTGGACGGCGAGGTCAGCGACGAGGCTCTGACCCAGGCCGTGGAGGCCATCGGCTATATCGTGGACGGCGTTGAATGAAATCTCCCCGGCGGCGTTGACGAGACGGCCCCGGGGGTATACAATAGGACTACAAAACAACGGAGGATACACGCATGAAGGAACTGAATCTCAAGGTGGACGGCATGAGGTGCGGCGGTTGTTCCGCCCGGCTCCAGCGGGTCCTGGAGGCCCTGCCCCAGGTGGAGAGCTGCAAGGCTGACCACGTGACCAAGGAAGTGGCCCTGGTCCTGAAGGAGGACCTGCCCCTGGAGGTCATCGCCAAGGCGGTGGAAGGCGCGGGCTTCAAAGTCATCTGAACAGCGGAACATCGGCAGGAGAGGCGACCCCTCTCCTGTTTCATGTGGTGAAGCGTAAGGAGGTCGCTATGTTCGATCGGACCGATCCTGCCTATTCGGCGTATATTCGTATCCTGGAGGCGGAGCTGATCCCCGCCACGGGCTGTACGGAGCCCATCGCCATCGCTTACGGGGCAGCCAAGGCCCGCCAGGCCCTGGGGGCCCTGCCGGAACGGTGCCGGGTGGAGTGCAGCGGGAACATCATCAAGAACGTGAAGAGCGTGGTGGTGCCCAACACCGGGTATCTCAGGGGCATCGAGGCCGCGGCGGCCGCGGGGCTGGTGGCAGGGGACCCGAACGTGCAGCTGCAGGTGATCTCCCACGTGGCCGAAAAGGACCGGGAGGCCATCCGCGCCTACCGGGACAGCCACCCCATCGAGGTGGTGCCCTACCCCGGGGACAAGGTGTTCTATATCGCCGTCACCGTTTGGGCCGGGGCCGACAGTGCTCGGGTGGTCATCGAGGATCTCCACACCAACATCACCCGCATCGAGAAGAACGGGGCCTGCCTCTTCGCTTTGGAGGGGGCCTGCGGGGCGGAGGAGGCCGAGGAGGAGCCGGAATACGATCTTTTGAGCGTGGAGCGGATCATCGACTTCGCGGACCGCGTGGACCTGTTCGACGTGGAGGTGGTGCTGGAGCGACAGATCGCCTACAACACCGCCATCTCCCAGGAGGGGCTCACCCATAGCTGGGGCGCCCGCATCGGCCAGACCCTGCTCGAGGCCCATGAGCGGCTGCGAGATGCCGGTGGTCATCGTCTCCGGCAGCGGGAACCAGGGCATGACGGCCAGCCTCCCCGTCATCGAGTACGCGAAGGAATTGAAGGTGGGCCGGGAAAAGCTCCTTCGGGCCCTGGTGGTGTCGAACCTGGTCACCATCCATCAGAAGACCAGCATCGGGCGGCTTTCCGCCTTCTGCGGCGCTGTCAGCGCGGGCTGCGGGGCGGCGGCGGGCATCGCGTACCTCCATGGGGACGGGTACGAGGTCATCGCCCACACCATCGTGAACACCCTGGCCATTCTCTCCGGCATGGTCTGCGACGGGGCCAAGCCCTCCTGCGCCGGGAAGATCGCCATGGCCGTGGAGGCCGGGCTCATGGGGTACGAGATGTACACCCACGGCAAGAACCAGTTCTACTCCGGCGAGGGCATCGTGAAGAAGGGCGTGGACAACACCATCCGCACCGTGGGCCGCATGGCCCGGGAGGGCATGCGCGACACGGACCGGGAGATCCTGGACATCATGACTGAATCCTGTTGATCGGGATACGAACATAAAAGGGATCATGGCATAGCCATGGTCCCTTCTTCGGTTGCTTCCAAAAACGCCAGCACGCCCCGGGCAATGGCTTCCGCCAGCGTCTGCTGGTACCCTTCGTCCTGCAGCAGCCGCTCCTCCTGGGGGTGGCTCAAAAACCCGCACTCCACCAGCGCGGCGGGGCAGGGAGGCACCCGGGTCACGAAGTTGTTGCCGGGGTTGGGCAGCCGCTCGGGCAGCGCCAGGGCCTCCGTCAGGCTGCCGATAATAGCGGCGGCCAGGCTCTGGCCCGCCTCCGCCCCCGCCTGGTAGTAGGTCATGGGCCCCTGGACCCGCCGGTCGGAGAACTTGTTCATGTGGATGGACACCGCCGCGTCCGCGCCCTCCGTCTGCAGCAGCTGCCCCCGCCGGGCCATGTCCTCCCGCTTGGTGTCCCCCAGGGCCCCCTCGCCGGTCCGGGTCATGAGCACCCGCACCCCCGCGTCCTCCAGGGCCCCCTGGACCAGCAGGGCCACCTTCAGATTGAGATCGCTCTCCTTCACCCCCGTGTCCGTGCCGGAGGCCCCGGCGTCGAAGCCTCCGTGGCCCGCGTCCACGATCACGTACCACCGGCCCGCCGTGGGCAGGGGCTCCCGCGCGGGCGCGTCCACGGTCCGGGCGCAGCCCAGGAGGAGGGCCAAAAGCAAAACAAAAAGCCTGTTCTTCACAGGCTCAGTGTATGTAGGCAAATCTCTTATAATGCCGCGATGAGCTGGGGCACGAAGCGAAGATGGTCCGCCGACACCAGGTGGTAGGCCGTCCCCTCGTATTCCCCTTCGAAGCCTCCCAGGCAGGAGCGCCCGTGCAGGTGGCCATAGACGCAATGGTCCGCCCGGCCCGTCAGGAGCCTCGCAAAGTCCGTGGGCTCCCCCTTCTCGTTGAAGGGCGGGTAGTGGAGCATGCAGAGCCGCAACCGCCCTTCCCGGGCGTCCATGGCGGTCAGGGACAGGCCCAGCCGCAGCTTTTCCCGTTCGAAGATCTTCCGATCCTTGCTCTCGGAGAAATCAGGGCTCGCGGGGGTGTTCCAGCCCCGGGTCCCGCCGATGATCGCGTCGCCCCAGACGAGGGCGTTGTTCTGCACCGCCTGGATGGACGGGGGCAGGATGCTCTGGACCTTGGTATACCCGGTCCACCAGTAGTCGTGGTTCCCCCTGAGCAGGATCTTGCTCCCCTTGAGGGAGTGGATGAAATCAAGGTCCGCCGCCGCTTCCTCCAGGCGCAGCCCCCAGCTGATGTCGCCGGGGATCAGCACCAGGTCGTCTTCGCTCACCGTGTCCTGCCAGCCCTCCCGGAGCCGGTCCACGTGGTTCGCCCACCCCGGACCGAACACGTCCATGGACTTGTTCTCCACGGACAGGGACAGGTGCAGATCACCGATGGCAAAGATGCGGGGCATGCTCACTCCTTACTCTTCGTCGCTGTCTTCTTCGTCGATGTCCTCTTCGATGGGCATATCCGCCTCATCGGCCCGGAGCTTGTCGGCCATGAGCTCCAGCTCGGCCTCCCGCTTTTGCTCCCGCAGGCACTCCTCGCACAGGTCGTGGCCCTTCACCGCCGGCGCTTCGCCGCAGTTGGAGCACATGACCACCTCTTCCTCTTCCACGGCGGCAGTCTTCCGCCGCTTCATGGCGGAGGCGCACACGTGGCAGATGGTCTCGCCGGGCTTGAGATAATTCAGTTCACACTTGGGGCATTTCCGTAACGCCATAGTTCCATCTCCTGGGTAGTTCTCGACCCATAGTATGCGTTCTTGTTATGGTTCTGTCAAGGGTTCCGCATCATTTTCTTTTGGAGAGCCGAGCTTTTCCGAAACGATGCTGCCCAAACGTTCGAGGAGCGCCTCCCGGCCTTCGCCGGTCTCGCTGGAGAAGGGCAGCCCCCAGGGCGGCGCGCCCACCAGCTTGGCGTTCTGGTTGGCCGCCTGCTGGCGCTTGGACTTCGCCACCTTGTCCGCCTTGGTGGCCACGATGGTGAAGGGGATGCCGTAGTAGAGGAGGAATTGGAACATCTGCCGATCCTCCCCCGTGGGCTCGTGGCGGATATCGAGGAGCAGGAACAGGTGGTCCACCCGGCCCGAGGTCAGGTAGCTCTCCATGAGCTTGCCCCAGCTCTCCCGCTCGCCCTTGCTGCGCTGGGCGAAGCCATACCCCGGCAGGTCCACCAGATAGAAGCTGTCGTTGGCGAGATAATAGTTGACCAGCCGGGTCTTCCCCGGCGCGGCGCTGATGCGGGCCAACTTCCCGTTGCCCGTCAGGCAGTTGATGAGGCTGCTCTTGCCCACATTGCTTCGGCCCACCAGGGCGATCTCCGGTCGTTTCTCGGGATAGCCGCCCTTTTCGGTGACGCTGGTCACGAACAGGGCCTTCTTGATGCGAAAGGGTTCCATGGTTCGGCTCCTTTGGGTGATGATGTGAGTATACCGGGGATGGATGAAGATTGCAACTTCATTCTGCCGCTTTTTCTTTTCAGTGAAAAGAAAAAGCGGCGGAAAAAGAAAAGCACGAAGGGGATGATGGGTCCAGCACGCACATTATACATTCCAGATAAAGTTCTTTTGTGGCCCTTTTCTTTCAAGAAAAGGGCCGAAGGCTTTCGATCCTACCTCTATATTTCACACTTTGTTTCATTGTCACATTTCGACAGGGATGGTATGATTTTATCATCGAAAACTGGGTCTATGTACCCTGAAAGGAAGCGCTATGGGTTTGTTCTCCTCCTCCGATATCGGGGTGGATCTGGGCACCGCCTATTCCCTCATCTACGTGCGGGGCAAGGGCATCGTCCTCAGGCAGCCCTCCGTGGTGGCTGTGGAGCGGGGCTCCGGCAAGATGGCCGCCCTGGGCGAAAAGGCCAAGGAAATGCTGGGCCGGGCCCCGGACGATCAGCTGGTCTTCCGGCCTTTGCAGGACGGGGTCATCGCCAATCTCGACGCCACGGAGCGCATGCTCTCCGCCTTCTTCCAGGAGGTGGTGGGCAGCCGCATCTTCTTCAAGCCCCGGGCCGTCATCGCCGTGCCCAGCCAGGCCACCGAGGTGGAGAAGCGGGCCGTCATCGAGGCCAGCGAGGGCGCCGGCGCCCGGTACACCTACCTCATCGAGGAGCCCATGGCCGCCGCCATCGGCGCAGGCATCGACATCTTCTCCCCCAAGGGCGCCATGGTCCTGGACATCGGCGCCGGCACCGCCAACATGCTGGTCACCTCCCTGGGCAAGCAGGTGAAGGCCACCTCCATCAAGGTGGGCGGCGACAAGTTCGACGCGGCCATCGTCCGCTACTTCAAGCGCCAGCACGGCATCGTCATCGGCCAGACCGCCGCGGAGGATCTGAAGATCCGCTTCGGGTCCGCCTACCCCCGCAAGGACGAGATTTTGATGGACGTGAAGGGCCGCTCTCTGGGCGGCGGGCTGCCGCTGGCCCTCCAGCTGGGCAGCAACGAGATCACCTACGCCCTCTCCGAGCCTCTCAGGGCCATCGTGGAGGAGCTGAAGGACGCCCTGGAGCAGACCCCCGCGGAGCTCTGCGGAGACATCACCGAGACCGGCATCTGCCTCACCGGCGGCAGCGCCCAGCTCTACGGCCTCGATAAATTCATTTCCGAGCAGACCGGCGTCCCCTGCTACGTGGCCGAGGACCCCGCCTCCTGCGTGGCCATCGGCGCCGGCCGGGTCCTGGAGGATCTCAAGACCTACCGGAACGTGCTCTACGATTACCGGCGAGGAGATTATTACGAAGCATAGAAAGAATAATGAGGGATCGGCTCCAAAAGCCGGTCCCTCCTTTTTGTTTTTGGTGCCTTGCGGCTTCGTCAGCCTGGATTTGCATATTCATTCCGCGCGCGGCGGGGTGCATATTCGCATATCTATCCACACCATCCACCGAGTTATCCACAGTCTGAGGCCTTGAATTGTTGCGATTTTGTGACTTATCCACCGCATGAAGGGCATGCATACCCATCTTCGCACCCCTGCATACCCGCGGTTGCGGGCTTGAATATGGCCTGTTTTATGCCGCGGTATTCATACATTGTTCAAACTTTTTTATAAATACCTGTCGGAAAAACGGGCTGCATACCCTATTTCAGGTTCATCAGCCGGAACTGTTTGAGCTGATTTGCGGAGTAATCTCCGTTCATTTGGGCCCGTTTCTTCACGTACTTGGGCAGGTCGCTGTTGGTCACCCGGCTCGCCGTCTCGTGGTCGCCCTTGGCGTAGAAGGCGGCGCCGTTGGGGTTGGTGGTGACCTGTCCCCGGGCGGCCGCCACCGCCTGGGCCAGGGAGTTCTTCACCTGGGCTTCGGTGAGCCGTTCCTCCTTCTTGCCGCCGGAGCCGCTGCCGCCGCCGTACCCCTGGGCGGCCTTGGCTTCCAGATACGCCTGATAAAGATACTTGGCTGCCGCGAAGGCCTGCTCCATGGCTGCGTTCCGTTGCTGGGCGTTGAACTTCTCCACCTCCAGCATACGATCCCGCTCGCCCTCCATGGCCTTGTAGAGCTGATCGGCCAGCTTCGCGCCGTAGTCGCTCTCCAGCTCCCGCACGTCGTCCGCCGCGGCGTTGTCCTGCCGCCGCTTCACGTCGGTCACGAAGGTGCTGCTGCCCATGCCCCGGGAGATGGCGTCGGCGTCCAGCTCCGCGTCCTGGCGTTGGTTCCCCCGGAAGATGGCGGCGATAGCCTTATCATACAGGGGCCGCAGCACCGCGCTGATGCGCTCCGCCAGCGTCTGCTCGTCCAGGGGCGTATAGGTGACCAGCTGGGGCGCGTAGTCCTTTTTGGCCTTCTCGTAGATGGTCTCGAAGGCCTGGTTGCTGTAGTATTTATCCTGTTCGCTCATGTTTACCTCACTATTCTCTTGCCGCCAGAGCCGCTTCCAGCTCCAGGAGCTTGTTGTACAGGATCGAAAGATCCTGGTTCAGATTGTTCTCGTTCTGGGCGATGCGGCTGTTGACGGCCTCCTGGTCCTCCTCGTGGCCCATGCGCTCCAGATACACCGGGAACAGGGCCATGAGCCCCGTCGCTTCGTAAGACATCGTTCTCTCCTTTCCGCCCGGGGACGCCTCCGCAGAGACGCCCTCGGGCATGACCCTGGGCGCTTTACAACACCCGTCGCTGCTCATCGAACAGCAGCTCCGCCCCGCCGGAGAGGTCGAAGTCGCTGCCGTTCACGTTCTCGATCCGAAGCTTCAGCCGTCGGCCCACGCTGCGGAGCAGGAACTCCGTGGGCGTCCCTTCGCCCAGGAGCGTGCCCACGCTGTCCCCCTCCCGGGCTTCCCCCAGGGCCAGGACCTTCAAGGGCCCGCCGGTGCCCGTGAGCACCGCTTCCACGGCCTGCTTGATGGTGAGGGCCGAGGCCCCGTCCAGCCAGGGGGTCTCCCAGAAGGCGGCGATGGGGTCCCCACCGTAGGTGTCCCCCTCGTTGAGGACGGCCACCTCCCCCCGGCCCGTCAGCACGTACAGGGTGCCGTAGCAGCTGGTCAGGTCCACGGTCTCGAACCCCCGCCGGAGCAGGAAGCAGTCCCGAAGCACGTCGTACTCAATGAGCAGATCGTTGTGGACGCTGGTCGCATGCTCCTTCACAGCGAAGTAGAGGGTGTCCCCGCAGGCGGCGGAGGCCGCGGCGGAGAAGTCCACCTGTTGGAGGAGGGGCACCAGGTCCGCCCCGTGGGCGGTCCGGCGCACGGTCTGGCCGTCGTAGAAGTAGAGGCCCTTGTCCGTCAGGAAGAAAAGCCGGTCCCCGTAGAGAACGCAGGCCGTGTGGATGGGCTGCGCGAGGGCCGCCTCCACGGGCACGATCCGATAGTTCCCGGGCCGATCCCCCAGCAGCCGATACAGCTTGTCCTTCTTGAAGATCAAGAGCTGGTTCGACAGGGCGAAGAGGCCCGTGATGGGGTCCGAATCGGTCCCCACCTCCACGTGGCCGCCGGACACGTTCTCGCTGCTTTCATCGGCGGACCAGTCCTCGATGGTGCGCCCGTCGCCGGGGGCCTGGCTCCAGTAGAGCCGGGCGGGATGCTCCCGATCCCCGGCGGCGAACAGACGGCCGAAGTACAGCTCCAGGAAGTTCACCGCCTTGTCGGACAGGCCCTGGGCGGAGCCGAAGGCGGCGATGGGCGAACTGCCGCCCACCCATTTGAGGATGGGTTCGAGGCCGTTGCCGATGAGCAGGGTCTCGGTGCTGCCGATCTTCGTCTTCAAAAAGTCGAAGGTGTCCGCGTTCATGTCGCCCGTATAGTGATACAGGTCCTCCCAGGCCTCCTCGGTGGGGTCGTAGCGAAAGAGGGAGTCCTGGCGAGCCACCAGGCAGTCCGTTTGCCCCGACTCCCGGGGCCAGATGAACAGCCGCCTCAGCTTCCGGGCCGCCCCCGTCACCGAGGGATAGATGGCCCGATAGCCCTTGGCCCGATCCAGCTTCCCGCCGGCCGTGTTCACGTTCTGGGCGTTCTCCGCCCAGTTGAGGGGGATGCCGCCGGTGGATACGCCCTGCTTCACCCCGGCAAAGCTGCCGAAGCGGATGGTCTGCAATGCCATAGCTCTTTCCTCCTCAGTAGATGTGGTAGATCTGGGACTGATCCGGAGCCGGATAGTTCCGCCGAAGCTTCCCCTTCAGCTCCCGATACAGCGTGAGATCCAGCCGGGCGGCGTTCTGGGAGGCGGCGTCGAATCGACTCCGTTCCCGGGCGGCGGCGTACTCCACCATCAGCCCCTGGAGCCCCTCGGGGAGCTGGGGCTCGTCCGTCAGCTCCGTCAGCAGGGGCGGCTGATACCGGTAGGTGAGCTCCACCGCCTCGTCCGCCGCCCCGGGGAACAGGAGCGTGCCCCGGGTGGAGCCGTAGTAGAACAGACGGCGCTTTCCGTCGATCCGGGCGGCGATGACCTTGAGACAGGTGCAGGGAAGGCTGGAGAGCTCCGCCTGCCCGTTCGCCAGCGTCACCGTGTCCCGGCGCCAGGGCCGCAGCTCTGCCGTCAGGTCCAGCAGCGCTTCGTTGAGATACCCCATGAGCCGTTCCTGGTACAGGGTCACGGTATCGTTGTCCGTGGGCCGGTCCAGCTTGCGCAGGGTCGATTTCATCAGTTGCAGCACGGTCATAGGCACCTCACGCCAGCTTTCGGCCGCCGGCCGCGGTGAAGCTGTTCATCCATTGGTCGTTGGCCGGGTCGCCCCGGCGGCTCTCCTCCAGCACCCGGTAGATGTGCAGCGGCACCTCCACGGGCACCCCGGTGGGGATGCGGAAGTTCACGCCGTTCAGCGCGCCCTCCACGTAGGGCCCGTTGCCCGCTTCCGGCAAGATCAGTCGAATGGTCTCTTCCCCGTGTTCCATAGGTCACCCTTCCTTTCCGTCCTTACGCGGACACGCAGTGCTCGATCTTCACGAGCCAGAGGGGGTTGAGCACCATGGCCGCATAGGCTGCCACCTTGGCGCCCACAGTGGACCGCTGATCGAGAGGATCGGTGGTGCCGGCGGAGCCGCGGGGCTTGATGATGGTCTCCATGGCGCCGGACCCGGCTACGTCCACTACGCCGTAGGCGTCGGCGCCGAAGATCAGCGTGGCGTGCACGTCGGGCGCCACATGGGTGGTGGCGTCGGGCGCGCCGGCGTCCCGGGAGAACACCGCTGTGTTGGCGGTGAGGGACACGGTGGTGGTCAGCTTCACGGTCCGGGTTGCGGCGGCGTAGGGGTTGTTGCTGGACAGGGTGTACTCGGTGTCGCCGATCATGATCTTGTTCCCGGGGGTGGACAGGTAAGCCACCTCACGCTCGGTGGGCGCGTTCTTCAGCACGAAGGTGGTGGCGGTGGTGGTGTTGGCGTTGACGGCGTTGAGAACGCTCTGCTGGTACACCTTGGCCTCGGTGGCTTCCACGAAGACCACGCCGAACAGGCGGCCGATCTCGCCGGAGTAGATCTGCTCCGCGTTGCTGTACTTGGACACGTCCTGCCAGAGGGGATCGCTCTGCAGATCGTAGGTGGCGTCGGGGGAGCAGATGCAGACGAAATGGGGCTTGCGGGGCGCGCCGTCGATGCTGGAGACGAAGGGGCGGGCCTTGTTCTTCTTCAGGGTCCGGACGGCCTTACGCACTTCCGCTACGGTCAGCTTGTCGCTGGCGGTCAAAGCCACCCGGGAGGCGGCGCCGTTGGCGTACTGGACGTTGGTGGTGGCGTTCATGGCGTCTCGGGTGACCCATTCGATGACCGTGCCCAGCTGCTCGCCCAGCAGCTCCGCGGAATCGGCGATGACGGGGTCGTACCCGGTCATCTCCAGCAGGTCGGAGATCTCCACGTAGGCGCCGTACTGCTTGACCTCGGCCTCCACCTTGGACTGGCTCAGGCTCTGGCCCGTGGGGGTCACGCCCTCCACCAGGGTGAGCTGGTTCGTGTTGGGCGTGAACAGGTCGTACTTGCGGAACTCCACCCGCTTGCCGTTGTTGCGGGGGATGGAGCGCTTCTGACCGAAGTTGGCGTGGACGAACCGGGTCTTGGCGGTGTCCAGGAGCTTGCGGTCGTAGAAGGTCTTGTTGAAGTAGGTGTTGCTTGCGGTAGAAGCGGTGGTATTGATTGCCATGGATCGTTGTCCTCCTTTTCTCTTATGCGTGGTTTCTCAAGCGGTTCTCCAGAGCCCGGAAAGCTTCGGGGCTCATGGCGGCGTAGTCTTCCTCGGCGCTCAGCAGCTGGTTGCCGCGGGTGGGCTGGGGAAGCTTCTTCCGCTCCAGGGCTTCCCGGCGCAGCTCCGTCAGGGCCTGCTCCTTGGCGGCCTCGGCCACCCGCTCGGCGGCGTAGACCCGGATAGCCCCGTAGGGCTCCAGCTCGTGCAGCAATTCGATGAACCGCTCGTCATCACAGGCGGCCTCCAGGTCAAAGCCCTCGGGCAGCTTTCCCTCCGCCTCCAGCTTGGCGATCTCCTCGCCCATGGCGCGGTAGGGATTCTCTTCCATCATGGTTTCTTTCATGGTTTCCTCCATACTTATTTACTGTCGTCTTTGATGCTCTTGAGCACCTGGTCCTTCCCCTCGAAGGTCATCAGCTCCACGGCCCGTTTCGGATCGATGGCCCCTGCCTGCAGCAGCTGTACAATCAGCTCATTTTGGGCGGATGCCGAGAACGGGTCCTGCTTGGCGGCCTTGACCGAGATGAGGAACTCCATGGGCATGCCTTCGTACCCCTTGTCCATGCGGATCAGCAGGGCGCTGTCGAAGTATTCCGTCCGCTCCTCCCCGTTCACCAGAACGGTGACGGGCCTAAAGAAGAAGTTGAACTCCCGTTCCACCTCGATCTCCATGCGCACCGCCTGCCGAAATGCCTCGTAGAGCCGGGCGGTGGCCATGCGGGCTCGCTTGGTGCTGGCCACCTGCAGGGCCTGGATGGCGCTCGCTGCGGTGACTCCCTGGCGGAAGTTGCCGCGGGAGGAGTCGTTGGCGCCGCTCTCCTCTTTGATGTCCTCCCGGATGCGCTGGATGTAGGTCAACAGGTAGGCGGGGAGCGGCGGGGTGGAGAACCAGGTGACGCCGCTGAGGCTCTCGCCCCGGTGGACCTCCTTGGACCAGTCCTTCAAGTCCTCCTCGTCGAAGCCCGAGGCCTCGGTGACCAGGAGCTTGTTATGGCTGGCCATGAAGGCGTTCTTCAACACGATCTGGTCCAGCTTGTCCGCGTACTTCTGCTGCTTCTCGAACAGGTCCACGATGCCGAAACCCAGAGGGCTGCCCTTGCGCATGTACAGCGGGGTCAGCACAAAGGGGTACATGCCGTGGGCGAAGTAGCCCTGGGGCTTCGTTTCGCGGCTGTCGGCCAGCACCACGCCTCCGGCGATGAGGGCCATGTGGACGGCGAACACGCCTTCCCGTTCCGTGGGGGTCTTCCACCAGTACTCGAGGAGCAGCACGGTGTCGCGCCGGTCGCCGCGGAGGATGTCGTCCGCCGGGGCGTCGCTGGCGGCGTAGGGGTCCTCGCCCATCTCGAGATACTTCTCCGGGAACCGGTCCTTGAACCATGCCCGGGTCCTGAGGGACAGCTTGAACACCGCCCGGCCCTCCTGCATGTCGTCGCACAGGGGGTCGAAGAGGATGCTCCGATCGTCCACATGGCGGATGAACGCGCCGCCGAGGCCGTTGTTCAGGGACGGGTCGTAGCCCACTTCCTGGACGCAGTAGCCGCCCACCAGCAGATCGTGGACCAGCTTCTGGTACTCCACGGTATACCCGGCCACGTCGTGGTTCCGGCGGATCAGCGCCTCCACCACCTTGGCCACGTAGCTGTTGGCGGCGCCCTCGGGCCGGATGTAGGCCTCGGGGGCCTGGTCCATGAGATCCGCGCTCACGTTCTCCACGGTGGACTGGATGATGGGGGTCACGGGCCTGGGCTCGTTTTCGTCCGTCACCGGCACGTCGTACCAGTGGTCCCCCCGGTAGATGCGTTCGTTGTTCTCGAGGCGCAGCCACTCCTGCCGATAGGCGCTGCGGAACTCGTCGAAAAGCCGGTATGCCCGTTCGCACAGCTGCCGGGACGCTTCCTTGTCGTTGGTTCGCTCCATAGTTGCTTCCTTTCCATTCTTTATAGGCTTGTGAACCCCTCGTTCTGCGTCCGGGGCGGGGCAAAGGGGTCGTAGGCGGGCGGGGCCTTCCGTTCCGGGGCCGCCGCCTTGGGGTGGCGGCTCATGACGGCGTACCGGAGGGCCTCGGGGGCGTGGTCTTCACACCCGTCGCTCACGTCCTCGTGGTCGTGCTCGTCGTAGGTGAGCAGGGGGAGGGTCCGAAGGAGCTCGGTGCACTGGGGGAAGATCACCAGGCCCGGAGCCCCGTCCGCCTGGGGGGCCAGCGCTTCCCGCAGCCGCTGCCAGCCGTGGACGCGGCGGTTGTCCGCCGGGAGCAGAGGCACGCCGTTCCTCGCGAACACGTCCGCGATGCAGTCCCCCTCGGCCCCGGGGAGGCCCCGCTGCTGCCAGGCGTCGGGGCTGGCCACGGTGTAGGAGATCTTCTCGCCCGCCGACAGCTCCCGGACCTTCCGGGCCACCTGGCTCGAGAGGGTCTCGGTGACGTACAGCTCCCGGTAGACCACCAGCTGGCCCTCGGGGCTCACCGCCACCCACAGCACGCAGCAGGGGTCCCGATAGCCCCAGTCCATGGCCCGGAACCGCCGCCACCAGCCGGGGAGGGGGAAGGGGTCCACCACGTGGCGCTGCCGGGAGAACTCCGGGAAGTACCGGCCCGAGAGCACGTCCCAGTCCCCGTCCAAATACGCCCGCCGCAGGTGCTCCGGCAGCCGCTGCAAGGTCCGAAGATACCCCGGGTCCCGTTCCATGAGCACCGTGTTGTCCGTAAGCCGGGCGGGGATGAAGGCATAGTCCTCGGGCCGCTCGCCGTCGTGGTAGCGCCGGTCGATGAACAGCCGCTTGACCCATTCGTGGCCGGGGCCGCCGGGGTTGCAGGTGTAGTACATCCGGGGGGAGAAGTCCGTGCGCACGGACCGGTTGCAGGTGGTGAGAAAGGTCATCTGGCTTTCGGTGAAGTGAGTTGCCTCCTCCATGCCGATCACGTCGTATTCCTGCCCCTGGTACTGGTACACGTCCTTCTCCTGGTCGCAGTAGCCCAGCTTGATCCTGGACCCGTTGGGGAACAGGAAGCAGCGCTGGGTCTGGTTGTACTTCACCGCCCCGGAAAGCTCCGCCATCAGGGGACGCACGTGGTTCTCCTGGAGCTCTGGCAGCGTCCGCCGGAGGAGCAGCTCCTGGAGGCCCGGGTACCGGAGGGCCAGCAGCACCAGCTTCCGGCGCATGGCCCAGCTCTTGCCCCCGCCCCGGGCCCCGCCATAGGCGGTGTGGGGGGCCGTGGAGAGGAAGAAGGCCTGCTGCTTGGGATTGGGCTGGCCCGTCAAACGCAGGGTCTTCATCGGCTGTACGCCTCCGCTTCCCCGTCCAGGATCACCTGCAGCGGCTCCATGGCTTCCTCTGCAGGCCCCTCCGTCAGCCCCAGCTCCTTCAGGGCCGCCTGGGCCACGGTAGCGCTGAGCTCCCCCAAAAGGGCTTTCTCCTGGATGTAGGCCGCCACCCGGATGAGCCCCTGCAGCAGGATGGTCCCTTCCGCGCCGCCCTGGCCATGGGCCGCCGCGAGGACCTCCTGGGGGGACAGGGATACCGCCGCGCAGAGGCCATAGAGGGTGTAGGGGGTCTGTCTCTCTGAGAACCCGCCTCCCTTTTGCGGGACCCGTTCCCTGGTCCCGTCGCATCGGGCAAAATACGCCCCCACGGCCTCGTTCATGCGCTTTGGGCTCATCCGTCTGCTCACGTGCTTGCCTCCTTTCCCTTCCGGCGAAATCAGCATACAACAGAAAAGGGGCCCGTGCCTCCGATAATTCGTTCATATTTCAGTCTGGCGAAAAGGGCGGCAGACGGAGGCCGCCTTCACTGTTTACCGATTTATCACAAAGACCCCGGGCTCTTTCGTTGCCCGGGGTCTTTCCCTGTGATATGATGTATTTCGTCATGAAACGCTTTCTGACTTTAGCTTTGATACTGCTGCTGGCTTCGTCTCTGCTGCCGCCCGCCTGGGCGGCGGAAGGAAGCGGTCCCGCGCCGACGGCTGCTCCGTCTTCGGCGGAGACGCCGGAGCCCAGCCCTACGCCGGACCCGGCCATCCGCTTCGAACCGGAAGCGGGGCTGCCCTTGCCCTGCCCGGAGTACCGTTTGACGGAGAAACGTCCCTTCGTCTTCGGGGGCACGGTGGTGAGCGAGGTGCCCCTGACCCGAGTGGCCGTGACCGTCAGCGACGAGGCGGGCGACGTTTTGCTGGAAGCGGAGGCGGTGATAGACGCCGAAGACGAGACGGCCACCTGCTTCCCCCTGTGGGACAGGACCTTCCCCTTTGAAAACAGGAGCCTGTCCGCCCGGATCGACTTCGCCGCGCTGAAGCCCGGGACCTACGTCTTCACCCTGAAGGCCGCCAACGGCGTGGCGGGGGAAACGGTCCTCTACACCGCGCCCTTCACCGTGGAACGGACCACGGCCCTCCACACCCTGATCCCCAACGATCTTCGGGACACCTATCCGGCCATGGCCGCCTATGTGGGCGACGACACGCTGCCCTTCACCTACCAAACGGGCACTTACAACCAGATCTGGGTGGACAACGGCTGGATCGTCCGGAATACGACCACCATCGACACGCCCTTCGGGAACAGCTGGCGGGTGAACAAGGCCGCCGAGGAGCCCTTCCGCCAGGCCGTAGAATATATGCGCACCACCTACGTCCATGTGGGCGGCCGGTGGAATTCGGGCGTGATCCGCCTGAGCCGGCTGGTCCGATCCTACAACGGCCCCTTCATCGGCCGGCAGGAGGAGAACAGCCCCTTCCTGAGCCCCCACGTGCTGGGCCTTGCCGTGGATCTGAACCCCGGCGGCCCCAACGAGGCGGTGCCGGACAACTGGGCCACCTTCTGCACGGAGATCAGCGAAAACCTGATCTACAACGGCATCCAGGAGCAGAATGGGCTCAAATACTACGACTTCACCTACATCGGCGCCTGGGGCGCGACCTATGAGCACGTGCCCACCATCATCCAAAACTATCTGCTGTACGAGCTGGCCTTCTACCGGGCCGGGTTCTTCTGGGGGGTCTACTACGACCATACCTGCGACGCCAGCCACTTCGGCCTGGGGGAATACGATCCCGAGATCTTCAGCGATTCCCCCCTGGCTCTTAGAAAGGTGTTCGAGTATATCGACTCGTGACGCGATCATCCGCGCCGGATCTTTGTCAGCAGAGCCTCCGTCTCCGAAAACCAATCCTTCTTGACTTCCTCCGTCGGCTCCTCCTTAGACGCTTCCGGCAGAGGCGGATGGAGGATGTCCTCGTATACCTCTCCCGCGTGCCGGACCAGGAGGCCGAAATCCGCGGCCGCCGCGGCGCTGTCCGAGGGCTCCGGGGCCTCTTCCGGCGCCTCCTCGGGGTCCGCTTCCGGGCTCGGTATGGGCTCCGGTTCAGGTGCAGGCTCAGGCTCCGGTATGGGTTCCGGCTCCGGGATAGGTTCCGGCTTCGGCGCTTCCGTCGTCGTCCGCGCCTGCCGCAGGCGGCGCAGGAGCTCCGGCCCGGTGAGCTTTTCCCCCGGCACAGCGCCCCAGGCCGCCAGTTTCTCCCCCTGGAGCACCGCCGCCCCCAGGGGCCGGGCGGGCAGAGGCGTTTCCTCCGGGCCCAGGTCTACCGCGGCGCCGTCCTCCAAGAGCAGGGTGCAGGGGCAGCTGCTGCGGGCGCGGCCGTTCTCCAGCCGCACGCAGCCCGCCGTTTTGCCCCCGTCCGCCTTCAATACGAAATAGGTGATCATCTTCGCCTCCCTATCTATCGTTGTTCCTATTGTATCCAGGGCGAATCCGTAGTATGATTAAGTGTTAGCAAACCGTGAGAAAAGGGGAAAAGCAAGATGCGTTTGGATAAGTTTCTGAAGGTCTCCCGCATCATCAAGCGGCGGACCGTGGCCAACGAGGCGGCCGGCGCCGGCCGCATCAGCATCAACGGCAAGGTGGCCAAGCCCGCCTCCGAGGTTAAGCCCGGGGACGTGCTGGACATCCTGCTGGGCGGCCACCACATGCTGGTGAAGGTGAACGCCACCCCCGAGGTGGTCCGCAAGGAGGAGGCGGACGGGCTCTATACCGTCCTGCCGGAAGCATGAGCGTCATCGGCATCCTCCTGTGCGGCGGCAGCAGCCAGCGCATGGGCTTCAACAAGCTGACCACGCCCCTGGGCGAATTCAACGCCTTGGAGCGCAGCGCGTCGTTGCTCGCACACAGCGGCTGCGACAGGCTGGTGATCGCGGTGACGGCGGACACCCGCCCCGCGGCGGAAGCCCTGCGCCTGCCTGTGCCCGTCACCCTCTGCGACGGGGGCAGCACCCGGGGCCAGTCCGTGCTGAACGCTTTGCGCGCGGCCCAAGGCCAACCGGGGGATATCGCCGTGATCCACGATGCCGCCCGGTGCTTCCAGTCCCTGGACGCCGTCCGCGCCGCCATCGACAGCGCTAAAGCGAACGGCAGCGGCGTCGCGTCCCTGCCCATGACGGACTCCGTGTTCGAGACCGACACCCAGAAACCTCTGGACCGGTCCAGGCTCGTCCGGACCCAGACCCCCCAGGCCTTCCGGTTCGAAGAGATCCTCTCCGCCTATGAGCAGGCTGGGGACCAAAATGCCACGGACGATGCCGCCCTCTACGCCCGGTTCATCGGCCCCCTGACCTTCACTCCCGGCAGCAGCACGGGCTACAAGCTGACCACCCCCGAGGACTGGGCCTTTGCCCAAGCCAGCCTTATCCGCCCTCGGACGGGCACGGGCTTCGACACCCACGTGCTGGGCGAGGGCCGCAAGCTCATCCTGGGCGGGGTGGAGATCCCCTTCGAAAAGGGGCTCATCGCCCACTCCGACGGGGACGTGCTCCTGCACGCCCTTATGGACGCCCTGCTGGGCGCGGCCAGCCTGGGCGACATCGGTCACCTGTTCCCGGACAAGGATCCTCAGTACGAAAACATCTCGAGCCGCATCCTCCTCCGAGAGGTGGCCCGCCGCCTGCGGGAACAGCGGTTCACCGTGGCCCACGTGGACGTGACGGTGATCGCTCAGCGGCCCAAGCTGGCCCCCTATTTCCCCCAGGCCATCCAAAATATCGCCGAGGACTTAGGCATCCAGCTGGACCAGGTCTCCCTGAAGGCCACCACCACCGAGGGCATGAACGACGAAGGCCGGGGCCTCTGCATAAGCGCCCGGGCAATCGCGAATCTTATATAAAACGACCCCCATTACTCCATTTGGTTTCTCTTTTTCCGCCGCTTTTTCTCTTTTCCTAAAGAGAAAAAGCGGCAAAGAAAAAACGTAAAAGGATCATCATGGACAACATCGTCATCCGGGGCGCCCGGGAACACAATCTGAAGAATATCGACCTCACCATCCCCCGGGACAAGCTCATCGTCTTCACAGGCCTGTCCGGCTCCGGCAAGAGCTCGCTGGCCTTCGACACCATCTACGCCGAGGGCCAGCGCCGGTACGTGGAGAGCCTCTCCTCCTACGCCCGCCAGTTCATCGGCCAGATGGAGAAGCCCGAGGTGGACGCCATCGAGGGCCTGTCCCCGGCTATCTCCATCGACCAGAAGAGCACCAGCAACAACCCCCGGTCCACTGTGGGCACGGTGACGGAGATCTACGACTACCTGCGCCTCCTCTACGCCCGCTGCGGCACCCCTCACTGCCCCAAGTGCGGCCGCGTCATCGAGAAGCAGAGCATCGATACGGTGGTGGACCGGGTCATGAACCTGCCCGCCGGGACGAAGATCCAGCTGCTGGCCCCCTGCATCCGGGGCAAGAAGGGCGAGCACGCCAAGGTTTTGGAGGGCCTGCGCAAGGAGGGCTACGTCCGGGCCCGGGTGGACGGGGAGGTCTACGACCTCGACGAGACCCCCGCCCTCGATAAGCAGAAGAAGCACACCATCGAGGCGGTCATCGACCGGCTGGTGGTGAAGGCCGGCGTGGAGAGCCGCCTCACCGACTCCCTGGAGAACGCCTTCCGCCTGGGCAAGAACCTGGCCATCGTTTCCGAAGTGGACGGGGCCGACACCCTCTACTCCCAGAACTACGCCTGCCCGGACTGCGGCATCTCTCTCGAAGAGCTGGAGCCCCGGGCCTTCTCCTTCAACAACCCCTACGGCGCCTGCCCCACCTGCACGGGCCTCGGCGAGCTGTTTCGCGTGGACCCGGAGCTGGTGGTGCCCGATAAGCGCCTGAGCCTCGCCGAGGGCGCCATCTCCGTCTCCGGCTGGAACAGCGCCAGCGGCGGGTCCATCGCCCATATGTACCTGTCCGCCCTCTGCCGCCACTTCGAAAAGAAGCTGGGGGCGCCCGTGTCCATGGACATGCCCTTCGGCGATCTGCCCCAGGAGGTCCAGCACGCCATCCTCTACGGTTGCCCCGACAAGATGGAGGTGGTCTATGAGAAGGAGTTTGCCGGCGGCCGGTTCCTGGCCGACTTCGAGGGCATCGTCAACAATCTGGAGCGCCGGTATCGGGAGAGCACCAGCGACTGGAGCAAGGGCGAGATCGAGGGCTACATGTCCCGGACGCCCTGCCCCGCCTGCCACGGCAAGCGACTGAAGCCGGAGAGCCTGGCGGTGACCGTGGGCGGCCTCAACATCGCGGAGCTCAGCGACCTGTCCGTGAAGGAGGCCCTGCGGTTTCTGCGCGCCCTCACCTTCACCCCCGGCCAGGCCATCATCGCTCAGCAGATCCTCCACGAGCTGGACGCCCGGCTCACCTTCCTGCTGAACGTGGGATTGGGGTATCTGACCCTGTCTCGGGCGGCGTCGTCCCTGTCCGGCGGCGAGAGCCAGCGGATCCGCCTGGCCACCCAGATCGGCAGCGGCCTCGTCGGCGTTCTCTACATCCTGGACGAGCCCAGCATCGGCCTCCACCAGCGGGACAACGGGCGGCTGCTGAAAACGCTCAAATCCCTGCGCGACATGGGCAACACCCTGATCGTGGTGGAACACGACGAGGAGACCATGCTCAGCGCCGACTATATCGTGGACATCGGGCCCAAGGCGGGCCTCCACGGCGGCGAGGTGGTGGCCCAAGGCACGCCCCAGGAGATCATGGCCGCGGAAAACTCCCTCACCGGCGGGTACCTGTCCGGTCGGCTCTCCATCCCCGTGCCCCCCGTGCGGCGGCCAGGGAACGGGAAGAAGCTGACCATCCGCGGCGCCCGGGCCCACAACCTGAAGAACATCACCGTGGACATTCCCTTGGGTGAGTTCGTCTGCGTCACGGGCGTGTCCGGCTCCGGCAAGAGCTCCCTCATCAACGAGATTTTGAAGAAATCCCTGCTGAAGACGTTGAACCGGGCCCGGACCAAGCCCCTCGATCACGACGGCATCGACGGGGCGGAGGCCCTGGATAAGATCATCGACATCGACCAGAGCCCCATCGGCCGGACGCCCCGAAGCAACCCGGCCACCTACACGGGCCTCTTCGACCTCATCCGCGACCTCTACGCCTCTACCCCCGACGCCAAAGTCCGGGGCTACAAGCCCAACCGCTTCTCCTTCAACGTGAAGGGCGGCCGGTGCGAAGCCTGCCGGGGCGACGGCATATTGAAGATCGAGATGAACTTCCTCTCCGACGTGTACGTGCCCTGCGAAGTCTGCGGCGGCAAGCGGTACAACCGGGAGACATTGGAGGTGAAGTACAAGGGCAAGAACATCTACGACGTGCTGGAGATGACCGTGGAGGAGGCCCTGCCCTTCTTCGCGAATCACGAGCGCATCCGCCGGAAGCTGGAGATCATGAGCGACGTGGGCCTTGGGTACGTGAAGCTGGGCCAGAGCGCCACCACCCTGTCGGGGGGCGAAGCCCAGCGGATCAAGCTCTCCACCGAGCTCTCTCGCCGGGACACGGGCCGGACCCTGTACGTGCTGGACGAGCCCACCACGGGCCTGCACACCGATGACGTGAAGCGGCTCCTCGCTATCCTCAACAAGCTGGTGGACGGGGGCAGCTCCGTCATCGTCATCGAGCACAACCTGAACGTGATCAAGACCGCGGACTACATCATCGACCTCGGTCCCGAGGGCGGCGACGAGGGCGGCACCGTGGTGGCCGCGGGCACCCCGGAGCAGGTAGCCCGATGCGAAAAGAGCTACACGGGACAATATTTGAAAGGAATTATTTAAAGCTTTCTTCCCTTTTCTTGAAAGAAAAGGGAAGACCAAAAGAACTTTAAGAAATAGTATTGCTTATCTGCGAAGACTGTATTATCCTCTTAAGCTTTTCTTTTTCCGCCGCTTTTTCTTTTCACCGAAAAGAAAAAGCGGCAAACAAAAAAAGGAGTTCGTTCTTTGAAATTGCTGCGCATCCTATGCCTGATCGTGGGCGGTTTCCTCGTACTGGACACCCTGATCGTCTGCTTCCTATCCAACTACAACCTGGGCGTGATCCTGCCCGCCATCCTGGGCTTGCCGTTGCTGCTCCTGGGCCTCTTCTGGCCCCATATGGACGCAGGCTTCTGGCTGTTCCTGCGGCGGTTCATTCTGGTCTGCTACGGCCTCGGGTGCCTATTTTTGCTGTTCCTGGGCTCGCTGATGCTGCGGGCCATGGACCGGGGCGAGCACGATGACTACGACGCCCTGATCGTCCTCGGCGCGGCGGTCCACGGGGAGAAGGTCACCTGGGTGTTGAGCAACCGGCTGGACACCGCCTACGACTACGCCGTGGCCCATCCCAAGACCCTTTTGGTGGTCTCCGGCGGCCAGGGCGACGGGGAAAGCGTCACCGAGGCGTCGGCCATGGCCGGATATCTGATCCGCCGGGGGATCGCCCCTGAGCGCATCCTCCAGGAGGACAGGGCCACTAGCACCGCGGAGAACTTCGCCTTCAGCAAGGCCATCATAGACGAGCAGCTGGGCCAGAATGCCTCCATCGGCTTCGTCACCACCCGCTTCCACGTCTATCGCGCCGCCCGCGTGGCCCAAAAGGGCGGCATCCCGGCCCGGGGCCTGGGCGCCCCGGACGTGTGGTACCTGGCCATCAACAACTTCCTCCGGGAGTGCGTGGGCATCTGCTGGTACACGGTGAAGGGCTGGATTTAGCCCCTCGATTTCCATATAAAAAGATTGACAAGCCCACCCCAAAAGTGATACTTTTGGGAGTGGAAAAACCGAATAGGCTTCGGAAGATCGGCCCGGGAGAGACTGCCGCACGGCAGCGCCGAAGGGGACACGCAAAAACTCTCAGGCAAAAGGATCGGGCCGGGACGAAGCTCCGGAAAGTGGGGGTCTTCCCTCACGCCGAAGGTGCAACCGGGGTCCAGCTCCGGGAATCTCTCAGGCAAAGAACGGAGGCGCAGCGTGCTCCTTGGAGTGCTATGCGCCTTTTTGTATCCCCGCGCAGGAGCGCACGAAATATACGCAAATAATCAACAGGAGGATTTCATGAGCGAGCTCAAACGGACCCAACTCTACGACGCCCACGTGAAGGCGGGCGCCACCATGGTGGACTTCGGCGGCTGGGAGATGCCCATCCAGTACCCCGAGGGCATCGTCGCCGAGCACCTGTTCACCCGGCACAGCTGCAGCCTCTTCGACGTGAGCCACATGGGCCGGCTGCGGGTGGAGGGCCCCGACGCGGTGGCCTTCCTGCAGCACGTACTGACCAGCAACGTGCTGGCCCTGGACCTCGATAAGGCCCAGTACTGCATCATCCCGGCCGAGGACGGCAGCGCCGTGGACGACGCGTACCTGTACCGGTTCTTCGAGGACTGGTACCTGCTGGTGGTCAACGCCGCCAACACGGACAAGGACCTCGATCACCTGCTGCCCATCGCCAAGAACTTCGACGTGAAGATCACCAACATCACCCCGGACTACGCCTCCATCGCCGTCCAGGGTCCCAAGAGCCGTGACCTGCTCATGACCCTCTCCGGCGGCGCCGCCGTCACCGAGCCCATGAAGAACGCTCTGGGCGTGCTGCCTCTGGAGGGCCACGAAGCCTGGGTGGCCAAGACCGGCTACACCGGCGAGCCTCTGGGCTACGAGGTGTTCGTGAAGAGTTCGGACGCCCACTGGCTGTGGGATCGGCTGTTGGAGCTGGGCGCCAAGCCCGCGGGCCTGGGCGCTCGCGACACCCTGCGCCTCGAAGCTGGCATGCCCCTCTACGGCCACGAGATGGGTCTCGACGCGGAGGGCAAGCCCATGCCCATCTTCGCCGTGTCCCTGGCCCGGTTCGCCGTCTCCTTCTCCGAGAAGAAGGGCGATTATATCGGCCGCAAGCCCCTGGAAGAGCAGGCCGCGGCCAACAAGCGGATCCTGAACCGTGACTTCGCCCCCGAGGCTCTTCATGCCCTGCCCCGCCGCATCCGGCCCATCACCCTCCTCGATCGCGGCGTCATCCGCGCCGGCATGCCCGTCTACAAGGGCGAGAAGCTGGTGGGCTTCGTCACCTCCGGCACCATGGTCCCCTACTACCAGGCCGAGGGCGAGGGCCTCTTCACCGCCATCCTCGATACCACCGCCAAGCGGTCCATCGGCATGGCCTACATCGACAGCGACATCCTGGACTTCGAGGAAGTCACCGTGGACGTCCGGGGCAAGCGGCTGAAAGCCGGTATCCCTCCCTACCATATGCGGGTGGACGCGCCCCCCTTCGCCCGGCCCATCCTGTACGACAAGCTCCTGGTGGAGGAGAACGCCAAGTCCACCGGCGACAACACCCAGAAGGCCATCGACCTCCTCTACGCAGCCATCGCCAATCACGAGTGGCGGCAGAACTGCTGCATCAACCTGATCCCCTCCGAGAACACCCCCAGCAAGGCCGTCCAGCTCCTCTCCGCCAGCGACCCCTCCTTCCGGTACGCCGAGCATAAGAAGATCAAGTCCTTCTACGACGCGGACGTGTTCTACTATCAGGGCACCAAGTTCATCGATAGGGTGGAGCAGCTCCTTGTCCAGGAGATGCGCCGGTACTTCGGCTGCACCGAGGTGGAGACCCGGGTGGTCTCCGGCCAGATGTCCAACATGGCGGTCTTCTCCGCCCTCATGGACTGGAAGAACCGGCTGGACCGGAAGCACACGCCCCAGCGCCTTGGGTACGTCCTCAACAACCACATCATCAAGGGCGGCCACCTGTCCGCCCAGCCCATGGGCGCCCTCCACGACTACATCGCCGTGGACCCGGTCACCGAGCGCAGCGCCGTGGTGAACTTCCCCGTCTGCAAGGACAACATCTTCAAGATCGACGTGGAGGAGACCAAGAAGGTCATCGCCGAGTATAAGCCCGAGCTCATCATCTTCGGCAAGAGCATGGTCCTCCATAAGGAGCCTGTGGCCGCCATCCGCAAGTTCGTGGACAAGCAGGGCATCCCCACCACCATCATGTACGACATGGCCCACGTGCTGGGCCTCATCGGCGACCACTTCCAGAAGCCCTTCGAGGAGGGCGCGGAGATCGTCACCGGCTCCACCCACAAGACCTTCTTCGGGCCTCAGCGCGGCGTCATCGGCACCAACTGGACCAAGGAGGACTTGAAGTACGGCCTCTGGAACACCATCGAGACCCGGGCCTTCCCCGGCAGCGTCTCCAACCACCATTTGGGCACCCAGCTGGGCTTCCTCATGGCGGCCTACGAGATGAACCAGTATAAGGACGCCTACCAGGCGGCCATCATCCACAACGCCAAGCACTTCGCCAAGGCTCTGAAGGCCCAGGGCCTGGACGTGAAGGGCGACCCCGCCATAGACTACACGGAGACCCATCAGGTCATCGTGGGCGTGGGCTACGGCGAGGGCCCCGAGATCGCGGAGCGCCTGGAGAAGAACAACATCATCGTCAACTACCAGGCCACCCCCGACGAGGAGGGCTTCACCGCCTCCGGCGCCCTGCGCATGGGCATGAGCGAAATGACCCGCTTCGGCTTCGGCGACGCGGAGTTCGACCGGCTGGCCGAGCTCATGGCGGACTGCATCCTCCGCAACAAGGACATCCGCCAGGAGGTCATGGCCCTCCGCAGCGAGCACCTCACCATGCAGTACTGCTTCACCGACGCCGAGTTCGAGAAGGCGCTGGGCAAGCTCTCCACCCTCATCGAGAAATAAAAAATCTATTTAGGAGGATACAATCATGACTTTCAATCCCGATCTCAAGTACTCCAAGTCCCATGAGTGGGTCCGCATGGACGGCGACGTGGCCGTCATCGGCATCTCCGACTTTGCTCAGGACGCCCTGGGCGATCTGGTGTTCGTGAACCTGCCCCAGGTGGGCGACGACGTGACCGCCGGCGAAGCCTTCGGCGACGTGGAGTCCGTGAAGGCCGTGTCCGACCTCATGAGCCCCGTGACCGGCACCGTCTGCGAGATCAACGAGGAGCTCCTGGATGCCCCCGAAAACCTGAACAACGACCCCTACGGCGCCTGGATCATCAAGGTGGACAACGTCACCGACACCGAGGAGCTGCTGGACGCCGCCGCCTACGAAGCCCACTGCGCCACGGAGGCATAAGGGATGGGCAGCTACGTTCCTTCCACCCAGGAACAGCGGCAGGAGATGTTGCAAGCCATCGGGCTCAAGGAGTTCAAGGACCTCTATAAGGACGTGCCAGAGAGCATGTACCTCGACAGGCCCCTGGACCTGCCCGCAGGCCAGAGCGAGCTGGAGGTGAGCCGGGCTCTCAACGCCATGGCCCGCAAGAACAGGGTCTACGACGCCATTCTTCGTGGCGCCGGGGCCTACGACCACTACATCCCCAGCATCGTCAAGTACATCCCCGCCAAGGAGGAGTTCCTGACCGCCTACACGCCCTACCAGGCCGAGATGAGCCAGGGCGTGCTCCAATCCATCTTCGAGTATCAGACCGAGATCTCCGAGCTCACGGGCATGGACGTAAGCAACGCCTCCGTCTATGACGGGGCCACCGCCGCGGCGGAAGGGTGCGCCATGGCCCGGGACCGGAAGCGCCGTTTGACCCTGATCTCCGGCGCCGCCCATCCGGACGTGATCAACACCGTCCGCACCTATTGCTACGGCACCAACGACGAGGTGAAGGTGATCCCCGTGAAGGACGGGAAGACGGACATGGAGGCTTTGAAGGCCATGCTGACCCCCGAGGTCTCCGCCGTCTACGTGCAGCAGCCCAACTTCTACGGCCTCTTCGAGGACGCCGAAGCCATGGCCGCCCCCGTCCACGAGGCGGGCGCCCTCTACATCCTGGGCGTGAATCCCATCGCCCTGGGGATCATGAAGACCCCCCGGGATATGGGTGCGGACATCGCCGTGGGCGAAGGCCAGCCCCTGGGTCTGCCTCTTGGCTACGGCGGCCCCTACCTGGGCTTTATGGCCACTACGACGAAGCATATGCGCAAGCTCCCCGGCCGCATCGTGGGCGAGACCACGGACGACGCCGGGAACCGGGCTTACGTCCTGTCCCTCCAGGCTCGGGAGCAGCACATCCGCCGGGAGAAGGCCGGCAGCAATATCTGCTCCAACGAGGCGCTCTGCGCCTTGACCGCCGGGGTCTACCTGGCCGCCATGGGGCCCGAGGGCTTGAAGGAAGTGGCGGAATCCGCCATGGCCAAGGCTCACTATCTCTGCCGGGAGCTCTGCATGCTCCCCGGCGTGAAGCTCCGCTACGAGGGGGCCTTCTTCCACGAGTTCCTGCTGGACATGCCCAAGGCCGACGAAGTCTTGGCAGCACTGGACGAGAGGAACATCCTGGGGGGCTTGCCCTATGAGGGCGGCGTCCTCTGGTGCGCCACAGAGAAGGTATCGAAAGCGACCCTCGACGAGGTTGTAGCCATCGTAAAGGGGGTGCTCGCATGAAGCTGATCTTTGAAAAGAGCGTGCCCGGCCGCCGCTGCGCCATTTTGCCCGCCTGCGACGTGCCCAAGGTGGAGCTGCCCGCAGAGCTGAAGCGGGAAGCTGCGCCTATGCTGCCCGAGATGAGCGAGGTGGACGTGAGCCGTCACTACACCGAGCTCAACCAGCACGTTCACGGCGTGAACTGCGGGTTCTATCCCCTTGGGTCCTGCACCATGAAGTACAATCCCCGCATCGACGAGGAGATGGCGTCCCTGCCTGGCTTCGCCGCTGTCCATCCCCTGGCCCCCAAGGCCGCGGTGGAGGGCTGCGCCGAGGTCATCGAGACCGCCAAAAAGTACCTCTGCGAGATCACCGGCATGGCGGACATGACCTTCCAGCCCGCTGCCGGCGCCCACGGCGAGTTCACCGGCGTGCTGCTCATCAAGCAGTACCACGACTCCCGGAACGACAAGGCCCGGACCAAGATCATCGTTCCCGACTCCGCCCACGGCACCAACCCGGCCACGGCGGCCATGTGCGGCTACCAGGTGGTGAACATCCCCTCGGCGCCGGACGGCTGTGTGGACCTGGACGCCCTGAAGGCGGTCCTGGGCCCTGACACGGCGGGCCTCATGCTCACCAACCCCAACACCGTGGGCATCTTCGACGAGAACATCCTGGAGATCACCCGCCTCGTTCACGAGGCCGGCGGCCTCTGCTACTACGACGGCGCCAACCTGAACGCGGTCATGGGCGTGGTCCGGCCCGGGGACATGGGCTTCGACTGCGTGCACCTGAACCTGCACAAGACCTTCGCCACCCCCCACGGCGGCGGCGGTCCTGGCGCGGGCGCGGTGGGCTGCAAATCGTTCCTGGCCCCGTTCCTGCCCCATTCCGCCCTCATGGAGGAACCCGGCCATATCCAGGTCCGGGGCTTCAGGGGCAACTTCCTGGTGGTGGTAAGGGCCCTCGCCTACCTCTTGACCCTGGGCCGGGAGGGCGTGCCCGAGGCGGCCCAGAACGCCGTCCTCAACGCCAACTACCTGATGCAGAGGATCAAGGGCACCTTCACCCCCGCCTTCGATCGGATCTGCATGCACGAGTTCGTGCTGGATCTGTCCGAATTCAAGAAGGCCACGGGCGTGTCTGCCCTGGATGTAGCCAAGTCCCTCATCGCATGCATCCCCCCACGATGTACTTCCCCCTCATCGTCCACGAGGCCCTCATGCTGGAGCCCACGGAGACGGAGAGCAAGGAGACGCTGGATTGGGCGGCGGAGGTGTTCCGCGCCCTGTACGAGCTGGGCTATCAGGACCCCGCGTTCATGCACGCCGCGCCCCACAACGCCCAGATCGGCCGGCCCGACGAGGTGAAGGCGGCCCGGAATCCCATCGTCCGCTACACCAAGGCATGATCGACACCCTGGCGACCTACGAAAGCGGGTCCTTCGACCCCTTTCTCAACCTGGCTATGGAGCAGCACCTGCTGGAGACCGTCAAAGGCGGGTGCTGCCTTCTCTATCTCTGGCAGAATGAGAACACCGTGGTCATCGGCCGGAACCAGAACCCCTGGGCCGAGTGCCGCTCGTCCCTCCTCGAAAGCGAGGGAGGACACCTGGCCCGCCGGCTCTCCGGGGGCGGAGCTGTGTTCCACGATCTGGGGAATCTGAACTTCACCTTCCTGGTCCCCACAGAGGATTACGATCTTGCTAAACAGCAGCGGGTGCTGCTGGAGGCCTGCCGCAGCTTCGGCATCCCCGCCGAACTGTCGGGGCGGAACGATCTCACCGCAGACGGGCGCAAGTTCTCCGGCAACGCCTTCTATCACAACGGGCCCCGGTCCTATCACCACGGGACGCTGCTGGTGGACGTGGACGGGGAGAAGCTGTCCCGCTATCTCACGCCCGCCAAGGCCAAGCTGGAAGCGAAGGGCGTCGCCTCAGTGAGATCCCGGGTGGTGAACCTGATCGAGCTGTGCCCCACGCTGACCATCGACGGGCTGAAACGGGCGCTGACGGGAGCATTTGAGCAGGTGTACGGTCTGCCAAGCGCGCCGCGGGTCTTGACGGACGCGGATCGGGACCGCGTCGCCGACCTGCGGGAGACCTATGCCAGCTGGGCCTGGCGCTTCGGCCAAAAGCTGCCCTTCACCTGCCGCACTGAGGGCCGGTTCCCCTGGGGCGGCGCAGAGCTGCAGCTAAACGTGGATGAAGGGGTCATCCGCGCCGCCAGGCTCTACACCGACGCCATGGACCACGGCCTGGCCGCGGAAGCGGAGGCCGCTCTGACCGGCAGGAGCTTCCGAAAGGAAGCCATCGAACCGGCGCTGCGGGGATCCGGTCTGGAGGCGGATGTGCGGGAGGACCTGTTGGGGCTGATCGCCGATCTGATTTGAGCTAAACAGTAAAAGGAGTATCCTATGAAACTGATCGTGATCGATATGCAAAAAGCGCTCATGGATGATGAGCTGTATGATCTGTACGGCCTTATCGGCAATATCACTAAGATCATAGAGGCAGCCAGGGAGAATGCCGTCGAGGTGATCTACGTTCAGCACGACGCCGGCCCCGGCACGGGCTTTTCCGTGGGGGACGAGGCCTTTGAGATCGCCGACGAAGTGGCGCCCCGGGAGGGCGAAAAGGTGTTCGTCAAGACGATAAACAGCTGCTTCGGGAACAGGGACTTCGCCGCGTATCTGGAAGAAGCGAAGGACGATACCCTGATGATCGTGGGATTGCAGACCAATTTCTGCATCGACGCCACCGTGAAATCCGCCTTCGAGCGAGGCTATGACGTGATCCTTCCCGAAGGGACCAACTCCACCTTCGACAATCCGTATATGACCGGAAAAATCACCTGCGAATACTACATGAACGAGGTGTGGCCGGATCTGTTCGCGGATTGCGTTTCCATGGACGAGGCCCTGGAGCTGATCCAAAAGAAGGATGCCTAAACTTTGAACCAAAGGAGAAGACCCTATGTTCGATTTTGATCTCATCGTCGTCGGCGCGGGCCCCGGGGGCTACGAGGCTGCCCTCCACGCCGCCAAACTGGGCCTCAAGACCGCGGTGGTGGAGCGCCGGGAGGTGGGCGGCACCTGCCTCAACCGGGGCTGCATCCCCACCAAGGCTTTGCTCCACGCCTCCACCGTCTACGAGGAAACGAAGAACGGCCCCGCTTTGGGCGTGACCGCTGACAACCTTTCCTACGACCTTTCCGCCATGTTCGCCTACAAGCAGCAGGTGGTGGAGAAGCTCCGCTCCGGCATCGAAGGGCTCTTCAAGGCCGCCAAGGTGACCCTTATCCGGGGCACCGGCACCCTGACTGCCCCCAACACGGTTACCGTAGCCGGCGAGAACGAGGGCGTCTACACGGCCCAAAATATCCTCTTGGCCACGGGCTCCGTGCCCGCCCGGCCGCCTATCCCGGGCCTCGATCTTCCCGGCGTCATGACCTCCGACGAGCTGCTCTCAGGCGAGGGCGGCGACTTTAGCTCCCTGGTCATCATCGGCGGCGGCGTCATCGGCATGGAGTTCGCCACCTTCTACAACGACCTGGGCATCGCCGTGACCGTGGTGGAGGGCCTCGATCGGCTGCTGCCCAACATGGATCGGGAGCTGGGCCAGAACCTCGCCATGATCATGAAGAAGCGGGGCGTCCAGGTGTTCACCGGGGCCATGGTGAAGAACTTGGAGGCCGTCGAAGGCGGCCTGCAGGTGAACTTCGAGACCAAGGGCAAACTCCAATCCGTCACCGGTGAGAAGGTGCTCTGCGCCATCGGCCGCAGCCCCTACACGGCGGGCCTCTTCGGCGAGGGCGTGACCGTGGAGATGGACCGGCGGCGGATCAAGGTCAACGAGCGGTTCGAGACCAGCCTCCCCGGGGTCTACGCCATCGGCGACGTGTCCTCCCCGGTGCAGCTCGCCCACGTGGCCACAGCTCAGGGCATCTACGCCGTGGACGAGATCGCGGGCAAGGGGAACGAGATGGACCTCTCCCTGGTCCCCGGCTGCGTCTACGTGCGGCCCGAGATCGCCGCGGTGGGCCTCACCGAGGCCGACGCCAAGGCTCGGGAAATCCCTGTGAAGACCGCCAAGGCGCTGATGTCGGCGAACGGCCGCACCGTGATTCTGAACGGCGACAGGGGCTTCATGAAGTTGGTGGCCCACGCCGAGACCCGCAAGCTCCTGGGGGCCCAGCTCATGTGCACCAACGCCTCCGACATGATCTCCCAGCTCTCCGAAGCCATCGCGGGCGGCCTTACCCCCGCCGACCTTCTCAAGGCCATGCGCCCCCATCCCACCTTCGAGGAGGCCCTGACGTCTGCGCTGGAGGAGCTGGATAGCAAATTGAATTGATCTTTTGCGACTATTCCTTTTCCATGAAAAGAAAAAGTCGCCCAAAAAGAAAAGCACAAGAAGAAAAAAGGGACTGTGGTCAATCCACGATCCCTTTTTGCGTTTCTCTTTTTTCTTTTCACTTGAAAAGAAAAAATCTTCTCACATTTTCACCGTATTTGCGCCAAAATCGGGGGGTAGGATGATACCATCGAATAAAGGAGATGAACATCATGGAATATCCTGTGGAGAACAGAAAGCGGCAGCGCCTGTCCGTGGGCGTGGGCCTGTTTCTGACCTGCATATTGCTGACCACCGTCGTCGGCCTCTTCGCCGGCCTCATGATCAGCAACTATACCCATAACAACTATGTGATGTACGCCGAGAAGGCGGAGACCGCCCCCGTCCAACGGGAGCTGGTGCGGGAGAACGCAACTGCAGCGCCGGCGCAAAACAGCGGCGAGAGCGAGACCAAGGCCGGCGTCGTCAGCGCCTTTGCGGAGAACAGCCAGTTCACCAAGGCCCAGATCGTGGAGATGAGCGCTCCCTCCGTAGTGGGCATCGACACCATCACTACCGCCACCACCAACAGCTTCTGGTACGGCTACGGCCAGAGCTACGAGATTCCCGGCAGCGGCAGCGGCGTGATCCTCACCGAGGATGGCTACATCGCTACCTGCGCCCACGTGGTGGAGGGGGCTAAGTCCGTGAAGGTGACGCTGAACGACGACACCTCCTACGACGCCGCTGTGGTGGGCACCGACAGCAAGAACGACATCGCCATCATCAAGATCGACGCCACGGGCCTCGTGCCCGCGGTGGTGGGCGACTCCGAGACCCTGACCGTGGGCAGCGAGGTCATCGCCATCGGCAACCCCCTGGGCGAGCTTCGGGGCACGGCCACGGCGGGCATCATCTCCGCCGTCAACAGGACCATCGAGGTGGAGGGCCAGGCCATGACCCTGATCCAGACCGACGCGGCCATCTCCCCGGGCAACTCCGGCGGCGGCCTCTTCGACGCCACGGGCAAGCTCATCGGCATCGTCAACGCCAAGGTCAACGACAGTCAGGCCGAGGGTCTGGGCTTCGCCATCCCGGTGAACAGCGTGGTGGACGAGATCAGCGACTTGTTGAACTACGGCTACGTCACCGGCCGGCCCTACCTCGGCGTGTCCACCCAGGACGTGACCCTGCGGAGCCGGGACCGCATGTGGTACTACTCCGACGGCACCCGCTGCGTGCTGGTGGAGAAGGTGATCTCCGGCAGCGCCGCCGAGGCGGCGGGCATCCAGCCCGGCGATCTGATCCTGAAGCTGGAGAACGAGCAGATCACTTCCGGCGACGCCCTCTCCAGCGCCATCTCGGCCTACAAGCCCGGCGACAAGGCCACGATTACCATCCAGCGGGACGGCAAGGAGATGACCGTGGAGGTCACCTTCGGCGAGTACGCGCCGCAGAAATAATCGTAGAAACATGAAAAACAGGGATCGTCGCAACGACGATCCCTGTTTTGTATGAAAAGCTTACTTGCCTAAAATCATCCCTTCGATCCGATCCACCGCCCAGCGGGTCTGCTCCTCCCGGGAGATTGTGGCGGTGCCGTCGCCCCTCTGGGGACCGTAGTCCCCAAACTGGGCGTGGTTGCCCCCGGCCAGCTCCTCCGAAAGGGCGGAGGCGGGCAGATACTGCCGACCCTGCTCCAACTTGTCCCGGTTCAGCACCCCGTCCTCGCTGCCATGGAGCTCCAAAACGGCCAGACGCCCGTCCAGGGGCTTGGTGGCGTAGGCGGCCAGGAGGATGAGGCCCGAAAGCCCCTCCCCGTGCTCGGCAGCGTAGACGGCGGCCATGGCCCCGCCCAGGGAGTGCCCGCCGATGTACCAGCGGTCGTAGGCGTAGTCCGCCTGGACGGCCGCGGCGGCGTTCAGGTCCATGAAGGCCATGTTCAGCGGCATCCGCACCAGGAAGCAGTCCACCCCGTCCTCCGCGAGGGACGTGAGCAGGGGCAGATAGGCCGTCGCTTCCACCTTCCCGCCGGGATAGAAGATCAGCGCGTCCTCGGTCCCCGGTCCGTCCAGGAGCCAGCCCTTGCTGACGGCCTTCACCTGCACGGCGTCGCTTCCCTGGAGCAGGGCGGCGGCTTCGGGGGTGGCCCGGCTGTAGGTGCCGAAATAGACGGCGCAGACCGCGCCCAGCAGCACCAGCGCCAGGGCCAGGATCAGCAGTATCCGTTTCGTTCGTTTCTTCATATCTCTCTCCCGTTTTGTAAGAAAGCCCCCGACACCGGGGGCTTGGAAGATCGGCCGGCGGCTATGGCGCCGGGACCAGGTCGCTGGTGAGGAAGCCCACCATGTCCTGGAGGCCCCGCCAGCCGTCGTTGATATACATGGACCGGTTCACGATCTTGTTGCCCATGAAGACCATCATGCAGGAGCGGCCGCCGTCCAGGTTGTAGGCGATCTCGCAGCCGTAGCCCAACAGGTTGTCGATGACCTGGGCCAGGGTGGAGGAGCTGTAGGCCATGGCGATATGGTGGTAGGGACAGAGGGACCCCACCACGGTGCGCATGGTCACGTCGTTGTAGGACAGGGGATGATAGCTGATGTCCCGGGCTTGCCCGTTCTCGATGAGCACCGGGCCGAACACCCAGGTGTCCCGGATGCCCAGCGCCAGCAGCTCCTCGGCGGTGGTGGCCTTGGGGTCGATGATCCGCATGGACCCGTCGGGGTAGAAGCCGAAGCCCACTTCGTTCTGATCCTTCTTGAACACCACGCCCCGGCGGATCTGCAGGCCGTCGGCGTTGTAGCCGAAGGTGAAGTAATCGCCAGTGAGGGCGAAGACCGCCTTGTTCTGCTTGGCCAGTTTGGTGGCGTGGGTGGCGTTGGCGGGCGTGTCGCCGCCGCCGGAAAGGATGCCTACGGGCGGGTGCCCGTCGGTGCAGATAAGGTCCGCCCGGGTGGGCTTGATCTTGCCCGCCTCGGTGTCGAAGGCGATGATGAGGCAGCCCTCGGTATTGTAGTACAGCCAGGGCCCGTTCGAGGGATGGCCGTAATAAACGAACTCGGTCTCGGCCTTGGCCTCAGCCTTAGGGGCCCGTTCCAGCTTCCGCCCGGAGGCGAAGAGGACGGCGTTGTCCAGGCCCCGCTGACCGTGGTCGCTGGAGCCGGTGGTCACCACACGGCCGTCGCTGAGCAGGGCCACGGTATGCCAGAGGCCCGCGTCGAAGGAGAGGACCTCCTGCCAGCCGGACACGCTGCACTGACCGCAGCTGTTGTCGCCGGTGGCCAGCAGCCGCCAGTCGGCGGTGAGGCCCAACGTAAAGTTGCCGCCGCAGCGGACCTCGATCACGTTCTCCCACTGGGACACGTCGCACTGGCCAAAGCTGTTATCGCCCACGGCCAATACGCGCCCATCCCTGGTCAGAGCCACGGAATGGCGCAGCCCTGCGGCCACAGCCGCGATATCGGTCCAGCCCCCTACCTGGCATTGGCCGTCCAGGTCGAGGCCCGCCGCCGCTACGGTGCCGTCCGCCTTTAGGCCCAGGCTGTGGAAGCCGCCGGCCGCCACCTGCACGATGTCGGTCCATTGGGCCACGGCTCCCCGGTCGTACTGCCGGGCGCCCAGATTCGTCACGGTGCCGTCCTCGTGGAGGATCAGGCCGTGGTTGAGACCCAGGGCGGCGTCCTTGGCGTCGGTGATCTCCTGGGCTGCGGCCGCCGATCCCAGGGTATCCCCCAGGAGGGTGACGCGGCCGTCCTTCAGCTGGATCAGGGAGAACATGCCTGCCACCGTCTTGCCCTCGCCGGTCAGAGCGGCGGCCAGGCCGTCATACCGCTTGTCGCCGGTCAGCAGGGGCTCATCCCCCAGGGCCAGGCTGTACCAGGCGCCGGCCAGGAGCCGGTTTTCATAGGTTGCATGGAGTTCGGAAAGCTTTTTCTCCCAGGTCTCGGTAAACGCCTGCTCGAGGGCGATCTGCTCCTCGACCTTGGAGAGGCCCCGCAGGGTCTGGATGGCGGTCACCGGGTCGAGGGCGTCCAGGGCGGCCTGGGCCTGGGCCCTGATCCGGGCGTCCTGCTCCTCGACGATCTGCTGCTGGAGCTCCGCCACCAGCTCCGGCTCCAGGATGGACCGGGTCAAAAGCTGGATAGCGTCCTCGTAGCGGCCCTCCTCCCGGGCCTGGAGGGCGGCAGCCAGCGTGGCCTCCCGATCCAGGACGGATTCGATGGGGTAGGACAGCTCCCGGCGCAGGTCCGCCTGATTCAGCAAATCCAACGCTTTTTCAAGATCCCCGTCCTCCTGGGCCAGAATGGCCTCGCAGACCAGGGAGCGGCGCTCCAGGTCCTTGTCAAAAGAGGCGGGAACGGCGGGATGGGTGGCACAGGACAGCGCATAATCCAGCATCTGACTGCGCGCCAGAAAGTGTGCGCCTTCGCTCGTTTCCAAAAGAGCGTCCGCGCAGACAATCACACCGTCGGCGCCGGCGGAAACATAGGCGTTCGTGAAGGGAGTGAAGCTGAGGGGATCGTCAGCCAATAGCTGGATATAGTAGCCCATGGCCAGCGGATAGTCCCCCTGTGCTTTGCAATCGTCCGCCGCTTGGCGTATCTGTTCCAGCCGGTCCAGCCGTAAAAAAACATAGCCGCTGGCCGCCGCCGCACAGGCGACGACCAGAAACAGGACTACCAGCAGGAGGATCAAAAAGACGGGCCGTCTGGGCTTGTCCTTTTCGGCGGCTTTTGCCTTCTTAGGGAGCGCCGTGTCCGGCGCTGATCCTGCCTCGGCCGAGGGCTCGGGTTCTGGCGTAAGTTCCGCTTCGACCGCCGGCTCGGGTTCGGGCGTGGGTCCGGCCTCGGGGATGGGCTCGGCGTCAGGGGCTTCGACGGGCTCCAAGGGGGCCTCCATCATGAGCTCCCGATTGGTTTCTGTATACTTTTCCATATTATCACTCATATCGTTTATTTTGCGTCAACCATATGAAAATGTCAATACGCTCTTGATTCGACAGCGGAAAAAAGATATACTTCTAACATATTATAGTAGGAGAATGTGCGCTCCATGAACAACAGACGGCTGCTTCCCTGGGCCCTGTGCCTGTCCATCCTGATGCTGCTCTGCATCGTGCCCGTGCGGGCGGAGGAGGCCGAACCAGAAGCGGAAGACATCACCAGGAACTTTACCTTCATCAAGAACAATTCGGAGACCAACGCCCTCTATACCCACGACGGCAAATACGTGACCTACAACTCGTACAACCCCGGAGACGTTCTGCATGTCCGGGCCAAGGGGAACCGGGTCATGAGCGGATTGTTTTTCCGCATGGCGACACAAAATGCCCATATGACCCTGCGGCAGTACGATCAGCAGGGGACGTTGCTCCTTTCCTCCGATCTGGACGTCGACAGCCTCTGCTACGCCGTGACCTTGACGGAGGGGTGCAGCCGCCTTGAGCTCACCGCCAGGGGGGAGCCCTTCGGCATCTGCGAGCTCACTATCCTGGGCCCCGGCCGGCTGCCCGACAGCTATCCCCAGCCGGATCCCCCCATCGAGCGGACGGACTTTCTGATCGTCACCACTCATCCCGACGACGAGTGGATCTTCCTGGGCGCCGTGTACCCCATCTATGCGGCGGAGCGAGGCTATACGGGCACCTTTGCCTACGTGACCACCCCCAGCATGGGCCGAGTCCATGAGGCCATCAACAGCGTCTGGTCGGCGGGGATGCACACCCTTCCCTACTTCCTGGGCTTCCCGGACATCCATGGGTCCCAGCCGGAGAGCAAAAAAGCCGCCTTCAAGGCAGAGGAGGTCACGCTGGCCCTGGTCCGGTTGTACCGGAAGATCAAGCCCCTGGTGGTGGTGACCCAGGATCTGAAGGGGGAATACGGCCACTGGCAGCACGTGGTGTCGGCCAACGCCGTCCTGGAGGCGGCCACCCTGGCCCAGGACCCGGAATACGATCCGGATTCCGTGGCGGAGTACGGCACCTGGACCGTGAAGAAGGTCTATCATCATCTGGCCCAGGACGGCCGGATCATGCTGGAACCCTATGAGCCCCTGGCGGCCTACGACGGCATGACCGCCTTCCAGGTGGCCCAGCGCGCCTTCGGGGAGCACAAGTCCCAGCATCAGTATTCCTATCGGCCCACTCGGAACGACTACGGATTCTTCGACATGCGCCGCTTCGGTCTCACCTTCACCACCGTGGGCGAGGACACGGGCAATGACATGTTCGAGCATATCGAGCATGACGATCTGGCGGAGGTCATCCTGAACGCCACGCCCACGCCGTCCCCCACGCCGGAGCCTACGCCCACGCCGACCCCCACGCCGACTCCCACGCCTACGCCCATGCCGACTCCCATGCCCACGCCTACGCCCACGGCGGCGCCTACGGACACCCCCACCCCCACGGCGACCCCGGCCCCCGAGAGCGCCGGCATCGGGCAGACGCTGGCGGGCGCTGCGGTGCTGCTGCTGGGCATCGCGCTGGGCTTCGTCCTGATGCGCACCATCAAAGCCAGGAAAAAATAAGGAATGGACCCCATGGCAAAACGAACGATCATCTTCATCCTGCTGCTGGCCCTGACCCTGGGCGTAGCTGCGCCTGCCGCGGCTTCGGCGGAGCATGCCGGGGAGCTGGAGTATACCGTGACCGTGCCCGCGGGCCGGGAGGCGTCCGCCGACCATCTGCGGGATGACGACTACCGCACCCGCCTTACCCTGACCTCCGGACAGAGTCTGACCATCGCCTGGCAAGGGGAAGCCGATGGGGTGCTGCTCCAGTGGTTCGACGAGAAGCAGTGGTACAGCCGGGATTGCGGCACCACCATCCGCTTTTACAGCGAGGACAACCGACTTCTGTCGGAAACGGTCTATAGCCCTCTCAGCTACCGGATGTATCTGCCGGCGGAGGGCGCTTCCCGGATGGAAATTCTGGCCGTCGGCGGCCGGGCTCCCATGATCAGCCTCTGCGAGGCGAAGGTTTTGGCCCCGGGCGCTGCACCTGCCAACCTGACCCGGCGGGAGAAGGTGGATCTGATGCTGATCCTGTCCGGCGTCAGCGACGAGCTGGATATGCTGGGCGGCCTGCTGCCCCTCTACGCCGGAGAGCACGGCATCAAGACCGCTGTGGTCTACCTGGGCCGGGACGACGGCAACCAGGTCCAGGAGGCCTTCCGGGTCCTGGACGCCATGGGCCTCGACGTGATCCCCCTGTTTTTGCAGCAGGAGGACCACATGGCCTTCGACATCAATCGGGTGTCTTATCTTTGGAAGGGCGCCCAGCTCAAGCGGGAAGTGACCGACCTTATCCACACCTACGGCCCCCGGGTGGTGGTCAGCTGTGACCCGGACGACGAGCAGACCCGGGCCCGCGCCCGGTTTACGGCCCAGCTGGTGCGAGACGCCGTCACCCGGCAAACCACCTATTCAGATCTGCAGGTGCAGAAGCTGTACCTTCTATCTTCCGTCGGGGGGACCGCCTTGGACGGGAACGTGCCCTTGGCGGTCTACGGCGGCCGCACGGCCCTAGACGTGGCCGAGGAAGGGTACGCACGCTATCTATCGGAGGCTTCCTTCGGCACTATCCTTCCCCAAACCCCCCGGTTCGATCTGATCTATACTACGGTGGGACAGGACGAGGCGAAGGACGACCTCTTCGAGCATATCGATCGAAGCGCCCTGATCGCCTATCAGGCGCCCACACCTGTGCCCACCGCCACGCCGGAACCCACGCCCGCCCCCACCGAAGCCCCCACGGCCGTGCCCACGGACACGCCCGCCCCCACCGGGGCTCCCTCGGCGGAATCGACGGCAGCTCCCACGGCCGCGCCCACGGAGAGCCCCGCCGAGGAAGGGGAGGAGACGGGCAAGAGCGCCTTGCTCCAATGGATCGGCAGCTTGGGGCGGGGGACCATCGCCCTCTACGTGGCCAGCGGCGTCTTCGTGATCGTGGCCTTGTGCCTGGTGAAGAAGAACCGATCCATGGCCCTGCTCCTGCTGGTCATGGCGGGCTTGCTGGCCTATGTGGGCTATTCGCTGGTGCCCAAAGGCGACGAGGTAAGGCCGGCTCAGACGGTCCAGGCCACGGCCACGCCGTCTCCGGTGCTCGACGTTACCCCCGCGCCTACGGATACGCCGCGCCCCACGGACACCCCGGAACCCACCGAGGCGCCTGCGCCGGAGCCCACCGTCACCCCCGAACCCACGCCCTCGCCCGATCCGAACGATCAGTACTTCCGGCAGCCGGGGGAACCGGCGGAGGTGGTGATCCAGGACTACGACAATGGTCACTGGGAGTATCGCTCCGATATCCTGTCTGTCCTAATCGATCGGGAGAACACCTCCGACGAGAAGGGGCATCCCTACGTGAAGTACGTGGCCCACGTGCGTATGCGGAAGGTCAACAGCTTCCGCTCCGCGGTGTCCGCCCGCACCGAGATCGCCATGGCCATTGAGCCGCCCTGGCGTTTGGCCAGGAACTATCGTGCGGTGCTGGCCGTCACGGGGGACAACATCAATGAGGCTGAAGCGGATCAAAAGGGCATCCTGATCCGCAGCGGCATCCTCTATTCCGACCGGGCCGGGGACAGCACCATGGTCATCAACGACGATCTCACCATGCAGGTCTATCATCCCCGGCAGGTCTCGGGCCTGGACCTGCTGGACAGCGGCGTCACCGCTGCCTACAGCTTCGGTCCCATCCTGGTGGAGAACGGCCAGGTGTGCCCCGATGTGGACAAGCACCGGGTCAAGATGGAAAACCCCCGCTGCGGCGTGGGCCTGATCGAACCGGGCCACTTTCTCGTCATCGTGTCCGACGGCCGGGATGCCCGCCGGGCGTACGGCTACACTCTGCGGGAGTTCGCCCAGATCTTTGTGGACCGGGGGGCTCAGGTGGCCTATAACCTGGATGGCGGTGCTTCGGCGGGCATGGTGTTCATGGGTGAGCACATCAACTGGCAGTCCGCCAAGGCCGGCCAGCGCACCTGGGCGGACGCTCTGCTCTGGGGTTACTCCCAGCTGGTGCCCAAGGTAACCGACGAAGTCAATCATTACGGAGACGGAGCAAAGCACTGATGAAAAATATCATTCGAATCCTTTGCCTGGGCCTGGTCCTGATGCTGAGCGTCGGGAACTGGGCCTGCAGCGAACCACCGGCGGCCCAGCCTACCCCGGAGCCGGTCAAGGATGCTTCGGTCACGACGGCGCCCACCGCGGCGCCCACCGCCGAACCCACTCCGGAGCCCACGCCCCTGCCCACGGAGTACGCCTTCGAGGGAGAGACCGCCTGGGAGGAGGTGGCGTCATTCTTGGCGGCAGATCCGGCTTTGAGGAAGCTTGATCTTCGGAACTGCACCCTGGACGTCCGGGAGCACGTCGGAGCTCTGGCGGCCCTGGACCTGGAGGAGCTGCGATTCAACGCCACTCTCTGCGGCGTCGAGATCACCGACGAGACGGAGGTCTTCACTCCCGCCACGGTCCCGGAGGAATGGGATATGGAGGTATTGAAGCTCCTTCCGAAGCTTCGGTCCGTGGATCTTACCGCCGTTCCCTGCGAGCCGGAGCAAGTGCAGATGGTGCAGGCGTTTTGCCCGGAGCAGGAGGTGCTTTGGAAGCTGGAGCTGTGCGGCATGGAGGTGGGCCCCGATACGGAACAGCTAAACTTCAACGACCGGCCCATCGATTCCCTGGAGCCCTTCTATCGGACCCTCCCCCTGCTCACCAAGCTCACCTCCCTGGAGATGTGCGGCTGCGGCGTGAGCAACGAGGATATGGACGCCCTTCGGACCGCCTTCCCCCAGGCGGGGATCGTCTGGTCCATCACCTCCAAGTACTGGACCGTGCGCACGGACGCGGACCACTTCGCCACTTGGCTGGTGACGCGGACTGACGAGCAAGGCCGCATCCTGGAGGCCTACAGCGTCAGCTATCGGAATCCGCCGCTGAAGGACCCGGATCTGGAATGGCTCCAGTACTGCCATGACATCATCGCCTTGGACGTGGGCCATAACAAGTTGACCAACATCGAGTTTGTGCGGAACATGCCCAAGCTCAAGTACCTCATCACATCCGGCAACGATATCACGGACATCGGCCCCGTGGCGGACTGCCACGAGCTCATCTACTTCGAGCTGTTCGCCGACCCGGTAACGGACCTGAGTCCCCTGTCTGGCCTGGATAAGCTCCTGGACATCAACATCTGTTCCTGCCCCGTGTCGGATCTGAGCCCCCTCTACGGGCTTAAGCAGCTGGAACGGCTGTGGGCCACGCCCTACGCCTTCCCCTACGCGCGGGGGGCGGAGCAGGCGTTCCGAGAGCAGGTGCCGGGGTGCAACTTCCACTTCGTGGGCGGCCACGACATGACCGGCGACGGCTGGCGCAAGCATCCGCGGTACACGGAGTATCGGCTGGCCCTGGGCAGGGCGAAACCGTAACGAAGCAGAAAAAAGGACCATCCTTTCGGATGGTCCTTTTTTGACGTTTGCTTATCTCTGGGCGCGATGCTTGGCGTAGCAGGCGGAGCAGTAGATGGGCTTGTCGTTCCGGGGCAGGAAGGGCACCTTGGTGGGCGCGCCGCAGTCCGCGCAGACGGCGTCATACATCTCGCGGTTCTCGTTGCGAGAAGCGTTCTTGCGGTTGTTCCTGCACTCCCTGCAGCGGACGGGCTCATTCTGGAAGCCCTTCTCGGCGTAGAATTCCTGCTCACCGGCGGTGAAGGTGAACTCACGGCCGCAATCCCTGCAGATCAAAACTTTGTCTTCGAACATTGTACTTTCCCCTTTTGGTATTTTGTTGATGCCGTTTTGTATGGCTGACCTGGTCTTTGCCCCCACACTCGCCAACAGGAGGGTTCGCTCCTAAGCCGTTCAGCTCCCCACTACTGCCTCTCTCGGTCTCCCGGTTGGTCTTACTTCTAAGCCGCACCATGCTCACGGGGCTTTGCCCGCTTACGTGGATCGTTTCGCCTGCGACTGGCCTCGACTTGCAACCACAGACCCATACAAAAGCACCGAAAGATAGTATACCTGTTTGTTGTAGGAAATGCAAACGATTTGGGGCCTTTTTGGCGGGGGAGAAAAAATATATTTATTTATCGGGTCTGCTGGACGTATTGAGCCCGCGGGCCGCCAACGTATCGGGGCCGGGAGAAGGCCAGCACCAGGTTCGCTTCACCGATCCTTCTTAAGGGGGAGTGGACCGGCACCACCACGGGCCGCATGTGCATGCCGATGAGGGTGTCACCCACGTCCATGCCCAGGGTGGCCTTCGACTGCAGGCCCTCCACCATGACCGGGTCCTGACATTGCTCGTAGTAGGCCGTGATGCAGGCGCCGCCGGCGTGGGCGTGGGGCTTGACCCATACCTCCACGAGGCCCAGCTTCTCCGCATCCGCCCGCTCCAGGCACAGGGACCGGTTGATGTGCTCGCAGCCCTGGACGGCCAGGATGAGGCCCGCCTCCTTCACGGCGGGCAGGATGCCCTTCAAAATGGCTTGGGCGGCGTCGGCGCTGGAGTTGGAGCCGATGCGGCTGCCTACGGTCTCGCTGGTGGAGCAGCCCAAAACCATGAGCTGGCCGGGCTTGGGCTTGGCCGCCTTGAGCAGGATGTCCATGGCCTCCCGGGCCTGTTGGGTGATCGCTTCAAAATCCATTTCTTCGTCCTTCTTCTTTTATGATGGCTCCAGTATAGCACATTCGTCGCGGATATGGTATACTGCTTTCATGGAATTTACGGACGCTTTGCTCCAATGGTATGACTCCCACAAGCGCGCCCTGCCCTGGCGGGGGGCGGGGGACGCCTATGCCGTCCTGGTGTCGGAGATCATGCTCCAGCAGACCCGGGCGGCGGCGGTGATCCCCTACTACGGCCGCTTCATGGCTGAACTCCCCACGGTGGAGGCCCTGGCTGCCTGCGACGAGGAGCGGCTGTTGAAGCTGTGGGAGGGTCTCGGGTATTACTCCCGGGCCCGGAATTTGAAAAAGTGCGCCCAGGCGGTGGTGGAAAACTACGGAGGCCTGTTTCCCCGGACCGCGGCGGAGCTCGTAAAACTCCCCGGCGTGGGCCCCTACACCGCCGGGGCCATCGCGTCCATTGCATTCGATCAGCCTGAGCCCGCCGTGGACGGGAACGTATTGCGGGTCATGGCCCGGCTCTACGAGGACGGGGGGAACGTGACCGACCAGCGGGTCCGGGACCGGTGGACCGGCTTTCTGCGGGATCGGATGGGCGATCGGCCCGGGGACCTGAACCAATCCTTCATGGACCTTGGCTCCCTTATCTGCCTGCCCAAAGCGCCCCTATGCGGCGATTGCCCCCTGGCCCCCTTCTGCGGGGCCTGCGCCCACGGCACCCAGGGGGACTACCCCAACCGGGGGGAGAAGAGGGCGAAGCGGCAGGAGAGCATGACCGTCTTCGCCGTGAGCAGCGGGGACAGCTTCCTGATCCGCCGCCGCCCCGAGAAGGGGCTGCTGTCGGGGCTCTACGAGCTGCCCAACGTGGCCGGGCACCTTGCCCAGGCGGAGATCGGGCAGGCCCTGACTGCCCTGGGGGTCCGGCCCCTGGGGGCCTGGGAGATCGTTCAGCGGCAGCATATCTTCACCCACGTGATCTGGCACATGCAGGTGGTGCGGCTGAGGGTGGAAGAAAGGGACGACGTGCCGGGCTACATCTGGTACACCGGCGGCGAGCCGTTGCCGGAAGCGTTTTTGAAGTGTTTGCGATAGGCAGGAAGGAGAAAAACCATGATCCTATGGGATAAGGTGCTGTTGCTGTTCCTGGGCTTCTCCTTCGTGGGCTGGGTGTGCCTCATCTACGGCATTTTCCGGGACCGCTGGTTCCGGCGGAAGCTGGAGCGGGAGACGGAGCAGGCGGAAGCCACCGTCCTTCAATACACCGTCAAGACCGTGTCCGAGGGCCGGTATCGGACCCGCAACGGCTATTTCCCCGTCCTCAGCTTCCCCGTCAACGGGAGCGAAGCGCAGATCCAGGCCAAGGAGGAGCTGAAGCCCGAGGAGCATCCCGAGGGCTCCAAAGTCACCGTGTGGTTCGATCCCTGCGAGCCCAAACATCTGCATCTTACCCAGGACGACAACGAGATCGGCAGCGGCATGAAGCGCATCGGCTGGTTCTTCATCCTGGGCGCGGTCGTGCTGAGCCTGGTCGTCGGCGTCTTCGCGTTCCGAGGATAAATAACCACTTCGCCTCCGCTTCGGCGGAGGCATTTTTTTGTTGGAATCGAAAAGAGATTTTCCGCACACAATAGACACCGACCCACATAGGATGAAAGGAAAGCGTTTCATCGGGAAGGAAAGATCGGTGTCGTCCTGGATCATTCAGACAATGGAATACGACGTGGATTTGGAGCGTCTGCTGGACGCCCGGCTCCGGGAGGGCGGCGCGCCCTACGCCCTGTCCGCAGCCCTGGGCGGCGTGGGCGTGCGCATGGAGGGGCGACAGGGGCTGCATGCCCTCGCCAAGGCTCTGAGCGGGGTGCTGGTCCATGATCTGGCCCCCTTCGAGGTGGCGGCCATGGCGGACGAGACGCCCCTGGAGCTGGAGGACCGGCGGCAGGTCCTGGACCGGGCGGTGGCCGCGGCGCGAAAGCGGGAGGACCTTCATGAGACCGCGGCCCAGCTCACCGCCTACCTTCAGGAGGAGGCGAAGCTGTGCCTGGAGGGATTTTTGCGGTTCCGGATGCGCTCCACCCTGCTCTTTTGGCGGCTATGCGTGGAGGACGCCTTCTCAGGGGTGCTGCTGGAGAAGGAATACGGCGAAGCGGCGGACGTGCTGCGGCTGCTGCTGAACGCCCGGCCGCCCCGGTGTCCCTCCCTCCGGCTATGCCTCCATGGGGACGGCCTCTGCTCGCTGACGGACGGGGAGGAGCTTCGGATGGAGTACGTGGACGAGACCGGCGAGGGGATCATCAGCCTCCTCATCGGCATGGCCCCGGCCCGACTCTTCGTCTACGACCTTTCCGGCGGTGCCCGCACGGAGCTGGTCCACGCCCTTACCGAGATATTTTCAGGAAGGGTATGCCTGTACACGGGAGAATTTCCATAAAACCAATGTGCTTTTCTTTTTCGCGCACCTTTTTCTTTTCACCGAAAAGAAAAAGGTGCGAAAATAAAAGGTAGCCACCGCGTCGCCCTTGTGATATACTAACAAAACAGGAGGCGCGTATGGCGTATCAGGCATTGTACAGGACCTACCGGCCCGAGCGGTTCGGGCAGATGGCGGGTCAAAAGCATATCACCACCATCCTCATGAACCAGGTGCGGGAGGGGCAGCCGTCCCACGCCTATCTGTTCTGCGGCTCCCGGGGCACGGGCAAGACCACCACGGCCCGGATACTGGCCAAGGCCATCAACTGCCTTCATCCCGAGAACGGGGAGCCCTGTCTCGCGTGCGACAGCTGTCGCACGGCCGCCGGGCAGAACGCGGACATCATCGAGATCGACGCCGCCAGCAACAACAGCGTGGAAAACGTCCGCGATCTCATCTCCCAGGCCCAGTTCGCCCCCCTGCAGCTAAAATATCGGGTGTTCATCATCGACGAAGTCCACATGCTCTCGGGCTCTGCCTTCAACGCGCTGTTGAAGACCCTGGAGGAGCCGCCGGAGCACGTGGTGTTCATATTGGCCACCACGGAGCCTCAAAAGCTCCCGGCCACCATCATCTCCCGCTGCCAGCGGTTCGACTTCCATCGGCTGACGGTGCCGGAGATCATCGGCTACATGCAGTACATCCTGAAGGCGGACGGAGCCTCTGTGGAGCCCGACGGTCTTCGGATCATCGCTCGGGCGGCGGACGGCGGCATGCGGGACGCCCTGTCCCTCCTCGATCAGTGCCTGTCCTTCTGCGGCGGCCAGGTCACGGCCAGGGACGTGCAGAACGTGCTGGGCATCATGGACGAGGACTTCCTCTTCGACATGGCGGACACACTTCTTTCCGGCGACGCCAAAGGGGCGCTTATCAGCCTCGATCAGGTGGTGCGCCAGGGCCGGGACATGGCCGTCTTCGCCGGGGAGCTGGCGGGGCATATGCGTGCGCTCCTCCTTGCCAAGGCCTGCGGCGACTGCGCGGACCTGCTGGCGGTGACGGCGGATCGCATGGCTCGCTACCAGAAGCAGGCCCAGAAGCACCCCAACGCCCGCATCCTCTACGCCATGGAGCAGCTCATGCGGGTCCAGAGCGACATGCGCTACTTCCCCTCGCCCCGGATGCTCCTGGAGACGGTGCTAGTGCGGATCGCCCAGCCTGTGGACGATGGGAGCGTGGAAGCCCTGAGCGCCCGGCTCACTTTGGTGGAGAACAAATTGAAGGAACTGGAGCAGCACGGCCTTCCGGCGGCGGCCCCTTCGACTCCCGCCCCGGCGGCCTCCGCCTACGACGAGGACTATCTGCCCGAACCGCCGCCGGAGGAGGGATACCTGCCGGAGGAAGCCTACGACGCCCCCACAGCCGTGCCAGAGCCCCCAACAGCGGCCCCCGCGCCCATGGCGCCGGTGGCGCCGAAGCCGGAGCCCAAGCCCCAGCGGGCGCCGGAGCCCCCGGCCCCCAAGGCGGAAGCGCCCCAGCCTAAAACGGCCTCCCAGCCCGCGGCGGCGGGCGACGCCGACGCCCTGTGGAAGCAGGTCCTTGCCCGGGTCCAGAAGGTGAACGCCTTCGTGCGGCAGCTGGCGGCCTACGGCCAGGCCACCGACCTTACCGAGGACCAGCTGACCGTTTCCTTCCCGGCGGAATACGCGGGGAAGCTGAAGATGCTCAATTCCCGGAGCGTGGCCGTGATCCAGGGGGAGCTGGACGCCATTCGGCCTGGGGTGCAGCTGCTCCTTCGGGAAGGGGCCAGCGACGTGGCGGACCTGGTGGGCCTCTTCAAGGACAAACTGACCATCACCTGAACATACACGAATCTTGATATGGCAAAGCACGGCGGATTCCCCATGGGCGGCATGGGCAACATGCAGCAGCTCATGAAGCAGGCCCAGCGGATGCAGGAGAACATGCAGAAGAAACAGGCGGAGCTCAACGCCCAGGAGTTTTCGGCGTCCTCCGGCGGCGGCATGGTGAAGGTCACGGTGAACGGGGCCCGGGAGGTCCTGTCTGTGGAGATCGACCCCCAGTGCGTGGACCCGGACGACGTGGAGATGCTCCAGGACCTGGTGCTCTCGGCGGTGAACAGCGCCCTCAAGGAGGCCGCGACCACCGTGGAGCAGGAGATGGGCAAGCTCACCGGCGGCATGAATTTGGGCTTCTGATATGGCCATCGAATCCATCGAACGGCTGACGGTACAGCTGGGCCGGCTCCCGGGCATCGGGCGCAAGACGGCAGCCCGGCTGGCCTATCATATCTTGGGCGTCCCCGAGGAGCAGGCCCAGGAACTGGCCAAGGCCATCACCGACGCCAGAAGCAAGGTCCACAACTGCCCCATCTGCGGCACCTACACCGACGGGGAGCTCTGCGAGATCTGCGCCGATCCTCGGCGGCGGGCGGACGTGATCTGTGTGGTGTCCGACCCCAAGGACGTGATCGCCATGGAGAAGACCCGGGAGTTCAACGGCCGCTATCACGTGCTCTTCGGCGCCCTGTCCCCCATGGAGGGCATCGGCCCCAAGGA
>CADACQ010000011.1 GCA_902786465.1 uncultured Eubacteriales bacterium | reverse complement strand
CTTCTCCGGGGCGCTGATGGCGTGGACTGCCCGATCGAAGCAGTCCACGATGAACTTGGCGATGGGGATGGCCTTGCCCTCGGCGTCCCGGGCGCTGTAATGGGTGAAGAGCTGGGTGAGGGCCGCCACGAACACCACCAGCAGCACGCACACCAGAAGCCGGCCCGAGGCGGGCATCCGCTTGCGCCCGGCGATGGAGAATATGCCCAGGAGCAGCAAAAACGGCGGCAGCCCGAAGGCCACCACGCCCACGGCCCCGAAGAGCACCTTCTGCAGGGCCACGCCCAAAGGCGCGTCCGTAGCCCGATAGAGGTATAGCCCCAGGAGGACGCCCAAGGCCATGAGCACCACGCCCAGGACCTCCGCGCCCACCCGCTGGGACACGGTGGCCTCCCGGATGGCTTCCTCCTTCTGCTCCCTGCGTTCAGCCGCCGTCAGCTTGGGCTGGGCCGGCTTCTTCGCCGCGCTCTTCTTCGTATTCTTCTTTCCGCCAGCGGCGGTTTTCTTCTTCTGTGCCAATGCGTTTCACTCCTGCGCCGGGGTACATACCACCCCATATTATTTCTATAATAGTATACACCCCCGCCTACCCCTTGACAAGGCCGCCGGGGTCCGGGGGCCGGTGAATAGAGTGTGAATAATTGTGGGCTCTTGCAATACGGGGGAAGGTCAGGTATACTAAATCCACTATCCATGGGGAGGGGCCTATGAAGCCTGAACTGATCATCTGGGACTGGAACGGCACCATACTGGACGACGCCCTGGTCTGCAAGACCATCGCCAACATCATGCTCAGCGAGCGGGGTATCCCCACGCTCCCGGACATGGACGCCTATCGGGCGGTCTTCGGCTTTCCCATCAAGAGCTACTACGAGAAGATGGGCTACCGCTTCGGCCCGGAGGACGAGCCCTACGAGCACGTGGCCGACGAGTTCGTCATCTGGTACGACAAGCTCTATCGGGACGCCGTCCTGCGGCCCGGCATCGTTCCCTTCCTCGACAGGCTGAAGGGGGCGGGCTATCGGCAGGTGCTCCTGTCCGCCACCCGGTACGATCAGCTCATCGAGCAGGTGGCGGCCTTTGGCAGCGTGGGGGACCGGTTCGAGCGGAAGCTGGGGCTCACGGACCACTACGCCTTCTCCAAGGCGGCCCTCGCGCGGGACTTCATCGAAAGCCAAGGCATCCCCCGGGAAAGGACCCTGTTCATCGGCGACACGGACCACGACTTCGAGGTGTCCTCCGCCATCGGCTGCCCCTGCGTGCTCCTGGAGGGCGGCCACCAGAGCCGGGAGCGCCTCAAGGCCATGGGCGTCCCCGTCCTCCCGGACCTTATCGCCCTCGGGGACTACCTGGACAGGCTTTAACTCCACTCAACCGTTCCTTGCAGAATAGAACTCAAGGAACGGTTGCTTCTCTTTTGGGGCGTCGTGGGCTATGATGCAGCCATGACCGGTCGAATCTGACGAAACGAGGAAAAGACGATGTTCGATACCATGCAGGTGGGCCGCCGTATCCGGCAGGCCCGGATCGAGAAAAACATGACCCAGATGGCCCTGGCGGACGCCATGGGCGTGAGCTACCAGGCCGTGTCCAACTGGGAGCGGGGCAACTCCATGCCCGATATCTCCAAGCTCCCGGAGCTGTGCGAGCTCTTGGGCGTCACCTTCGAGCAACTGATGGGCGGCCCCTCCCGGGAGACGAAGACCGTGGAGAAGGTGCTGGAGGGGGAGCCGGTGACCGTGCAGGAGGTGGCCGAGGTGGCGTCCCTGCTGCCTCCGGAGACCATTCGGGAGAACGCCGAAAGGGCGAAGGCAGGGGAGGAGGTGGACTTTGCCAGCCTCAAGGCTCTGGCCCCCTTTCTGGATGAAGGATACCTGGACGCTATGGCGGAGCAGCTGGGAAAGACCGATATGAAGAAGGTGATCGCCCTGGCCCCGTTCTTGTCCTCCGGGGAGCTGGACCGGCTGGCGCAGCGAGCCCGGGACACCGACTATGGCTCGCTGGTCGCCCTGGCGCCCTTCCTGGAGGAAAGGACATTGAACGATTTAGCCGAAAGCCTGGCTGAGCAGGAGGCGCCGGAGGTGAAGCAGCTGGTGGGCCTCGCTCCGTTCCTGGGGGAAAGCACCCTGGAAAAGCTCATGGACAGGCTCCAGGCGAAGGGTCTGACCTGGAAGCAGTTGGTGCCCTTCGCACCCTTCCTGTCCCAGGAGACCCTCAAAACGCTGCTGAGATAGATATCGGATAGAGATCTTCCCGTACCGGGTCCGTATCGGTGGAAATCTATCTGAAACAGGCAGGTATCTGGGGAAGACAAGGACAAGGACAAGGACAAGGACAGGAGAGAGCACCCCCCCATGGGAATGCTTTCTCCCTTTTCTCCCCTTCGGGGGGAGAGAAAAAAACGCTTCGCTTTGGGATAGGAAGTGGGGGCCATGGTGGACAGCTGCGATCCTCTGATGGCATACGCACCATACGAGACGGGCAACGCTCGCACGGCCCTGGACTACGCCCGGAGGCAACGACCAAAGAAAAAAGAGCCTCCGTTCGGAAGCTCTTTTTCTTTTCGCTTTCGGCTTACGCTTTCTTGGCGGCCAGGGCGGTGTCCACCAGGGCCTTGAAGGCGTTCATGTCGGTGACGGCCAGGTCGGCGAGGACCTTCCGATTCACTTCGACGCCGGCCAGCTTGAGGCCGTTGATCAGGTTGGAGTAGTTGGTGCCGCAGATACGGGCGCCGGCGTTGATACGGGCGATCCAGAGGCGGCGATACTCACGCTTCTTGTTCTTGCGGCCTACATAGGCGTAGGCCATGGACTTCATCACCTGCTGGGAGGCTGCCCTATACTGCTTGGACTTGGCTCCGAAATAGCCCTTAGCCAGGCGCAGGACCTTCCGGCGCTTCTTGATGGAATTGACGCTTCTCTTAATTCTTGCCATGGTTCACATCTCCTTACTTATAGGGAATCAGCTCGCGGATCTTCTTCTGCTCTTCCTCGGCGATATAGCCGGTCTGGCGCAGGCCGCGCAGCCTCTTGGTGGTCTTCTTGGTGAGGATGTGGCTCTTGTAAGCCTTGCCGCGCTTGATTTTGCCGGACTTGGTCACGTCAAAACGCTTAGCAGCGCCGCGATGGGTCTTGATCTTTGGCATGTTCTTTCCTCCTGATAGATTTTTAATTCTTCGGTGCCAGCACCATGTACATGTTCCTGCCCTCCTGCTTGGGCGCCCGTTCCTGGGTGGCCATGTCGGAGACCATGTTGTAGAAGGTGGTCATGACCTCCTCGCCGATATCGCCCCGGGTGATCTGGCGGCCCCTAAAGCGGATGCTCACCTTCACCTTGTTGCCGTCCTGCAAAAACCGGGAGCAGGCCTTGGCCTTGACTTCCATGTCGTGCTGGTCGATGGTGGCGGAGAGGCGGATCTCCTTGATCTCGATGATCTTCTGGTTCTTCCGCTGCTCCTTTTCCCGCTTCATCATGTCGTAGCGGTGCTTGCTGTAGTCCATGAGCTTGCAGGTGGGGGGATTGGCGTTGGAGAGCTTGACCAGATCCAGCTCCCGCTCGTCGGCCAGACGCTGGGCGGCCCGGACATCCATGATGCCCAGCTGGACGCCGTTTTCATCGATCAGACGGACTTCCGGGTCCCGGATCTCCTCATTGATAGGCAGTTCTTGGGTAGCGATGGGTCAACACCTCCTAAAAAAATAGCGGACGCAAACGCGCCCACCACGAAATAATCCCATCATACCGTGCCTGATCCTTTTCGATCGGCAGGTGAGAGGCGGGCGCCTCTGCTTAAGCGTACTTATTATAGCGACCGACCTGGTCCCTGTCAAGGCCTTTTTTGCGGGTTTTTCAACCTTTTTTCAGGGCAGCAGCCCGCACTTGACCGTGTATACGGCCAGGGCGATATGCAATATCAGGAACAGGGGGACCAGAATCCTGAACGTGGCGTGCTTCGTCTTGTGACGAAAGACCTCCATGCCCAGGAGCGCGCCCAGGGAGCCGCCCAGGAAGGCCACCAGCAGGAGCGTCGCTTCCGGGATGCGCCAGGCGCCCTTCTTCGCCTTCAGCTTGTCGACGCCGTAGAGGACGAAGGCGAGGAGGTTTACGGCGGCCAGGAGCAGCAAAATCCATTTCATACTCGTTCCTCCTGTTTTGAGGGGCGGGAGAGGGGCCAGACCTTGGGAAAATGCTTGTGGCCCAGCTTTTCCGCCCAGTTCTCCGGATAGTGGGCTTCGTAGGGGATGTGCCGCAGGGAGCGCTTCCGTACGTTCCGGGGCAGGTTGGCCCAGAGGAAGGAGGGCACGCCCACCAGGAGCAGGTACAACGGCCCCAGCAGGGCGGATTGGAAGGTGTGGCCGTACTCGTGGGAGAGGAGCGCCGCTTCCCGTTCCGGCCGCAGGCCCTTGGGCACGAAGATGAACATGCCCAGCGACACGCCGCCCCAGTTCCCGTCGTGGAGGGTGGCCACGGCGCCGCCCACTCGCTTGCGGGGGCAGCGGCGGTATTTGATGGCCATGGCAAGGCCCACCAGAGTCTGAGGCAGGCCCCAGGTCCATTGCCAAAGCCGGTATAGCGCTATCTTCCAGCCGTTCATGCCCCCATGATAGCATGACCGCCGGACCGCGTCAAGAAAGCATACTTTTTCCGGAAAGTCCATACAATAGGACCATGGAACGTAAAAACAACTTTTGGCCCTACGCCATCTTCATCGTCCTCTCGCTGCTGACAGGAGGCCTCGCCACCCTGGTGTCCGTGGACGGGATGAAAGCCTTTCAATACCTGCCCCAGTCGACCCTGACGCCGCCGCCGCTGGTGTTCTCCATCGTCTGGTCCATCCTGTACATCCTCATGGGCGTGTCGGCGGCCCTCATCTACATCGCCCCGCCCCGGGGCTTGAAGGACCAGCATCTCCTCTACGCAGGGACGCTGCTCCTCAACTTCCTGTGGCCGGTGCTGTTCTTTGCCCTGGGGCTGCGGCTTGCGGCGCTGGTGACCCTTCTCGTCATGCTGGCCCTGGCCATCGGCACAGTGCTCCGCTACCGGCCCGTCAGCAAACCGGCGGCCTGGCTCCAATTGCCCTACACCCTTTGGCTGTGCTTCGCCTTTTATCTCAATCTCACGGCCTACCAACTGAACGGTTAAAACAAAAGAGCAGGCAACTTGCCTGCTCTTTGACGTCGCTTTAGCTTACAGCAGCTTTTCCAGCTCGTCCACGGTATCCGCGAAGACCTTCAGGGCGTTTTTCACCGTGTCGGGCTTCGTCAGGTCCACCCCCGCGATCCTGAGCTCGTTCAGCGGGTAGTCGCTGCCGCCGGTAGTGAGGAACTTCAGGTACCCGGAGGCGTCGCCGGTGGCGAGGATCCGGTCCGCGATGGCCACGGCGGAGGAGAAGCCGGTAGCGTACTGGTATACGTAGAACCCCCGATAGAAGTGGGGGATATAGCTCCACTCGGGGTCGATGTCCGGGTCGATCCCGGCGCCGTCGTAGTAGAGGGCCACCAGGTCGTGGTACACCTTATTGAGCGTGGACGCGGTCAAGGGCGTGCCGGCGGCGGCCAGCTCGTGGGCCTTGCGCTCGAACTCTGCGAACAGGGTCTGGCGGAACAGGGTGGTGCGGAAGCCCTCCAGGAAGTGGTTCAGCACGTAGGCCCGGCGCTTGGGGTCCGTCTCCGTCTTCAGCAGGTACTTGGTGAGCAGCACCTCGTTCACCGTGGAGGCTACCTCCGCCACCATGATCTTGTAGTCGTGGAGGGGGTAGGGCTGGGTGCGATCGGAGAAGAAGGAGTGCATGGAGTGGCCCAGCTCGTGGGCCACGGTGAAGGCGTCGTCCAGGGTGTCCGTGTAGTTGAGGAGCACGTAGGGGTGCACGCCGAACACGCCCATGGAGAAGGCGCCGCTGCGCTTGCCCTCGTTCTCGTATACGTCCATCCAGTTCTCCGCAAAGGCCCGATCGAGAAGTCGCCCATACTCCTCGCCCAGGGGCTCGGTGGCCCCCTTCACCAGCGCCTTCACGTCAGCGAAGGGCACCGGGAAGTCCACGTCCTCCACCATGGGCGTGTACAGGTCGAAGATGTCGATCTTCTCGAGGCCTAGCACCCGCTGCCGGAGCTTCAGATACTTTTTCATGGCGGGCAGACTTTCGTGGACCGCTTCGATCAGGCTGTCGTACACGCTGACGGGCACGTTCCCGCCGTCCAGAGCCGCCTCGCAGGCGGAGGAATACCCCCGGACCGTAGCCTGGAAGTTGTCCATCTTCACCGCACCGCCGTAGAGGGCCGCGAAGGTGTCCCCGAACTGGCGATAGGCGCCGAACATGGCCCGAAACGCCTCCTCCCGGACCTTCCGATCCCGGCTCTCCCGGAACACGCCGAAGTTCCCCTGGGTGAGCTGGACCTCGTTTCCCTGCTCGTCGTGGACCAGGGGCAGCTTCATGTTTACGTTGGTGAGCATGGAATAGGCGTTGGAGGGCGTCTGGGCCGCCTCGCCCAGCATGGCCAGCATCTTTTCCCGGGCTTCGTCCAGGATATGGGCCCGGCCCCGGGTGATGTCCGCCACGATGAACCTGTACACCGCCATGTCCTCCTCAGCCATCCAGGCGTTAAGGTCGCTTTCGGGGATGGACAAGATCTCCGGGTTCATGAAGGCCAGCATGGACATGCCCTTGACCAGCAGGGTCATGGCCCGGGCGTCCATGTTCTGGTGCTCCGGCTCGCTGCCGTCGGCGGACTTGTGGAGGTTGGCGTAGATGAAGGGCAGCTCCACCTTCTCCATGGCGGCATAGGCCGCGTCCAGCCCCTTCTTCAAGCCCTCCTTGCTGGCCTTCAGGGTCCCAGGCAGGGCGGCGAGCCCCGCCACGGCCTGCTCAGCCTCGGCCATGGCCGCTTCCCAAGCCGCCTTGTCGGGGTAGATGTGGGTAAAGTCCCACTGATACTTGGGGTCCATTTCCTTGCGCTTCATTTGGTTGCTTCCTTTCCTGATGAGATTTCGTATAGATTCAAACGCCGTAGCGGTATTCCCATGCTTCCTTCTCGTTGGGGACGAGCCTGAAGGCTTCGATGACTCGATCCGCCACCTCGTCGGGGGTCAGGTCCGTGTTGTCGATCTTCAGGTGATGCTTAAACCAGACCTCCCCCTCGTCGGAGTTCAGCCGGTGTTCCCGGGCGTCCTTCAAAAGGTTCCGGCGGCTCCATGCCACGTCCCGCTTGGATGGCTTGCGCTCCATCCGATGGGGCGTCTCGTTCCGCTGGAGCCGGGCGTCCAAACTGGCGCTCAGCTCCACGAAGAAGAACCGACCTCCGTGCTCCGTGAACAGGTCGTGGAGCCCCGTGAGATAGTCCCGCTCCTCCTGCATCTCGAAGGCGCAGACGTAGGTGAAGATCAGGTCCACCCCGTGCTGGACGGCGAGATCGAAGGCGCTTTTGCGGATGGCTTCGTTGAAGGCCCGCTGGGCGGGGGTGCCGAAGCCGAAGATCCGGTCCGACAGCTCGATGCTGTCGTGGTTCATCATCATGTTGTATTTGAGCTTGTCCCTGAGGCTCTCCGCCACCGTCATCTTGCCCACGGCCTGAGGCCCGCAGACCACGATCAGATCCGCCATGTCCTTTCTCCCCTTCGGTTGAAACGCTGGCTCCATGATACCATACCCGGGGCTTGTCTGTCAAAAGCTCTGCCCCTGCCGGCCGCGCCCTGTTCGCGCACTTGCGTTTATGAAGGAGAATTGGTATACTGTGTATCGAATTACCGGGCAATAGTGTCCGGGCCGGTCGACGCCGGCGAAGGGGGGCGGGCCTGTGAGCGAAGAAGAAAAAAGCGATCGTATCGACGATACGGGAAGAAAGACCGTGAGCTGCCACACCTGCGGCGCCGAGTTCGACGCGACCATGCCCAATTGCCCCTATTGCGGCACCATGTACCTGCCAGCGGCGGAAACCGCCTATATGAACAAGCTGGAAGGCATCCGGGGGGACCTGGCGGGGCTGGGCGCCCTGAGGAAAAAGGAGACCCGGGCCCATGCGGGGCGGCTGTCGAAGAAGCTGCTGATCGCTGCGGCGATCCTGCTCCTGGCCGTGGCCGCCGTCCTGGTCGTCCGCCTGATCCGGGAGCGGAAGGAAGCGGCCCTCGAACAGGCGGAATACCTGTGGCAGCGGGAAGGCTTCGCCCGGATGGACGAATACTACGACGCCGGAGCCTATGAGGAGCTGGTCGCCTTCTACGATCAGGCTGCCGACGAAGGGCATCGGGTGTGGCAGTATCGGCACTGGAGCTTCTGCGAGTTTTACGATCTGATCCTGGCCGCCCAAAGCTCTCTTCAGGTCGGGGAGGCCGGCAGCCGGCTGTATCTCTTCTATGACGAGATCAAACTGTACAGGCTGGAGTATATGAACGACCTCAGCGAGGAGGAGCGGGCGCTGCTGGACGAGCTTCGGCAGCCTCTGCTGAGGGATTTTACCGAACGGTTCCCGCTGACAGAGGCGGAGTTGGACGAATTCCGCCGCACGCTGGCGCGGGACGGTTTCGTGCCGATCAAGACATGCAAGCAATTCTTTACGGAAAGGGGCTGGGAAGAATGAAGTGCAGGAACTGCGGCGGAGAGGTCGGGCTGGAGGAACGGTTCTGCCCGTACTGCGGTACGCCCAACGAGCAGGCCATCCGCCATTTTCAGAACATGGCGGACTATCAGGAGCGTTACGCGGCCACCGAGGCCAACGTGGTCGGCGCGGCCAAACGGTACGCCCAGATCATCCCTCGGGTCGTCGCGGCCCTGGTGCTGCTCATCGCCGCCGTGGCCATGGCGGTGGTGGCCGAGAAGGCGTACGCCTTTCCGGAGCAGATGCGCCGCCGTGCTGCGGAGAAGGACCCCGAAGGCACCATCGCCGTGATGGAGGGGTATCTGGCCCAGGGGGATTACTTGGCCTTCGCCTCCTACGCGGACTTCAACGACATCCGGTCCTACAATTCTCCCTTCGAGGCGTACTACGGCGTCCGGTGGGTCGCCCAGTATTACAAGGACGTGGTACTGCGGATGGAACGGCTGTATCTTCACCAGGATCGGGAGCAGTGGGCCGCCAGGCGCGCGCCGGACGATATCCAGGCGCTGTGCCGATCCCTGGAGGACTTCTTCGATACCCTGGAGCGGGGGACCCGCGACATGGCGTCGGACGCCCATCGGGCCTATATCGAGGACATGCGCGGCAACGTGATGGAGATGCTGCAGGTGTACCTGGGGCTCGAAGGGGAGGAAGCGGAGCGATTTTTGACCCTGTCCACCAACCGGAAGGCGGCTTTGCTGGAGGAGGTGCTGTTGGATGCGTAACGCTCACCTCAGAAAAAGGTCGTCCGGGATCGTCCGGTTCCTCAACGTCCTCATCGTCGTCACGGCCCTGGCGGCGGTGATCTCCCTGATCCGCCTGGTGGGAGAGTTCCGCAGCGCGTTCGACCGGGATCGGTACAGCGACCTTGAATACTATCTGCAGCAGGGCGAATATGCCGATATGGTCCGCCAGTACTACTATCGGTATTATGATGTGGCGCCCTTTTCCAGCGCCCACGAGGAGGCCTATCACGTGGCGGGGTACGCGGACGCCGCCTTCCGCCACCGGTTCTATGAGGCCATCGGCGACCAAGAGCGGGCGGAGGCCCTGGCGCGCCGCATGGAAACGGAGCGCAAGGGCTCCGGGTCCCTTGCCATCGCCGCCGACGACATCGACCGGCTGCTCGAGGATATCCCCTCGGGCCACTAAATAAGGAGGACGAGCATGATCTACGATTTCACCACCCTGCCCGACCGCTGGGACGCGGGCGCCTTCAAGTACGAGCATATGAAGAAGCAGAAGCCGGACGTGTCCCGGGACGCCGTGCCCCTGTCCGTGGCGGACATGGAGTTTCTGGACCCGCCCGAGGTGGTGGCGGGGCTCAAGGACTATCTCGATCACAACGTGCTGGGCTACACCGGCCCCACGGCGGGGTATTTCGAAGCGGTCCAAAGCTGGATGGAACGCCGCCACGGCTTTCGGCCCGAGAAGGATTGGTTCATCACCAGCCCCGGCATCGTGCCCGCCCTCTACGAGATCGTCAAAGCCCTGACAGCGCCCGGGGACGGGGTGCTCATGCTGAGTCCCGTCTATCATCCCTTCCGCTTCGCCGCCCAGGAGCAGGGGAGGGAGGCGGTCTTCTGCCCCCTGATCGAACGGGAGCGGACCTACGACATCGACTTCGACTTGTTTGAAAAGCTGTGCGCCGAGCCTAAGGTGAAGCTGTTTTTGCTGTGCAGCCCCCACAACCCTGTGGGCCGCATCTGGACCCGGGCGGAGCTGCTGCGGCTCGCCGAAATCTGCCTCAACAACGGCGTCATCATGGTGGCCGACGAGATCCACGGGGACCTCATCCTGCCCGGCTACACCTTCGTCTCCGTGGGCACCCTGCCGGAACCGTACGTGAAGAACGCCGTCCTCTGCACCGCCCCCAGCAAGACCTTCAACCTGGCGGGCATGCAGTGCTCCAACCTGTTCGTGGCGGACGAGGAGCTGCGGGAGAAGCTGCAGAAGGAGGGCCACTATCCCACGCTGACGGCCCTGGGCTACGTGAGCTGCCGCCTGGCCTACACCTACGGGGAGCCTTGGCTGGAGGCCCTGCGGACGGTCCTGGGGGAGAACAAGAAGCTGGTGGAGGAGTATTTGGCGGAGCATATCCCCGCTATACGGCCCTTCGAGCTCATGGGCACCTACCTCATGTGGCTGGATTGCCGGGCCCTGGGCCTCGATAAGGAGGGCCTCGAAAAGGCCATGATCGACGGGGAGCTGTTCTTCAACGAGGGCTCCATGTTCGGCGAAGAGGGCGCGGGTTTCGAGCGCCTGAATCTCGCTTGCCCCACCTGGGTCCTCCAAAAGGCCCTGGACAAGCTGGCCGCCGTGGCCCGGGGGCTGGGCAAATGAAGCGATTGCTGATCACCGGCTTCGCCCCCTTTGGCGGGGACAGAGTGAACCCCTCCTGGCAGGCGGTCCAGGCTTTGCCCGACACCGTGGGCGGGTGGGAGCTGGTGAAGCGGGAGCTGCCCGTCACCTTCCGGGGCGCGCCTGAAGCTTTGTTCGCCGCCGTAGACGAGGCGGAGCCGGACGCGGTGCTGATGGTCGGTCTCGCCGCCAGCCGGAGCATGGTGACCCCGGAGCGGCAGGGGGTCAACGAGATGGCGGCCCGGATCCCCGACAACGAGGGGAACCAGCCCCAGAACGAGCCCGTCATCCCCGGCGGGCCTGAGGCCCTTTTTTCCACTCTGCCCGTGGAGGACATGACGGAGGCCATCCTCTCCGCCGGCGTCCCCGCCCGGCTCTCCGATAGCGCGGGCCGGTTCGTGTGCAACGCCCTCCTCTATTCAGTTCTGTATCGCCTGGAGCAGGCGGACGATCCCGTTCCCGCCGCCTTCATTCACGTGCCCGCCACGCCGGAGCTGGCGGAGGGGAAGGATCTGCCCACGTTGACTTTGGATCAGATCGTCACCGCGTTGACAACTGCCATCGAGGCTATTTAATCGTGAGCGCAAAGAAGCCGCTGCCCGAAAGCAGCGGCTTCTGTTCGTGTGCGATCATTTATGATACAGCTTCTTCGTCTGATACACGGGCTCGCAGGTCAAGTGGACGCCCAGCTTCCGAAGCAGGTTCACGTCCACCTCGGCCAGGATGACGGTGGAATGCATCTCGCAGCCCTGCAGGTTGCTGAGCTGCTCCATGGCCAGCTCCGCCGTGGGGTTGGTGGCGGCGCAGATGGAGAGGGCCAGCAGCGTTTCGTCCGTATGGAGCCGGGGGTTGTGGCCTCCCAGATGGTCCACCTTCAGATGCTGGATGGGCTCGATGATGACGGGGGAGATGAGCTTCATGTCGTGGCGGATGCCGGCGAGCTCCTTGAGCGCGTTCAGCAGCATAGCGGACGCGGCGCCCAGCAGCGGCGAGGACTTGCCTGTGACCACCCGGCCGTCGGGCAGCTCGATAGCCGCCGCGGGACCGCCGGTCTCCTGAGCCCGCTGCAGGGCGGGACCCACCGGGGGCCGATCCTCGGGCTTCAGGCCCGCCTGCTTCATGAGGATGCGGAGCTTGTCCACCTCGTCGTCGGTGGAAAAGCCCTTCTTCTTGCTCATCTGGGCGGCGAAGTACCGACGGATGATCTCCTGCTGGGCGGCGAAGCGGACCGCCTCGTCGTCGCTGATGCAGAAGCCCACCATGTTCACGCCCATGTCCGTGGGGGACTTATAGGGGGACTCCCCGTAGATCTGCTCGAACATTGCGTTGAGCACGGGGAAGATCTCGATGTCCCGGTTGTAGTTGACGGCGATCTTGCCGTAGGCCTCCAGATGGAAGGGGTCCACCATGTTCACGTCGCTAAGGTCCGTGGTGGCGGCCTCGTAGGCCAGGTTCACCGGGTGGTTGAGGGGCAGGTTCCAGATGGGGAAGGTCTCGAACTTGGCGTAGCCCGCCTTCACGCCCCTAAGGTTCTCGTGGTACAGCTGGGAGATGCAGGTGGCCATCTTGCCGCTGCCGGGGCCGGGGGCGGTGACCACGACAAGAGGCCGGCTGGTCTCCACGTAGTCGTTCTTGCCGCAGCCCTGATCGCTCATGATGAGCTGGGCGTCGGCGGGATAGCCGGGGATGGAGTAGTGGTGATAGCACTTGACGCCCAAAGCCTCCAGACGGTTAGAGAAGTTCACCGCGGCCCGCTGCCGGGCGTAGCGGGTGATGACCACGCTCCCCACGTACAGGCCGAAGTCCCGGAAGATGTCGATGAGCCGCAGCACGTCCTGGTCGTAGGTGATGCCAAGGTCGCTCCGCACCTTGTTCTTTTCGATGTCCGAAGCGTTGATGACGATGAGGATCTCCACCTGGTCGCTGAGGGAGCGGAGCATCTGCATCTTGCTGTCGGGCTGGAAGCCGGGCAGGACCCGGGACGCGTGATAGTCGTCGAAGAGCTTGCCGCCGAATTCCAGATAGAGCTTGCCGCCGAAGGAGCTGATCCGCTGGCGGATATGCTCGGACTGGAGCTGCACGTATTTGTCGTGGTCGAAACCGATGCGCTGCATGTACCATACCTCCCCAAATATACAGCACATTATATACAACTTCCCCCTTTTTTTCAAGAACTTGTCTTTCGATTTTGAAAGGTGTATACTATTTTACTACCCGAAGGAATGGGGAACGACCAAAAGGAGGAGTGACCATGCTGTTTTCCGACATGCCCTATGTTCGCCCGGACGTGGATTTTCTCAGGGAGAAGATCGAGGAGCACACCGAGGAGCTGAAGAACGCCCAGAGCTTTGCCGAAGCTGACCGGGCCTACGTGGCCCTGGAGAAGGCCTTCTCCGGGGTGGAGACCGCCATGACCCTGTGCTATATCCGCCATTCCGTGAACACGGAGGACGAATTCTACGCCGCGGAGCAGGAGTACTTGGACGAGTTCTCCCCCGAGCTCCAGGAGATCCAGCAGAGCGTTTGCCTGGTCCTGTACCATTCCCCCTGGCGGCCCGATTTCGAACGGAAATACGGCTCCCTCCTGTTCAGGAACATGACCATCAAGCTGCGCTCCTTCGATCCCAAGCTGATCCCGGACATGCAGGAGGAGAACAAGCTCACCACCGCCTACGCCAAGCTTATCGCCTCCGCCCAGATCTCCTTCGAGGGACAGGTGCTGAACCTGGCCCAGCTGGGGCCCTACAAGGAGAGCCCCGATCCCGCCATGCGCAAAAAGGCCTGGCTGGCCCAGGCGGGCTTCTACGTCGAGCACCAGGCGGAGCTGGACGACATCTACGACAAACTCACCGCCCTACGGACCAAGATGGGCCGGGCCATGGGCTACGAGAACTTCGTGCCCCTGGGGTACGACCGCATGTGCCGCAACTGCTACACGGAGGCAGACGTGAAGAAGTTTAGGGAGGCCATCGTCAACTATGTGGTGCCCGTGGCGGACCGTCTCTTCCGGGAGCAGGCGGAGCGCCTGGGCGTGGCCTACCCGCTGAGCTACGCGGACACGGCCCCCCTGTTCCTTTCCGGCAACCCCAAGCCCCGGGGCACGGCGGACGACATCCTGGCCGCCGGGAAGAAGTTCTATCACGAGCTGTCCCCGGAGACGGCCGCGTTCATCGACGTCATGTTCAAGGACGAGCTCATGGACGTGCTGAGCCGCAAGGGCAAGCAGGGGGGCGGCTACTGCGCCGGCATCCCCGACTACAAGGTGCCCTTCATCTTCGCCAACTTCAACGGCACCCAGGGGGACGTGGAGGTGCTGACCCACGAGGGCGGCCACGCCTTCGCCGGCTACACCGCCCGGGACATCTTCCCCGGGGGACTTCAGAGCCCCACCCTGGAGAGCTGCGAGATCCACTCCATGAGCATGGAGTTCTTCGCCTGGCCCTGGGCGGAGGACTTCTTCGGCGACCAGGCGGACAAGTACCGCTACGCCCACCTGGCGGGAGCCCTCACGTTCCTCCCCTACGGCACCATGGTGGACCATTTCCAGCACATCGTCTACGAGCAGCCGGACCTGACCCCCGATGAGCGCCACGAGAAGTGGGCGGAGCTGACGAAGATCTACATGCCCTGGATACGCTTGGGCGACATGCCCTTCTGGGGCGAGGGCAAGGCCTGGCAGCGCCAGAGCCACATCTACGAGGCCCCCTTCTACTACATCGACTACTGCCTGGCTCAGTCCGTGGCGCTCCAGTTCTGGGCCCTCATGCAGCAGGATCGGGCCGAAGCCTGGCAGCGGTACTACAAGCTGGTGAAGCTGGCCGGCACCCGGACCTATCGGGAGCTGGTGGCCGCCGCGGGGCTCAACGATCCCTTCGAGCCCGAAGGCCTGCGCGCCGCCTGCGAGACGGCGGCCCAGTGGCTGGACGGCTGTGACATGACCAAGATCAAATAAGGAGGACCCCATGCGCGCCTACGAACGATTCATCACCTACGCCAAGATCCATACCGCCAGCAGCGAGGAGTTCGTGCAGAACCCCTCCACGGAGCGCCAGTTCGACCTCGCTAGGCTCCTGGTGAAGGAGCTTCAGGAACTGGGCGTCAAGGACGCCCGGGTCAGCGACAAATGCTACGTCTACGGCTCCCTGCCCGCCACCCCCGGCTACGAGAACAAGCCCAGGCTGGGCTTCATCGCCCACATGGACACCATCCCCGACTTCTCCGGGGAGAACGTGAAACCCACGTTGGTCCACGACTACGACGGCGGCGACATCCCCCTGGGGGATTCCGGCCGCGTCCTGTCCCCCAAGGATTTCCCCAGCCTCCTGGAGCTGAAGGGCAAGACCCTCATCACCACCGACGGCACCACCGTCTTGGGCGGCGACGACAAGGCGGGTGTGGCGGAGATCATGACCCTGGTGGAGATCCTCCAAAAGAATGATATCCCCCACGGTTTCATCGGCGTGGCCTTCACCCCCGACGAGGAGATCGGTCACGGCCCCGACGGCTTCAACGTGAAGGGCTTCGGCTGCGACTTCGGGTACACCCTGGACGGGGGCAAGGCGGGGGAGATCGAGTTCGAGAACTTCAACGCCTGCGCCGCCAAGGTGACCATCCACGGCCGGAACGTGCACCCCGGCGCCGCCAAAGGCGTCATGATCAACGCCCTGCAGGTGGCCATGGAGTTCAACGGCCTGCTGCCTGGGGCGGAGCGGCCCGAGCACACGGATCGATACGAGGGCTTCTTCCACCTGACCGACATGAGCGGGAACGTGGAGAAGGCCACGTTGTCCTACATCGTCCGGGACCACAGCGCCCCCCGGTTCGACAGCCGCAAGGCCACCCTCCAGCATCTGGAGGCGTACCTCAACGAGAAGTACGGCTCCGGCACCTGCGAGCTGGTCCTCCGGGACCAGTACCGGAACATGGTGGAGAAGATCCGGCCCCACAACTACCATCTGATCGAGAACGCCATAGCCGCCTGTGAGCAGGCGGGGGTGAAGCCCATCATCCAGCCCATCCGGGGCGGCACCGACGGGGCTACCCTGTCCTTCATGGGCCTGCCCTGCCCCAATCTCGGCACCGGCGGCTACGCCTGCCACGGTCCCTTCGAGCACGTGTGCGTGGAGGAGATGGACCAGTGCGTCGAGATCGCCTTGAACCTGGTCAAAGCCTACGCCAACTGAACCAAACGAAAAGGAGATACCCATGAAAAACCTGAAACCCCTGCTCACGTATCTGGTGGCATTCGTCGTCTTTGCCCTCATCAATCGGTTCCTCTTCGCCCATCCCATCATCGAGGTGCTGGCCATGGCGGCCATGGTCCTGTTCGCAGCTCAGCTGTTGCGGCTGCTGCTGAGCCTCATCAAGCCCAAGGAGCGCAAGGGGTTGACCCTCATCTCCCTGCTCTCCAGCCTCCTTCGCTACGTGGCGGCCCTGGTGATCCTCTGCTGGGGGCTCTCCATCCTGGGCGTCAACGTGAACGCCATCGTGGCCAGCGTGGGGATCGTGGCGTTGATCGTGGGCTTCGGCGCAGAGAGCCTGGTGGCCGACGTGGTCACGGGCATCTTCCTGATCTTCGAGAACCAGTACAACGTAGGCGACATCGTGGAGGTCAACGGCTTCCGCGGCACGGTGAAGGAGATCGGCATCCGCACCACCTCCATCATGGACGTGGGCGGCAACATCAAGATCATCAACAACTCCGAGATGAAGAACATCCTGAACCGGTCCGACAACATTTCCCGGGCGGTCAGCGACATCGCTATCCCTTACGAGACGAACCTGGAGACCCTGGAAGCCAAGATCCCCGAGCTCATGCAGGCGATCTATGCCCAGCGTGCCGACGTGATGCTGGCCGCGCCGCAGTATCTGGGCGTCCAGCAGCTGGCGGATTCCTCCGTGGTGCTGCGGTTCGTGGTGGAGGTGGCGGAGAAGGACATCTATGCCGGGGCCCGCATCCTCAACCGGGACCTGTGGCTGGGCTTCCGCAAGCTTGGCGTGGAGTGCCCCTTCCCCCAGGTGGACGTGCACAGCAAGTAAGCCCCCATGCGCCGTATCAGCAGCGACAACGAATTCTGGCGGCCGCCGGAGGAGTTCCCCGCTCCTGCCGCCCAAATGACCCCGCCGCCGGAGGAATTCGGCAGCGGCGGGCAGGATGCGCCCGCAAGGAAGAAGAAGCGGAAGTTTCATTGGCTGGCGGCGGCTGTGGCGGCGGGCCTTCTCTCCACCGTGGCCATGTTCAGCGGCATCGAGGAGGCGATCGCGGAGCCTATCGCTTCTCCCACGCCCTTCGCCGCGGCGGCTGCGGCCACGCCCGCCCCGAAACCCACGCCGGATCACACACCGTCCCCCAGCCCGGTGCTCACGACGCCCAGCCCCGAACCCACCGAGACGCCCAAGCCCACGCCGACGCCGGCCATCAACCCCGATGCGCGGCTGGTCTTCTATCGGACCAGCGAGGTATACCATCTGCAGATCATGCTGGAGGCCCAGGAGAAGATCAGCTCCGTCACGGCCCGCATGGTAGACCGGGGGAACAATAAAGAGATCATCTGGGAGCACGTCTTCACGGAGGAAGAGATCAGCTTTGGCTGGTATTATCTCTCCGATTTCAATCTCTATGGCGAGGAGTACGTCAAAGCCCACATGGACCTGATCCGGCAGGGCTACGAGCCGGACCCCGTCCTGGAGGTCACCTATACCGCCCGCACCGATGACGGGATAGAGGAGACCGTCACCAAGCAGGCCGACCCCGCCTATGAGCTGTGGGTCAGCGCCCGCTATGATCTTGACAATCAGGCGGAGGATTTCCTCTACTACTTCATGGAGGAGACCACGTACCCGGGCTGCTTCGTGGTTCGCATCGATCCCACGCCCTATGGAGATCTGAATATCTACTACGGGGAGGGCTTGGAGCTTCAGCCCGGAGACGTTTTCGTCACGGTAACGGTGGATGGACAGCAGATCCCGGCCGACAGCTGCTACCTTATTAAAACAGAGATCGTGAGCGGTCAAGGCACCCTGTACGGATACGCCTTCGTTATGCCCCGGCCCGATTCCTTCCCGGAGCACGGCAAGGCGGAGATCACGCTTGGACGCCGGCTGATCCACTATGCCAACCACACGAAAACGGATACCAAGTTCATCGACTACTGATAAACCCCATGCCTGCCGCAAAGGAACGGATCTGCTCCGTTCCTTTTTGCATACAAGCGCCGCCTCGGTCATAGGTTGTACCATGATTTCACGGAGGTGCAACATGCCGATCATCGTGCTGACGAAGAAAAACCTGCTCATCGCTCTCGCATGCGTGGCGCTGCTGGTAGGGGGCCTGTTCCTGTGGCTGCGGCTGCGGGAGACGCCGAAGACGGGGGAGACCGCCGCCGTCATGGCCCCGGTGGAGAACTACGAGCTGAACGTGCTGCCCATGAAGAGCCGGGAGCTGCCCGTGTACGGGGTGGGGCGAAGCGACGATCGGATCGCCCTCACCATCGACGCCGCCTGGGATGCAGACAAGACCCCCTTCATCCTGGACACCCTGGATAAATTCAATGTAAAGGCCACCTTCTTCCTCTGCGGCGTGTGGGTCAAGCAGTACCCGGACTACGTGAAGGAGATCGCCCGGCGGGGCCACGAGATCGGCAACCACAGCCTGACCCATCCCCATATGAGCCGCATGGACACCATCGCCATCCAGAAGGAGCTCTCCGACCTGGACGACATGCTCCAGGAGCTGACGGGCAAGCGCAGCACCCTCTTTCGGGCTCCCTTCGGCGAGTACAACGACACGGTCATCAAGGCCGCCCATGAGGCGGGCTACGAGGTGATCCAGTGGTCCCGGGACACGGTGGACTGGAAGAAGGACCGGAGCGCCCAAACCATCCTGGACGGGGTCCTGAAAAAGCTCCAAAGCGGCGACATCATCCTCTGCCACAACAACGGCTATAAGATCGAGACCTATCTCCCCGTGCTCATCGAGACCGCCCAGCAGAAGGGATTCACCTTCGTCACCGTCAGCGAGCTTTTGCTCTCCGGAGAGACCTCCATCGACAACAACGGCATCCAGCAGGCCAGGAAGCGGCCCTGAAGAATAGGAAGGGCTCTGGGCGGCCATCCTATGGCCATGAAGCAGCGCGTGAAGAAGACCATGGCAGCGGGGCTCAGCGCCCTGCTGTTTTTCTGGTATTTCTCTCCGGGGATGGTAGCCCTGCGGGCCATTCCCCAGGCGGTGGAGCCGGGGACGGCGGCGGCAGCAGGTCCTTTGATCGAGGCCCGCCCCGTCCGCTCCAGCGGGGACGAGCGATTGCCGGGCGGGGAGCGGACCTACGCCCTCCTGGGACTGGTGCCCCTGAGGACGGTCCAAACGGCCCCAAGCCTTCCCACCGTGCGGCTGGGAGGACAGGCTGTGGGCGTGATCCTGTACACAAAGGGGGTCCAGGTGGTGGGCCTCACCGCGGTGGAGACGGCGGAGGGGGCCCTGTCGCCCGCTTCTGCCGCGGGGCTCAAAAAGGGGGATGCCATCTTGGCCGTGGACGGCCAGCCGGTATCGGGGGCGGCGGGGCTATCAAAGCTTCTGCAGGATCGGGCCCAGGCGGAGCTGACCGTCCAGCGGGGCGGGGAACGGCTGACCCTGTCCCTGCATACGGCCCTGGAGCGGGACACGGGCGCGCGGAAGTTGGGGGCCTGGGTCCGGGAGAGCACCTCGGGCATCGGTACCCTGTCCTTTCTGAAGGGGGACAGGTTTTGCGCCCTGGGCCACGGGGTGGCGGACGTGGACACGGGTCTCACCCTGCTGACGGAGCGGGGCTATATCACCCCTGCCGCCGTCACCGCCGCCCTGAAGGCGGAGGCGGGTCGGGTGGGGGAGCTGGCGGGGGAGTTCTCCACCCGGGAGAGCGACGCTGTGGGGACCGTGGATGTCAACGGGGACTACGGCGTGGCCGGGCCCTACCTGGGCGGCGGGAGCCTTTGGGGGACGGAGGTGCCCTTGGCCGCGGCGGCTCAGGTCCAGACGGGGGACGCCACCCTCTACTCTGCGGCGGACGGGGCCTGGCAGGGGTACGATTGCCGGATCATCCGATTGAAGGTCCAGAGCGCCCCGGGGGTCCAGGGCATGATGATCGAGGTCACGGACCCGGACCTGCTTGCCCTCACCGGCGGCATCGTGCCGGGCATGAGCGGCAGCCCCGTGGTCCAAAACGGCCGCCTGGTAGGCGTGGTGACCCACGTGTTCGTCAACGAGCCCAAAAGGGGCTACTGCGTCTATGCCCAGTGGATGCTGGAAAAGCTGTTTTAGAAAAAAGCGAAATATATGCAAAATTGCAGAATTTCGTAATATTCATAAATTATTCATACATTTTGCGCGATTTTTGACAGTCCGCGTCTTGAAATACAGAGAAAATACGTGTATTATTCTAATCGAACCGGGGAATAATCCGGTTTCATATTTATTCATATCTATTCATTTCTACATCGGGAGGGCATATGAAGACACTTCGTATCGTCAGCGCGGACATGGAGGCGGCGGAAGGCCTGCAAACCATGCTGATCCGCAACAAGCAGTTTCGTGTTTTGCCGATTTTGCGGGACGGCAGAGAGCTTTTGGAACGGTATATGGAGGAGCGCACGGACGTGCTGCTCATCGACCTGGAATTGCCGGGCATCGACGGCCTGGAGATCGTGGAAGCCGTTTCGTCCCTGCCCATACTGCGTCGGCCCCAGCTGTTCGTCATGGCTGGGGCGGGCACCTCGTCCGTGCTGGAACGGATGGGGGATGAGATCGATTACTGCTTTTTGAAGCCTCTGGACCCCAAGAAGGCAGCCGCCCAGCTCTATGCCCTGACCCGGGGCGAAGCGCCTGTGGTCCGGCCCGATTACGGATATGTGGAATACCTGGTGACCCGCACCCTCTTCTCCCTGGGGGTGCCGCCCCATCTGCAGGGGTATCACCTGCTGCGGGAGGCCATCAAGCTGGTGAACTGCGCCGACCACCCGGCCCGGCTCTCCGTCATGAAGGACATCTATCCCGCCACCGCCCGGCTCTGCGGCACCTCCGTGTCCATGGCCGAGCACGCCATGCGCCACGCCATTGAGTGCGCCTGGATGCGGGCGGACATCAACACCATCCAGACCTTCTTCGGCTACACGGTGGAGGCCCACCGGGACACGCCCTCCAACTCCGCCTTCATCTACATGGTGGCGGACCGGGTCCGCATGCGCATGGACAGCCCCTGGGGCGAGGGCCTTTCCCTGCGGGAGGAGGCGCTGAGAGCATGAGCGAAAGGAAGAACGCCTGCCTCCTGCTCCGGCCCCAGGAGAGGGCCCGGGCGGCGGCCTACCTCACCGGCCGGGGCATGGCCGTGACGGACCGGCTGGACCAGGACACCTGCTTTCTTTTAGCGGAGGAGGAGCTGCTGCCCCGCCCGGCGGAGGCGCTGACGAGCCGATGCCTGTCAGCAAGCGTACCCCTGTTTTTGTTGGCGGAGCGGGACAGCGCTCGGGCCGAGGGCCTGGACGCCGCCTTCGTGTTCTATAAGCCCCTGGTGCTGGAGCTGGTGCTGCGGCGGATCGCCCTGCTCCTGGGGGAAACGGACGACGAGGGCGGCCGCCAGGGCTGGTTCACCCTCCAGGCCCAGTGCTCGTTGGACGCACTGAGCGTGCCCCGTCACCTGCTGGCCTTCCGCTACTTCTCCGACGGGGTTGGCCTGCTGTCCGAGATGCCGTACCCCTCCCGGATCAAGCTCATGCAGCAGCTCTATCCCGCCCTGTCCCAGCGCCACAACTCCTCCCCGGTCATGGTGGACCGGGCCATGCGCCACGGGGTGGAGAGCTGCTGGCGGCTGGCGGGGAAGGCCGTCCAGCGCCAATACTTCGGCTACAGCGCCCAGGACAAGCAGGGCATGCCCACCAACGGGGAGTTCCTCTTCGCCGTCTACGAGCACGTGAAGCTCCTGCTGCCCTACGATCGGGGCCGGGACGCCTTTTTGCGGGAGCTGCGCCGGATCAATGAACGGGATATGGCCCCAAACGGTTGTCAATCGGCCCAGGATTTGATATACTGATAGCAAATATGGGAACAGGAGCATAGCGTATGAGCAAGAGAGCTATTTTGATCGTTCTGGACAGCGTAGGCATCGGCGCCCTGCCCGATGCGGCGGAATTCGACGACGTGGGGGCCAACACCCTGGGGCACATCCAAGAGCGCCACCCCCTGCATATCCCCAACATGCGCCGCCTGGGCATCGGCCACATCGAGGGCAGCCCCCTGCCCAAGTGGGAGGGCCCCGTGGAGGGCGCCTACGGCAAGTGCATGGAGGTGACCCACGCCAAGGACACCACCTGCGGCCACTGGGAGATGGCGGGCCTCATCCAGAAGACCGCTTTCAAGACCTTCCCCAACGGCTTCCCCCAGGCTCTCATGGACGAATTCGAAGCGAAGATCGGCCGGGGCACCCTGGGCAACGAGGTGGCCAGCGGCACCGAGATCATCGAGCGTTTGGGCGACGAGCACGTGAAGACCGGCAAGCCCATCGTCTACACCTCCGCGGACAGCGTGTTCCAGGTGGCGGCCTGTGAAGAGATCATCCCCCTGGAGGAGCTCTACCGCATCTGCGAGATCGCCCGGGAGATGCTCCAGGGCGAGTATCTCGTCGGCCGGGTCATCGCCCGCCCCTTCACGAAGAAGGACGGCAAGTACGTCCGCACGGAGAACCGGAAGGACTACGCCATCCCGCCCTTCGAGGACACCATCCTGGACGGGCTCCACGCAAAGGGCCTCCCTGTGGTGGCCATCGGCAAGATCGAGGACATCTTCTGCCACCGGGGCATCGACGTGGTGGACCACACCAAGAACAATGAGACCGGCGTGGCGGCCACGGAGCGCTTTATCGCCGAGGGCACGGGCAGCTTCATCTTCACCAACCTGGTGGACTTCGACATGCTCTACGGCCACCGCCGGGACGTGGAGGGCTACGCCAGGGCTCTCGAGCGCTTCGACGAGCAGCTCCCGGATATCATGGGTCGTATGAAGGACGAGGACATCCTCATGATCACTGCCGACCACGGCTGCGATCCGGCCCATCACGGCACGGACCACACCCGGGAGCACATCCCCCTGCTGGTCTGGGGCAAGCCTGTGAAGGGCGGCGTGGACCTGGGCGTCCGCAAGAGCTTTGCGGACATCGCCGCCACCATCTACGACTACCTGACCGGCGCCCCCTGGCATGCGGGCACTTCCTTCCTGAAGGATATTCTTAAGTAACTCATCTTTGCCCCCATCGGCGCATAGGCTTATCCCAAAAGAGGTTTGGAGGGATTCGCCTGTGCGCCGTTTTCTTTCTGTGCTGTTGACCGTTTTCATTCTGCTCATGCCCCTGGGGACCTGGGGGGACCAGGACCCTGTGTCGGTGAACGTGCCCGCCTACTGCCTGTCCCTGCCGGGCCGGGAGGAGCCCATGCTGGACAAGAAGGGGAGCGAAGCCATGGCCGTGGCGGGGCTTCGCAAGCTCCCCGCCGTGCTGACCCTCTGCCGGGCCTTCGACAAGGGGCTGATCTCTGAAAGCACCGGCATGCAGGTGCACGCCGCGTCCATCCCGGGGCCCACGGCCTTCCTGGAATCCGGGGAAAGGATCGACGCGGGGTCCCTGCTGATGGCCGCCGTCATGATCTCCGCCGGGGATGCCATCGTGACCCTGGGGGAGAATGCCTTCGGCTCCGAGAGCGTGTTCCTCAATAACATCCAGGTCACCCTGAAGGAGCTGGGCGTGGACCGGGTCCTCACCGACTGCCTGGGCACGGGGGTGGCTTTCTCCGCCCGGGACCTGTGCGCCTTGGGCACCGCCGCCGTGAAGAGCGAGCATTTCTGCCGCTGGTCCGGCCAGTACATGGAGCATATCGTCCACGCCGGCGGCCGGGAGACGGAGCTCGTCAATGCCAACCGCATGATCCGCAGCTATTCCGGCTGCTTCGGCCTCATGACCGGCTCCCAGAAGGAGGAGGGCTACACCGGCGTCTTCGCCGTGAAGCGACAGGAGGTGGTCTACGTGGCCGCAATTATCGGCGCCAAGTCCAGCGAAGCTCGCTTCGCCGCTGCCGGGGCCCTGTTCGACTACGCCTTCGCCACCTTCCAGCCCGTGCGCATTACGGGGGCGCAGGAGGTGGTGGCCCCCGACTGGCCCGTGCTCTACGGGGATCGGGACGCGGTGGACCTGGTGGCCCACGAGGACGCCTCCCTGCTCCTTGCCAAGCAGGCGGGGAAGGTGGACCGGCGGCTGGACGTGCCCGATCCTTTGATCGCGCCCCTGTTTACGGAGGACCCCGTGGGCAATGCCGTGTTCACCCTGGGCGGGGAGGAGGTCTACACCGTGGCCCTGTACCCGGCGACAGACGTGATCTCCCACTCCCTCCTGGACCTGCTGAAGCGTATCGGCGCCGATTACCTCCGCCGGGCCGGCTGACAGGTGGGGCTTGCCAAAGGGGGCCTGCATGGGCTATAATGGCCCCATGAGCAGAATCCGCTATTTTATCGACAATCCATTACAGCTCCTCTACATGCTGCCCGCCCTGCTGCTGGGCCTGACCCTCCACGAGTGGGGCCATGCCTACGCGGCCTATCGCTGCGGCGACCCCACGGCCCGGAACCTGGGCCGCATGAGCCTGAACCCCCTGGATCATTTCGACATCCTGGGCACCCTGTGCCTGCTGTTTTTGGGCTTCGGCTGGGCCAAGCCCGTGCCGGTGAACCCCCGGAACTTCAAGAACTTCAAGCGGGACGACATCATCGTCTCCCTGGCCGGGGTGTTTATGAACCTGCTGCAGGTGGTCTTCTTCTCCGCCCTGTTTATCCTCCTGGTCCGGTGGGACAATAGGCTGTTCTTCAACGACGCCTTCTACTATATCTTCCTGAACCTGATCGGCATCAACACCACCCTCATCATCTTCAACCTGATCCCCATCCCGCCCCTGGACGGCAGCCATGTGGCGGAGAACCTGTTGGCCCGCCGCGTGCCCTACCGGGTCTGGGCCTTCCTCCACCAGTACGGCCGCTATATCCTCTTGGCCCTGCTGTGGCTGGGGATACTGGATTACCCCATCTCCTGGGCCCACAACTGGGTCTTCGGCCTCATCGGCAAGCTCCTGGTGGCGTAGATGGACGGGTATCGGGTACACATCCAGGATTTCGACGGACCCCTCGATCTGCTCCTGCACCTGATCGAAAAGGCGGAGGTGAACATCGAGGATATCTTCGTGTCCGAAATCACGGCGGAGTATTTGGAATACATGCAGGACCTCACCGAGGACGAGCTGGACGCGGCCAGCGACTTTCTCACCGTGGCGGCCCAGCTGGTATATTTGAAGTCCCGGCACCTGCTGCCCCGGCCCGCGCCTCTGGAGGAGGGGGAGGAGGAGGACCCGGAGGAGGCCTTCATCCGCCGGTTGAAGGAGTATAAGATCTACAAGGCCGCCGGCGAGGAATTGAACGAGCTCTACGAGCAGGCCCGGCTCCGGTTCGTCCGACTGCCGGAGGAGCTGCCGCCCCCTAAGGAGGAGGCGGACCTACCGGACGCCACGGCGGAGGGGCTCCTCAAAGCCTTTCTGCAGGCCCTGGCGGGGGCCCGGGAGCCGGCGGAGGGGCGGCGGGAGCAGCGGGTCCGCCAGGACACCTACACCGTCCGGGAGCGGTCCGGGCTCATTCGCAAGAAGCTCATGGAGAAGCAGCACCTGTCCTTCCGGGAGCTGCTCAGCGAAGCGCCCACCCGTATGGAGGTAGTGGTCACCTTTATGGCGGTGCTGGAGATGATGAACCGGGGGGAGATACACATCACCCAGGGGGACACCTTCGCCCCCATCCGCATCCACATGCGGACCCTTCGGGAGGACGGGGAGGACACGGTGTACATGGACGAGGAGGAAGCGCTGCCCACCGATGGGGCGCGATAGACTATGGATCGGATCACGTCAAAGATAGAAAGCATACTGTTCGTAGCCGGGGAGCCGGTGCTCTTGAGCGAGCTCTGCCGGGGATTGGAGCTTACCGAAGGGGAGCTGAAGCAGAAGCTCTTCGAGCTGCAGCTCTCCTACGAGGCTGACGATCGGGGCCTTCGGCTATTCACCACGGCGGACACCGCTCAGCTTACCACCGCGGCGGAGAACGCCGACGCCGTGGAAGCGGTGCTGAACCCCACCCAGCAGCGGAGCCTGTCGAACTCCGTGCTGGAGACCCTGGCCATCGTGGCCTATCGCCAGCCCGTGACCCGAGGCGAGATCGAGGAGGTCCGGGGCGTCCGCTGCGAATACGCGGTGGAGCGGCTCCTGAAGTTGGGCCTCATCGCCGTCTCCGGCCGCAAGGACGTACCCGGCCGGCCCATGCTGCTGGTGACCACGGACACCTTCCTGCATAAGTTCAACCTGACCAGTCTCGACGAGCTCCCCCAGCTCCCTCAGGAACTGTTCGAGACGGTGTAAATATTTATTGACAATTCCAATTCCATAGGGTATACTACGTAGGCTGTAAAGTAAAAATACTTTACAGCCTTTTGCTGAGGTGCGTATGGAGAAATTGATCGAGCTGGGCGAGCTTTTGGACTGGTACGGCCTCCTGCTGACCGAGAAGCAGCGGGAGATCATGGCTCAGTACGCCAACGAAAATTGCTCCCTCTCCGAGATCGCCGAACGGGAGGGCATCTCCCGCCAGGGGGTCCGGGACACGTTGAAGCGGGCCGAGGAGCAGCTGCGGGCGTATGAGAAGGCTCTGAAGCTGGTGGAGAAGTTCAACCGCCAGGAGAAGCTCATGGCCGCCATGCGGCTGCTGGTGAAGGAGAGCCACGTCACGGACCGGGAGAAGGAGCTGCTGCAGCAGGGCCTGGACACGGTGGAAAGCGTTTGGGAGGAATAAAGAATGGCATTCGAAGGCATTTCGGGTGGTCTTCAGAACATCTTCAAAAAGCTGACAGGCCGCGGGCGTCTCAGTGAGAAGGACGTGAAGGACGCCATGCGGGAGATCCGTCTAGTCCTTTTGGAGGCGGACGTGAACTACCTGGTGGTGAAGGACTTCGTAAAGAAGGTCACCGAACGGGCCGTGGGCGCGGACGTGCTGGAAAGCCTGACCCCGGGCCAGCAGATCATCAAGATCGTCAACGAAGAGATGACGGCCCTCATGGGCGCCACCAACGCCAAGCTGGACTTCGGCTCCACCAAGCCCGCCATCATCCTCATGGCCGGCCTTCAGGGCGCGGGCAAGACCACCATGTGCGGGAAGCTCGCCATGCTCCTCAAGAAGCAGTACGGCAAGAACCCGCTCTTGTGCGCCTGCGACGTGTACCGGCCCGCCGCCATCGACCAGCTGAAGATCGTGGGGGAGAAGACCGGGGTGCCTGTCTTCGAGAAGGGCCAGATCGACCCGGTGAAGATCGCCTCGGAGGCCGTGGAGTACGCCCGTCGGAACTTCTACGACGTGCTCATCGTGGACACCGCGGGCCGCCTCCATGTGGACGAGGACATGATGGCAGAGCTCAAAAAGCTCCGGGACCTGCTGAACCCCGCCGAGGTGCTCCTGGTCATCGACGCCATGACCGGTCAGGACGCGGTGAACGCGGCCAAGGCCTTCCACGAGGCGGTGCCCCTCACGGGCGTGATCCTCACCAAGCTGGACGGCGACACCCGGGGCGGCGCGGCCCTGTCCGTGAAGGCGGTCACCGGCAAGCCCATCAAGTTTGCGGGCACCGGCGAAAAGCTCACCGACATCGAGCCCTTCCATCCGGACCGCATGGCCGGCATGGGCGACGTGCTGACCCTCATCGAGAAGGCCCAGCAGGCCTTCGACGAGAAGAAGGCCGCCGAGATGGAGAAGAAGATGCGGACCGCGTCCTTCGATCTCAACGACTTCCTCGATCAGATGGAGCAGATGCAGAACATGGGCTCCATGGAGGACATGTTGAAGATGATCCCCGGGGCCTCCAAGCTGGGGAACGTCCAGGTGGACGAGAAGCAGCTGGCGAGGACCAAGGCCATCATCCAGTCCATGACCAAGGCGGAGCGCGCGAACCCGGACCTGCTGAATGCCAGCCGGAGGAAACGCATCGCCAAGGGCAGCGGCACCAGCGTCCAGGAGGTGAACCGGCTCATGAACCAGTTCAACCAGAGCCGCCAGCTCATGAAGCAGATGACCAACAAAAAGTTCCTGAAGCGGGCCGGCCGGGGCGGCTTCCCCTTCGGATTCTAAGAACAGAAAAAATGGGGAGGACCCGTTTTTCATACATCAAATAAGAAACATAAAACAAGGAGAAAACAAACAATGCTGAAGATCAGACTGCGCCGCATGGGCGCCAAGAAAGCCCCCTTCTACCGTATCATCGTGGCCGACTCCCGCGCGCCCCGCAACGGCGCCTTCGTGGAGGAGCTGGGTTACTACAATCCAGGCACCGAGCCTGTGGAGCTGAAGGTCGACAACGAGAAGGCCGCCGCCTGGATGAAGAACGGCGCCCAGCCAACCGACACCGTCCGCGCCCTGCTCAAGAAGTCCGGCGCCATCGAGTAAGCCATGGACGAGCTGGTACTGTTTATCGCGAAGAGCCTGGTGGACCAGCCCGACGCCGTGAAGGTGGAGATGCGGGAGGATGACGACGCCTTCGTCATCGAGCTCTCCGTGGACCCCTCCGACGTGGGCAAGGTCATCGGCAAGCAGGGCCGCATCGCCAAGGCCATCCGCACCATCGTGAAGGCGGCCTCCGTGGACGCCCCCAAGAAGTACGTGGTGGACATCCTGTGACGGAATACCTGCGCGTCGGGTTCATCGCCCGGCCTCACGGCCTCAAGGGGGCCGTCAAGCTGGACCCCCTGACCGACGATGTGACCCGGTTTAAAGGCATGCAGGAAGGGTATCTGGAGCTGCACGGGGACCATGTCCCTGTGCGGCTTTCTGTGCTTTCCGTCCGGCCGGATGCGGTGGTGGTGCACCTGGAGGGCTACGATACCGTGGAGGATGCCCAGACCCTGCGGGGCGGGTTCCTCTCAGTGGATCGGGCCCACGCGGCCCAGCTGCCGGAGTACACCTACTTCATCGCGGACCTGATCGGCCTTCGCGTCTCCGACACGGAGGGGAAGGCCTACGGCAAGGTGACGGACGTGCTGTCCACCGGCGCCAACGACGTGTACGTCGTCGACGACGGCAAGCTCATGGTCCCCGCCCTCAAAAAGGTCATCGAGCAGGTGGACGTAGCGGGCGGCGAGATGGTGTTCAAGGCGGACGTATTGAGGGAGGTGGGTCTCTTTGCGGATTGACATCCTGACCCTGTTCCCGGAGATGTTCGCCGGGCCCTTCTCGGAGTCCATGCTGGGCCGGGCCCAGGAGAATGGGCTCCTGTCCATCGCCGTCCACGACATCCGCGCCTGGGCCGACAACAAGCACAGCAAATGTGACGACTATCCCTTCGGCGGCGGGGCGGGCCTCGTCATGATGGCCCAGCCCATCTTCGACGCCGTGGAAGCCGTGGACCCCGACCATGAAGCTAACCGGGTCCTGCTGACCCCCCGGGGGAAGCTCCTGACCACGGCCCGGGCCCGGGAACTGGCCCGATGCCCCCGGCTGCTGCTGCTCTGCGGCCACTACGAGGGGGTGGACGAACGGGTCATGGCCCTGATGGACGAGGAAGTGTCCATCGGCAACTATATCCTCACCGGCGGGGAGCTGCCCGCCATGGTGCTCACCGACTGCGTGAGCCGCTTCGTCCCCGGCGTGTTGGGCAAGGGCGAGAGCGCGGAGGAGGAGAGCTTCTCCAAAGGTCTTCTCGAGTACCCCCAGTACACCCGGCCCGCCGACTTTCGGGGCATGGCCGTGCCGGAGGTGCTCCTTTCCGGACACGCGGCCAACATCGAGAAATGGCGGCACGAACAAGCCTTGGAGAAGACTAGGGAGAACCGGCCGGAGCTTCTCGGCACCTTCGGAAAATACTACGAAAATAAGGGAAAATAGGGCTTGCATTCCCAAATCATCCATGCTATAATACGCCCGTTGCGGCAATGGACGGTCCACTGTCATGCTTTTTGCGGTCATGAACGCCCGTATCGCTCAAAGGAATTGAACGAGAGGAGAAAATCAAAATGTCCGACATCATCAAGGAATTGGAAAAAGAACAGCTGCGTACCGACCTGCCTGAGCTCGAGATCGGGGATCAGGTCCGGGTGTACGTGAAGGTCGTGGAAGGCACCCACGAGCGTCTGCAGAACTTCGAAGGCATCGTCATCAAGATGGAGGGCGGCGGCATCCGCAAGTCCTTCACCGTCCGCCGTATCTCCTACGGCGTGGGCGTGGAGCGTACCTTCCCCTATCACAGCCCCCGCATCGGCCGCATCGAGGTGGTCCGTCACGGCGTCGTTCGCCGGGCGAAGCTCTATTACCTCCGCGAGCGTTCCGGCAAGGCTGCCAAGATCCGCGAGCGCATCGTCACCAAATAAGGACCCCAAGCCCCGCCAAGCACGGGGCTTTTTTGTTTTTCAGCGAGGAGGGACGATTGACCATCCAATGGTTGAGATTGATTTGATCGAGGCCAATAAAAGAAAGAGGTACAAAATGAATTATGCTATTGAACTAGTTTTCGATGACGAAAGTCAAAAAGTAATAAATGAATTAAGAACAAAATTAAATAATAATGGAGTACATGATGAAGCTGTAAAATTGAATCATGTTTCTATTGGAGATTATAAATCAGATAATATCGAAGAGTTAAAAAATCGGGTAATCGAATTTTCCAAAACTATTAAACCTTTTGAATTGTCACTGGTATCAGTAGGTACATTTATGACAAAGGAAAATGTTTTATTCTTTGAACCTGTTATGACTGATGAATTATTTGATGTTCATAAGAGATTTATTGAATACATGAAAGATTTTGATGGAGAATTAAATCAATATTATGATATTAATAAATGGATGCCACATTGTACAATAGCTATTAGATTATCTGATGAAGAATTACTTAAAGGCATAAAATTTTTAAAAGAAATAATTAAGTTACCTATTAAAGCAACCGTTGATAAAATAGATATAATTAATTATCCGTTTAATCAAATAATGATGTTAGACATAAAATAAAAGAAGTTGTCAAATGAATAAGAGTATAACTAACATAAACTGGTAAGTTCCGACTTATGCTACGAATCCATTTATAATATAAAGTTATAAGTAGGTGATATAGTGAAATGTATTTTGACAAGTTATTTAGATTTATATGATAAGGACGAAAATTGTAATAAAATTGCTAAGAATTTTGGCAATGAGAATTATATATTGGATAATATAAAAAAGTATGTAAAAAAATATGATAACTTTTTATTTGTTGCAAGTAACGAATTTAATAACGAGGAAACTGATATTTATGCAGATGTTACATTCAAATCATTTGATTTAACATTACCATTTAAAAAATATTATATTTTAGATTCAAGAACAGAAGATAAAATTGATTTTTTATTAGATCGAGCAGATTTAATTTTCCTATGTGGAGGTCATTTGTCTACACAAAATCAGTTTTTTAATAACATAAAACTAAGAGAAAAAATAAAAAATACAAAAGCATTTATTATAGGTGGAAGTGCTGGTGCAATGAATATGGCTGATAGTGTATATTGTATTCCGGAATTAGAAGGAGAATCTTTAGACCCAAATTTTAATAGAACACTAAAAGGATTAGGATTAACTAATATTAGTATTCTACCTCATTATGATGAATTTAATAATTTTATGTTGGATGGAAAAAGATTTATTGAGGATATAGTTTTGCCTGATACAAATACTAGAACAGTATATGGAATTAATAATGGTTCTTACATATTAATAGATGATAATAACTATTTATATGGTGAAGCATATTTATTAAAAAAAGGTAAAATTAAAAAAATCAATGAAAATAATAAAATTAAAATATTAAAGTGAGTGATATAAGGATGTTTTTTTATGGAGAAAAGTAATAACGATGAAAAGTTAACTAAGGTCGGAATTAACTGGTATCCGGGGCACATGGCGAAGGCCAAACGGATGCTCCAGGAAAACTTGAAATTGGTGGACGCGGTGGCGGAGATCGTGGACGCCCGAGCGCCGGAAGCCTCCCGGAACCCGGACTTTGACGCCCTGTTCGCCAACAAGACCAGGCTGATCCTCCTCAACAAGGCGGACCTTGCCGACGAAGCCATGACTCGCCGGTTCGTGGAGTATTACAAGGGCCGGGGCTTTTTGGCCGCGCCCATTGTCTCCACCGGGGCCGCCGGGAAGAAGCAGGCCGTGTCCCTCATGGAGCGGGCCGTGGCCGACAAGGTCAAACAAATGGAGGAGAAGGGGGTCAGGAAGACCGTCCGGATCATGGTGGTGGGCATCCCCAACGTGGGCAAATCCACCTTCATCAACCGGATCGCGGGGGAGAACCGGGCAAAGACCGGCGATACCCCCGGCGTTACCCGGTCGAAGCAATGGGTGAAAGTCAACGCCTATCTGGAGCTCATGGACAGCCCGGGCCTTCTCTGGCCCAAGCTGGAGGACCAGGACAAGGCCCTGTCGCTGGCCTTCCTGGGCTCCATTAACGACGACATCCTGGACGGGGAGGAGCTATCGCAAAAGCTCCTGGCCCGGCTGCGGGAGCTGGCGCCCCAGGCTTTGACGGAGCGGTATAAAAAGATCACCGCCGACACCCCCGAAAACGAGCTGTTGGAGGCGGTGGCGAGGAGCCGCGGCTTCCTCCTGTCCGGCGGCGTGTTGGACACAGAGCGGGCGGCCCGGATCGTCCTGGACGAATTCAGAGGCGGGAAGATCGCCAAAGTCACCCTGGACACCGTCCCGGAGGCATAGGCTATGAAGATCAGTGAAAAGGAGCTTCTGCGCCTTGCAGAGCTTTCCAAAATCGATAAAACTTATTGGGACCAGCCGGGCGTCGTTCTGGCCGGCATGGATGAGGTGGGCCGAGGCCCCCTGGCCGGGCCCGTGGTGGTGGGCTGCGTGGTCATGCCCCCGGAGCCCCTGCTCCCCTACGTCAACGATTCCAAGAAGCTCTCCGAGAAGCGCCGGGAAGCCCTCTACGAGCAGATCCTGGCCACGTCCCTGGCCCATGCCACCGCCTGGGTGGGGCCGGAGGTCATCGACGAGATCAACATTCTGGAGGCTACCAAGCGGGGCTTCGCGGAGGCGTTTTCCAAGATCGGCGTCCCCGTCACCGACGTGCTCATCGACGCCCTGCGGGGCTTGGACATCCCCGCCCGGCAGCATCCTTTGATCCACGGCGACGCCCTCACCTACTCCATCGGCGCCGCGTCGATCCTCGCCAAGGTGGCCCGGGACCGGTACATGATCGAGCAGGACGCCCTCTATCCCCAGTACGGCTTCGCCCGGAACAAGGGCTACGGCACGGCGGAGCATATCGCCGCCCTGAGGGAGTACGGCCCCTGTCCCATCCACCGCCGCAGCTTCATCGGCCACTTCGTCCCATGAACGCGGGCAAGTGGGGGGAAAGGCTGGCCGCCTGGTATCTCTTTTTCCACGGCTGCCGCATACTGGATCGGAACTGGCGCTACGGCCCCTACGAGATCGACATCGTGGCCCGGGAGCGCCGGACCGGCGTCCTCATCTTCGTGGAGGTCAAGACCCGGTCCTCCACGGATCACGGCCTGCCCCGGGACGCCGTGACGCCGAAAAAGCAGCTCTTTCTCACCCGGGCCGCCCAGGGGTATCTGAAGACCCATCGGGACCCGGATGCCCGCACCCGCTTCGACGTGGTGGAGGTCTACACCCGCCCCCTGCGCGTCGTCCATATCCCCAGCGCCTTTTGATGAAGCATGCTCGCCGGCACCTTTTCTCCGGGAGAGAAGGTGCTTTTTGCATGGCTATATTTCTGTCGTATCCGCGCACAATGTGAACCCTTTTTGACAATGGATTGCAATATGCTGGGCCTTTGTGCTATCATACATATGAGGAAATATATCCCTGCGAAGGGATCGGAGGATAGTTCGTGCAGAAGAAAACGCTGAGCGCCATCGTGGCGGTGCTGGCTGTGGCCGTGATCGTCGTGGCGGGGTTCTATTTCAAAAAGCATCGGGGCGGCGGGGCCTCCCTTTCGGCCGTCTACGACCTGACCAGCGAGCCCGGAGGCCTGCCCGAGGGCTGGTACGTGAACTCCTATGAGAACCAGTACGAGGCCTACGGGGACGGCTCCGGCATCGTCACCCTCCGTTCCGACGTGGCGGACGATCTCAGGCTCTGCAAGAAGGTGAAGGTGGAGGAGGGCTCCCTCTACGTGCTCACCGGCGAGATCGCCACGGAGGATGTGGCGGAGGGCCGGGGCGCCTCCCTGTCCATCGACAACTACGGCCTGGATCGAAGCTGCGTCTATACCGCGGGCCTCCAGGGCGACAACGATTTTGTGGAGGAAAAGCTGTTTTTCGAGACCAAGCCGGGCCAGACCGAGGTCATCTTGGCCCTGCGGCTGGGGGGCTACTCCGAGGCCAGCCGGGGCACGGTCCGCTTTCGGAACGTCTCTCTGCGCTCCGGGGCGGCGGACGAGGGCCGGTACCAGCTGCTGGAAGCCTGGGGCGGCTCTGACGACGACAGGGACGACGCCTTTCGGGACGAGGAGCACTACAAATCCTTCTTTGCCGTCATCGTCTGGGCGGCGGTGCTCTCCGGCGTCCTGCTGATCTTCGGGGTCTATCGCAACCGGCGGCTGCTCACGGGCAAGACCCTGCCCGACAGGGCTTACTGGGGCGGCTTCGCCTTCATCGTGGTGGTGGGACTGCTGCTCCGGCTGGTCCTGTGCGCCCTGTTCCGGGGCCACGACAGCGACATGGGCTGCTTCATCGGCTGGGGCCAGGACATCGCCCGCAACGGCACCCGGTCCTTCTACTGGGCGGCGGGCCACGACTGGTACGACTATCCCCCGGGCTACATGCTGTTCCTGGGCGGGTATTCGGCGGTGCTGAACCTGTTTCGGGTGGACACGGGCAGCGTCCTCGGCATCTTTCTCTACATGCTCCCCGCGGTGGCGGCGGACCTCGCCTTAAGTCTGCTCCTCATGAGCTACGCCCGGAAGCAGCGGATCAACAACTCCGGCGCCCTGATCCTGGGCGGCCTGGTGTTCCTGAACCCGGCATTGCTGTTCCTCACGGGGGCCTGGGGCCAGATCGACTCCATCCTGACCCTGTGGCTCACCATCAGCTTCCTGCTGCTTCTCGACCGGAAGCCGGGGACCCTGGATCGGAACCGCATCCTCTCCGGCGCCGTCTTCGGCCTGGCCGTCATGACCAAGTGGCAGGCCCTCATGTTCGGGCCGGTGTACGCCTTCGCCCACCTGTTCCTGGTCCGCTGGGGCGAGAAGGAAGCCTGGCAGGATCTGCGGGATACGGCGCTGGCGGCCCTCTCCGCCGTGGCGGTCCTGCTGCTCATCTCCCTGCCCTTCAAGGGTGACGAAAGCCTGCTGTGGTTCGTGGAGCGGTTCTTGACCGCCTCCTCCCACTACGATTACGCCACCGTGGAGGCCTACAACTACTTTGCCTTCTGTGGCGCCAACTGGAAGCGGGCGGGGGAGTACATCGTGCCCAAGCTCCTGACCTACAAGCAGTTCGGCACCATCGCCATCGTCTTCGCCATCCTCTGCGGGTTCATGACCATCTATCGCCGGAACCAGGCCCAGCGGCGGCTCGACCGATCCCTGGACCAGGACAGGGGCTTCCTGTTCCTGGCGGCTTCCCTGACCATGGCGCTGATCTTCACCTTCGGTCACTATATGCACGAGCGGTACGTGGTGCCCATCCTGGTCATGCTCCTGTTCGCCTACGCTTTCTATAAGGACAAGCGCCTGCTGCTGGTGGCGCTGCTGTTCACCGTGACCACCTTCCTCAACGAGATGATGGCCCAGTACGTGGTGAGCAACGAGGCCATGAGCGTCATCCGGGGCGGCCGGGAACACAACACGGTGCTTCGGTTCTGGTCCGGGGCGGAGGTGCTGGTGTGCCTCTATTTCGGCTATGTGACGGCGGATATGCTCCACGATCTCGCTGGACGGATCAAGGGGGCCTTCCACCGGGAGGAGATAAAGGAACCCTCCAAACTCTATGCTATCATCGAGGAGGGCCTGAAGAAATGAAGCAAACCGCCTCTTCAAAATATGAGATCTTGAGCCTCTTCGAGAAGGGGCAGAACGAAAAGCTGCTGAAGCTGGACAAGCTCCTGCTGTGGGCGCTCACCCTCGTCTACGCCGTCATCGCCCTGTTGAACCTGGGCACCCTGTCCTTTCCCACCACGGTCTACGAGGGGGAACCCGGGGACCGGTTTACCCTGGATTTCGGCGAGACGGTGTACATCGACGAGATCTGGTTCAACGGGAACGTTGCCCAGGGGACCATTCGCTTCCTGGGGGATGACGGTTCCGCGGAGCAGTACGTCATGGACCAGGGGAACATGTTCAAGTGGCAGATGGGGGACGTGAACCTCACTACCCGGTATCTGTACGTCAGCGTGAAGGATAGGGCCGTGGCCATGAACGAGGTGGCCTTCTTCTCGGAAGGCCAGCTGCTGCCCGTCACGGTGCTGGAGGTGATCAACGACAACCAGACGGTGCTGAACTTGGTGGACGAGCAGGACACGGTGCCGGAATCGCCCAGCTATTTTAACGGCATGATCTTCGACGAGATCTATCACGCCCGCACGGCCTATGAGAACATCCACAACATGTCCATCTACGAGTGGACCCATCCGCCCCTCGGCAAGCTCATCATCGCCCTGGGCATCCTGATCTTCGGCATGAAGCCCTTCGGCTGGCGGATCATGGGAGCTCTCTTCGGCGTGGGGATGATCCCCCTCCTGTACGTGTTCGCCAAGCGCATCTTCAAGCGCACGGACTTCGCGTTCATCACGGCGGGCCTCTGGGCTTTCGACTGCATGCACTTTACCCAGACCCGCATCGCCACCATCGACGTGTACGGGGTGTTTTTCATCCTGCTCATGTTCTTCTTCATGTATGAGTACGTGCGGCAGGACTTCTACACCGCGCCCCTCATGGACAAGCTCAAGCCTCTGGCCCTCTCGGGCGTGGCCTTCGGTCTTGGGTGCGCCAGCAAGTGGATCGGCTGCTACGCCGGGGCGGGCCTGGCGGTGGTCCTCTTCTACCACCTGTTCTCGGCCCTGTTCGAGGCCTACAAGGGCCACGACAAGGGGGCGGCGCAAAGGCGCGCCCTGTTCTGGAAGAAGCTCCTGATCACGGGTGGCTGGTGCTGCGTCTGGTTCCTGGTGGTACCGGGTCTCATCTACTTCATCTCCTACTTCCCCTACTACCGGTACGAGGCGTCCCTCCGCCCCAGCTACGGGTTGAAGGACATGTTCGACACCCTCATCAAGAACCAGAAGGACATGTACAACTACCACAGCCAGCTCACCGCCACCCATATGTGCCAGAGCATGTGGTACCAGTGGCCCTTCACCTTCAAGAGCGTTTGGTTCTACGTGTCCGGCGACGGGGAGCGGATCTCCAACATCGCCAGCACCGGCAACCCCGCCGTGTGGTGGGTCAGCGCCGTGGGGGCCGTGTGCCTGTTCCTCGAATGGGTGCTGGGGAAGGTGAAGAGAAACCCGGTCCATGCCATCCTGTTCGTGGGCGTGGCAGCCAACTACCTGCCCTGGATATTGGTGACTCGCTGCGTGTTCCTCTACCACTTCTTCGCCACGGTGCCCTTCCTGCTGCTGTCCACGGTGTACCTCTTCTTCCTGCTGGAGCAGGAGAATCGGCGGATCGCCTGGATCAAGTGGGCCTGGCTGGGCCTCGCCGTGGTGTACTTCATCCTGCTCTATCCCGCCATCTCGGGCCTGCCCACCAGCTACGGCTACGCGGGCTTCCTGGAGAACGTTTTACCCGCATCCATCCTCTATTACGGGTGGGTGTGATAAGGAGGCAACATGCTATCTCAGGCGAACAGCTTCGGTCTCACGGGATTAAACGGCTTCCCCGTGAAGGTGGAGGCCTATATCTCCGGCGGGCTCCACGCCTATGAAACGGTGGGACTCCCCGACGCCGCCGTGAAGGAGTCCAAGGAGCGGGTCCGTTCCGCCATGAAGAACGCCGGGTTCGACTTCCCCGGGGACCTGCACGTGACGGTGAGCCTGGCCCCGGCGGACGTGCGCAAGGAGGGCAGCGTCTACGATCTGCCCATCGCCCTGGCGCTGCTGTCAGCGGAGGGGGTGCTGAAGCAGGCGCCCCTTACCCGGGCCGTGTATCTGGGAGAGCTGGCCCTCAACGGGGACGTGCGGGGGGTGAACGGGGTTTTGCCCATGGTCATCTCCGCCCGGGAGATGGGGGAGGACGTGTTCTTCGTGCCCCGGGAGAACGCCGTCGAGGCCGCTTGCGTGGAGGGGGTCCGGATATTCCCCGTAGATAATTTGAAACAACTGGTGACCTTCTTGCAGGGCGACGGGGGCATGGAGCCCCAGCCGCCCACAGTGTTCGTCCCCGAGGAGGCGGCCTATCCCTGGGACTTTGCGGACATCAAGGGCCAGGCCACGGCCAAGCGGGCGGCGGAGATCGCTGCGGCGGGCGGCCACAACCTGCTCCTGTCCGGCACCCCGGGCTCCGGCAAGACCATGCTGGCCCGGGCCCTGCCCTCCATCCTGCCGCCCATGACTGGTGGCCGCCCGTCCCTTCCGATCCCCCCATCACGGGGCGTCGGCAGCCGCCATCACCGGCGGCGGGCCCAACGCCATGCCCGGGGAGATCAGCCTGGCCCACATGGGCGTGCTGTTCCTGGACGAGTTTTCAGAGTTTCATCGGGACGTGCTGGAAAGCCTGCGCCAGCCCCTGGAGGACGGGATCGTCACCGTGTCCCGGGCCCGGACCAGCTGCACCTATCCGGCGTCCTTCATGCTGGTGGCGGCCATGAACCCCTGCCCCTGCGGCAATCGGGGCTCCAGGACCAAGGCCTGCACTTGCACGCCCAGCCAGATCCAGCGGTACGCCCGGCGCATCTCGGGGCCCCTCCTCGACCGCATCGACCTGTTCATCGAGATGAGCGACGTACCCTTCGAGGATTTGAAGGGGAAGGCGGCGGGGGAGCCATCCAAGGTCATCCGCCAGCGGGTGGTGGCCGCCCGGCAGCGGCAGGCCGAGCGCTTCGGGGACAGCATCCGCACCAACGCCCGCATGAGCATCCAACAGATCGAGGCCTATTGCCACCTGAACAGCGGCTGCCAATCGCTGATGGAGCGGGCTTTTAAGCGCATGAACCTGTCCGCCCGGGCCTACCAGCGGCTCAGGAAGGTGGCCAGGACCATCGCGGACCTGGACGGGTCCGACGAGATACTGGAGAAGCATTTAGCCGAGGCCATCCGCTACCGGAGTCTGTCCATCCTGGGGGAGAACGAGCTATGATCGACGATACCGACCGCCTGGAGCTGTGGCTCCACTACGCCACCAGCACCCGATATCGGCAGTTTTCGGCCGTGCGGGAGGAATACTATTATTTGGAGGAGGCCTGGGAGGACGTGCAGAAGGGGCGCATGGGGCGCCTTTCCATGCTCTCCGAGGAGAGCCGCAAGCGGCTCAAAGAGGCGGCGGCCGACGGGTTCATGGACCGGTACGTCCGCTGGCTGGACAAGAACGGGGTGAGCGTCGTCACCGCTTCCAGCTACCGGTATCCGGCCCTGTTGAAGGAGATCCCCGATCCGCCGCCGGTGCTCTTTTGCAAGGGGAATCTGAACGAGGACATGCAGCTCCCTTTGGCCATCGTGGGCACCCGCCGCTGCACGGACTACGGCAAGGAGGTGGCCAAGACCTTCGGCCGGGAGCTGGTGAAGGCCGGCGGCACCGTGGTATCGGGCCTCGCCACAGGCATCGACGGCTACGCCGCCCTGGGCGCCCTCAGCGTGGAGGGAGCCCAGGACCCCACCGTGGCGGTGCTGGGCTGCGGCATCGATGTGGTCTACCCCAAGGGCAACGAGAAGTTGTACGCCGCCATCGCCGAACGGGGGTGCCTCGTCACGGAGTTCTTGCCCAAGACGCCGGCCCTGCCCCAAAACTTCCCCTTCCGGAACCGGATCATCAGCGGCCTGTCCCTGGGCGTGCTGGTGGTGGAGGCGGGGGAGCGAAGCGGCGCGTCCATCACGGCCCGGCTGGCCCTCGAACAGGGCCGGGAGGTGTTCGCCGTGCCGGGCCGGATCACGGACCTCATGAGCGCAGGCACCAACGGCATGATCCGCCGGGGGGAGGCGAAGCTGGTCACGGGCCTATCGGACATCCTGGAGGAGTTCGGCGAGGGCGGCTTCGGGGAGGAGGCTCAGCAGGTGGCCTTCAGCGACCTCTCACCCCTGGAGCAGCGGATCGTAAAGGCCCTCGAGACGGGGGAGAAAAACGAGGACGAGCTGCTGGAAACCTGCGGCGGCGGGGTGGACGAGCTCATTCCCACCTTGACAGGACTGACTTTTTCGGGAATAATAAAGCAACTGCCGGGGAGCGTCTACGCGCTGGACCCCCTGCAAACGACTATCGTGTAGGAAAAGAAGGAAGAGACCATGGCCGAATCATTGGTGATCGTGGAGTCGCCCGCCAAGGCGAAGACCATAGAGAAGTTTTTAGGGAGCAAGTACAAGGTGGTGGCCAGCCAGGGCCACATCCGGGATCTGCCCAAGTCCAAGCTGGGCGTGGACGTGGAGCACGGCTTCGAGCCCTCCTATATCGCCCTTCGTGGCCGGAAGGAGGTTTTGGAGACCATCCGCAAGGAAGCGAAGAAGGCGGACAAGGTGTACCTCGCCACCGACCCTGACCGGGAGGGGGAGGCTATCTCCTGGCATCTTGCCGAAGTCCTGAAACTGGACGAAAAGAGCAAGTGCCGGATAGAGTTCAACGAGATCACGTCCGCCGCCGTCAAGGGCTCCTTCAAGAAGGCCCGGCCCATCAACATGGACCTGGTGGACGCCCAGCAGGCCCGCCGGGTGCTGGATCGGCTGGTGGGCTACAAGATCAGCCCCATCCTCTGGGCCAAGGTGCGCAAGGGCCTGTCCGCCGGGCGGGTCCAGTCCGTGGCCACCCGGATCATCTGCGACCGGGAGGAGGAGATCAACGAGTTCGTCCCCAAGGAGTACTGGACCATCACCGCCCAGCTCCAGGGCAAGAAGCCCTTCGAAGCGAAGTTCACCAACTGGGGCGATCGGAAGGAGCTCCACACCGAGGCGGAGACCAAGCAGGTCTTGAGCCGCATCGACGGGAAGCCCTTCGTGGCCGTGGAGGTGAAGACCGGCGAGAAGAAGCGCCACGCGGCACCGCCCTTCACCACGTCGAGCCTGCAGCAGGAGGCGTCCCGAAAGCTCAACTTCACCGCCAAGCGGACCATGCAGGTGGCCCAGCAGCTCTACGAGGGCGTGGACATCGGCAGGAAGGGGCCCGTGGGCTTGATCTCCTACATCCGTACCGACTCCGTCCGCATCAGCAAGGAGGCCCAGGCCGCGGCGCTGTCGTTCATCGAGGCCAACTACGGGGCGGCGTACGTGCCCGCCCAACCCAACGTGTACCGGGGCCGCAGCAACGCCCAGGACGCCCACGAGGCCATTCGGCCCACGGACCTGAAGAACAGCCCCAAGGAGCTGAAAGCCAGCCTCAGCGCCGAGCAGTACAAGCTCTATAAGCTGATCTACGAGCGCTTCCTCTCCAGCCAGATGAGCGAAGCGGTCCTGGAGACCACCACCGCCGCCTTCGACGTGAACGGGGTCACCTTCAAGTCCGCCGGGGTCCGGACCCTGTTCGCGGGCTTCACCGTGATCTACACCGAGGGCCGGGACGACCAGGGGGAGAAGGAGGTCCAGCTGCCGCCCATCCACGAGGGGGACAGCTTCGAGCCTAAGGCCATCACCCCCGAGCAGAAGTTCACCCAGCCCCCCGCCCGGTACACCGAGGCCACCCTGGTGAAGACCCTGGAGGAGAAGGGCATCGGCCGCCCCTCCACCTACGCGCCCACCATCACCAACATAGTTGAAAAAGGCTATGTGCTTCGGGAGAAGAAATCGTTGTTGCCCACGGATCTGGGCTTCTTGGTCACGCGGCTTATGAAGAACAACTTCAACGACATCGTAGACGTGGATTTTACTGCTGACATGGAGGAGAAGTTGGACAAGGTGGAGGAGGGCGAAGTCCCCTGGCAGCAGGTCATATCAGATTTTTACGGCCCCTTTACCAAAGAACTGGAGGCCGCCGGCGCCAACATCGACAAGGTGAAACTGCCCGATCCCGTGTCCGACGTGCCCTGCGACAAGTGCGGGGCCATGATGGTCATCAAGACGGGCCGGTTCGGCAAGTTCCTGGCCTGCCCCAACTTCCCCGAATGCCGGAACACCAAGCCCCTGGTGGAGAAGCTGGACGTCCAATGCCCCAAGTGCGGCGGGGACATCCTCAAGCGCCACACCAAGAAGGGCAAGATTTTCTACGGCTGCGCCAACTACCCCGCCTGCGATTTCGTGAGCTGGGATAAGCCCGTGCCCGGCAAGTGCCCCAAGTGCGGCGGCATCCTGGTCCAGCGCATGGGTCAGAACGGCCCCTTCATTGCCTGCGGCGACCGGAACTGCGGATATATCCAGCGAGGCAAGAAGGACAAAGAAAAGGAGCAGGTGTAAGATGGCGAACGTTACCGTGGTGGGAGCAGGATTGGCGGGGGCGGAGGCTGCTTATCAGCTGTGCCGCCGGGGCCATGCCGTGACCCTGCGGGAGATGAAGCCCGAGAAGCGGTCCCCCGCCCATCAGCGGGACACCTTCGCGGAGCTGGTCTGCTCCAACTCCCTCCGGTCCGACCGGCTGGAGAACGCCGTGGGGCTCCTCAAGGAGGAGCTTCGGACGCTGGATTCCCTGATCCTTAGCTGCGCCGACGAGACGCGGGTCCCCGCCGGCGGCGCATTGGCCGTGGACCGGGAGGGGTTCACCCAGCTGGTGACGAAACGGCTCCTGGACCTTCCTAACCTGACCTATATCCCCGGGGAGGTCACGGACATCCCCCATACTCCCTGCGTCATCGCCACGGGCCCTCTGACCTCCGGCGCCCTCTACGAGCGCATCTCCGCGTTGGTGGGGCAGCCCCTCCATTTCTATGACGCGGCGGCGCCCATCGTCACCAAGGAAAGCCTGGACTTTTCCAAGGTCTTCGCCGCCTCCCGTTACGGACGGGGGGAGGATTATCTCAACTGCCCCATGACCAAGGAGGAGTACTTCGCCTTCTATCGCGCCCTCATCGAGGCGGAGACGGCGGAGCTCCACTCCTTCGAGACCCCCCGGGTCTTCGAGGGCTGCATGCCCGTGGAGGTCATGGCCAAGCGGGGCGAAATGACCCTGGCCTACGGTCCACTGAAGCCCGTGGGCCTGGAGGTGGCGGGGAAGATGCCGTTCGCCGTGGTCCAGCTGCGGCAGGACGACAAGGACGGCCGCCTCTACAACATCGTGGGCTTCCAGACCAACCTGAAGTTTCCCGAACAGCGGCGGGTCTTCGGTCTGATCCCGGGCCTCGAACACGCGGAGTTCGTGCGCTACGGGGTCATGCACCGGAACAGCTTCCTGCCCTCCCCGGGCCTGCTGAACTGGGACTACTCCTTGAAAACCAATCCCCTGCTGTGCTTCGCCGGGCAGATGACCGGCGTGGAGGGGTACGTGGAGAGCGCCGCCAGCGGCCTTCTCACCGCCCTGGCCCTCCATGAAAAGCTTTTGGGCAAGGCCCCCGTGGACTTCACGGACCAGACAGCCATTGGCGCCCTGGGCCACTACGTGGCGGAGTACGTGGGCCACGACTTCCAGCCCATGAACGTGACCTTCGGCATCATGGCCCCCGCGGGCCGGCGCTTCAAGGGCAAGCAGCAAAAGAACCTGTTCCTGTCGGAACGGGCCCTCGCCATGGTCCGGGAGAAGAAGGCGCTGCTGTCTCCCACCATAGAATAATACTGAATTTTGACGGCTCCCGCGGAGGCGGGCGGCCGTTACATAGGAAAGAGAATGAGAAAGAAAGAAAACAAACTGAAGCTCATCCCCCTGGGGGGCATGGGCGAGATCGGAAAGAATATGACCCTCCTCGAGTACGGGGAGGACATCATGGTCATCGACTGCGGACTGGCGTTCCCGGACGACGATATGCCGGGCATCGACGTGGTGATCCCGGACATGACCTATTTGGAGGAGAACCGGGAGAAGCTCCGGGGCTTCGTCATCACCCACGGCCACGAGGACCATATCGGCGCCGTGCCCTATGCTTTGCAGAAGTTCGACGCCCCCGTGTACGGCACGGATCTGACCGTGGCCCTGATCGAGCACAAGCTCCAGGAGATGCACGTCACCGGCACGCTGAATACGGTGAAGCCCGGGGACACGGTAGAGCTGGGCTGCTTCAAGGTGGAGTTCATCAAGACCAGCCATAGTATCCCCGGCGCGGTGGCCCTGGCCATCACCACGCCCCTGGGGGTGATCCTCCACACCGGCGACTTCAAGATCGATCTGACACCCCTCGACGGCCAGCCCATCGACATCAATCGCCTGGCGTATTACGGCAGCAAGGGGGTCCTGTGCCTCCTCTCCGACTCCACCAACGTGGAGCGGGCGGGGTATACCCAGTCCGAGCGGGAGATCGGCAAGACCTTCGAGCACTACTTCGATTTGGCCAAGGGCCGCATCATCGTGGCCTCCTTCGCCAGCAACGTCTATCGCCTTCAGCAGGTGGCGGACGTGGCCATCGAGCACGATCGGGTCATCTGCTTCGCGGGCAAGAGCATGGAGCAGATCGTGGCCTACGCCCAGAACCTGGGCTACATGCACATCCCCCAGGATCGGATCGTGAAGGTGGACGACCTTGGCAAGTTCCACGACGACAAGGTCTGCATCATCACCACCGGCAGCCAGGGCGAGCCCATGAGCGGTCTCTATCGCATGGCCAACGCCTCCCACAAGATCAACATCGGCTTCGGCGACACGGTCATCATCTCCGCCTCCGCCATCCCCGGCAACGAGGTGGGCGTGGGCCGGGTCATCGACGGCCTCTTCGAGAAGGGAGCCTACGTGGTCTACGACCGCATGGCGGACGTGCACGTGTCCGGCCACGCCTGCCGGGAGGAGCTCAAGCTCATGCTCCACATCACCAAGCCCAAATACTTCGTCCCCGCCCACGGGGAGTTCCGGCATCTCATGACCCACGGCCGGCTGGCCCTGGATATGGGCATCCCGGAGGAGAACATCTTCGTGCTGAACAACGGCGACGCGGTGACCTTCACCAAGAAGGGCGCGGCCAAGGCCGGGGAGGTGCCCTCGGGCGCCGTCATGGTGGACGGCAGCAAGAGCATCGAGGACGCGGTCATCCGGGACAGGCGGGAGCTGTCCAGCCAGGGCCTGGTGGTGGCGGTGATCTCCGTGGACAAGGAGACAGGCCGCGAGATCGCCCCGGTGGAGCTCATCTCCCGGGGGTTCGTGTACATGAAGGAATCGGACGAGCTCATGGGCGAGGCGGCGGAGATCATCGCGCCCGAGGTCAAGCGGTTCGAAACCGAGAATAAGGCCAACTACGGCGACATCAAGGCCGCCGTCAAGAGCAAGCTCAAGTCCTTCTTCAAGAGCCGGACCAAGCGGACGCCCCTCATCATCCCCATCGTCATCGAGGGAGAGACCTATGATCGAGACCTTGGCTAAGGAGCTGGCGGCCGAGATCCGCCGCAGCAAAGAATACGAAGCCTATGTTGCTGCCAAGGAGAAGGCCCTGGCGGACGAGCAGACCGCCGCCCTCCTGAAGCGCTTCCATAAGCTGCAGATGACGGTCCAGGCCCGGCGCATGGCCGGGGGAGAGGCCGGGACGGAGGAAGAGGAACTCAAAAAGCTGGCGGAGCTGCTGCAGTTTTCCCCGGATGCCGCCGACTTCCTGCTGGCGGAGTATAGTTTGAACAAGCTGTTGACGGACACCTACGACGCCATCGCACGAGGCGTCGGGATAGACTTTTCCGAGTGGGGGAGATAGCATGACTCAATGGAAGGACCCGGTGGCGGTGCGCCGGGAAAAGGTATGGCGGATACTGCGCCCCATCGCGGCGGCCCTGCTGAGCCTGGGCCTGGTGGCCCTCGCCATGATCGGGGCCATCCGCTACGTGCTGAGCCATTTCGTCTACCCCGTGGACGCGGAGGACAACACCCCCATCCAGGTGGTGATCCCCTCCGGTTCCTCCGCCTCCCGCATCGCCTCCATTCTCTACAACGTCCGAGGCCAGGACGAGCCGGGGCTCATCGTCAGCACCGCCTCCTTCAAGGTGTACGTGGATTTCACGGGCAAGGCCCACGCCCTGAAGGCGGGCACCTACGTGCTCTCCCGGAATATGACCATCCCCGAGATCGTGAACATCCTCTGCGCCGGGAACGAGGCCCGGCGGGTCACCCGCTTCACCATCCCCGAGGGCTACACGGCGGCGGAGATCGCTCAGGCCCTCTATGAGGCGGGCATCCTGGAGGAGCAGGAGGAGTTCCTGGCCCTCTGCAAGGACGGCACGCTCCTGTCCGCAGGGTATCTCGATGGGATCCAGAACGCCTCCGACCGGCGCTACGCCCTGGAGGGGTATCTGTTCCCCGACACCTACGAGGTCTATGAGGACGCGGCCCCCGCGGACATCCTGAAGAAGATGCTGAACCGGTTCGCCGTGGTGTTCTCCGAGGAGGACGCGGAGCGGGCCCGGTCCCTGAACCTGACCACCGATCAGGTGATCGCTCTCGCCTCCATGATCGAGAAGGAGGCCGCGGCGGACGAGGACTTCGCCCGGGTGTCGGCGGTGTTCCACAACCGGCTCCGGCAGGGGATGCCTCTCGAATCCTGCGCCACGCTATCCTACGCCCTGGGGGTGAAGAAGTACACCTTCACGGATACGGAGCTTTCCACCGTGTCCCCCTACAACACCTACCGGAACAAGGGCCTGCCTGTGGGGCCCATCTGCAACCCGGGCCGGGCGGCCATCCAGGCGGCTCTCTACCCCTCGGAGGAGTATCTCAGCGAAGGGTATCTCTACTTCTGCAACATGAACCCCAAGCAGACCAACCGCCTGGTGTTCAGCAAGACCTACAAGGAGCACCAGCAGAACGTGCTGAAGTATTCCCCGTTCTGGGAGTAAGCGCCTGCGGTGGAGCTGAATTGGCGCCTTTGGCGCAAGCGAAGGGATATTTTGTCGAATCACAGCATAGCCTGATCCCGTAGGGGGTGAAGCTATGCTGTTGTTTTTGCTGGAGCTGCTGCGGGGGCTGTTCTTCGCCGGGTACGTGAAGAGCGCCTCCTTCCCCAAGCCCCTGGACCCGGCGGAGGAGCGGCAGGCCCTGGAGGAGCTTCGGGCGGGGAGCGAAGGGGCAAGGGATAGGCTGATCCTCCACAACCTCCGGCTCTGCGCCCATATCGCGGGCAAGTACGCCGCCCGGGGGAAGCTAAGTCGGCGCCGGGAGCTGGACGACCTTATCTCCATCGGCACCATCGGCCTCATCAAGGCGGTGGACACCTTCTCCCCGGACAAGGGGAGCCTGTCGAACTACGCCTCCCGGTGCATCGAGAACGAGATCCGCATGAGCTTGAGGACGGAGAAGAAGCTGGTGGGGGAGGTGTCCATGGAGGAGCCCCTGGGTCGGGACAGGGAGGGGAACGAGCGGACGGTGCTGGATCTCGTAGGCACCGACGGCTCGGAGCTCTTCGAGGAGGTGAGCCGCCGATTGGAGGGGGAGCGGCTCCGTGCCCTCATGGCCCGGACGCTGCGGCGGCGGGAGAAGCTGGTGCTGTCATTGCGCTGCGGCCTTTCAGGGGAAGGACCCCTGACCCAGCAGCAGGTGGCGGACCGCATCGGCATCTCCCGGTCCTACATCTCCCGGATCGAGAAGAAGGCGGTGCTGAAGCTCCGGCTGGCCCTTCTGGAGGAGGAGAGCGGCCCCGGAAAAAAAGACTTGTGATATGTGAAACACCATGGTATAATACAATGACATTTTGGGTAGGACTTTGCAGGGAGGACAGGAATCAAGGCATGAAAGAGCGTGTGGAAAAGCTGCGCAAGCTCCTGGGCGACAACGGGTTGGACGCGGCGCTGGTCACCGGTCTCACCGCCATCCGGTATTATTCCGGCTTCACCAGCGATGAGGCGGCTCTGGTCGTCACCGGCGCCCATGCATCGCTCCTGACGGATTTTCGCTACACCATCCAGGCCAAGGAACAGAGCCCGGATTTTGACGTGGTGGAGGTGGGCCGCGGCGCCCTGCTCCCCACGGTGGACAGGCTGTTGAAGGAAGACGGCTGCAAGCGGGTGGCCTTTGAAAACCACACCATGACCGTGGCCACCTTTGAGAAGTACAAGGCGCTGGACTATGAGTTCGTCCCCTTCTCCGAGGAGATGAACAAGCCCCGGCTCATCAAGACGGCGGACGAGATCGCCAGCCTACAGCGGGCCCAGAACATGGCGGACGAGGGCTTCAAGCAGCTCTTGACCCGCATCGGCAGCGGCATGACCGAGAAGGAAGTGGCGGCGGAGCTGGACTATATCAACGCCAAGCTGGGGAGCGAGTGCCCCTCCTTCGACACCATCGTGGGCTCCGGCCCCAACGGCGCCATGTGCCACGCCATCCCCGGGGACCGTCGGCTCCAGAAGGGGGATCTGGTGGTGCTGGACTATGGTTGCGTTTTCAACGGCTACCACAGCGACATGACCCGGACCTTCGCCGTAGGCCAGGTGGACGACTTCTCCAAGCGGATCTACGACATCGTCCGCACCGCCCAGCAGAAGGCCCTGGACGCCCTGAAGGCGGGCATCACCGGCCGGGAGCTGGACGCCATCGCCCGGGACTACATCGCCTCCCAGGGCTACGGCGAGACCTTCGGCCACAGCCTTGGCCACGGCTTCGGCCTCATGATCCACGAGGCGCCCAACGCCTCCACCGCCAGCGAGTGGACGCTGGAGGAGGGCATGACCATCACGGTGGAGCCGGGCATCTACATCGAAGGGAAGCTGGGCGTGCGCATCGAGGATTGCTGCGTCGTCACGAAAGAGGGAAAGATCGACCTGGTCAGCTCTACGAAAGAGCTTCTCAGCGTGGATTGACCATATAACATACAGAACGAAACCAGTAATTACAGGGAGGAAAAGAAAACTATGGTAATGGCAGGCGATTTTCGTAAAGGCACCACGGTCGAGATCGACGGCAACGTTTGGTCCGTTGTGGACTTTCAGCATGTGAAGCCCGGCAAGGGCGCGGCCTTCGTCCGTACCCGCCTCAAGAACGCGATGACCGGCGCGGTGCTGGAGCGCACCTTCAGCCCCACGGACAAGTATCCCGAGGCCCGCATCGAGACCAAGGAGATGACCTATTCCTACTCCGACGGCGATCTCTACTACTTCATGGACAGCGAGACGTTCGATCTCATCCCCCTGAACCATGAGCAGGTGGAGGACGCTATCGACTTCATCAAGGAGAACGACACCGTCACCGTCCGTTCCTACAAGGGTTCCCCCTTCGCCGTCCAGGCCCCCAACTTCGTGGTCCTGGAGGTCACCGACACCGAGCCCGGCTTCAAGGGCGACACCGCCACCGGCACCACCAAGCCCGCCGTGTTGGAGACCGGCTACCACATCGCCGTGCCCCTGTTCGTGAACCAGGGCGACAAGATCCGCGTGGATACCCGTACCGGCGAATACATGGAGCGCATCTAAGCCATAGTAACACCAAAGGAAACAAGGAGGAGCATATGAGCAGGATTTCGGAAAAGGTCGCGTATCTGGACGGCCTCATGGAGGGGCTGGAGATCGAGGACGCCAAGCAGAAGAAGCTGTTCAACGCCATCATCGACGCTTTGGATTCCATCGCGGAGGAGCTGAGCGATCACGACGATGCCATTGAGGAACTCAACGATTCCATCGACGAGATCTACGATGACATGGACGATTACGATGAGATCCTCTACGGCGAGGACGAGGACGACGAGGACGAGGACGTGGACGACGACGATGATTTCTTCGAGGTCGTCTGCCCCAACTGCGGCGAGACCATCTACTTCGACGAGGATATGCTGGACAATCCTGACGGGCTCATCTGCCCCAACTGCAACGAGCCCATCGAGATCAACATCCCCGACAAGAAGGACGAGGAATAACTCACACAGAAAAGAAGGACCGCTACGGAACCGATGTGTTCCATAGCGGTCTTTTTATATTTCTTGGCTTCTCTTTTTCGGTTCCTTTTTCTCTTCTCCTGAAGAGAAAAAGGAACAAAAGAAATCGTTTATACGATCCCCTTCTCAAAGAGCCAGCCGGCGAAGCCCTCCATGCCGCCCCGGTCCGTGGGGGTCAGGGCTTTGATGGACAGGTTCTCCATGAGCCAGCTGAGGATCAGGCCCCCCTGGAGGATCACATCGTGGCGGCGGATAAGCAGCGGCATCTGGGCCCGCTTCTCGTCCCCCAGGGCCGAGAGCCGCTGCAAAAGCGCATTGAGCAGCTCCGGCGTGATCCGAAGGGTGGAGAGCTGGCTGCCGTCGTAGCGTTCCTGCTGCAGGAGCAGGGCCCCCAGGGTGGTGATGGTGCCGCCCACGCCGACGAAGGGCGCCGACGCAGAACCTGGCAGAGTGACGCGGCCGTTGAGCCAGGTGTAGATGACGTCCCGCATCCGTTCGAGGGCGTCCTCCGGGCACAGGTCCTGGGCCCGGACGCAGCCCGTGGGGAAGCTGACGGACCAGGTGGGCGTCACCACCTGGGCGCTGCCCCCGCCGATGTCCAACAGCGTCCCCGCCTGGCCGCCCATGGCCCCCTCGTAGGCCAAACGCCCCTCCTCCTCGCCGGAGAGCAGGAACACCTGCATCTCAGGGCAGGCGGCCTTCAGCGCGTCCAGCAGCTCCTGCCGGTTCGAGGCGTCCCGGACGGCGCTGGTGGCGTAGGCGTAGGCCCGGGCGTCGGCAGCCTGGGCCTTGTCGCAGAACAGGCGGCAGGCTTTGACGGTCTCCGCCATGGAGACGGGGGAGAGGCGGCCGGTCTTGTCGAGCCCCTTCCCGAGCCGGGTGGTGCAGATCTCCTTGCGCCCGCCGGGCACAAAAAAAGCGCCTTCCTGACCCCGCTCCAATATGGCGAAGCGGACGGAGTTACTGCCGATATCCAGTACGGCCACGGGCGCGCTCATTGGCTGCCTCCCGCCAGGGACGCGTCGTCCTCGTCCAGGATGATGGAGTCGTCGGTGTAGTGCCAGCCGTAGCGGACGGACCCCTGCTGGAGCTTGTATTCGTCGGTCTGCATATAATCCAGGTTCGCCTGCTCCCGCTCGTATTCGATCTTGATGGCGTTCAGCTCCGACCGCTTCTGCTCGAGAAGCAGCTGGGCGTTCTCCCGGTTGGTGCGCTGGGGGATGATGACGCCGGCCAGGATCACCGCGTCCACCGCCAGGAGCAGGAGAAAGTGTATGGGCTTGAAGTAAACCTTTTTTTTGCGGGCACGTTTTTTCACGTAAAGCAGTATAGCAGACTTTCAGCAAGAGGGGAACAGTTTTTTGCGTATCTTTTGGAGTATTTCTGTGAACAGGGGCCGAAACGCCCAACGAACGAGGGCCATGCCGCCGAAAAACAGGACCAGGCCGTAGAGCCGGACCTCCCCTCGGGTGGACAGCATGAGCCCCAAAAGCAGGCACGCCTGCAGCAGCACCAGGGCAAGGAGGTCCCAGAGCGCCGCCCCGACCCGCCCGGCCCTAAGGCGCGGGAGCCGCACGAGCTCGTACCCGAGCCCGCCGACCAGGCCGAAGAACAGCATGACCATGGCCTGGTGGGGCTGGCTGAACACGTCCCGGATCATCCCCGGATGCGGCTGAAGAAACTTCGCTTGGCGGCGGGCTGCTCGTACTCCAGGGACAATATCCGCCCGTCCACGATGACCTGGCCGCTGTCCGGGTCCAGCCGGGTGAGCTTGAGCTGCTCCCCCGACAGGATCAGCATGCCCGCCTCGGTCAGGATGGCGGCCTCCTCCTCGTGGAAGCTCTCTACGTCCACTACCCCCGTGATGCGGGCGTGGCGCTGGCCCTCGACGACGATCTGATGGGCGTCGGGCACGTACTCCACCAGGGTTCCGGTCTTATCCATAGGTCCACCTCCTGTCAACAGCCTATGTGCCCGTCCCCGAGGGTATGCCGCAAAGGGGGAGAGAAGGGGGATGATTTGCACTGATTTTGCAAAATGCCTTGACAAAAATGGGTCCAAAGCCCTACAATACAGCCATACGAGATCGATTCCGTCTGTTCGACCATCCCACAAATACAAATCCATATTTCTTTGGAGGAAGCAAATGGCTCCTGATGAACTGCAGGAAAAAGGCCTTGCGGAGCTTCGCACCATGGCGAAGGCTCTGGGCGTGAAAAACGTAGGCAAATATCGGAAAAACGAGCTGATCGAGATGCTTTCCGGCAAGAGCGAGACCCCCGCCCCCAAGAAGCGGGGCCGTCCCACCAAGGCCGCGGCAGCCCAGAAGCCCGCCGCCCCGGCGGCCCAAAAGGCGGAACCGGTGGAGGAGAAGCCCGCCCCGGAAGCGGCGGCCAAACCGGCCCCCAAGGGGAAGAACGACCGGCAGCGGAAGCAGCCCCCGGAGAAGGCCAAGGCCCCCGCCCCGGAGAAGCCCCAGGAGCCCGCCCCGGAAGCCCCCAAGGCGGAGGGGAAGGAGGAAGCCGGGGAGAAGGACCATCGCCGGAACGAACGCGCCCAATCCAACCGCTATCAGAAGGGCGTCAACCGCCACTACAGCAGCTTTACCAACGGCGAGCGCCGCTATACGAACCAGAACGGCCAGGAGCAGCGGGCCAGCCGTCCCGCCGCCCCCGCCAATCCGCCCGCCGCCACCGGCGAGGAGGAGAAGCCCTACTATAACCAGGAGTACGGCACCGCCAACCCCGCCGTGCCCAAGATGCTGGAAACGGAGAACTGCCCCCCCACGGAGGGCGTGCTGGAGGTGCTGCCCGACGGGTACGGGTTCCTCCGCATGAACAACTACTATTCCGGCCCCAAGGACATCTACCTCTCCATCACCCAGATCCGCCGCTTCAGCCTGAAGACCGGCGACTACGTGGAGGGCCGGGCCCGGCCCCATCGGGAGGGGGACAAGTTCGACGCCCTCATGTACATCGACAAGGTCAACGGCCTCCTGCCCGACGAGAACGCTCGCCGCAAGACCTTCGAGGAGCTGGTGCCCATCTTCCCCAACGAGCGGTACACCCTGGAGACGGCGGGGGAGAGCAACAGCCTGTCCGCCCGGCTCATCGACCTCATCGCCCCCATCGGCAAGGGCCAGCGGGCCATGATCGTGTCCCAGCCCAAGGCAGGCAAGACCACGCTCCTGAAGCAGATCGCCGCCGGCATCTCCGCCAACTACCCGGACACCCACCTGATGGTCCTTTTGATCGACGAGCGGCCTGAGGAGGTCACGGAGATGAAGCGCTGCATCCGGGGCGAGGTGGTCTACTCCACCTTCGACGAGCTCCCCGAGCACCACACCCGCATCGCCGAAATGGTCCAGGAGCGGGCCATGCGCCTGGTGGAGCAGGGGCGGGACGTGGTGATCCTCCTGGACAGCCTGACCCGGCTCACCCGGGCCTACAACCTGGTGATCCCGCCCACGGGCCGGACCCTGTCCGGCGGCATGGACCCCGGCGCTCTCCATAAACCCAAGCGGTTCTTCGGCGCAGCCCGGAACATTGAGGGCGGCGGGAGCCTCACCGTCATCGCCACGGCCCTGGTGGAGACCGGCAGCCGCATGGACGACATCGTCTACGAGGAGTTCAAGGGCACCGGCAACATGGAGATCCATCTCGACCGGAAGTTGGCCGAAAAGCGGGTCTTCCCGGCCATCGACATCTACAAGTCCGGCACCCGGCGGGAGGAGCTGCTGCTCAGCAAGACGGAGCTGGAGGGTGTGTACATGCTCCGCAAGTTCCTGGCGGGGGGCGGCACCACGGAGGTCACGGAGCAGGTGGTGCCCATGATGGCCAAGACCGCCACCAACGAGGAGTTCTTGGCGAAGCTAAAAGATTGGATCAAGATCTACGAGCACCAGGGCTACTCTCTCTCGAGCCAGAACCGGTACGGAAATTGACCAAAATTTCCTGAAAAAAGTGCTTGCATTTTCGATTCGCCATGGTATAATGGCAAACGGTAATGCATTACACGACAAAGGAGTGATAATACATGAAGAAAGATATCCAACCGAAATCTGCAGCAAGTGCCATCCGTTCTTCACGGGCCGGCAGAAGCTGGTGGACAGCGGCGGACGGGTCGATCGCTTCAAGAAGCGGTACGGCATGTAAGTTCCCCTCTGAACCACTCCAACCCCACAACCAAAAGAATCGATCTCCCGTTCGCGGGAGATTTTCTTTTTCTCGTATTTCTTGCAAAAAGCCCGGGATTCCGCTATACTACAACCATGAAGAAGATATTGTTGATCGCCACCGGGGGGACCATCGCCTCCGGAAATACGGACAGCGGGCTCACGCCCACCATCTCCGGGGAGGAGCTCTTAAAGAGCGTCCCGGGGTTGAAGAACATCTGCGAGCCCCACGCCATCCAGGTCCTGAACCTGGACAGCACGGACATGACGCCCGCCGACTGGCTGGTGATCTCCGGGGCCATCGAACGGCACTACGACGAGTACGACGGCTTCGTGGTGGCCCACGGCACGGACACCATGGCCTATACGGCGGCGGCCCTCAGCTATCTCGTGCGGCGCTCGCCCAAGCCCATCGTGCTCACGGGTGCCCAGAAGCCCATCCACTCCGAGAACACGGACTCCCAGGTGAACCTGCTGGACGCTTTCGCCTACGCCTGCTCGCCGGGGAGCTGCGGCGTGGTCATCGTGTTCAACGGGTCCGTGATCCTGGGCACCCGGGCCCGGAAAGTCCGGTCCAAGAGCTTTTCCGCCTTCTCCAGCATCAACTACCCGGAGCTCGCTTCCGTCCGAGAGGGGCGGGTGCTGCGGTATATCTACCTCAACTACCAGAAGCCCCCCGTGTTCAGCCACAGGCTCAACGACAGCGTGGGCCTTGTGAAGCTGATCCCCGGCATGGGGCCGGAGGTGATTTCCTACATGCTCCGCCGCAAGGACGCCCTGGTGGTGGAGAGCTTCGGCGTGGGCGGCGTGCCCAGCGAGGGCAGCCGGTTCTATGCGGCCATCCGCCGGGGCGTGCTGGCGGGGAAGACCGTGGTCATGACCACCCAGGTGCCCAATGAGGGGAGCGATCTCACCGTGTACCGGGTGGGCCACAAGCTCAAGCAGGACCTGCCCGTGCTGGAGGCCTACGATATGACCACCGAGGCCGTGGTGGCCAAGCTCATGTGGATACTGGGGCAGACCCGGGACCACGCCGAGATCAGCCGCCTCTTTTACGGCAGCATCTCCCACGACATGCTCTATACCGAGGAGCTGCCCCATGAAGGGTAGGGCCCTCGCTATCCTGCTGGTAATACTGCTTTTGACGGGCTGCATGGGGCGGCCCGTATCCTTTACGCTGGACGAAGGCGGGAACTATACGGGCTTCGACTGGGTGGAGGAGGGGTATACCCGCCAGGCGGCCAGGCTCTACGGCTGGGTAGTCCTGGAGGATCTGGCGATCCAGGAGAACGGCACGGTCTGGCAGCGGTTCCTGCAAAGGGCCGGCGAAGGCAAGGCGGCCGGTGTCCGGGTGGCGGAGTTCTTCGGGGAGGAGATGTGTCTCATAGACGTCTTCTTCCGGGACGGCCAGTACCGGGCCTTCTTCTCCGACGGGTTCGACATGCGGGACGAGCCGTTCCCCTTTTTGCTGACCCTCTCCGGGGAAACCAACGGGCAGCCCGGCTATGCGGTGGTCCTTGCCGGGGACGACAGCCTCACCTACGAGCAGGTCATGCACAAGTTCTTTTCCTCCCAATATCCCATTGAAGACATTCCCGCCCATCGGCTGTTGTTCCTGGGAACGGGAGAACCGAATTGGTGAAAGCGCAGAAAAAGCGCCGTCCGAGGGGCGGCGCTTTTGTATTATGTGAAATCAGAAAGAGAACAGATTCAGCCCCGTCGCCTCGTCCGGACGGCGGCCCACCGAGCCGGGCAAAAGCCGCAGGACCATCTCACAGGTGGCGCTGATGTGAAGCTCGTTCACGTGCCCGCCGCGGGTCTGCATATTCGCGTCGCAAAACGTAGCGTGCAGGTGCAGGTAAGGCTTGCCGTCCTTCTCGGTGACGGTGCCCAGGAGGCTGGTGAGCTCCATGGGCTCCTGGAACTCCTTTCGATGGAACACCTTTTTATCCACGTCGTAGAGCCCCACCACGGCCCGATCCACGGCGCCGATGGCCTCCACGGAGGCGAGGCGGATGCCCTCCTGCTCGCACAGGGCGGTCAGGGTCGCCATGACCTCCTCGCCCCGGTCCATGCGGATCACATAGGCGTTTTCGAATCGGCGGAACTCCATGTTATTTTACCTCCGGGATGACGGTGAAGGTCAGCTTACAGCTGCCCAGCGTGGGGGAGGAGAGGGTCAGCACCCCCGTGCCGGTCTCGCCCACGGTGCGCACGAAAGTGCCGAAAGCGCCGCCCTCCAGGGCCACGGCCCGGGGCCCCACCACCTGGATGGGTCCCTCGGTGGTGAGCAGGACGGGATCGAAGGCCGTGGGGATCCGGTTCCCTCGCTCGTCCCGGCACTCAAGATGCACCAGGGTCATGTCGTAGGCGTCGCCCTCGGTGAGGAGCGCTCGCTCCGCCCAGGCCACCAGGCAGGGCTTGCTGTAATCGCCCTTCTCCACGTACTCCGCGGCCTCGCCGTTGCGGATGGCGGTGAACCGCCACAGGCCCGACTGCTGGCCCCAGCCGCCGATATATCGGTTGTACAGCTCCACGCCCTGCTCCATGGTGAACTTGTGCCGGAGCTTCAGGTCTAGGAGCGTCATCTTCACGCGCAGGGGGAGCTTGTCCATGCCGTATTTCTGGGCGGCGAACAGGCACTTCTTCACTTTGTCCGCTATCTCGTCGGAGAAATGCTCCTCGCTCTTGAGCAGCTCGCCCACAAAGTCGTCGATGTGCACCGGCGGATGGGCGAGGCCCGGGAAGTGCTCCCTGTCCGGCGCGAAGTCCGCGATGAACTTGCCGCCCTTGGAAAGGCGCACCTTCTCGGCGTTGGTGAACACGTAGGCGTCGTGCAGGACGCTGCCGGCCCGCTCGCCCTTGTTCATGTCCGTGCCCACGATCAGCACCGGGTCGGCTTCCTGCTGGCTCGCGTAGACCCAGCCCGCCCATTTGTTGTTGCGGAACCCGTCGGATACGCCGTGGTAGCAGATGGAATCGCCGGAACCGAAGTCCGTATGGGTGTTGTAGTCCGACATGCACCAGGCGATGCAGCCCGACACGCCCTCCCGGACGGCTCCGTCGCTCTGAGCCTGGGCGTGGCGCAGGGCGTGGGTCAGCCGGTGGACCTCGTCGTCGTAGTTCTTGGTGGGGTACATGTGCCCGTTGCACTCGGTCACCAAGTAACCTTTGTCCGGCGTGTCCGTCACATCCTTTTTTTCCAGCAGCCCGTAGCCCGTGCCGTCCTTGGAGAAGTCGTTGTAGGTATACACGTCCTCCAAAAGGTGGCTGTGCTGCAGGTACCGGACGCCGCCGGTCTGCCGGGAGGGGTCCAGACTGTGGCAAAGGGCGTTGGTCCTGGTGTAGAGTTCGTCGTTGTCCTGGCTCTCGTTGATCCGCACGCCCCACAGGACGATGCTGGGGTGATGCCGGTATTGGAGCACCATCTGCCGCACGTGCTCCAGGGCGATCCGCTGCCATTCCTCGTCGCCGATGTGCTGCCAGCCGGGGATCTCCGTGAATACCAGGAGGCCGATCTCGTCGCAGCGGTCGATGAAATGCTGGCTTTGGGGGTAGTGACTGGTGCGGACGATGTTGAGCCCCAGGCCGAACTTCAGGTAGTTGGCCTCGTCCCGCTGCATGCCGGCGGGGGCGGCGTAGCCGATGTAGGGCCAGCTCTGATGCCGGTCGAGACCGTGGAGATGGACCAGCCGCCCGTTCAGGTAGAAGCCGTCCGCCCTAAATTCCGCGTCCCGGAACCCCACCCGCAGGGCCCGCCGATCCGCTTCCTGACCCTCGTGGACCAGGGAGACGGTCAAATCGTACAACCGGGGATCGTCCAGGCCCCAGGGGACCGGGTTTTCGGCCGTAAAGGTAAATGTGTTTTCGCTTTGGGCGTCCATGGCGAGGTCCACGCCCAGCTCCGGCAGGGCGAGCCGCAGCACGTCCCCCGCCGCGGGGGCTCGGTTCAGCTTGACCCGGACCTCGGAAGCGCCGTCCCCGTGGGTCACGGGGAACACGTCCGCGATGTGGCAGAGCTCCGCGACCTCCAGCCGGGCCTCCCGGTAGAGGCCGCCATAGCACAGGTAGTCGATCATGTAGCCGAAGGGGGGCTGGTTCAGGGTCTCCCGGGTGTCCAGCCGCACGGACAGCCGGTTCTCCTCGCCGTATTTGAGCCCTTCCAGCAGAAAGCTCTGGGCCGTGTACCCGCAGTGGGCCTCCCATTCGGGGGCCACGGGTTCGCCGTTCAGGAACACCTCGGGGTATTGGGAGGCCCCGTCCAGCACGAGGCGCACCTCCTTGCCCGCCCAGGCGGGGTCGGCGAAGATGGTATTCGAATAGCCGCAGACGGTCTCGTACATCTCCTTCCGGGCGCACTTCCAGGGCAGGAGCTTGACGGTGTGGGGGAGACGCACCGGTTCGCCGGGGACCTCTCCCCGGAGGAACTCGTCGGTGCAGGTGAAGACGAACTGCCAGTCGTTGTTGAGGGGGATGTTCGCGCGCATCAGAGGGTCACCTCCCCGACGGGAGCGTCCGTCTGGGACGCCTTCTTGAGCTGCCGCAGGGTGAGGATGAACACCAGGATCACGAACACTACGAAGACCAGGAGGAAGATGGGATACTTCTCCGCGGAGAAGGCGCAGCTGTCGTAGAACCCATGGATCAGGATGGGCACGGGCAGGCAGGCCCGGGCCACGCTCCCGAAGGAGGCGGGCTTATAGAGGCTGTTGACCTTCTGCTGGCCGTAGGCGATGCCCATGTACACCCCGCAGGCGGCGTGGAGCGGCAGGGCCAGCAGCGCCCGGGAAATAGCCACGCCCAGGCCCCCCTGGAAGACATAGAGAATGTTCTCCAAAATGGCGAAGCCCATGGACACGAACACGGCGTAGACCACCCCGTCGAAGCGGTAGTTGAAATGGGGGCTCTTGAAGGTGAACTTATAGAGGAAGAAGAACTTGAAGCTCTCCTCCACCAAAGCCGCCACGATGAAGCCGAAGACGAAGTTGTAGAGCAGGGTGCCCTCCTCGAGCAGGTTCTGCACTACGCCCGTGAGCAAGCTCTCCACCAGGGCGGCGGGGATGCCGCTGAGGGCGCCCCACAGCAGGAGCTTGCGCAGGATGGACCAGGGCTCCTTCTCGATGGTGTCCATCTGATAGACCCGATACAGCAAAAAGGCGGCCGGCAGCACGGCGGCGGCGAGCAGGATGATCATAATAAACCTCCGAAACAGGATTTAAAAATATTGTATCACGTTTCGGCGGAATTTCCTATATGTATTTGCCCATCTTTTTGCTTATTTCGTGAAGCCGAAGGGGTTTTTGATCCGTTCCTTCTGCCAGAACGTGACGGCCTTGCGGTAGAGGGCCCGGCCGTGGAGGGCGTCGTGCCAGAGGAGGCGGCGCAGGAGCTTGCGGAGGGTCCACAGCTCCCCGTCAGGCCCCGTGACGAGCCGGCCGTCCAGATACCCCGGCTGGCGCTCCAGCCCCCCGAAGAGCCGCTTCCGGTCCGCCAGCAGCCCCTGGCTTTCGCCCAAGTCCACGCCGAACAGGGTCGACCAGGTCCGCTGCGCCTCGATCACGTGGGAAAGCATCTCCCGGGCGGTAACGGGCACCTTGCCGTAGACGGTCCTGCGGGACTTCAGCAGCGCCCGGTCCTTCTGGGGGATGGAGGCGAAGAGGGCCTCCAGATCCCGGGCGGAAATAAGGCACAGGGTCTTGAGGGACGTGTAGCGGGCCATGTCCAGGGCCAGTTTCTCCTCCGGGAACAGGGCCGCGGTGAAGCCCTCCTCCACGGGGGCGTCCACCTTGATCTTCCGGGTGCAGCGGACCTGCTCGTCCCCGGCGGCGTCCGCCTCGATCGGGAGCTTGGCCCATAGCCGGTAGCGGCGGCAGGCGGCGGGGAGCTTGCGGACGGCCTCGGCAGCGGTCTCTCCCCGGGCGAAGGCCCCGGGGTACCGCAGCGACCAGAGGGTCACGCCCTTATCGTTGTATTCCAATATGGCTTTAGATTCGCTCATAGCCCATCGCTCCTTGGATTTGATAGGAAGAGCATACACCGCAAAGGCCAGATAAACGCGTATTTTCCATGAACAAACCGTGAATCCTGCCCTTGCAACCGGGGAAAAAACGTGGTATGCTGTCTTCCGTCGCCGAACCGGGCGACTGGCCAAAAAATCCGAAAAAACCGAAAGATTTTGATTGACAAAACCGTTCCCCTGTGGTAATGTATGCAAGGTGCCCCCACAGGGGGCTTGTTTTTGATGGAATACCACGAGAAGGAGAAATACCATGCGCGTTAAGATCACGTTGGCCTGCACCGAGTGCAAGCAGAGGAATTACAATACTTTCAAGAACAAGAAGAACGATCCCGATCGTTTGGAGTTCAACAAGTATTGCCGGTTCTGCCGCAAGCAGACCCTCCATCGGGAAGCGAAGTAAAGAGGTTCCCCATGGCTAAAGAAGTGGAAAAGAAAGCCGCCACCGGCGCAAAGCCCGCCAAGAAGGCCAGGCTGAACCTGAAGCAGTACCTCAAGGAGATGATGGGCGAGGTCAAGAAGCTGACCTGGCTGTCCGTCAGCGACCTTGTGAAGCATACCGCCATGGTGTTCGTGGTCGTGCTGGCCATGTCCGCCGTGATCTGGCTCCTGGATCTGGGCTTTTCCGCGGGCGTCAAGGGCCTTGCCACGCTGACCGGCGCTGGCACCAGCACCAGCCAGACGGCGGAGTAAGCTCATGAGCCAGCAGGAAGCCAAGTGGTATGTGGTCCATACCTATTCCGGTTACGAGAATAAGGTAAAAGAGGACCTGGAAAAGTCCGTGGAGAACGCGGGCCTCGCAGACATCATCCTGGAGGTCAAGTATCCCACGGAGGAGACCATCGAGATCCTGCCCACCGGCAAGCGCAAGACCACGACCCGCAAGGTCTTCCCCGGCTACGTCATGGTGAAGATGCTGGTGGACGTGGTGGAGAAGGAGCGCCCCGCGGAGCGCGGCGGCGGCGTCAGCCGGGAGCTGGTCATGAACCCCCGGGCCTGGTACGTGATACGCAACACCCGCGGCGTCACCGGTTTCGTGGGCCCCGGCAGCAAGCCCGTGCCCCTCACGGACGAGGAGGTCACGGCCATGGGCGTGGAGCGCATCCCCATCATCCTCAACATCGAGGTAGGCGAGAACGTGCGCGTGGTCTCCGGTCCCCTGGAGAACTTCATCGGCCGGGTGGAGAAGCTGGACCCCGAAAGGCAGAAGGTCAAGCTCACCGTGTCCATGTTCGGCCGGGACACCCCTGTGGAGCTGGATTTCATCCAGGTCCAGAAACTCTGATCCAACAGGCGAAAGCCTTTTTGGATAGGCGGGCAGCAAAAAATCTTTAGATAGGAGAAACAGCAATGGCAAAGAAGATCACCGGTTATGTCAAACTGCAGATCAATGCCGGCAAGGCCACTCCGGCCCCCCCGGTAGGCCCCGCCCTCGGTTCCCAGGGTGTGAACATCATGGGCTTCTGCAAGGAATTCAACGAGCGCACGAAGAACCAGGTCGGTCTGGTCATCCCCGTGGTCATCACGGTGTACGCCGACCGTTCCTTCACCTTCATCACCAAGACCCCTCCCGCCGCGGTCCTTATCAAGAAGGCCTGCAACCTGGAGCATGCTTCCGGCGTCCCCAACAAGCAGAAGGTCGCCAGCATGACCAAGGCCCAGGTCAAGGAGATCGCGGAGCTGAAAATGCCCGACCTGAACGCCGCTTCCCTGGAAGCCGCTATGAGCATGGTCGAGGGCACCGCCCGTTCTATGGGCGTCACCATCGTGGACTAAGAGGGGGGCAATACGATGAAGCACGGAAAGAAGTACGTTGAAAGCGCTGCCCTCGTCGATCGTCTCAAGCAGTACGATCCCATGGAGAGCATGGAGCTGGTCTGCAAGACCGCCAAGGCCAAGTTCGATGAGACCGTGGAAGTCTCCGTCCGTCTGGGCGTCGACTCCCGTCACGCTGACCAGCAGGTTCGTGGCGCGGTGGTCCTGCCCCACGGCACCGGCAAGACCGTCCGCGTGTTGGTTTTCGCTAAGGGCGACAAGGCCCACGAGGCTGAGGAAGCCGGCGCTGACTACATCGGCGACGAGGCCACCGTTCAGAAGATCCAGAAGGAGAACTGGTTCGAGTTCGACGTGTGCGTGGCTACCCCCGACATGATGGGCGTGGTCGGCCGCATCGGCCGTATCCTGGGCCCCAAGGGCTTGATGCCCAACCCCAAGTCCGGCACCGTGACCATGGACGTCGCCAAGGCCATCAAGGACATCAAAGCCGGTAAGGTGGAGTATCGTGTGGACAAGACCAACATCTGCCACTGCCCCATCGGCAAGGTTTCCTTCGGCCCCGAGAAGCTGAACGAGAACCTGACCACCCTCATGGAGGCGATCATCAAGGCCAAGCCCGCCGCCGCCAAGGGTACCTACATCAAGAGCCTGGTGGCTTCCACCACCATGGGCCCCGGCGTCAAGGTCAACGCCCAGAAG
>CADACQ010000010.1 GCA_902786465.1 uncultured Eubacteriales bacterium | reverse complement strand
GGCCTGCATGATGGTGTTGATGCGCCCGCCCATGCCGACCTGCTGGGCCAGCTTGATGGCGTCGATGTTGTAGAACTTCAGATGGTTCTTGGCGATGGCATTCTTCAGGGAAGCGGGCAGCTCCTCCTCCATCTCAGCGAGGGTCCAGGGGCTGTTCAGCAGGAACGTGCCGCCTTCCTTGATGCCGCTCGCCACGTTGTACTTGGTCACGTAGGACGGATTGTGGCAGGCCACGAAGTCCGCGCTGTCGATGAGGTACGGGCTCTGGATGGGGGTCTTGCCGAAGCGCAGATGGCTCACGGTGAGACCGCCGGACTTCTTGGAGTCATAGGCGAAGTAGCCCTGCGCGTACATGTCGGTATGGTCGCCGATGATCTTGATGGAGTTCTTGTTGGCGCCCACGGTGCCGTCGGAACCTAGGCCGAAGAACTTGCAGGAGATGGTGCCCTCGGGGGCCGCGTTGACGGTGGGGCCCAGAGGCAGGCTCAGGTTGGTCACGTCGTCGATGATGCCCACGGTGAAGTGGTTCTTGGGCTCGTCCGCCGCCAGGTTGTCGTAGATGGCCTTGACCATGGTGGGGTTGAACTCCTTGCTGCCGAGACCGTAGCGGCCGCCCACGACCACCAGGTCGTTCCGACCGGCTTCGCGGAGCGCGGTGCAGACGTCGGTGTACAGGGGCTCGCCTAGGGAGCCGGGCTCCTTGGTGCGGTCCATGACGGCCAGCTTCTTGCAGGAGGCGGGGATGGCTTCAAGGAACTTGTCGGCCACGAAGGGACGATAGAGACGGACCTTGATGAGGCCCAGCTTCTCACCCTTGCTGTTCAGGTAGTTGATGGTCTCCTCGGCCACGTCGGCGCCGCTGCCCATGATGACCACCACGCGGTCCGCGTCGGGGGCGCCCACGTAGTCGAACAGATGGTAAGGACGGCCGGTGAGGGCGCTGACCTTCTCCATGTAGTCCTCCACGATGGCGGGGACGGCATCATAGTACTTGTTGGCCGCTTCGCGATTCTGGAAGTAGATATCGGGGTTCTGCGCCGTGCCGCCCAGATGGGGATGCTCGGGGTTCAACGCCCGCTCACGGAACTTCTTCACCGCGTCGTAATCGAGGAGCTTGCCCATGTCCTCATAGTCGATGGCTTCGATCTTCTGGACCTCATGGGAGGTGCGGAAGCCGTCGAAGAAGTGGACGAAGGGCACGGACGCCTTGATGGCGGACAGGTGGGTGACCAGCGCCAGATCCATGACCTCCTGGACGGAGGCGGACGCGATCATGGCAAATCCGGTCTGACGGCAGGCCATGACGTCGCTCTGGTCGCCGAAGATGGACAGAGCGTGGGTGGCCAGGGCCCGGGCGGACACGTGGAACACGCCGGGCAGCAGTTCGCCGCTGATCTTGTACATGTTGGGGATCATCAGCAGCAGGCCCTGGGAGGCCGTGAAGGTGGTGGTCAGCGCGCCGCCCTTGAGGGAGCCGTGGACTGCGCCGGAAGCGCCGCCCTCGGACTGCATCTCAGCGATGCGGACCTTTTGGCCGAAGAGATTGATCCTGCCATTGGCAGCCCATTCATCGGCCACCTCCGCCATGGGAGACGAAGGGGTGATGGGGTAAATTGCGGCAACGTCAGAGAATGCGTAAGCCACATGGCTTGCAGCGGTGTTCCCGTCGATTGTCATGGTCTTTGCCATACCATAATCCTCCTGTTTTTTACTTGGGCGCATAAACACCCTTATAATCCACGTATATTATAGGCTTTCGGTCCTTTCATGTCAAGGAAAGCCTGCCGGTTTTTCTCACATGATGCACGAAAAAGCAGACGCCCGAAAGCGTCTGCTTGATCCTATGTCCTATGGACCTTACTCCTCGGTCTTGAAACCGGCGAACAGGTCGGCAAGGCTGGTGGTGGTGCTGGTCACCGGGGGCAGCTCGTAGTCGCCATCCTCGCTGTTGCGGCGGCGGCGATCCGGCCGGGACTCCCGACGATCGTCACCCGCGGGACGCTCGCTGCTGGCGGGACGCTCGGGGCGAGGCTTGCGCTCGGCGGCGTTCTGAGCGGCATTCTCACGGGCGGCCTTCCGCTCCTGATAGATGCGCTCCTTCTCGGCCTTCTCCGCGGCGATCTGCTCGGCGATCTCAGGATGCTCCTCCAGAGTGGCTTCCTTCCGAGAGAGAGAGATGCGCTTGGCCTCGGGGTTGACCTCCAGGACCTTGCAGCGGACGATGTCGCCAACCTTCAGCTCGTCCTCCACCTTCTCGATGCGGCGGGTGGCCACCTGAGAGATGTGGATGAGGCCGTCGATGGTGGGCTCGAGAGCCACGAAGGCGCCGAAGGGAACGATGCGGACCACTTTGCCCTCCACGATGGAGCCCACGGGGTACTTCTCACCGGCCATGGTCCAGGGCTTGGGCTGCAGCTGCTTGTAGCCGAGAGAGATGCGCTTCTTCTCCTTGTCCACGCCCAGGATCAGCACTTCGACCTCCTGGTTGACGCTGAGCACGTCGGAGGGATGCTTGACCCGGCCCCATGCGGCGTCGGTCACATGGACGAGACCATCGAGACCGCCGATGTCCACGAAGGCGCCGAAGTCGGTGATCCGACGGACGATGCCGTGGACCTTGCTGCCGACCACCAGAGAATCCCACTTGGCCTGCTCGCGAGCGGCGGCCTCCTCCAGAAGCACCTGCTTGATGGAGGCCACGATGCGCTTGCGCTGCTTGTCGATCTCCAGGACCTTCACGTTCACGGTCTTGCCCACGTACTCGCTCAGGTTCTCGACATATTTGGTGGAAACGTGCGAAGCGGGGATGAAGGCGCGGACGCCGCCCTCCATCTCGGCGATCAGACCGCCCTTGACGACTTCCTTCACCACTGTCTCGAAGGTCTTGCCTTCGGTCTCCTCCGCCATGAGATCGTCCCAGAACTTCTTGCTCTGGACGTTCTTCCTGGACAGAAGCACGTTGCCCTCGCCGTCGTTCACCTTGACGACCTCAACATCGATCTCCTCGCCTTCCTTCACGTCGATCTCGGCTTCGGGATCGGTGGAGAACTCAGCGCGGGGGATGTAGCCGTCGGACTTGTAGCCCACGTTGACCAGGACTTCACTGTCGGTGATGCCGATGACGGTACCGGTGACGATCTGGCCGGGGCGGATCCGGCGGATGGAGCTGTCGATAGCCTGCTGGAAGTCCTCAGCGGCGTCCTTCACGGGGGCGGCTGCTTCCTTCACTTCTTCCACGACGGCTTCCACGGTCTCTTCTGCCTTAGCGGCCGCTTCCTCGGCGACCTGCTCAACGGCTTCTTCTGCCTGCTCGACGACTTCTTCAGCCTTCTCCACGGCAGCGACAACGGGTTCTTCGGCCGCGACTACAGCTTCTTCAACGGCCTTTTCAGTGGTTTCGGCGACAACCTCGGCGGGAGCTTCCGCTTCATTGGTCTCAATCGTCGTCTTTTCGAGTTCGCTCATTCCTTGTATAACCTCCCTAATCATGGGGTCTGGCGTCGATGCGCCTGTGACCAACCCTATTATATCATCCAATTTGAATAATTCAAGAGGAATTTTGCCGATATTTTCTATGATTTTGGTGTCCGCACAGTGCATTTTGCACAAATTCGCCAGGGCGAGGGTGTTGGCGCTGCCGGCGGAACCCAGCACCAACATCTTGGTGCAGCGCCTGGAAAGGGCCTCCGCCTCCTCCTGCCGGGTGCGGGTGGTGCGGCAGATGGTGTTGTGGACCACCAGATCCGGGACGCGCCGCCGAAGCACTTGTACGATCTCCTCGAAGGTCTTTTCGGACAGGGTGGTCTGGGCCACCAGGCAACCCTTTTCACCGGCGGTCGCCTTCTCCGCCTCTTCCGCGCTCTCCAGTATGACGGCCTTGCCCCGGGCCCAGCCGGCGGTGCCGATGACCTCGGGATGGGTACGTTTCCCGGCGATATAGACGGGGATTCCCGCTTGGACCGCCGCCCGGACGATGGGATGGATGCGCTCTACGAAGGGGCAGGTGGCGTCCACGGTGCGGATGCCCCGCTGCTCACAGGCCTCGTACAGGGACGGGGGCGCGCCGTGGGCCCGGACGATCAGGGTGTCCCCCGCTCCGAGTCCCTCCAGACTGTCCACGGGCAGGATGCCCTCGGCCATAAGGTCGTTTACCACGCCCTCGTTGTGGATCAGCTTCCCCCAGGTGTACACTCGGCCCCGCTCCCGCGCCTCCCGCCGGGCCATGTCCACAGCCCGGCGCACGCCGAAGCAGAACCCGGCGTTCTTCGCCACGACGACCCTCATACCTTCCGCCTCTGCCGGGGGGGCATCAACTCCTCCGTCTCCACCCGAAGGGTGTTGAGGGTGTCCACGATCCGATCGGCCAAAGCGTCCACGGGCTTCTGGCCGGGGCACTCCGCCTTCACCTGCTCGGGGATGATCCGCTCCCCCACCACCATCCGAAACTTCATCCGCTTCCAGCTCAGGGGATCCATGTAGACGGGGATGATGGGCACGTTGGCCCTAAGGGCGATGAAGGCGGCCCCCTTCTCGAAGGCGTCCATCTCCGTGTACACCGGGGACCGATGGCCCTCGGGGAAGATGCCGAAGGCGTACCCCTCGTTGAGTAGGGCGATGGCCCGCTTCACCGGCCCCAGATGGGATCCGCCGCCCTCCCCCGCCGGGAGCATGTTGAGGCTCCGGAAGAAGGCGTTGGGCAGGGGCTTGACGAACAGCTTTTCCAGGGCCATGAACCGGATGCCCCGGGGGCTCATGGCGGCGAGGGCCACCGCGTCCGCCAGGGAGAAGTGGTTGCAGAGGTACATGACCGGCCCCTTGGACCTGAGCCCCTTCCAGTTCACCACCCTGGGCCGGAAGATAAGGCAGAAGAAGGGCACAATGATGATCTTGCCGAACCAATACAGCATCTACTTCGCCTCCAATGCCGTGAGGACTGCTTCCACGGCCTCGTCGATGGTCATGTGGGTAGTGTCGATGAGCACGGCGTCCTCCGCCTGCTTCAGGGGGGCGTAGTCCCGGTGGCTGTCCTGATAGTCCCGGGCCAGGATGTCCTTCAATATGAGCTCATAGTCCGGCGTCTCCCCCTTCTCTTCCAGCTGCCGGACCCGGCGCAATGCCCGTTCCTCGGCGGTGGCGGTGACGTAAAACTTATAGGGAGTCTCGGGGATCACGAAGGTGCCGATCTCCCGGCCGTCCAGGACCGCGTGGGTCTGGTGGGCGATGTCCCGCTGCATGCCGGCCAACTTGTCCCGAACGCAGCGGAGCTTGCTGATGAGGGACGCGCCCTTGCCGATCTCCTCCTCCCGGAGGCGGCCCGTCACGTCCTCGCCGTTGACCAGCACGTGCTGGCCGTCCGGCTTATAGACCACCTTGATGTCCGTCCGGTTCAAGAGCTCGTCCACCTTTTCAGCGTCCGTCAGGGACACGCCCTCGGAAAGGGCGCACAGGGCCATGGCCCGGTACATGGCGCCGGTATCGAGATAGGGCAGCCCCAGCCGCTTTGCGATGATCTTGGCGATGGTGCTCTTCCCCGCCCCGGCGGGTCCGTCCAATGCGATGCCGTTGGTAAAGTTCATATGCTGCCTCCTGCCAATGCGCCTGTGGACCAGGCGATCTGTAAATTGAAGCCGCCGGTGAAGGCGTCCACGTCCAATATCTCTCCGGCCAGGTACAGGCCGGGCACCAGCTTGGATTCCAGCGTGGAGGGCTTGACCTCCTTCACGCTGACCCCGCCCCGGGTGATCACGGCCTCGGAGAAGGGCCGGGCCCCCTTGACGGTCAGGGGCATGGCCTTCAACGCGCTGACCAGGGCCTGCCGCTGCTCCTTGGTGAAGGAGGAAGCGGGAGCCCAGGGCTGGATGCGGGCCTGATCGAAGACCGCGTCCAGGAGCCGGGTGGGCAGCACGCCGGAGAAGGCCCCGCCCACGGCCTTTTTGGGGTTCTCCTGCACCAGGCGCTGGAGCCGTGCGTGGAGCTCCTCCTCCGGGATGGCGGGCTTTAGGTCGATGGATAGGGCCGTCCCCGCCGGGTCCTCGGCGATGTAGGCGGAACAGGTGAGCACCAGGGGCCCAGATACGCCGAAATGGGTGAGCAGCATCTCCCCCTGCTCCGTGTAGATGGTCTTGCCGCCCTTCTTTGCCGTGAGCCGCACGTTCTTCAGCGTGATGCCGGACAGGGCGAAGGGCCAGCTCTCCACCGTCTCCAAAGGTACCAGCGAAGGGTACAGCGGCGTCACCGTATGCCCCAGGGCCTTGGCCATCTCGAACCCCGCCCCCGTGGAGCCGGTGGACGGGTAGCTCAATCCCCCGGTGGTCAGGATCACCCGGTCGAAGGGCTCCCGGCCCCGGTCCGTGCGAACGCCCCATACGACCCCATCTTCTGTCAGGATCTCCTGCACGTCCGTGTTTAGGCGGATATTGACCCCGGCGGCCTTCAGGGCCCTATCGAGGGCCTTCTGCACGTCGCTGGACTTGTCCGACGCGGGGAACACACGCTGGCCCCGCTCCACCTTCACCGGGCAGCCGTTCTTCTCGAGAAAGGCCATCATGTCCCGCTCGCTGAAGGCGGCGTAGGCGCTGTAGAGGAAGCGGGAGTTGCGGATCACGCTCGAGAAAAACCCGTCCCTGCCCCCGTCGTTGGTCACGTTACAGCGGCCCTTGCCGGTGATGTACAGCTTCTTCCCCAGCTTTTCGTTCTTTTCGAGCAGGGTGACCCTGTGGCCATTTTGGGCCGCCGCAACGGCCGCTATCTGGCCCGCCGCCCCGCCGCCGACGACCCCTACGGAAAGGCTCATTTCCCGTCCCCTCCGTCGGTCAGGTAGACCTGATCCCGGTTCCACACGTTCTCCAGCTCCCTAAGGTGCTCCTGGACCTCCTTCTCGCTCTGGAGCCCGGCGGCCACGATGATGGCGTTGATGACCGAAAGGGGCGCGGTCAGGGAATCGGCGAAGGAAGCCATGTCGGATTTTGCTAGCAGGACCACGTCGGCCATGACGCCGATGGGCGAATCCAGCTTGTCCGTCAGGGCGATGGTCTTGGCCCCCCGGGACTTGGCGTAAGCCATGGCCTCGGCGGTGCGGGTGCTGTACCGGGGGAAGCTGATGCAGATAAAGGCGTCCCGATCGTCCATGCGGACCATGGTCTCCCGCAGATCCTGGATGTTGGCAGAAAAGGTGATCACGTTCCCGCAGATGTAGTCGAGATAGTAGGCCAGGAACATAGCCAGGGGCATGGCGGACCGAAGCCCCAGCACGTAGACCTTCCGGGCCTTCAAAATGGTCTCCACCGCCTCCTCAAACTGCCCTTCGTCCGCCATCTCCATGGTGGTGCGGATGGAGTTCATGTCGGTGTTGAGGACGGTCTTGAACACCTCGTTCCTCTTGATCCCGGAGGCCAGCTGGGCCCGCTGCACGGAGGTCAACCGGCCCAGGACCATCTCCTGCATCCGATCCTGGAGGGCCGGATATCCGTCCAGCCCCAGGGCGTAGGCGAAGCGGACCACGGTGGATTCGGACACGCCCACGGTCTCGCCCAGCTTGGCGGCGGTCATGAAGGCCGCCTGCTCGTAGGAGGCGGTGATGAAGTTGGCGATGCGCTGCTGGCCCTTGGACAGGCCCGGCAGTCGCTTTTGGATCTCGTTCAGCAGATTGTTCATGGTCATATGCCTTTCAATGGTGCCGTTATGGTCTCTTCCTCCGCCCCGGTCAGGGGGACGGCGCAGTCGTAGCCCAGGGCCGTCACGGTGGCGTAGCCCCGTTCCAGCCAGTATTCGTCCGTGTCCCGGAACTCGTCGTCGTTGGGGATGCGGCCGCCGCACTCGTAATAGATCAGGCGACCGTCCTCCGCCCCTCGCTCCTCGTAGGCCGCCTCGTAGAGCACCTTCCCGAGATGCCCGTAGCGGACCCCCTTCAGCTCGTCGAAAGGCAGGTCCGGCACGTTGACGCTGTAGTAGCAGCCGAAAGGCAGGGGTTTACTTTTCAGCAGGTCCAATCCCCGCCGCCCCAGCCTGGCCGCCGTCTCGAAGTGGACGAAGGGCCTGTCGTGGCGGCCGTCCAGGGACAGGGCCAGGGCGGGATAGCCGTGGACCGCCGCCTCCTGGGCCGCGCTGCAGGTGCCGGAATAGAGCACGTCCGTGCCCCGGTTGGGCCCCAGGTTGATGCCGGAGATCACCGCGTCGGGCCGAGGGAACAGGCGGCCGAAGCCCAGCCGCACGCAGTCCACCGGGGTCCCGGACACGGCGTAGGCCGCCACGTCCGGATGGTCCGGGAAGATATAGGGCGTGGCGTAGAGCTCCGCCCGGATGGTCATGGACGCGCCGGCGGCGCTGCGCTGCCGGTCCGGGGCGGACACGTACAGGGTGTGATCCCCTGCCAGCTCCCGGATCAGGGCCGCCATGCCCGGGGACGCTATGCCGTCATCGTTGGTCAGTAAAAGGTTCATGGTCCTCTCCTGTATGCTATGGCTTATGTTACTCCATGTAGGCCCAAAATGCAAGAGTGAAAGGGCCAGGCTGCAAAACCATTTTGGATTTTCCCGGATTTGACCGCTTTTATCGGAGAAACAGGGTCGCAAGATGCAGGAGCCCATGCAAAACGGCCCCCGCCGCCCAGGCGAGCAGCACCTGCCGCAGGATCAGCTTCCCCGTCTCCCGGCCACCCAGCTCCCCCCGCACGGTCATCAGGGTACCCAGGCACGGCGGCAGCAGCAGTGCCACCACGCCCAGGGCCAAAGCCTGCTGCCAGGTGAGGGCGAGGCCGTCGCTCATAAACAGGGCCGCCGTAGACGCCATGGTCTCCTTGGCCGCCGCCCCGGAGAGAAGGATCACCCCCGCCCGCCAGTCGTGGAGGCCCAGGGGCCGCAGCAGGGGCAGCAGGAGCCGCCCCAGGGCGGAGAGCAGAGTCTCCTCCCCCGCCATGGCCGGATGGAAGGCGGTGTTCACATGGGCGGCGCACCATAATAGGAAGGCCGTGGGCAACAGGATCAGCCCCGCCCGCCGCAGGAAGTGGTCCACATGCTTCTCCGTTTCCCGGAGGACACTCGCTAAGCGCGGAAGCCGGAGGGGCGGCAGTTCCAGATAGAAAGCGCCAGCTGATTTGGCCGGAACTAAGAGGCCGTAACCGATGCCGATCAGTATGCTGAGCCCGTAGAACAGCAGCGCGCCACGGGCAGGCCGATCCCGGAACAGCACGCCGCCCAGCAGCAGCAAAAAGGGCAGCCGGGCCGAGCAGGGCACGAAGGGCAGCAGCCGCACCGTGCGCCGCCGCAGATTGTTTTCCGCTAGGGTCCGGGTGGCCATGACGGAGGGCACCGTGCACCCGAACCCCAGCAGCAGCGGCACGGCGCAGCGACCGTCCAGCCCCAGCTTTTTCAGCCACCCGTCCAGCAGAAACGCCGCCCGTGGCAGGTACCCCACGTCCTCCAAAAGGGTCAGGAGCAGGGACAGTACCGTGATGATGGGCAGGAAGGACAGCACGTATCCGGCGCTGCCCAACAGTCCTTCCGTCACCGGGGGCAGGTCCAGGGCCGTGCCCGCCAGCCGGTCCCGGACCCAGGCTGTCAGCAGCTCCATGCCGCCGCTGAGCCAGGGCCCCACCCACTGAAAGGTGACCAGGAAGACCAGCCCCAGGATCAGGGCGAACAGGGGCAGGCCCCACAGGGGATGCAGCAGCAGTTTATCCGCCCCCTGCCGCCGAACGCCTCCCTGCCGGATCACCGCCCGGCTCATATCCCGGGCCAGACGAAAGAGCCCCTCCTGATCGCCGGGCACGGGAAGGCTCGATACCCGCCCCGCCAGGGGAAAGCCCAGACCCTCCCCCGTCCGGGCGCTGATGGACCACACAGGCACCCCCAGCCGCCGGGAGAGCTCCCCATGGTCCATGCGGATGCCCTTCTTTCGAGCCTCGTCCGCCATATTGAGGAGCACCGCCACAGGCCGGCCCAGGCCCAAAAGCTGGATCGTCAGGGTCAGCCCTCGGACCAGGGCGGTGCTGTCGACAACATTCAATATGAGGTCCGGAGCCTCGCTTTCTATCGCCGCCCGTGCCGCCGCCTCGTCCGCTCCGCCGCCGGTGAAGCTGTAGAGTCCCGGCAGGTCCACCAGTTCCGCCCCCGTCCCCTTCATCCGGCCCCGGGCGCAGGTTACCGTGACCCCCGCTCGGTTCCCCGTGTGCTCCTGCCGCCCCGTGAGCCGGTTGAACAGGGTGGTCTTGCCGCAGTTGGGCTGCCCCACCAAAAGTACGCGCATAAAAAAGCCCTCCCCTTTTGGGAAAGGCTATGAACTCATCAGGTTTTCTATGCTTATTCGACTTTTATACAATAAATCTTGGGGCTCGTTTCCGTGCCGTCCGCTCCCTTGCCCGTGGTCCCCACCACGAAGTAGTTGCCGAAGGCCGCAGGGGTGGAGTCGATGCGCCCGCCCAGATCCAGGGAGGAGCAGAGGGCCATGCCCCCGGTGGCCGCGTCGTACAGGTTCACCTTTCCGGACCGGTCGCAGGCGATGAGGTAGGCGTCCCCTCGATCCGTATACAGCACCAAAGGCGAGGACACGTAGTCCGCGCTGCCGTCGGTCTCGATGGACCAAACCACGGTGCCGTCGGCCTTGTCGAAGGCCACCAGCCGGCCGCCGTAGGTGTAGGAGCTGACTGCGCCGCTTTCGTCCACCACGGGGATGCCCGCCCCGGAGAAAGCGCAGATCAAAAGGTTGCTGATATTCCCCCGGCCCACGTGGGGCGTGGCCCGACAGCCGCTCTTATAGGACCCATTGCCCACGTAGGAGATCCTATCCTTGGACCAGACCACCTGCCCTGTGAGGGCGTTGATCTTCTTCATGGTGGCGTAGCCCCAGCCCGCGGGCAGGTCCGCCGCCTGGACGTTGGTCTGGCTGGCGGTGTAGACGTACAGGGTCCCCGCCGCCCCGTCCTCCTCCAGCACCGGCGAAGCGTCCGTGTCGCCCCCCAGGTCCACGGCGTAGAGTAGCTTCAAGGTATCGGTGTCGATGCACTGGAGGTGCCCGCCGTTGTCGGTGATGAACAGGTAGTTGCGGAACACAGCGGGCGAGGATTCGAAGCCGTACCAGCGCTTGCCGCTGCTGTCGTTGGTATTGTAGTTAGGGCCGGTGTAGCGGTACTTCACCCGGTCGCCGGGGTTGATAGAGATGGTGCCTTTCTCCGGGTCGTATTTGGTCCGCAAGGTGACGAAGTAGATGACGCCGCCCTCGCTGGGTTGGATCAGGGTGTCGTTGATGATGAGAGGGCTGGCGTCGAAGGCGTTCCACTTGTTCCGGTAGGCGAAGTAGTCCCGGCCGCCGAACTCGTATTCCACCTTGTTGGAGATGAGGTTGATGGCGTAGTAGTAGCTGACCTCGGTGCCCCGGGCGTTCCTCTTCATGAGCCCCGCACCCACGTAGAGCATGGGCCGTCCCTCCGGGTCCAGGGAAGCGGTGCCGAAGAGGGAGATGCCCACGGGGATGGGCTGCCGTGTCTGGCCGCCGGAGAGCAGGTCGAAGAAGTAGATGTTGCCGTCGGCGGAGGGATAGATGACCTCGATGAAGTCCTCCGTGTTCTTATATACGTCGCTGACGCCCAGGGTGGGCAGCACCTCCGGCTTCCACTTGACCAGCAGGGGCTGTCCGGTCCAGGATGTGCCTGCGTACTCGCCCAGCTTCCCCACGATGGCCTGCCAGGTGATCTGCATGGACTTCAGGGTGACGGTGGCCGTGCCGAAGGCGAAGCTGTCCCGATAGGGGCCGCTGCCGAAGGTGATGACGCCGGTCATGTCCGTATAGGCGTCCTTGTTGATGAGGGAAAGCCCCATCTCCCGGGGCGCGGCATCCCGGACCTTGTCCTCGTTGTTCACCCGGACGGAGGATTCGAGGCCATCCTTGTCGCTGCCGGTGACGGGATACTTCGCGTCCATGCTCAGCCGCTGCTTACGGGCCACAGAGGAGGTCTGGCCCGGATTGCCGCCCTCGCCGCCCGCCTCCGGGGAGGCGCTGGCGCTTACGGGCAGATTCAGCTCGCTCTGCTTCTTGCGCTCCTCATAATAGTCTACGGCGGCGGAGGAAAGCAGCACGATGCCCACCACCAGCGCTACGGACAGCGCCAGGAACAAAAAGAACCTCGGTTGAAACGTGCGGCGGGTCTTGCGGCGGTTCATACCCTTCCTCCCATACTTTTGTGACAGTATCATACATCATTCCTTACATTTCTTGCAAGGGTGCCGCCCCCTCTGCCCCTTGAACGTTCTGTGAACAATGCCGGTATACGGACAAAAAGAGGAGCCGCTTGGGCTCCTCTTTTTGAAGTTTGTATCTACATCAATACATGTCGCCGCCGCCCATGCCGGGTGCGGGAGCCGCGGGCTCGGGCTTGGGGATGTCGCAGACCAGGGACTCGGTGGTGAGGACCATGGCCGCCACGGACGCGGCGTTCTGCAGAGCGCAGCGGGTCACCTTAGTGGGATCGATGATGCCCTTGTGGAGCATGTCGCCGTAGGTGTTGTCGGCGGCATCGAAGCCGTAGCCGACCTTCTTGCTGCGCTTGATGTTCTCCACGATGACGGAACCCTCCTCGCCGGCGTTCTTGGCGATCTGGCGCATGGGGGCTTCCAGGGTGCGGAGCACGATGTCCACGCCGGTCTTCTCGTCGCCGGTGGTGCGGGCCTTCAGGGCCTCCACCTGCTTGGTGACGTTCAGCAGCGCCACGCCGCCGCCGGCCACGATGCCCTCCTCCACGGCCGCGCGGGTGGCCGCCAGGGCGTCCTCGATGCGCATCTTGGCTTCCTTCATCTCAACTTCCGTAGCAGCACCCACGGAGATGAGGGCCACGCCGCCGGCCAGCTTCGCCAGGCGCTCCTGGAGCTTCTCCTTGTCGTAGTCGGAGGTGGTCTCCTCGATCTGGGCCTTGATGGACTTCACCCGGTTCTGGATCTCCCGAGGATCGCCGGCGCCGCCCACGATGACGGTGTTCTCCTTGTTCACCTTGACCTGGCGGGCGGTGCCCAGCATGTCGATGGTGGTGTCCTTCAGATCCATCCCCAGCTCGTCGGAGATGACCTGGCCGCCGGTGAGGATGGCGATATCCTGCAGCATGGCCTTGCGGCGATCACCGAAGCCGGGGGCCTTCACGGCCACGGAGTTCAGCACGCCCCGGAGCTTGTTGAGGATCAGGTTGGCCAGGGCGTCGCCCTCCACGTCCTCAGCGATGATGAGGAGCTTCTTGCCGCTCTGGGCGATGGGCTCCAGGATGGGCAGGATGTCCTGGATGTTGCTGATCTTCTTCTCGGTGATGAGGATGTAGGGATCGTCCAGCACCGCTTCCATCTTGTCGGTGTCGGTGACCATGTAGGCGGAGCAGTAGCCCCGGTCGAACTGCATGCCTTCCACCACGGAAAGCTCGGTCTTCATGGTCTTGCCCTCTTCCACGGTGATGACACCGTCGTTGCCTACCTTCTCCATGGCGTCGGCGATGAGCTCACCGATCCGCTTATCGCTGGCGGAGATGGAGGCCACCTGAGCGATCTCCTGCTTGGTCTCCACCTTCTTGCTGTGGGCCTTCAGGCCTTCCACCGCCTCGGAGACGGCGGCCTCGATGCCCCGGCGGATGCCCATGGGGTTGGCCCCGGCAGCTACGTTCCGGAGGCCTTCGTGGACCATGGCCTGGGCAAGGAGGGTGGCGGTGGTGGTGCCGTCGCCGGCCACGTCGTTGGTCTTGGTGGCCACTTCCTTCACGAGCTGAGCGCCCATGTTCTCAAACGGGTCCTCCAGCTCGATCTCCTTGGCGATGGTCACGCCGTCGTTGGTGATGAGGGGCGCGCCGAACTTCTTCTCCAGGACCACGTTGCGGCCCTTGGGCCCCAGGGTGATCTTCACGGTATCAGCCAACTGATTGAGGCCGCTCTCCAGGGCCTTGCGGGCGTCTTCGCCGTATTTCAACTGCTTTGCCATAGTAAATTCCTCCTTATTTCACGATAGCCAGGATGTCGTTCTGCTTGAGGATGACGAATTCCTCGTTGTCCAGCTTCACTTCGGTGCCGGCGTACTTGCTGTACACCACCCGGTCGCCCGGCTTCACCTGCATGGCCACTTCCTTGCCGTCCACCATGCCGCCAGGGCCCACCGCGATGACCTCCGCGAATTGGGGCTTCTCCTTCGCCGCGCTGGTGAGGATGATGCCGCCCTTGCTGACCTCCTCGGTTTCCACCTGCTTCACGACCACCCGGTCCATCAAAGGTTTCAGTTGCATTCTATCTTGCCTCCTGTTGAATATTTAGCACTCAACTAACCGGAGTGCTAATTTCTGAAGCCTATTATATCACCGATTTTATCCCTGTCAAGCAACGGCTATGCCTGGAAATGAAACATCATTGTGAAATCAAAAAGGAGGGTGTCGCCCTCCTCACGATCAATTCAGTAGCGTCTCTATGGTTTTGAGATAGTCCCCCTCTATCCAGGCGATCTCCTCCCCCGCCGCCCGGAAGCCTTCCGCGTACTTGCGGTTCTCCGACTTCAGGTGGACCGCGGTGCAAAAGGAATCGTCCAGGCGGCTTTCTATATCCGATCCGTGAGCCTTGATCTCGTCGAAATGGCCGTCGATATAGGCGTCCGTCATGGCGAGGCAAAGGAAGCGGATATGAGCCAGATATCCTTCCGGGAAGTCCTGCCGCCAATCATAGGGCACGTAGCAGCCCTCCACGATCAGGTTCTGCCGATTCTCGATGGCGGTCTTGACCATCTCCCGCAGGATGGGCCAGAGGTACGCCGTCAGCGCCTCGTCGTCCTCGGGCGTGAGCCTCGTCTGCCCGCTGCGGATCAGGCCCATCTTCAGATGGTCCATGGATAAATAGGGATACCCGTACCGTTCCAGCATCCGCTGGGCCAACAAGGTCTTCCCCGTGTGGCTTGCACCGGTGATCAAGATGACCATATATACCTCGCTTATATCTTCATATCTCCAAAGGCGTCGGACATAGCCGACACCAGATGCCATTGCCGCTTCATATAGTCTTGCAGGGGGCGTGCGGCGGTCGCATAGGCGGAAAGGACTGCCTTCGGATCGTCGAAATGGGCCTCCATGGCCTCCCCCAGCAGGTGCCCGCTTTCGATGGCCGAGGAAACGCCCTCGCCCATGGGGTTGAGGAAGCCCGCCGTTTCCCCGGCAAAGAGGACCCGCCCCACGCCGTGGTCGATGGGGCAGCCAGGCCGGACCCGATGCAGGAGCCACCGGTCCTCCTTCAACCGCTTCTCGATGCGCAGGCCGTGCTTCTCCTGCATATATGCAATGAAACGAACAAAATATTCATTTGTCCGTTCGCCGTCCCTCACGGAAACGCCCAGCACCAGCTGACCGTCCTTCACGTTGAACCATGCGTCGTACTGGGACAGGAGCGGCTGGAGCCAGGCATAGAAGAAATGGGGGTCCAGGGCTATGCTGCCCTGATTGTAGGTCTGATAGGTGGTGATGTATTCCGGTTCCTGTCCCGTCAGCTTTCGTTTCAGCGTCCCCGTCACGCCCTCGCAATCGACGATATACCGGGCCTGCTCGGCGTAGATATGATCCCCACTTTTCAGTGTGACGGTCACGGCGTCCGACCTTTGCTCACAGGCGAGGGCCGCCATCTCCTCCACGACCTCTGCCCCGGCTGCCGCGGCCTTATCGGCCAGCCACTTGTCGAAGCTGCTGCGCCAGACGTTGCGTCCGCTCTGCTCGAAGCGAAAGGTGTTGCCCCTGTCGTCCGTCAGGATCACGCCCCGATTCTCCGTGGGCTTGCACATGGTGGAAAGGGGCACAGGCTCGCCAAAGTACCGTTCCACCAGGTCTAGGGTCTTTTGGATGAGCTGGCCGGAGCAGGACTTGTAGCGAGGCATCTTGGCCCGTTCCGCCAGCAGGACCTTTCGGCCCTTCTCCGCCAGCGTTTTGGCCGCCGTGCTGCCCGCCGGGCCTGCCCCGACGACGATCACATCGTACATGGGCACCTCTTATTCCTTCTCTCCGCTGTATGTATCGAACCAGTCCGTGATCTCCTTCAGGCGGCGGAGGCGGTGGAGGGGCTTGCCGGAACGGCTGAGCTCGTGGTTCTCCCCATGGAAGAGGCAGAGCCGGGCCGGGACGCCCCGGTCCACGAGGGCGGAGTACATCTGCAGGCCCTGTTCCAGGGGGCAGCGGTAGTCCTCGTCGGAGTGGATGAACAGGGTGGGCGTCTTCACGTTCTTGGCGTACTTCAGGGGCGACTGGGCCCAGAGGGTGGCGGGATCGTTATAGAGGTCCCCGGCGGTCTGGTCGGGAGCGAAGTAGTTGCCGATGTCGGACACGCCGCAGAAGCTGAGCCAGTTGGAGATGGACCGCTGGGAGGCGCAGGCGCAGAACCGGTCCGTATGGCCGATGATCCAGTTGGTCATGAAGCCGCCATAGCTGCCGCCGGTCTCACAGACCCGCTTGGGATCAATGGCAGGATAGACCGCCAGCACGGCGTCCGCGAAGGCCATCAGATTCGTATAGTCCACGTCCCCGTAGCCGCCCCGGATATCCGCAAAGGCGTTGTCGCCGCCGTCGCTGCCCTTGGGGTTGCAGAAGAAGACGAAGTAGCCCTTCCCCGCCCAATACTGCATCTCGTGATAGAACACGGGGCCGTAGACGGTCTTGGGGCCGCCATGGATGTCGAAGACGGCGGGATAGCGCTTGTCGGGGTCGTACCCGAAAGGCTTCAGCACCCAGCCGTGGACGGCGATCCCCTCGCTCTCCATGGTCAAAGGCTCCGGCTGGGCCACGTATTTGTCGTCGAGGCTGTTGAAGTCGGTGAGGCGTTGGGCTTCGCCGGTGACGAAATCACAGAAGTACATCTCCTGGGGCCGCATATCGTAGAGGCCCACGCAGAGGGCTTTGCCCTCGGTCACGTCGAAGCAGTCCATGGCCCCGGCCTTGGTGAAGACGGGGGTGTCCGTGCCGTCCATATCCAGGCGGTAGAGGACCGCGTCGCCGCCCCGGGTGGTCAGGTGGTAGAGGCTGTCCCCAAAGGGCACCTGCTCCCGGCCGCCGCCCAGTCGCACATCGCTGCCAACGCTGTTGTAGAGGCTGTATTCCGCCGCGTTGAGGAGCCTGCGCTCGCCGGAGGCGGGGTCGATCTCGTAGACGTAGTCGTTCTCGTTGAGGCCGTAGCGCTTGCCCTCGCCGCCGAAGAGGAGGAGCCGCTCCCCCACGGTCTTCAGGGTGGAGAGCATGAAGGAATCCGTGTGGAACAGATCACGAGTCTCCCCGGTATTCAGGTCTCTGGCTTTCAGGGTAAACGTCTTGAGGAGCATCTTCGGGCCCCGTTCCTGGACCGCATAGAAGACCTCGTCGTGGAGGACCGCGAAGCCGCCCATGTCCTCCGTGGGGCCGGAGATGGGCGTGACGGTCAGGGGATCCAATGTGATGAGGAACAGTCGCCGACGCTGGCCGTTGACGACCCCTGCCCCGTTGCTCCAGAAGGGGAGCTCGTCGAAGACCTCGTAGTCCTTGTTCTCCTCCTTCTCCTTCAGGAATTGCTTGCGCGTTTCCTCGTCCGCGGCGTAGAGGTCGGGATGGGCCTTATGGAATCCACCCACGGCCAGGAACCGCTTCCCATCCAAAATATGCAGGTCCTGGACGGCGAAGGGCACCGTGAAGAAGGGCAGCGCCTCCCCGCCCCTCAGGTCCAATACATAATAGGAAGTGAAGGGCTCCTTCGCCTCCGCCCGCTTCTTCTCCGCGGCGGACCGGACGGCGGGAAAGATGATCCGATCGTCGTCCAGCCACCGATACCCCCGCTCCTTGCCGAGATCGGTGAGCTGCTTCACCGCCCCGTTTTCGTAGAGCCACAGCCGGGACTCGTAACTGTTCTCCGCCTCGTTTGCGGTGGAGACCACGAAGGCCGCCCGGGTGCGGGAGGGGTTGTACCGGGGGTCCGACAGATACTTGTAGGTCAGAATATCCTTTAGCTCGATGGGCTGCATGGCGATGTCCTTTCTCATATATATTTATAGAAAACACTATACCCCACCCTTCCCCAAAGCACAAGGAGAAAAGTCCTGAAAAAAGATAAAATTAGGGCTTGCATTTTTGAAAGGCTTTATGTATAATAGCGTAGTTCGTGTAATGGACAATATCTATAGGGGGTAAATGCTGTGGCAAACATCAAATCTGCTATCAAGCGTGCAGGCACCAATAAGAAGGAGAATCTTCGCAACCGCGAGGACAAGTCCGCTTTGAAGACCGCTCTGCGTCGCTATGACGAAGCGCTCCAGGGTGAGGATAAGGAAGCCGCCGAGGCCGCTTATCTCAAAGCCGTGAGCACCGTCGATAAGGCAGCTGCCAAGGGCGTCATCCATAAGAATGCCGCCAACCACAAGAAGGCTCAGCTGGCCGGCAAGCGCGCGTCCGCCAATTAACCCCAAACGTATAGATTCTGTGCGGCCCCTTTCCTGTTGAAAGAGGGCCGTTTTTTATGGACAAGGGAGGCATGAACCATGGCCATGGACGGTCTTTCCCTCCACGCTATGCTGTGGGAGGCCCGAGGCCTTTTAGGCGCTCGGGTGGACAAGGTGCAGCAGCCGGACAAGGATACGCTGCTCCTCTCCTGCCACGGCACGGCTTGCGGACGGGTGAAGCTCCTCGTCAACATCCATAACGAAAACGGGCGCATCGCCCTGACCCGGGACACGGCGGAGAACCCCGCCGCTGCCCCCGCCTTTTGCATGCTCCTACGAAAGCGGCTCGTCGGCAGCCGGATCACGAAGATGGAACAGGCGGGCCTCGATCGGACCGTCCGCTTCTCCTTCTCCGGCCGGGACGAGCTGATGGACGAGAGCGTCTGCTCCCTGGTGGTGGAGCTCATGGGCAAGCACGGCAACGCCTTTCTGCTGGACGAGAACGACGTGATATTGGACTGCCTCCGGCACATCGGCGTGGGGGCCGAGGCCCTCAGGGTGTGCCTGCCCAACGTGAAGTACGAGGCCCTGCCGCCCCAGGAGAAGCGGGACCCCCTGGCCGCCTCCCTGGAGGAACTTAGCGCGGTGGATTCCCCCCGGGCCCTGATGAACGGATATATGGGCGTCTCCCGGCAGATCGCCACCCTCCTTTTGCCCGACGGCCTTGACAAGGAGCAGCGGGGACAGTATCTGTTCGACACCTTCCAGGCTTTGAAGGAAGGCCGGCTGGCCCCCCACCTGGTGCCGGGGATCGGCCCCGCCCCCTTCAAGCCCCTTTTCCGGGAGGACGCCGACCCCTTCCCCACCCTGTCGGCATGCTACGACGCCTGGTACCGGGAGCGAGATGTGCACATCCGCATGCTCCGGGAGACCGGGTCCCTTCGGGCCACCCTGGAGCACGCCCTGAAGCGGTGCGAGAACAAGATCAGCGCCTTCTCCAACGACCTTTTGAGCGAGGAGGAGGAAAACCAGCTCCGGCTCAACGGGGAGCTGCTGCTCTCCTTCCACGGGGAACGGCCCAAGGGCGCGGACACCGTGGCCGTGGAGAACTACTACGAGTATCCGCCCGTGAAGGTCACGGTGCGGCTGGACCCGTCCCTGTCCGTGCCGGAGAACGCCGCCCGGTACTTCAAGCGGTATCAGAAGCTGAAGGCCGCCCGGGCCTACGCCGAGGGCGAGATGGGGAAGCTTCGGGAGGAGCAGCTCTACCTGCAGAGCCAGCTGCTGGCCCTCAACAACTGCGAGAACGGGGACGATGTAGCCGAGATACGGCAGGAGCTTATCCGGGAGCGGTATATCCGCCCCGCCGTCACCAAGGCCGCAGCGAAGCCCAGGGCGGCGAAGTCTATGCCCCTGGTGTTCCTGTCCTCGACGGGGCTTTCCATCTACGTGGGCAAGAACAACGAGCAGAACGATAGGCTCACCCGCAGCGCGCCCCCCGACGCCCTGTGGCTCCACGTGAAGGACGCCGCCGGGTCCCACGTGATCGTGGACAGTAAGGGCATGCCGGACAAGCAGACCCTGCTGGAGGCGGCCACGCTGGCGGTTCATTTCAGCAGCCAGCGAAACGGGGCCAGCGTGCCCGTGGACTACGTGCCCCGGCGGTATGTGAAGAAGCCCTCGGGGTCCAAGCCCGGGTTCGTCATCTTCACCAACCAGCGGACGGTGCTCATCACCCCCGACCCGAATCTGATAGCGACCCTGAAGAAGGGGATCAAGGAGATATAAAACATGAAGCTTTTGATCGCATCCAACAACGCCCACAAGGTCCGGGAGATCGAGGAGATCCTCTCCGGCTACTTCGACGAGATGGTGACCATGCGGGAGGCGGGCCTCGACATCGACGTGGTGGAGGACGGCGCTACCTTCCGGGACAACGCCGTGAAGAAGGCCACGGAGATCCTGGAAAAAAGCTTTTTCGACGCCACGCTGGCGGACGATACGGGCCTGTGCGTGGACGCCCTTGACGGGGCGCCGGGGGTCTACTCCGCCCGCTACGCCGGGGAAGCTCACGACACCGCCGCCAACAACGCCCTGCTCATGGAGCACATGAAGGACGTGTCCGAAGAGCAGCGGACCTGCCGGTTCGTCACCTGCATCGCCCTTGCACGCAGGGGCCGGCCCGTGCTGGTGGCGGAGGGCAAGGCAGAGGGGATGCTCCTCCGGGCTCCCGCCGGGGAGAACGGCTTCGGCTACGACCCCTACTTCTTCTATCCCCCCCTCCATAAATCCTTCGCGGAGCTCACGGCTCAGGAGAAGAACAGCGTCAGCCACCGCCGGGCCGCCCTGGACGCCCTGAGGAAGGCTCTCGATCAGGAGAACTCCGCCCGATGAGGATCGGCGTCTTCTCCGACAGCCACGGGGACATCTCCAACGCCCGGCGCTTCTTCGACCGGCTGGCGCCCCTGGACTGCCTTTTCCACCTGGGAGACTACGCCAGCGACGGGGAAAAGCTCTCGAAGCTCTTCGGCTGCCCATTCTACGCCGTGCGGGGGAACTGCGACTATCGGTCCGGGGAGCCTCTCGAGCGGCAGGTGGACCTGGGCGGGAAGCGGTTTTTGCTGCTCCACGGCCACCAGTATTATTCGTACAGCAGCCTCCTCTATCGGGGCGAGGAAGTCCATGCGGACATGGTCCTCTATGGCCACACCCACATGCCCGACCTCTCCGCTGACGGACCGCGGCTGATCCTGAACCCGGGCTCCCTGGCCCGGCCCCGAGGCGGCTCCGTAGAGAGCTGCGCCCTGGTGCTGCTCGAGGGGAAGGATATGACCGTCCGCTTCGTCAACGCCGACAACGGCCTCCAGCCCAGGTAATAAAATGTTCATCTTTCCGGCACAAAAGTTTGTCATCTCTGCCATTGACAGGTGCATGGTCGGGGGGGTAAACTTATGCCATGCTTTTTACCGATGAGGTGTATATATATGCGTAAAAATGTCGTCGCCTTCCTGTTGGCCATCGCTTTTATCCTGGTGCTCCTGCCCGCTTCCAGCGCCCAGGCGGAGGGCTTTGATTTGGACTCCTTGCACGAGCGCTACGCCATTTTGGTCAGCACCGACGATCCCACCACCGCCCTTTACGGCATCGAAAAGAACGCCGACGCCAAGTGCTCCACGGGCAGTACCATCAAGATCCTCACCTGCATGTTGGCCATCGAATCGGGCCGGCTGGACGAGGTGGCCACCGTCTCCGAAAACGCGGTCAATTTCAACAAAAAATACAACTCCCTCATGGGCATCGAAGCCGGGGAGAAGTGGGCCGTCAAGGACCTGCTGTACGGTCTCATGCTGCCCAGCGGCAACGACGCCGCCATCGCCATCGCCGAGCAGCTGGCCGGCTCCACCAAGGCCTTCGCCAATCAGATGAACGAAAAGGCCGCAGAGCTGGGCATGGCCCACTCCCATTTCACCACCGTTCACGGCAAGGACGACGGCAAAGCCGACAACCCCAAGAACTATTCCACGGCCCGGGATATGGCTGTCCTTACCGCCTGGGCTTTGCAGAACGAGACCTTCCGGCAGATCGTGAGCACCACCACCTACACCTGCTCCGACACCAGCGGCCAGCATACCATCACCCTGCAGAACACCAACCGGCTGTTGATCGACGCGGAATCCGACGGCACCTATGCCCCCATCAGCTGCCTTTATCCTGACGCCATCGGCGTGAAGACCGGCGACACCAACTCGGCGGGCAAGTGCTTCGTGGCCGCCGCCTCCCGGGGCGGGGTCACCCTGATCGCCGTGCTCCTGGGCGGCACATTGGACGACGCCGACTATCTGGCCCGGTCCGCCAATATGAACGCCAAGACCAAGGATCCCTACAACGCCCAGCGGTTCCAGGACGCCATCGCCATGTTCGACTATGGCTTCAAACAAATGTCCCAGCTGCTGACGGTCCAGGACCTGGTGGACATGGGCATGCCGGTGTCCTTCCCCGTACAGGTCCAGAACGCGGCCAAGAACGACCCGGAGGGCGGGCTCCTGACCGTGTCGCCCAAGCTGGATTTCAACCAGCAGATCCAGCTCATGAAGCCCTTCATGGACAAGCTGACCGAAAACATCTCCACCATGGCCGAGACCAAGATCGGCACCCTGGTGGCCCCCATCAACGAGGGGGACGTGGTGGGCACGGTGGAGTATAAGGTGGGCGATTCCAAGCTCTTCTCCTCCAATCTCTACGCCAATCGGAGCGTGAAGGAAGGCATCCTCAGCAACGAGCCCGCCGCTACCACAGGCGCCGGGGTCCAACAGCAGCCCCACGTGTCCGCCGGTGCACCCCTCCTGGGCGCCGCCTCCACCCTGACCGGGGAGCCTGTGAAGGAGAGCAATACCAAGAAGATCATCCTGATCGTCCTCATCGTCCTGCTTTCGCTGGCGGTGATCGCTTTCGTGGTTTTCCTTATCATGGCCCATATTCGCCGTGAGCGCCGCCGCAAGGCTCGGGCCGCCGCCCGACGGAAGAAGAAGATGCAGCAGGAGCGCATCGCCCGGCAGCGGGCTGCCGAACTGGATCGGCAGAAATGAACCCGTTCGTAAGAAGAAAGAATCTGCGCCGTCTCGCGGCCCTCGTCGCCGCGGTGACGGCGTTTGTCGTTTTACTGCCGACAAGTTTTGCACTGGACAAGCCGGATCTGTCGAAGTTCCCCGAAAGCAACGTGATCCTGGCCTACGGGAACGACCCCACCGTCAGCGTCAACGGCCTCGAAAAGAACGCGGACGAGAAGGCCTACCCCGCCAGCATCACCAAGGTGCTCACCGCCCTGGTAGCCCTGGAGCAGGGCAACATGGACGACCTCGTCACCATCTCTGCCTACGCCGTGAAGCTCTCCAGCGCCAACGCCAAGATCGGCATAAAGGAGGGCGAGGTGTATCGGCTGCTGGATCTGATGTACGGTATGCTCCTCCCCTCTGGCTGCGACGCGGCCAAGGCCGTGGCGGAGCAGGTGGGCGGCTCGGAAAGCGGCTTCGCGGAACTGATGAACGAGAAGGCCCAGGAGCTGGGCATGACCCACAGCCATTTCACCAATGCCTCGGGCCTCCACGACGACGATATGTACACCACGGCCCGGGATCTCGCTATCCTGGGGGCAGCGGCGGCCCGGAACGACACCCTCTGCGAGATGCTGACCACCAAAGAGTATACAATCACGGAGCGGACCAAGGGTCGCACCATCTCCGTCCGGAACATCGATCGGCTGGTGAACGAGCCTAAGCCCGGGGACTACGAGAAGGTCTCCGCCCTCTATCCCTGGTGCATCGGCGGCAAGACCGGCAGCACCAACGCCGCGGGCCGCACCTACATGGCCATGGCCCGATATAGCGGCGTGACCCTGGTCTGTGTGCTCCTGGGGGACAAGGTCTCCACCTCCGGCACCAAGAACAGCAAGTACGACAAGATCATCGCCAACCGGTTCCTGGAAGCCAAAAACCTCTTCGAATACGGCTACAGCTACCTGTTCCCCCTCGTAAACGTGCGCACCCTGAAAGCCGAGGGCCTGCCTGTGGAGTTCTCCCATCCGGTCCAGAAAGGCGCGGAGACCGTGCCCCTGCCCACGGTGGTGGAGGATATCGACGCGGTGGTGTCCATGTACCTGCCCGCCCGGCTGGCCCTCCAGTCCGGCAGCGGCGAGATACGGGTCCAGGTGGAGCAGCCGGAGGCGGCCGTGCCCGTCCACGCCAAGGACCCGGCGGGCCAGGTGTCCTACTACTACGAGGATCGGCTCCTGTTCACCCTGCCCCTCGTCTTCCAATACGGCCTGGAGCCGGACCCCACGCCTACCCCCGCCCCCATCCTGACCGTGGAGACCCGACCCCTCCCCTCCCCCGGCGCCACTGCAGCCCCGGTGCTGGAGATCCCGCCGGAACCGGACAACACTGAAACCGGCGGCCGCACGAACCTCCTTTGGTTCGTCCTCCCGCCCCTGGTCCTGATCGGTGGCCTATTCGTCTTCCTGCTTTTGCGGCGGAAAAAGAGATAGGTTTCATGCAACAGAAAAGAGACCGGGTTTCTCCCGGTCTCCTTTGGTTTTGGCTTTGCTTACAGATCGAACTGCTTGGTGATGATGTCCACGATCTCCTGTCCGATGCGCTTTTGTGCTTCCACGGTGGAGGCGCCGATGTGAGGCGTGCAGGACACCATGGGATGGCTGTAAAGGGCCTTGTTCTGAGCAGGCTCTGAAGCGTACACGTCGAGGCCCGCGGCCCGGACCTTGCCGGACTCCAGGGCGGCCAGCAGGGCGTCCTCGTCCAGGTTGGCGCCGCGGCTGGTGTTGATGATGCACACG
>CADACQ010000009.1 GCA_902786465.1 uncultured Eubacteriales bacterium | reverse complement strand
GTCCTGAACCTGAAGGGCCTCATTTGCAAGCTCCATAGCCAGGGCCCCAAGAAGGTCATCATCGACGCGGCGGGCGAGTGCGAAGTCACCGCCGGTGACATCCTGCCCGATTCGGATGTTGAGATCATCAATCCCGAGCTCCATCTCGCCACGTTGGACGAGAACGGCAAGCTCCACATGGAGATCATGCTGGATCACGGCCGTGGCTACGTGGTGGCCGACCGCAACAAGCGGCCCGACATGCCCATCGGCGAGATCGCCGTGGACTCCATCTATACGCCCATCACCAAGGTGAACTTCACCGTGGACAACACCCGTGTGGGCCAGATCACCGACTATGACAAGCTCACCCTCGAGATCTGGACCAACGGCAGCATCAAGCCCGACGAGGCGGCCAGCTACGCGGCCAAGATCCTCACCGAGCACCTGATGCTCTTCATCAACCTGACCGATCGGATCCAGGGCGTGGAGATCATGGTGGAGAAGGAGGAGAGCAAGAAGGAAAAGATCCTGGAGATGAACATCGAGGATCTGGACCTCTCCGTCCGCTCCTACAACTGCCTGAAGCGGGCCGGCATCAACACCGTGGAGGAGCTGGTGCAGCGGGACGAAGACGAGATGATGAAGGTCCGGAACCTGGGCCGCAAGTCTCTCGAAGAAGTGCAGCAAAAACTGGCGCAGCTCGGCTTGACCCTGCGCAGCAACGAAGAATAATTAGGAGGAAGCAGCAATGGCAAACAGGAAACTGGGAAAGCCCACTGACCAGCGTGTTGCAATGCTCCGGAACCTGACCACCGCTCTCATTTGGAACGGCAAGATCGTCACCACCGAGACCAGAGCCAAGGAAGTCCGCAGCATCGCCGAGAAGATCATCACCTTCACCTTGGCGGTGAAGGAATACAAGAACACGGACATGGTGGAGAAAGAGGTCTACAACGAGAAGGGTCAGGTCTCCAAGGAGGAGAAGCCCCAGGATCGTCCTTCCAAGCTCCATGCGCGCCGTCAGATCATGAGCTATCTGTACGACATCCCCGAGCCCAAGAAGGAGAAGGAGACCAAGAAGGAGTACCGGGAGCGCACCAAGGGCACCAACCACGCTGTGGTGGAGAAGCTCTTCCGTGAGCTGGCCCCCAAGTACGACGGCCGCATCCAGGAAGGCAAGAAGGGTGGCTACACCCGCATGTACAAGCTGGGCGTCCGCCGCGGCGACGCCGCCCCCATGGTGGTGCTGGAGCTGGTCTAAAAGACCGCACAACGCAACTAAAGGACCTGCCAAAGGGCAGGTCCTTTCAGTCTGTCGAAAAAGGCGGCAGACCATTTGCGGCAAACCAATATAAATACAAACTGGCAGGAAGAAATGGCGCAAACCGCCATTTCTCTTTATAAAATTGCCGCAAATTAGCCGTTTTTCCTCCCTCTCGCAGTACATAGTACAGCTTCGGGTCGGAGAAAACGGCTTCTGCCATCCTTTGCTGACAGACTGCTCAGCTTGTCAAAGCTTTGACAAGCTGAAAGGACCTGCCAAACGGCAGGCCCTTTTTTCGTGGGATGAGTTTCTCTTTTTGAGCGACTTTTTCTCCTTTGCCTAAAGAGAAAAAGTCGCAAATACCCCTCTTAGCTCTGCACCAGATACTCCGAGATGAAGGCGTCCAGGTCCCCGTCCATGACGGCCTGGATGTTGCCGTTCTCCACGCCGGTGCGGTGGTCCTTCACCAGAGTGTAGGGCTGGAAGACGTAGGAGCGGATCTGGCTGCCCCATTCGATCTTTTTCATGACGCCCTTGAGCTCGGCCATCTGAGCCTCCCGTTCCCGCTCCTGGAGCTCCAGCAGGCGGCCTTTCAGAATGCGCATAGCCATCTCCTTGTTCTGCAGCTGGCTCCGCTCGTTCTGGCACTGGACCACGATGCCCGTGGGGATGTGGGTGATGCGGATGGCGGAGGAGACCTTGTTCACGTTCTGGCCGCCGGCGCCGCCGGAACGGTAGGTGTCGACTCGCAGGTCTTCAGGATCGATCTTGATGTCGTTGCTGTCGTCGTCAAAGATGGGCGTCACGTCCAGGGAGGAGAAGGAGGTGTGCCGCCGGGCGTTGGCGTCGAAGGGGGAGATGCGGACGAGCCTGTGCACGCCCTTCTCCGCCTTCAGATACCCGTAGGCGTTCTCGCCGTCCACCTCGAAGGTGACGGACTTGATGCCCGCGTCGTCGCCCATCAGAAGGTCGATCTCCTTCACGGACCAGCCCCGGCGCTCGCAGTAGCGGCTGTACATGCGGTACAGCATCTCCGTCCAGTCCTGGGCCTCGGTGCCGCCGGCCCCCGCATGAAGGCTCAGCACGCAGTTATAGGCGTCGTAGGGCCCCTTGAGGAGCATCTCGAGCCGCAGGGCGGAGACCTTCTTGTCGAGCTCGTCCAGCTCCGTCTTGATCTCCTCGATGATGCTCTCGTCATCCTCCTCCTCGGCCATCTCGATGAGGGTCTGGATGTCCTCCCGGTTGCCGTTGAGCTTATCGAGGCGCTCCAGCTTCCCCTTGATGCTCTTGACCCGCTGGGTCACCTTGTTGGCGGCGTCCACGTCGTTCCAGAAGTCGGCGGCGCTCATCTGATCCTCAAGGCCCTTCAGCTCCGTCTTCAGCTCCTCGGGGCGCATCTGCGCGTTGGCTTGTTCCAGGGTCTTGCTGAGCTCGCCCAGCTTGAATTTGTATTCGTCCAATACGACCATCGTCTTACTCTCCCTCAATTATTTCGCGTTCCTGCCGCAGCAGTTCTTGTACTTCTTTCCGCTGCCGCAGGGGCAGGGATCGTTCCGGCCGATCTTCTCTGCGGCCAGCTTCTTCTTGGGGGCGTTCCCCTCGGGGGCGGGGGTATCCACAGGCTTGGCCACCTGCTGGCGCACCACGGGCGCCTTGCGCACCGCCACCCGCAAGAGGCCCTTCACGGCCTCCTCCCGGATCTGGGCCACCATGGCGTCGAACATCTCGAAGCCCTCGTTGGTGTAGGCCACCACCGGGTCCTTCTGGGCGTAGGCACGAAGGCCGATGCCCTGCCGCAGCTGATCCATGGCGTCGATGTGGTCCATCCAGTGGGTGTCCACGGTCCGAAGGAGCACCACGCGCTCCACCTCGTGGAGGTCGATGCCCGCCTCCTTCAGCTCTGCGTCCTTGGCGGCCAGCTTTTTGTCAATGTAGGCCAGGCAGATCTCCTTCAAATCGCTGTGCGAGGGCCGCTTCTTGTCAAAGCCGGCGAAGATGTCCTCGGGCGGCGCGGCGCAGAGGTCGCAGATCTCCTTGCTGACCAGGGAAAGGTTCCAGTCGCTGTCGTGGCTCTCCTTGGGGCAGTAGGCGTTGACGATGCTGTCCACCGTGTCGTCGATCATGCCCAGGAAGCTGTCGTGCATGTCCATGCCCATGAGCACCTGGCGGCGCTGGCCGTAGATGATCTCCCGCTGCTTGTTCATCACGTCGTCGTACCGCAGCACGTTCTTGCGGGTATCGAAGTTGGTCATCTCCACCCGCTTCTGGGCGCTCTCGATCTGCTTGGTGATGAGCCCGTTCTCGATGGGGATCTCGTCGCCGGGGTTCAGCCGGGCCATGATGTTCTCCATCCGGTCCGCCCCGAACCGGCGCATGAGCTCGTCCTGCAGGGAGACGTAGAACCGGGTGCTGCCCGGGTCCCCCTGACGGCCGGCCCGGCCCCGCAGCTGGTTGTCGATGCGGCGGCTCTCATGGCGCTCGGTGCCGATGATGTGGAGGCCCCCCAGGGCAACCACCTGCTCGTGCTCCTTGTCGGTCTCCGCCTTGAAGGCGTCGTAGTATTCCTTATACTTCCTCCGGGCGTTCAGGATATTTTCGTCCTCGGTCTCCGCGTGGCCCGTGGCCTCCTCGATGAGATCGTCTTCGAGGCCGTCCCGCATCAGGGCCTGGCGGGCCAGGAAATCCGGGTTGCCGCCCAGCAGGATATCCGTGCCGCGGCCCGCCATGTTGGTGGCGATGGTCACCGCGTTGAACTTGCCCGCCTGGGCCACGATCTGGGCCTCCTTGGCGTGATATTTGGCGTTCAGCACCTGGTGGGGGATGCCCGCCCGGCTCAGCCTGTCGGACAGGTATTCGCTCTTCTCCACGCTGATGGTGCCCACCAGCAGCGGCCGCCCGGTCCTGTGGACCGCCACGATCTCGTCCACCACGGCCTTGAACTTGCCCGCCTCGGTGGTGTAGACCACGTCCGCCATGTCCTGGCGGATGCAGGGCTTGTTGGTGGGGACCTCCACCACGTCGAGACCGTAGATGGCGGTGAACTCGTCCTCCTCGGTCTTGGCTGTGCCGGTCATGCCCGCCAGCTTGTGGAACATGCGGAAGTAGTTCTGGAAGGTGATGGTGGCCAAGGTCTTGTTCTCCCGCTCCACCTTCACGCCTTCCTTAGCTTCCAGGGCCTGATGCAAGCCTTCGTTGTACCGGCGGCCGATCATGAGCCGGCCCGTGAACTCGTCCACGATCAGCACCTGGCCGTCCTGGACAACGTAATCCTTGTCCCGGGTGAACAGGGAGTGGGCCCGGAGGGCCTGCTTGATGTAGTGGTTCAGCTCCGTGTTCTCTACGTCCGACAGGTTTTCCACGTTGAAGTATTTCTGGGCCTTCTCGATGCCCTGGGCCGTGAGCTGGACCGTGCGGCGGCGGATGTCGCACATGTAGTCGCCGCTGTCTTCCTGCTCCACGCCCATGAGCTGGTCGGACTTGCTGATATCCTTGATGTCCTCGCCCCGGGTAAGTTTGCGGACGAACCTGTCCGCCTCCCGGTACATGTCGGAGCTCTCCTCGCCCTGACCGCTGATGATGAGAGGGGTACGGGCCTCGTCGATGAGGATGGAGTCCACCTCGTCCACGATGGCGTAATTGAGCTCCCGCTGGACCATGTTCTCCTTGTAGACCACCATGTTGTCCCGCAGGTAGTCGAAGCCGAACTCGTTGTTGGTGCCGTAGGTGATGTCGCAGGCGTAGGCCGCCCGGCGCTCGTCAGCGTCCAGGTCGTGGACGATGCAGCCCACGGTGAGCCCCAAAAAGCGGTGGATCTTGCCCATCCATTGGGCGTCGCGCTTGGCCAGATAGTCGTTGACCGTGACGATATGGACGCCCTTGCCGGTGAGCGCGTTGAGATACGCGGGGAGGGTGGCCACCAGCGTCTTGCCCTCGCCGGTCTTCATCTCGGCGATCCGGCCCTGGTGAAGGACCATGCCGCCCAAAAGCTGCACGTCGAAGTGGCGCATGCCCACGGTCCGCACGGCGGCCTCCCGCACCACGGCGAAGGCCTCCGGCAAGAGGTCGTCCAATGTCTCGCCCTTAGAAAGTCGCTCCTTGAACAGGGCCGTCTGCTGCCGCAGCTCCTCGTCGGTCATGGCCTGGTACCGGGGCTCCACATCGTTGATCTTCGCCACCACCGGCCGCATCTTCTTCAGCTTCGCTTCGCTGGTGTTGCCCAGCAGTTTATCTAAAAATCCCATTCAGTTCCTATACCTTTCGTGGCAGTATGCCGCCGCATACTTTTTCAATATGCAAGTGTACCACAAAAATCCGCCCCCGTAAAGGGCGGAAAACCGCTGCCGACAAAAGATTCACACCGATGACAAACTGTTACGCCTTTGTCGCCTCGATAGATTTCATAATTAGAACAGCGTTTACAGGCCGCTTGTATCAAAAAAGTATCCAAGGGTGTTCACAAACATGCCGGCGTCAAACAAGACCTTTATCTGTTCTTTGCTCATCCAATGGGCTTGAGCCACTTCAGACGTCGTCGCGTTTTCCAGACACACAGGGCCATCATACTCGAAGAGCCATACGTCCACAATATCTGAAAACCTGACACCATCTACTACCCTTCCAGTCGTAGAACATATCAGTTTTCCGCTTTCAGGAGAAAGAGATAAACCAACTTCTTCACGCGTTTCCCTCAGGGCGGCGCTCAGACTGTCCTCTCCTTTCAACGCAGAACCGCCTACACATTCCCACTTCAGAGGGTGTATGGGACGATCTGCGTTTCGCTGGGAAATCAGATACTCGCCCTTGCTGTTTCTGATCCACACATGAACGACAAGATGATAATACCCCTCAGGGATTTCTTCTCCGCGTATATGATACAACCCTGTCGGTTCACGCCGTTCGGTATACAGATCCCAGACTTCTTTGCTTTGCATATTGCCCTCAAAAAGTAGTATTGACTGATACTACCATAGATTCTGAAAAAGCGCAACGTAAAGCGCAACCGTTACCGGCTGTGCGGCTGCCTGCATGGCCTCTATTCCTTCAATCGCCGTATGACCTCTCGCATCTTCTCCCGCTGGCGGTCGGTGAGGAAGGGGGAGAGGGTTTGGTAGATCTCCTCCATGCGGGTGGGGGACATCTCGCCCGCCTGCTCCTGCTCCTTCGTCATGCGCTTGAGCTCGTCCATGAGCGCGTCCTCGCCGCTGTTCTGCCGCTGCTGCAAAAACCGTTCCATCTCCTCTGGCGTCGTTGGGATCACCCCCTTTGCTATCAGTCTATGCACCGGGTCCCAAAAGGATGCTCTGTGGCAAGGGAGGGGAGGGGCGCATAGAATGGAGGTATGAATGGATTTATGAATCAAAACCGACCCGACTGCCCCGCGGGGCCGCCCTCGCCGCCCCCGAATCCCCTGACCTGCGCCCTGGTCCTGGCCGAACAGGTCCGGGCGGAGCGAGGGCGATTGGGCGTGGAGCAGTACGTGCGCTGCGTGGGCCCGCTGCTGCCGCCAACCCTCGCTGAGGAGCTTTCCCGGCGCCTGGGCGTGCCTCTGCCGCCGCCGGCGCCGCCCCCCGGACCGCCGCCACCGCCGCCCAAGAAGCCGCCGGAAAACGGCGGCCTCGATATGCAGCAATTGCTAAGAATAATGAGCTGTTTGGGGAGAAAATAGAGGTATTATTTCAAAGCACGAACCCTTTCTTGAAAGAAAGGGTTCAACCCAAAGAACTTTAGGAATACAAAAAAGCTCAGGAATCCTAAAACATTGGACTTCCTGAGCTTCTTTTTTTTGCACCGCTTTCTTCTCTTCACCGAAGAGAAAAAAGCGGCAAAAGAAATAGTTTATCCCAATACGTGCCCCATAAAGTAGGGCAGCTGCTTCTTCCACCAGGGCCAGTCGTGGTTCACGTCGTAGCCCCAGAAGTCGGCCCAGTGGGGCACGCCCTTCTCCGTCAGGATGGCGTCCAGGGCCCGGGAATCCCCGATCATCTCGTCCTCCCAGGCACCCTGGCCGCAGCAGAAGATGATGTTCCCCTGCCGGTACAGATCCATCCAGGGGTGGTCGGCGGGCATGTTGGGCAGGAAGTGGATGGGGGAGTTGGCGTAGACAAGATCGTCCATGTACCCGTGGAAGAAGTGGCTGGCGTCGAACAGCCCGCTGAGGGAAATCAGCGTGTCGAACCGGTCCGGCCGCCGGAAGAAGGCGTTGGCCGCGTGGACCCCGCCCATGCTGCAGCCCGTGGCCATGGCCTTCTGATCCCAGGGCAAATACTGGGGCAGCAGCTCCTCCATGATGTAGTGGAACCAGCGCTCCTGCAGCTCGATCCGATACCGGCCGTCGCCGTGCTCGTCGGACCAGGTCTCCTCGTCGATGCTGTCCACCAGCAGGATGCGGAGCCGCCCCGCGTCGATCCAGGGCCGCACGGTCTCCACCATGCCGAAGTTTTTAAAATCCCAAGTGTGCCCGTTTTGCGGCGCGAAGGCCAGGCACAGCTTTCCGTCGTGACCGAGGAGGGCGTGCTCCATGTCCCGGTTCAAAATCGGGCTGTACTGACGATCATACCATTCCTGCATGCCGCTCTCCTCTCACGCCCATTCCTGGACGAACCGGATGAACTCCTGGACCTCCTGCTCGCTGTAGGCGTGGGCCATGTACATCATGCAGCCCATGGTGGCCCACATGATCTCGGGCATCCGCTCGCACATGGTGATGCGGTCGCCGTACTTCTGCAGGATCTCCTCATGGGTGTGCTTATAGGTGCGGGAGTCCTTGCGGCTGGCGTACACGCACCAGTGGTCCTTGCCGCTGGGGGGCAGGAGCCGCTTGTCGGCGGTGATCATGTCCGCCCAGATGGTGTACACGTCCGTGGCGTGGCCGTAGTCCATCATGTCCGGGGTGTACCCGCCGGCGGGCCGCATGTTCACCTCCAGGGCCACGAAATCGCCCACCTCGCCCAGCCCCTTGCGGGCTTTCGTCAGGCGGAAGAACTCAAAGTGGACGAACCGGCTCTTGACCTTAAAGGCCTTCACGGTCCGGCGGCCCAGCTCCTGCAGGGCGGGGGGCACCTCCTTCAGCGTGTAGTAGGCCAGCTCCAGGTCGTTGTTCACCAGGTCCGCGATGGAGGGCGGGAACACGGCGGAGTTCTCGAACAGCACCTCGCTCTTTGAATCCACCACGGCGTCGTAGGAATAAATGTCCCCGTAGATGAACTCCTCCATGACGTAGGGCACGTCGGGCTTGTTCTGGAAGAAGTCAACCAGGTCCTTATCGTTTTCCAGCTTCCAGGTGTCCGCCGCGCCCACGCCCACGTCGGGCTTGACGATGACGGGGTAGCCGCCGATGTCGGCAAGGAAGGCTTTGGCCGCTTTTTCATCCGTGACCAGGTGGGACCGGGCGGTGGGGATGTTTGCCGAGGCGTAGACCGGCTTCATGCCGTACTTGTGCTTCCAGGAGCCGATCTCCTCATACTTCACGCCGGTGGTGATGTTGAAGTCGGTCCGGAGCTTGGCGTCCTGGATGAGCCAGTACTCGTTGTTGCTTTCCAGCCAGTCGATCTTCCCGTACTTGAAGGAGAAGAAAGCCACGGCCTTGAAGACCTGCTCGTAGCTCTCCAGGGTGTCCACCCGGTAGTATTCCGTCAGCGCCGCCTTCAGATTCCCCTCCAGGCTGTCGTAGGGCGCGTCGCCGATGCCCAGCACGTTCACGCCGTTCCTCTTCAGCCGATCGCAGAAGTTCCAGTAGGTATAGGGGAAATAGGGGGAAATAAACACAAAATTCATAGGATTACCTCGTTTTCCGTCATCAATGATCGCATCGAAAAATAATTGGTATATAGTATACGGCAGATCGTCTCGAGAATCAAGGCCGCCCCGTCTCTTTTTGGCGAAAAGTGAACGATTTGAAAAAGCAAAAAGTTTTTTCAAAAAGGCCAGGACAAGAACGGGATTCTGTGGTAATATACTATTAGGCGCGTGGAAACGATAAGAACGCGCCAGAGGGAGTGAAAGATATGCGTATTTCCATTTCCGGAAAAAACCTCGAAGTCTCCGACTACATGCGGGAGACCGCGGAGAAGAAGCTGAACAAGCTCTCCAAGTTCTTCCCCCAGGATGCGGACGCCCAGGTGAGCCTGGCCGTAGAGAAGAACCGCCACATCGTGGAGGTCACCGTTCCCTATGAAGGCCGCATCGTCCGGGCGGAGGAGACTTCCGGCGACATGTACGCGTCTTTGGACAACGTGGTGTACAAGCTGGAAAAACAGGTTCAGCGGTATCGCACCCGGCAGGACCGTCGGCGCAAGTCCGGCGAGGTCATTGCGGACTTTGCCCCCGTGGCGGCGGAGGAGCCTGAAGCCTTCACGCCGCGGATCGTGCGTACCAAGAAGTTTGATATCCGGCCCATGAGCGAGGAGGAGGCCATGCTCCAGATGGAGATGCTGGGCCATTCCTTCTTCGTGTTCGAGAATGCCGAGACCGGCGAAGTGAACGTGCTCTATGTCCGCAAGGACGGCAACTACGGCCTCATCGAGCGCGCATAACCCCGACCTTGTCCCCCCTTGCCAGCGCCCCGCCATCGCGGGGCGTTTTTGCGCCCGAAACCATATTGTCAACGGGCCTTTTTTCGCGTATACTGTACCCATGACGATCTATGTGAACCATCCCATCACGCTGCTGGCCGTCACCGCCTCCGTGGCGGTGTTCATCGTGCTACTGCCCTATATCGACCGGCGGGTCTGCAGGAAGCTGGGCCTGAACCTGCAGCACGGCCTCAGCGCCAACGCCAACGCCGACGCTCTGCTGAAGCTTCGGCAGCTGGTGCTGTACCTGGTGTTCCTGCTGTACGTGGCGGCCTTCCTTGTGATCGCGTTCTTCTCCCGGACCACCACCGAAGCCTACCAGGTCCACGTGGCCCCCTTCCAGGACCTCTATAACGCGGTGGAGACCGACCGGGGCCTGGTGGACATCCTGCAGACGGTGTTCACGGAGGGGTTGACGGAGGGCCTCTCTCACGTGGAGGTCATCCGGCCGGAGGACATCGCCCAGGTGTACCTAAACATCATGCTCTTCGTGCCCATGGGGTATCTCTTGCCCTACGTGTTCGGCTGGTTCCGCGCCAACGCCCGCATCCGGCCCGTGGTGGCCTGCTTCATCCTGTCCCTGGCCACGGAGAATTTGCAGCTCATCTTCCGCCGGGGGTTCTACGATCTCGACGATCTGCTGTCCAACACCCTGGGCGGGTTCATCGGACAGATGCTGTTCATCTCCATCGCCTACGTGGTGACCCACCCCGACTGGAAGCGGGAGCTGAAGTCCTACCATCGCTGGCAGCGCCACGCCCGGCACATGACCCTGTACCCCTTCGCCCGGAAGATCGGTCTCTCCCGCACCACCCTTTTGGCCACCTACGAGGTGGCGGTGTGGGACTTCTACGTGGACAAGCTGGGCTTTCGGGTGAAGAAGCAGGTCATGAGCCTGGACGATATCGACACCCGCTTCCTGCTGGTCATGGGCAGCTCTCAGGTGGAGATCATCTGCTTCAACAAGAAAAAGATGATCCCGGTCCAGTATCTGACCATCTCCGCCCGGAACCTGGTGAAGATCAAGAAGCGCCTGGAAAAGAACGGCATCGAGGTAGGCGAGTTCCACCGGGACCCCTATACGGACCTTCGATGCCTGTCCTTCACCGGCCCGGACCGGGTCTGCATCACGGTCATCGAGCAGCCATAACGAATTCAGTCTGACGAAATCTCCGATTTCAACAGACTGGGCTCCGCCTTTGCTTCGCCTGCGGCCTTGCCTATGCCCCTGACGGGTCACCGAGCGGCAAGAGCCGTAAGGTGTCAAATCCACCGCGCATGTCGCTGGATTTGACAGATTATCAGTCTGCCGTTCTTTCTTCGCTGGTTGAGTTCGCGCGGTCACACCGCGCTTTTGGTTCTCGGCAACGGAGAAATGCTTGCTTGATCTACTACAGAGGAACGGAATCATGGCTTTACAAAATGCCGTTCCCTTTGGTATACTGTCGCGTATGAGAGATTTTTGGAAACCCATCTGCATACTGTTCCTTTGCCTGCTGCTGACGGCCCTGCCGGGCTGCGGAGAGAAGGCGGCGGAGGCGTACGAGAAAGCGGAAGCCGCATCTGCCGAAGCCGCTCAGGCAGCCGGGACCCGGCAGCCGGTGGCCATCACCATGGCGCCCACCTTCACCCCGTCGCCCACGCCCACCGCGTCCCCCACGCCCACGCCGGAGCCCACCGATACCCCGCTGCCGACCCCCAGCCCCACGCCCACCACGATACCCATGGGCCGGCGGGACTTCGAAAGCGAGGTGCGCCAGGTCCTCTTCCCCCTGTGGGCCGGCGAGCCGGAGCCCACGCCCACGGTGGAGCCCTTGGCTACGCCGGACCCGAGGAACGAGGCCATAGGCAGCATCGCCGGCATGGTCTTCGCCAACGTGGCCGTCTATAAAAGCCCCAACGAGACCGCCGACGTTCTGGGCCGGGAATCCTATCACCTGGTTTACGTCCACAACATCAAAAAGGACTATTATTTCGTCACCACCCAGGAGGGACGGACGGGCTACGTGAAGGCAAGCCAGGTCACGCCCCTGACGGAGGCGCAGCTGGAGGCATATCTGTCCGCTTCCATGCAGCTCACCTACACCGCCGCCCAATACTCCCCCGACGCCTTCGTGGAGGAGCTGGTGAACGCCAGGAGCATAGGCGAGATGGAGGAGCGGATCTACGCGGCCCTCTGCCGCCTGGGCCTGGATTTCGAGCCCTTCTACTATCGGGCCTTTGAAAAGGATCTGAAGGACAACAAGAAGTACCCGCTGTATTACAAGGACGACGTGTACAACTCCCTCCTCTTCAAGCTCTTCAACTCCACCGGGAGCCTGGTGTACTACGACGGCCACCAGACCCAGTGGGAGTACGTGCCCGCCGACGGACAGCTGGAGAAGGGCGACATCCTCTTCTTCAGCGAGCTGCCCAAAAGGGGCAAGGGGATCCTGGATGGCTGTGAGTTCGTCATCGCCGGGAAGCATTCCGGCCGGATCACCGAGTGCGCCGTGTATCTCGGGGACGACAGCGTCCTCTGCCTCCAGGAGGGCCAGGTGCAGCGCTTGGACGGCTTCGCCAAAAGCGACCTGTTCAAGAGCTTCGATTCCGCCCGCCGCATCCACACCGACGTTTTCGACGACAAGGCGCTGATCGTGGAGGATCTGATCGCCCAGATCTACGACTGCCTGGGCACCCCGTACAGCAATTTCAACCGCACGGGGGACTTCTCCTTCGACTGTTCCGGCATCATCTCCTGGTGCTTCGAGCGGATGGAGCTCTATCCCAAGGGGTACGTGTATTATAAGTTCACCGAGACCACGGCTTCGGGGCGGGCCAGCATCATGGATTATATCTGGCACGGCAAGAAGAAGGTCCATATGGTGATCCCTGTGACCGTGGAGGAGGGGCAGAAGTCCCTGGACGGCTTCGAGCGGGGCGACATCATCTTCCTCCTGAATTCCGGCGGCGGCAAGATCGGCCACGTGATGGTGTACCTGGGCGACAGCCGCGTGATCCATTCCACCTACATCAACAACAAGTACTCCGGCACCGTGGTAGCCAACTTCCGCCGCGCCCTGCAGAAGCAGTACTACGTTTCGCTCCGCATCGAGAGCGTGTCCTGAAAGAGAGAGCAGAAAAAAGCGCCTTCCGCTGCTTTGCGGAAGGCGCTTCTGGTTTTGGCTATGCTTCATCTACCGGGGAGGGTGATGGTGTCGATCCGCAGCGCCGTCTGATACAGCAGCTGCAGCTCCGGCCGGAAGAAGGCCACCACCGTGCCGCCGTGATCCTCGTCAATGATGGTGGAGTGGATGACCCGGCCGTCGCCCAAATAGACCATCACGTGGCCCACCCGGCCGTTGTCCACTTCCTTGCGCAGGAACACCAGGTCCCCTCGCTGCAGCACGTCCATGGAGGGCAGGCCCTTCTCGTCGTCCCGCGCGGCGGGCCGCATGAGGTGGATGTGCTTCTTGTAGTGCCAGTAGTAAAAATCGATCTGAGAGAGACCGGAGGCGTTGTAGCCGGTGAAAGGCTGGTGCCCATAGAAGGCGGGGGTGATCTCCATGCGGATAAGGAGCCAGGAGATGAGACCGGAGCAGTCGAAGGAGTATTCCCCCTTGCGCCGGAAGTTGTTGTAGGGCGTGCCCAGGCAGTCGTAAATCTGGGCGATCATGTCCTCCACGATCATCTGCTTCTCGTCGTAGACCTCCAAATGGATGCGCCGGGCCGAATCCAGCGTTCGCTGCAGGGCCGCCGTCCATTCCACGGCCTTCACCTGCCCGCCCCGGAGGAGCAGGGCCCGATCATCGCCCATATACACGCCGCAGCCCGTCAGCGCCCCGGAGTAGGGTCCCTTCACGACGAACTCGAACCCGTCCAGCACGCCGCTGCTGCCCTGCTCCAACGGTTCCGTGAAGAACAGGATGTCGCCCTTCTCCAGCTGTCCGTTGGCGGGCACGTACTCCCACTGGGTGGGCTGTCCGTCGTAGTACACCAGATTCCCCGCCGTGTTGAACAGCCGAAACAGCAGGGAATTGTATACGTCGTCCTTATAGAACAGAGGATAGCGCTCGTCGTCGTCCAGGGCCTTCTTGTACAGCTGATAGTAATAGGGATCGAAATCCAGGCCCAGCCGACCCAGAGCGGCGTAGATCCTGTCCGCCATGGTCCCCTGGTCGGCGCCGGTCTGCAGCTCCCGAATGAACGCGTCGGGGGAATAGAAATCCACGGTCTTCTGCAGCGTATTGACCGCGTCGAAGTACCGCTCTATATCCGCCTGGTTGAGAGCCACGCACTGGCTGGCCTTGATATAGCCCGTGAGCCCGTCCTGGGTGGTGGCGTAGTAGTATTGCCGGTTGTACAGGTTGTGGATATAGAACAGATGATAGGACTCACGGCCCTTCACAGGGGCGGTGTCGTAGGGGTAGGTCAGGACGGGCACATGGGCGAAGACCATGGCGCCCAGGTGGCCTACGCCCTCCAGCAGCGGGTTGGGCGTGGCCAGAGGCTCCACCGTGGCGGTGGGCTCCGGAGAACAGCTCAGCAGCGGGAACAGCCGCGCCTCCACGCTCTTGCGCCCGTCCAGCCGGTCCAGCGGGATGGGCGTGGGCGTCGGGGTGGGGGTGGGCGTCGGCGTGGGCGTCGGAGACGGGGTAGGCACGGGGGAGGGAGTCAGCGTCAGCGCAGGCGTGATGGTTGGCACAGCCGTGGCCGCAGGGATGGTGGCGGGGGCGACGGTGGCGACAGGCGCGGCCGTGGCGGCAGCTTCCTGGGTGGGCGCAGACGGCGACCCGCAGCCGGGCAGCGCCAGCAGCGTCAGCAGCAACAAGGCAATGGTTTTTCTTATGACTTCTTTCATATCCGACAGTATATCAAAAGTTTCATCCCTCTGTGAAGGCTAACGAACGTCTGCGCTCGGAAAATGCGCGTGGATGAAGGATGCGCAGTCTATTGGGGCGTGGGGGAGGGCGTCGAAAGTGTCAAATACGGGTTGGCCGGGTCAGGGTCCGTGGGGTCCCAGCCGTATTTCTTCTGATAGGTGTAGGGGGGCGTCCAGATGATCTTGGGGGGCTTGGGGGGCGTGGGGCCCTTGTCCTTGGTGACCCACACGTTCACCGTATAGAAGGTGGCCAGATCGTAGATATACTTGGCGTCCGCCACCGTCATCCGCACGCAGCCGTGGGAGGCCGTGGTGCCCAGCCTCTGGTAGGAGAGCATGTTGGTCATGCGGTGGGCCTTGGCTTTGTCCGTGCCCGCGTCGTAGCTGATGGGCACGGAGTGGAACAGGTGCCCCTTGTAGAACCGGCAGGCCCAGAACCCATAGCACAGGGTGTCCTCTTCCTCGGAGCCCAGGAGCTTGTAGTCGTAGGTCTCGTAGATGGTGTATCGGCCCACGGGCGTGGCGTTGCCGCCCCGGCCCGAGGAGCAGATCATGATCCGATCCTCGATCCATTCCCCGTTCTCCCCATGGAAGGCCACCACGCTCTGGGTGGGCAGGTACAGGACCAGGAGCTTTTCATCCTCCCTTTGAGGCGGATCGGCGGGGGTGTAGAGGGGCACCAGGCAGGGCACGTCCACAGGCATAGAGCCGGGGGCCACGTTCCCCGTTTCGTCGGCGGGATAGAAGCCCACCTCATCGTTCCCCACCTGCCCGTAGGCCAGGTACATATCCTTCTCCGCCCAGTAGAACAGGCCGGCAGTTTCCGCCGCCGTCAGATACCGGGCGGGCTTTCGATCCGCAGGCGCGGCCACGGCCGCGAAGGGGGCGGGGGTGGGCGTGGGCTCCGGGGTAGGCGTAGGCACCGGCGTAGGGCTGGGCGTGGGGGTGGGGGAGGGCGTTGGCGTGGGCACCGGCGTCAGCAGCACCTGTATGGGAGGCAGGGGCGTGGCGGTGGCAGGGGCGGCGGTGACCGGTTCCGCCGTGGGCGAAGGCGGGGCCTCCACCGTGGCGGCAGGCTGGGCGCAGGCCAGCAGGAGCAGCAGGCCCAACAGCCATATGCAGTTCAAACGATGGGACCGTTTCATGGAGATGGCGGCGATCCTCTCAAAATATGGTATGATCTTGACAGTATCTTACTCGTCTGTGGGCCGAAAAGCAAGCCTGTCCCAGACCCGCCTTTGTAAAACTTTTGGCTGCCCGTGCCCTTTTAGATTGTTTTAAGATTCAGGGCGTAGGATAGGGGCAAAGATACAGGAAGGGAGAAAAAACGGTGAAGCGCAAGCATACGAAATGGATTTGCCTGGGGTTGGTCCTGTGCCTCCTGACGGGGCTGGCCCTGGGCTGCAATAGCTCCACGAACAAGACCGAGACGGCCACGTCCGAGGACGCGGCCCAGACCACGGACCAGACCACAGAAACGACGGCAGCGGCGGCGGCAGCGCCCGACGGCAACCCGCCCGCCGACATGGGGGGACGGCCCGAAGGCACCCCGCCCGACGGCACTCCGCCCGGGGGCATGGGCCAGCCGCCCGAACGGCCCGACGGCACCCTACCCGGAGGCATGCCCGGCGGCCCCGGCGGCATGGGACAGCCCCCCGCAGGGGGACCCGGCGGCGGCCCCGGCGGCAGCAGCGCGGATATCGACTACAAGGGCGCGGTCAAGATCACCTCTGCCGACAGCCAGAGCGGACAAACCTATGCTTCCGACACCGCGGACGAAAGCGCCCTGCTCATCAGCACCGGGGACGCGGTGACCATCGACGATGCCACCGTCACCAAGTCCGGCAGCTCCGACGGCGGCGACAGCTGCAACTTCTACGGCCTGAACGCGGCGGTCCTCGTCAAGGACGGGGCTGACGTGACCATCACCGGCGGCACGATCACCTCTGACGCCATGGGCGCCAACGGCGTCTTCTGCTACGGCGGCAACGGGGGCCGGAACGGGGCCGCGGGGGACGGCACCACCCTCACCATCCGGGACACCGTCATCACCACCACGGGCGGCGGCTCCGGCGGCATCATGACCACGGGCGGCGGCGTCACCTACGCCTACGACCTCACCGTCACCACCTCCGGCCAGTCCTCCGCGCCCATCCGCACGGACCGGGGCGGCGGCACGGTCTACGTGGACGGGGGCACCTACACCTCCAACGGCCTGGGCTCTCCCACCATTTACTCCACGGCGGAGATCCACGTAAGCAACGCCACCCTCACCTCCAACCTCTCCGAGGGCGTGTGCATCGAGGGCAAGAACAGCATCGAGCTCACGAACTGCGACATGACGGCCAACAATACGAAGATGAACAGCAACGCCAGCTTCCTGGACACCATCATGATCTACCAGTCCATGTCCGGGGACGCGGACAGCGGCACCTCCGCCTTCACCATGACCGGCGGGAGCCTGACCAGTAAAAGCGGCCACGTGTTCCACGTGACCAACACCAACGCCGTCATCAACCTGAACGATGTCACGATCCTCAACGAGGACGCGCAAAACATCCTACTCTCGGTCTGCGCGGACGGCTGGAGCGGCGCAAGCAACGTCGCCACGCTGAACGCCAGCAAGCAGGCCCTTGCCGGAACGATCCTGGTGGGGAGCGATTCCACCCTGACGCTGAACCTGACTGACGGCTCGGTCCTGATCGGTACGATCTCAGGCAGCATCACCAACGCCAAGGGAGAGGTCGTTTCCACCGAGGTCGGCACTGTCGACGTCACACTGGACAGCACCTCCACGTGGGTCTTGACCGGCGACACCTATATCACTTCGTTCACGGGCGAGGCGGCGAACATTGTTTCCAACGGCTACACGCTGTATGTTAACGGCGTAGCCCTGACCGGCACCAAGTAAGAGCAAAAAAACAAGGGGCTGTCGCTTTGGCGGCAGCCCCTTTACTTATTATTATCGAATCAGTCCTTGGGCCGCGCCTCCAGCCAGGGCAAAAAGTGCTCCCGGTAGAGGAAGTCCAGGATAGCCACGGCGGGGATGGCTAGCAGGATGCCCACCACGCCGAAAGCCCGGCCGCCTACGATGACGCCCACCAGGATCCACAGGCCGGACACGCCCAGGGAGTCTCCGAAGAGCTTGGGCTTGAGGATGTAGCCGTCGATGGTCTGCAAAATCGCCGTGAAGATCAGGAAGGCCAGGGCGTGCCAGGGGTTCACCATCAGCAGCACGAAGCCGCCGATGAGGGCGCCGAACACGGGGCCGAAGGTGGGGAGCAGATTGAACACGGCCACCACGAAGGACACGAGGCCCACGTAGGGCATGCCCACGATGGCCATGAAGAGGGCGTTGGCCCCGCCAACGATCAGGCTGTCCAGCAGGTTGAAGACGATGTACCGGTTCAGGATGGAGTGGCACCGCCGCAGGACCTTCGCCAGCTTCTCGTACTTGGCTCCCCCCAGGGCGGCGGTCAGCAGCCGCTGACCCCCGTTCTTCAGCCGGGACTTGTCGCCCAGCAGGTAGATGGACAGCAGGAAGCCCACCAGGAACTGGATCGCCCCCTTGCCCACGCTGGCGGAGGCGGACAATATCTTGCTCAGGTTCTGCTTCACGAAGTCGGTCACGGTCTCGATGAGGGCCTCGGAGGAATCGATGAACTTGTCCAGCCCCAAAGCCGAGGAGGACACGCCCAGAGAATCCAGCATGGCGTGGAGGGAGGCCACGTACCCGTCCAGGTTCCCGGCGAAGGTGGCCACGCTCTCGATGAGCTGAGGGATGAGCATTAGCAGCAGGAACACCAGGAACAGGATCACCGTCAGGATGGCCAGAAAGTTCGAGAGGAAGGTCTTCACCTTCTCCTTCTTGATCCAGCAAAACAGGGTCCGTCCGTAGAGCCCCGCCAGGGGGTTCACGATATAGGCGATGATGGCGCCCAGGATCACCGGCGAGAAGTACCGGAAGAAGGTGCCCACGCTCTCCCGCACGCCGCCCCAGTGGGTCAGCAGCACGTAAAGGATCACGGCGATGCACAGCGCCACCGCGTTGTTATACCAGGGCTTTTCCCGAAGTCTTTTGTTCATATGGTCCATCCGTATGCAGTAGAATTTATTTCATTTTATCCTATTCTGGCAGGAAGTCAAGAAACTATTCCCGCATGGTCTCGACTTCCATTGGTTTCTTCGCTCCGATACAATACGATGATCGAAAAACGACAGAGTTCACACTTATTCCGCATGTATGACGAATCTCCATGATATGCTTGATGCGAATAAGGGAGGGTGGCGATATGAAACGAGTGTTTGTCCTGTGTCTATGCTTTGCACTGTTCGCCTGCGCGCCGGTGGCACGGCGGGAGGACGTGACGAGCCAGACGGCAGCCGGGCCGAGTGAACCGGTAACGGCTGAAGCAAGCGCCGCGCCGGAGGTAGAACGCTTCCCTGTCACGGAAGCGATCGTGACTTTGCCCCAAACGGTCGAACCGGTGAACCTGGAGGACCACCTGCTCATCTATGTATCCCACGGAGCGACGTATCTCTATGCCTACGGCGAATCGATCCTGCTTCACCAGGGCGGGATATATGCGCATGGCCCATACAATTATCTCACTGAGGGCACGGCGCTCACGTTCATCGAACCCAGTGACGGCACGCTGCGCATCATCGACCTGGACGACCCCCACAAGCCCCCGGTGACGGTGGACCCGGACGCGGTGAACGGCGTCAAGCGCTTTGCGACCTCCCAGGGCGACAACGATTTCCTGTTCCTGAAAGACGAGGACGGCGAGATCGACGGCGAACCTTTGGAGACCCTGTATCTGTACAAAAACGGCGAAGCAAAGCGCATTGAGGAGAGCGTGGGCAGAGTTGACCAGTTCAGTCTGTCCCTGGACGGGAACTCCTTTATCTTCTATATGGATGAACCGCTCGGAGATTTTCTTGTCATGGATGGCGGTGAGCCTATCGGAATCAAAGATTATATCGAGGATGTCAGCGAAGATTTCCAAACGGTGCTTGCAGGTGAAGGAAAAGCTTTGAAGTTGTACCGCAAGGACACGGAGCCGATGACCCTTTCGGACGATTATGAGGCATATGGGTATTCCATCGAGAGGGATGGCACGGTCTGTTGGAGCGAGCATGACCATACGCTTTGGCAGTTCGATGGGATCAAGAAGGTCAAACTGCTGGAAAACGTCGAAGGGGCGCATATCATCAAATCCGACATGTATGCGTTTTTCCGCGATGGCTCCCTTTACGTCCAGTTCGGAGACGACGCGCCGCTGCTTGTCTGCGCCCAGGAACCGGGTCAACGCGTATTCCTTTCCTATATCCTAGATGACGGCGGGCGGATCGTATACGGCACGAAAACGGATTTTAGGGAGGACGCCGACTCGTTTATGCATGAGACCACCTATGTGGTGACTGTGGATAGAAGCGGTGTTTCGGAGCCGAAGCTGATCTCGGACGACAATTATAGGGTGGTGCCATTTCGGGACGACTTTATCGTGGTCAAGACCGAGGACGCCATCACCTGCAACCTGTATTTCAAGGGAAAACTGGTGGGCGTCGTGGACGAGCTATGGAACAATTTTCATGGTTCGGGGGAGGGAGAAAACGAGCAGCTGTTTTTCCACAGCGTGGGAAGGTTCTGCCGCTTCGACGGCGAGAAGGTGACGGTGATCTTCGATTCCATCCCCGAAACGACGTTCCTGCGGTTCCGTATGCTGGAGGACGGTACGTTCCTATACTGGGACGGAGACGGAGTCTATTACTACGACGGCGCGGCGTTCCATCGCATTCTGGAGGGCGTGGAAAACTACCTGTTCGCACCGTTCCTACGGGACGCCCTGGGCGAGCGCCTGATCCACGATTGACGCCGCAGTATGAGATCAAAACGGAGAAAGCCGCGACTTTCTCCGTTTTCGTATACCGTTCAGTTTTCCTTCTCCAGCTTGTCCATGACGGCGAGGAGCTCCCGGGGCTCATCGATGACGAATTCGCTGTTCAGGTTCTCCAGGAAGGGGCGGCCCTTGAACCCCCAGCTGACGCCGCAGAAGTGGAGGCCGCCGTTGCGGGCGAACTGGAAATCCACCTCCGAATCCCCCACGTAGACGGCGTTGGCGTTCTTCACCTTTTGCATGTCCAAAACGAACTGCAAACTGGCGGGGTGGGGCTTCAGCGTGAACTTGCTGTTCTGGCCCTGGACCTGGCAGAACAGGTCCCCGTGGGGTGGGAACAGCTCCGAGATCATATGCACCGCGTGGGCGTGAGGCTTGTTGGTCACCACGGCCAGGAGATACCCCCGGTCCTTCAGGGCCCGCAGGGTCTCCGTCACGCCGGGGTAGGGGCGGGTATGGTCCAGGGAGTGATGGGTGTAGTCCTCAAAGAAACTGTCCATCACCGGCTTCCAGTCGTTCTCCCGGCCGTGGGGCATGGCCCGCTGGCACATATAGGCCACGCTCCGGCCCACCATGTTCTGCACCACGGGCAGGGGATAGGGGTCGATGCCGTGCTTTTCCAGGGAACGGTTCAGGGAACCGGCGATATCTTCAATGGTGTTGCACAACGTGCCGTCCAGATCAAAGGCGATCAGCTGCATAGGGTATCCTTTCGGTAAGAGGATAAATCATTTTCCCTATTGTATGCGTTTTTTTGCATACCGTCAAGGAAAAGCTGTGAAGCTCTTCACAAAACCCGGTTTCTTTGGTATACTTACTGCCAAAGGGACCCGCCTGGGCGGGCCCGGAGGAGGAGGCCCTCGGTCGGGGGAAGCATGAGCGTTTTTTCACCGGTGAGCTGTCGGAACATCGAGGCGATGGAGCCTTATTTTTCTGCCTGTACCAATCGAATTTGCGACAACACGGCGGGGGTCACCTTCCAGTGGCGCAACATCTTTCAGACCCATTTCGCCATCGCCGGGGGAACGCTGGTGACGCGGTCCGTATATAAGCATATCGGCCCGTGCTATTCCGTGCCCGTGGGTCCGGGGGACGTGAACGAAGGCTTCGCCATTGCCGAGCAGGACGCCAGGGAACTGGGCGAGGAGCTGCGCTTTGCCTGCGTGGGGGCGGATCAGCTGCCCCTCATCGAAGCGCGATACGGAAATCTGTATATCGCGGAGGAGAAGCGGGACTGGTTCGACTATCTCTATGAGGCGGACAGCTTCCGCACCTTCAGCGGCAAGAAGCATCACAGCCAGAAGAACCACGTAAACCGGTTCTACAAGGAGTACCCCGAGGCGGAGTGCCGGGAGATCACCGAGGATATGTTCCCGGAGTGCATCGCCTTTCTGGAGCGGATCGAGGCGGAGCACCCGGAGATGAGCGAGGTGGAGCGAAACGAGCTCAAGGGCACCATGGACCTCATAGAGATCGCCTGCAAGCTGAACCAGCGGGCGGCCTGTCTCGTGACCCGGCTGGGGATCACGGCCCTTTCCGTAGGCGAGATCAAGGGGGACACCCTCTTCGCCCACGCGGAGAAGGCGGACGTGAACGCCTCCGGCGCCTATCCGGCCATGGCCCAGGCCTTCGTGAACTTCATGGGCACGGGCTTTACCTACGTGAACCGGGAGGACGACGCCGGGGACGAGGGCATCCGCTACAGCAAGCTGAACTACAAGCCCATCGAGCTCATCCCCAAGTATCTGGTCACAGTGTACGCATAAACAAGGAGGGACCTATGGAGAAGTGGTGGAAGGAACAGGCAGTCTATCAGATCTATCCCATGAGCTATTGCGACAGCAACGGCGACGGCATGGGCGACATCCCCGGCATCATCTCCAAGCTCCCCTATATCAAATCCCTGGGGGTGGGCATCCTCTGGCTCTCCCCGGTCTATCGCTCCCCCGGCGAGGACAACGGCTACGATATCTCCGATTACTGCGATATCGACCCCAAGTTCGGCACCTTGGCCGATATGGACGAATTGATCCAAAAGGCCAACGCCCTGGGCCTTCGGATCGTCATGGACCTGGTCATCAACCATACCTCCGATCAGCACGAATGGTTCCAGAAGAGCCGCCGCCGGGAAGCCCCCTACGAGGATTTCTACATCTGGCGGGATGGGAACGGCAAGCGGCCCCCCAACAACTGGACCAGCTTCTTCGGCGGCGGAGCCTGGGCCTTCGACGAAGTCCGGGGGCAGTGGTATTTGCACCTCTTCGCCAAGGGCCAGCCGGACCTCAACTATCGGAACCCCGTCGTCATCGACGCGGTGGAGCGGGTCATGGACTTCTGGCTCGCCCGGGGCGTGTCCGGCTTTCGATGCGACGTCATCAACCTTCTCTGGAAGGACAGCCTGAAGAACGGCTTCCCCAAGGGCGCCCTGGTGGGCAGCGAATACTACATCGGCCGCCCCGGCTGCCATGAGCTCCTCCAGCGGTTCCGCCGGGAGGTCCTCTCTAAATACGACTGCTTCACCGTGGGCGAGACCGTGCTGGTGTCCCCCCGGAAGGCCCGGGAGCTGACGGACCCCGGCCGGGGCGAGCTGGACATGGTGTTCTCCTTCGAGCATATGAACGCGGACTGCTTCCTCGTCAAGTGGCTGCCCCGGAAGTTCAAACCCCAGCGGCTCTTCAGGAGCCTCGTCAAGTGGCAGAAAAAGCTGCCCTGGAACGCGGTCTACCTGGAGAACCACGACCAGCCCCGGTCCGTGTCCCGCTTCGGGGACGACAGCCCGGCTTCCGCCAAGGCCATCCTGACCCTGCTCCTCACCCTTCGGGGCACCCCCTTCGTCTACCAGGGGGAGGAGCTGGGCATGACCAACTTCGACTTCACCTCCATGGACGACATCCAGGATGTGGAGTCCAAGAACATGGTCCCCACATTGAAAAAGCTGGGCCTCAACGACAAACGGATCTTCGAGCGCATGAAGAAGGCCAGCCGGGACAACGCCCGGACCCCCATGCAGTGGACCCCCGGCCCGGAGGGCGGCTTCACCAGCGGCACCCCCTGGATCAAGGTCAACGGCAACCACGTGACCATAAACGCCGAGACGGAGGAAAACGACCCCGACTCCGTGCTGAACTGGTTCCGCACCCTCATGGCTTACCGGAACGGCAGCGACGTGCTGAAGCAGGGCCGCTTCCGCCTCATCAGCCGGGAGAAGGACTGGATCAAGATCGAACGGCGGCTGGGGGATGAGCGGGTCATCGTGGCGGTGAACTGGTCGCCAAAGCCCGTGAAGCTCCCCCTGGTGGGCTATCCCGTCCTCTCCACCCACGGCACCAAGGAGCTGGACTGTGAGCTTCAGCCCTGGGAAGCGGTGCTGATCGAAGAAAAATAAGTTTTCCATACCCAAGTATTTGACATAAGGAGAAAGACCATGATCGAATGCAGCGACAAAGTTTTCCGCTTGGCCACGGACCACACCGCCTACCTCTTTCGGGTGACCCCCTTCGGTCATCTCGAACACCTTCACTACGGCGGCCCCGTGTCCCTGGCGGACGGGGGGGCCCTGGCGGCCAAGACCACCATCGCCCGGGGCTCCTCCATCCTATACGACGAGAGCAGCGACACCTACTGCCTGGACGATCTGGCCCTCGAATGGAGCGGCGTGGGCAAGGGCGATTTTCGGAACCCGCCCGCGGAGCTGACCCTCCCCGACGGCGCTTTCACCAACGATTTCGTCTACGAATCCCACGAGCGGAAGGACGGCCCCTTGCCCATGGAGACCCTGCCCACGGCCTACGGCGACGACGCCGAGACCCTGATCCTCCATCTGAAGGAGAAGGAGGCCCCCGTGACGTTGGACCTGGTCTACACGGTCTATCCCCATGAGGACGTGATCACCCGCCGGGCGGTGCTGAAGAACGGGGGAGAGGCCCCCGTGATAATCGACAAGCTTATGAGCTACATGCTGGACCTGGTGCCTGCCGCCGAGCTCACCTTCACCACCTTCGACGGCGGCTGGATACGGGAAGCCCGGCGCCACGATCGGCCCGTTATGTCCGGCATCTACGTGAACGAGGGCAGCACCGGCGCCTCCGGCCACAAGCACAACCCGGGCGTGCTCCTTTCCGAAGCCCATTGCTCTGAGGAGCAGGGGCGCTGCTGGGGCTTCAACCTCCTCTACAGCGGCAACCACTACACCGCCGTGGAGAAGGCGGAGAACGGCCTCGTCCGGGTCATGGCGGGGATCACCCCCCGGTGCTTCCGCTATACCCTGGCCCCCGGCGCATCCTTCGAGACGCCGGAGGGGGTCATGATCAACGGCCACGTGATCCGGGGCGATTGGAAGGGAAAGGAACGGCCGGTGCTCTGCAACGATTGGGAAGCCTGTTTTTTTTCCTTTCGGGAGAGGAAGCTCCTCTCCCTGGCCAAGCGGGCGAAGAAGGCGGGCGCTGAACTGTTCGTCCTGGACGACGGCTGGTTCCAGGGCCGGAACGACGACAAGGGGGGGCTCGGGGATTACACCGTGGACAAAAAGAAGCTGCCTCACGGCCTGGAGGGCCTCTGCGCGAAGATCAACAAGCTGGGCATGAGCTTCGGCCTCTGGGTGGAGCCGGAGAGCGTCAACGAGAACAGCGACCTCTACCGGGCCCATCCCGACTGGGCGGTGAAGCTGCCGAACCGGAAGCCCTCCTACGGCCGGAACCAGCTCCTGCTGGATTTGGTGAACCCGGCGGTCCGGGACTATATCGTGGAGAACGTGAGCCGCATTTTGGACAGCTCCAACATCGCCTACGTGAAGTGGGACATGAACCGGCATATGTCCGACATGTACTCCCCCTTCTGCGAGAACGGGGCCTTCTTCCACGAGTACATCAAGGGGCTCTACGACGTGCTGGGCCGCATCTTCTATCCCCGGCCCCACATCCTCTTTGAAAGCTGCTCCTCCGGCGGCAATCGGTTCGACCTGGGCATGCTGTGCTACAGCCAGCAGATCTGGGCCAGCGACGACACGGACGCCATCGAACGGGTGAAGATCCAGGGCGGGCTCTCCTACCTGTATCCCATATCCACCATGGGGGCCCATATCTCCGAGGCGCCCCACCAGCAGACCCTCCGGGAAACGCCTCTTTCCACCCGCTTCCACACCTCCGCCTTCGGGGCATTGGGCTGGGAGATGGACCTTGGGACCCTGACCACTGCGGAGAAGAAGGAAGCGAAGAAGGACATGGCCTTCTACAAGGCCCACCGCAAGACCTTCCAGTTCGGCCGCTTCCAGCGCCTGGGCCGTCAGAACGGCATGGAGACCTGGGTGGCCCTGGGGGAGAAGGAGGCCATGGCCGCCCGCTTCCTCATGGACAACGAGGCCGCCGCGCCGGCGGACGTGCTGCGGGTGCCGGGGCTGGACCCTGACAGGACCTACGCCGTGGAGCGGCAGACCAAGGGCGTCCGGGTGGGCCCCCTGGCAAGCCTCCTGAAGCACGTGGCCCCGGTGAGCCTTAAGAAGGGCGGCTTCATCATCCGCACCATCGACAAGTTTTTCATGCTCCCCGACGGGGAGGCCACCTTCACCGCCACGGGCCGGGCCCTCAATGAGGGGGTGCCTCTCAACACCCGGTTCATCGGCACGGGCTACAACAAGGATATCCGGATGCTGAGCGACTTCGGCTCGGAGCTGTACTATATCAAAGGAGTGGAAGCATGACCAAAGGGGAATTGATCCGATCCTTCTACGAGGCCTTCGGCCCCGGGGCCGAGCCCCGCGTCTTCTTCGCCGGCGGCCGGGTGAACCTGATCGGCGAGCACGTGGACTACAACGGCGGCCACGTGCTGCCCTGCGCCCTGACCATGGGCACCTGGGGCCTGCTCCGCCGCCGGGCCGACGATCGGCTCCGGTTCTACTCCCTGAACTTCCCCCAGGCGGGGGTGCTGGAGGGGACGCTGCGCAGCGTCCGCTTCCACGAGCGGAACCAGTGGACCAACTACGTGCTGGGCATGCTGTTCGCCCTGGGGGAGCGGGGGATCGTGCTCAATTCCGGCTTCGAGCTTTTGATCTATGGAAACATCCCCAACGGCTCAGGCCTGTCCTCCTCCGCGTCCTTGGAGATGGTGGCGGGGGAAGCCTTTCGGGCCTGCTACGATCTCGATGTGACCAACGTGGAGCTGGCGCTGTTGGGCCAGCGGGCGGAGAACGGGTTCATCGGCCTCAACAGCGGCATCATGGACCAGTTCAGCATCGCTCTTGGGCAGGAGGACTCCGCCGTGTTCCTGAACACCGGCACCCTGAGCTACGAGTACGTGCCTGTGGAGCTGGGCGACAACGTGATCCTCATCATGAACACCTGCAAGCGCCGCACCCTGGCGGACTCCAAGTACAACGAGCGCCGTTCAGAGTGCGAAAGCGCCCTGAAGGCCCTGCAGAAGGTCCTGAACGTGAAGGATTTGGCCTCGGTGGACCTTCGTACCTTCGAAGCCAACAAGCAGCTGATCGAAAACGAGACGGAACGAAACCGGGCGGAGCACGTGGTCTATGAGTGCGCCCGGACCGTGGAGGCCTGCAAGAAGCTGCGGCAGGGGGACCTCATCTCCTTTGGCCGGCTCATGGACGCCTCCCACGACTCCCTGCGGGACCTGTACGCCGTGTCCTGCAAGGAGCTCGACACCCTGGTGGACGAGGCAAGGAAGCGCCCCGGGGTCCTGGGGGCCCGGATGACCGGGGCAGGCTTCGGCGGCTGCGCCGTGGCCATCGTGAACAGGGACGCTGTGGACGCCGTCATGGAGAAGGTCGGCGCCGCATATGAAGCGGCCATCGGCTATCCCTGTGCCTTCTACGTGGCTAGCATCGGGGGCGGTCCCCGAGAACTGTAAAAACGGGATCAAACACATCACATAAAAACGATTTGGAGGTATTGGAAATGAAGAAACCCATTCTCGTCATCATGGCAGCCGGCATGGGCAGCCGGTACGGCGGCTTGAAGCAGATGGACCCGGTGGACAAGGAAGGCCACGTGATCATGGACTTCTCCCTGTTCGACGCCAAGCGGGCCGGCTTCGAGAAGGCCGTGTGCATCATTAAGCGGGAGATGGCCGAGGACTTCGAGGAGGTCATCGGCAGCCGCGTCCGCCCCTTCCTGGAGCTTGAATACGCCTTTCAGGATATGAACACCCTGCCGGAGGGCTACAGCGTCCCCGAGGGCCGGGTGAAGCCCTGGGGCACCACCCACGCCGTGCTGGCCGCCAAGGACCTGATCGGCGACGCCCCCTTCGCCGTCATCAACGCCGACGACTTCTACGGCCGGGAAGCCTATAAGACCATCTACGACTACCTGAAGGAGCCCCACAAGAAGGGCGAGTACGCCATGGTGGGCTACCTCTTGAAGAACACCGTCACCGACAACGGCCACGTGGCCCGGGGCGTGTGCGTGGTGGACGAGAACGACTATCTGACCTCCATCGCGGAGCGGCTGCGCATCGAGAAGCGGGAGGGCGGCATCGCTTTCACCGAGGACGAGGGGAAGACCTACACGGCCCTCGATCCCGACGACACCGTGTCCATGAACTTCTGGGGCTACATGCCCGATTTCCTGGAGGAGGCGGAGAAGCGCTTCCCCGCGTTCCTGGACGAGAACCTGCCCAAGAACCCCTTAAAGTGCGAATACCTGGTGCCCCGGCTCACCAACGACCTGATCGTCGAAGGCAAGGCCAGCGTGAAGGTGCTCCATTGCGCCGCCAAGTGGCACGGCGTCACCTACAAGCAGGACATGCCTGCCCTCCAGCAGAGCATCCGGGAGATGAAGGCCGCGGGCCTGTATCCCGACGAACTCTGGAAATAAGCTATGCTCTTTGACCTCGTCGCTCCCTATACCACCCTGTGCCTCGCGGGGATGTGCAAGAACGCGGGGAAGACCACCGCGCTCAACGCCCTCATTCAGGGCGCTGGGGCCCGGGGCGTTTCCCTTGCCTTGACCTCCATCGGCCGGGACGGGGAGCGGGAGGATCTTATCACCGGCACCAACAAGCCCCCCATCTACCTGACGGGGGGCACTTTGTTCGCCACGGCCCGGGGGCTCCTCCCCAAGTGCGACGTGACGGGGGAGATATTGGACCTGACCGGCATCTACACGCCCCTCGGTGAGGTGGCGATCCTGCGGGCCCTGTCCGATGGATTCGTGGAGCTGGCGGGCCCCTCCATGACGGAGCAGATCGTATCCCTGACGGCGAAGCTCAAAGGCTTCGGGGCGGAGAAGGTGCTCATCGACGGCGCCCTCTTTCGCCGGAGCCTGTGCGCCCCCGAGGCGGCGGAGGGGGTGATCCTCTCTACCGGTGCCAGCTACGGCCCGGACATGGAGAAGACCGCCGCGGACACGGCCTTCGTGGCCCAGCTTTTGACCCTGCCCGTCAGCGGTCCCTGGCCGGATATGGCGGGCCGCCGCTTCGCCCGGGGAGAGGCCCTGTTCGACGAGCTGGCGGAAGCCCTGGCGGGGCTGGGGGATATCCTGTACGCCACGGGAGCCTTCACGGACGCCATGGCTGCGACCTTGTTGCGGCGTAAAGCCCTTCCGAAGCAGATCGCCGTGGAGGACGGGACCCGGCTGCTCCTGTCCCGGGAGAACTACGAGAAGCTCCGGGCCCGGGGCATTTCCTTCCGGGTCCGCCGACAGAACGCCCTCGTCGCCGTGACCGTGAACCCCTTTTCCGCCTGCGGCGCGCCCTACGATGCCGCCGCCTTCCAGGAGCTGGTGGCGAGGAAGGTGGACGTGCCTGTGGTGAACATTTGGGAGGAAACCCAATGGAATTGACTTTGCAGCAGCAACAGGATATAGGCCTCGACTTCGTGCTGGACCGGCTTTTGCCCCTGAGCCCCCTGGGCCGGGAGAAAAAGCGGGCCCTGGCTCCCTATGCCCCATCTGAGCGGGAAGCCCTGCAGCGGGAGCTCGAGGACCTGGGCAAGGCCGTGGCCCTGGGGGACCATCCCGCCCTCCGCGGCTTTCGGCAGGAGCTCATGCAGCTTCGGGATATCCGCGCCACCGTTACGAGGCTGGGCCAGCGGGACCTCGACCAAGTGGAGCTCTTCGAGCTGAAGCGGTATCTGCTCCTCCTCCGGGGCCTGGCGGCGGACTTCGCCGCCCTGCAGGCTTCCGCCCGGTGGGAGGACCTGGCCCTGCGGGAGGTGCCCGAAGCCCTCTTTATCCTGGACCCGGAAAACTCCGGCAACCCATCCTTCTCCCTGCGGGACCAGTGGTCGGCTGACCTGGCCGCCGTCCGGGAGGAGAAGCGGATCATTGAAAAACAGATCGCCCAGGCCGCCGGCGACCAGCGTGAAGCCCTGCTCCTGCAGCGCACATCCATCGTAGCCCGGGAGGCGGAGGCGGAGCAACGCCTGTGCGCGGCCCTGTCCCAAAAGCTGGTGTCCTACCGAAAAGCCATAGCTGACAGCCTGGACGCCCTCGCTCATCTGGACCTGCTTTTTGCCAAAGCCGCCCTGGTCCAGGAACTGGGCGGCGTCCAACCCACCCTCACCGATAGGGAGCTGTCCTTCGTGAACATGGTCCATCCCGCCATCCGGGACAGCCTCCAACGCCAGGGGGCCGCCTTCACGCCCCTCAGTCTGTCCCTCGTTCCCGGGGCCGCCGTGCTCACCGGAGCCAACATGGGCGGCAAGAGCGTGTGCCTCAAGACCCTGGCCCTGAACGTGTATCTCACTCATTGCGGCTTGTTCCCCTTCGCCGACGCCTCGACCGTGCCCCTCTTCGACTGCCTGTGCCTGGTCCGGGGGGAGGGGGAGGACGGTCGGGAGGGCCTGTCCTCCTTCGGTGGGGAGCTCATGGCCGCGGACGCTGCCGCCCGGGCCGTGCAGCGCGGCTTCTGCCTGGTCCTCTTCGACGAGTTCGCCCGGGGCACCAACCCGGCCGAGGCCGTGAAGCTCCAGCAGGGAGCCCTGTCCTACTTCAACGCTTCCGGTTCAATTTGCCTCTTCGTCACCCACTACGAGGCCGTGGCCGCCCGGGCGAGCCGCCGGTTCCTCACCCGGGGCGTCCGGGATCTGGGCGTATCGGAGGGCCGCCGCATGATCGAAGCCGGGGCCGACAAGCTCACGGTCCTGCGCCGGTTCATGGACTACGGCGTGGAGGAGATCACCGACGCCGCCGTGCCCCAAAAGGCCCTCTCCGTGGCCGAGCTCCTGGGGGTGGAGGAGGGCTTGCTCTCGGCCATCCGGCGGGAATATATCCCCCGTCCCGATTGACAAAACGGCAACTTTTTTGATACAATACCTACAACAGAATATTGTGGATAGAGGCGCGGCGCGCAGGGTACCCGGCGGGGATAACGGGCGAACGGTCCCCCGGGAAAGGGGCGCAGCCGCCGAAAGAGGAGGGAGCTTCGCCGCTGCCGCTTCTTGGGGGCCGGGCGGACAGAACTCGGCCACTGTCGTCTGGTTGACGAAGCGCTATCGATACGGTCATTCCGCGTCGATAGCCTTTTTCTTGGACGGAGCGCTATGGGAAGTCTCGTTTTCCATAGTGTTTTTCTATTTCAAAATGTATAAGGAGGCAGGAGTATGCAAGTGACCATTCGAGTGCGCATGAGCGCCCACGACGCCCATTACGGCGGGAATCTGGTGGACGGCGCGAAGATGTTGGAGCTGTTCGGGGACGTGGCGACGGAGCTGCTAATCCGCCGGGACGGGGACGAGGGATTGTTCTGCGCCTACGACATGGTGGAGTTCAAGGCGCCGGTCTACGCCGGAGACTTCATCGAGGCCACGGGCGAGATCGTGTCCGAGGGCAACACCTCCCGGAAGATGGTCTTTGAGGCCCGCAAGGTCATCACCGCCCGGCCGGACATCAACGATTCCGCGGCGGAGGTCCTGTCTGACCCCATCCTGGTCTGCCGGGCCAGCGGCACCTGCGTGACCCCCAAGGACAAGCAAAGGTTCAACTGATATGGAGAAGCTTATCATCACCGCCGCCATCTGCGGCGCAGAGGTCACCAAACAGCAGAACATAGCCGTCCCCTACACCGTAGAGGAGATGGTCCGGGAGGCCCGGTCCGCCTACGACGCGGGAGCTTCCATCATCCACGTCCACGTCCGCTGGGACGACGGCACCCCCACCCAGGATCGGGAGCGGTTTAGGGTGGTCATGGACGCCATCCGCGCGGAGCTACCCGACGTCATCATGATCCCCTCCACCGGCGGCGCCACGGGCATGAAACCCCAGGAGCGGCTCCAGCCCACGGAGCTGTTCCCGGAGATGGCCACCCTGGATTGCGGCACCTGCAACTTCGGCGACGAGATTTTCGACAACACCATGCCCACCATGCGGGCGTTCGGCCAGCGCATGATCGAGAACCGCATCAAGCCCGAGTACGAGTGCTTCGAGATGGGGCATCTCGACACCATCCTGAACATGGCCCGCAAGGGGGAGGTCCCCGGCGCGCCCATGCAGTTCAACTTCGTGTTGGGCGTCCCCGGCTGTTCCCCCGCCACGGTCCAGAACCTGGTCTGGATGGACAGCGCCATCCCCGCCGGCTCCACCTGGACGGCCACAGGCGTGGGCCGCAGCGCCTTCACCCTGGCAGCCCCCGCCATTGTCATGGGCGGCAACGTTCGGGTGGGCTTCGAGGACAATCTCTATCTCTCCCGGGGTGTGAAGGCCCGCAGCAACGGCGAGCTGGTGGAGAAGGTGGTGCGCCTTTCTCGGGAGCTGGGCCGGGAGATCGCCTCCCCCGCGGAAGCTCGGGCCATCCTGGGCTTAGTCGGCGGCCCCAACTGCCCTGTCAAGTGAATATATACAGCATAAACTTATAAAAATACATTTTATACGGAGGAAAAATTCATGGCACTCAAAGGCAACAAGTACGGCACCCATCGCGTCATCGAGCCCAAGGGCGTGCTCACCCAGGCGGCTTACCGGATCGACAACAACATGGACGTCCTCTACTCCAACGAGATCATCTGCGACGTCCAGTCCCTGAACATCGACTCCGCCTCCTTCACCCAGATCGAGGAGGCCTGCGGCGGCGACGAGCAGAAGATCGGCGAGATGATCATGGGGATCGTAGCTGAGCGGGGCAAGCAGCAGAACCCCGTCACCGGCTCCGGCGGCATGTTCATCGGCACCGTGGCCTATATCGGCGAGGACTTGAAGGATCGCGACCTCAAGGTGGGCGACAAGATCGCCTCCCTGGTGTCCCTGTCCCTGACGCCGCTCAGGATCGACAAGATCCTGGCCGTCCACAAGGACATCGACCGGGTGGACATCGTGGGCAAAGCCGTCCTCTTCGAAAGCGGCATCTACGCCAAGCTTCCCAACGATATGAGCGAAGCGTTGGCTCTCGCGGCCCTCGACGTAGCGGGCGCCCCCGCCCAGGCCCGTAAGCTCCCTAAGGAGGGCGATTCCGTCCTGATCCTGGGCGCCAACGGCAAGAGCGCCGTCCTCTGCGGCTACGAGGCCATGAAGAAGGTGGGCCCCACCGGCAACGTGGTGGGCCTCGTGAGGAACCCCAAGCAGGTCCCCGCCCTCATGGAGCTGGGCGTGTACCATAAGGTCATCGTGGCCTCCGCGACGGAGCCCGTGGCGGTGCTGGAGGCGGCCCTGGCGGCCAACGGCGGCAAGGAGTACGATATCTCCATCTGCTGCGTGAACCAGCCCAACTGCGAGATGAGCGCCATCCTGCCCGTGCGGGACGACGGTCTCGTGTACTTCTTCTCCATGGCCACCAGCTTCACCAAGGCGGCCCTGGGCGCCGAGGGCATCGGCAAGGACGTGAACATGATCATCGGCAACGGCTACACCAAGGATCACGCCGAGATCACGCTGAACGTGCTTCGGGAGAACCCCAAACTGCGGGCCCTGTTCGACGAAAAATACGTATAAATCATTGCATAAGGAGTCTGGATATGCATTTTGAGAATTACGCCCGGAAGAACGGGCTGTTCCGGGATGTGCCGGATGAGCTGTGGAACGACTGGCACTGGCAGGTCAAGAACCGGGTGGAGACCCTGGAGGACCTGAAGAAGTACATGAACCTGACCGAGGAAGAGGAAGAGGGCGTGCGCCGGACCCTGGGTCGGCTGCGCATGGCCATCACCCCCTACTACCTGTCCCTCATCGACCTCAACGATCCCTATGATCCCATCCGCCGCCAGGCGGTGCCCACGGCCCACGAGCTGGAATCGGCTCCCTACGAGGCGGCGGACCCCCTCCACGAGGACACGGATTCCCCTGTGAAGGGCCTGACCCATCGGTACCCCGACCGGGTGCTGTTCCTGGTCACCGACCAGTGCTCCATGTACTGCCGCCACTGCACCCGCCGGCGCTTCGCCGGGCAGACGGACTGCGCCGTGCCCATGGAGCAGATCAAAAAGTGCATCGAGTACATCCGGCAGCATGAGGAGGTCCGGGACGTGCTCCTCTCCGGCGGCGACGCCCTGATGCTGGGCGACGGCCTCCTGGAGCAGATCGTCGCCGAGCTTCGGACCATCGAGCACGTGGAGATCATCCGCATCGGCACCCGCACCCCCGTGGTTTGCCCCCAGCGGATCACCCCGGAGCTCTGCGCCACGCTGAAGAAGTACCATCCCATCTGGGTCAACACTCACTTCAACCACCCCAGCGAGATCACCCCCGAGGCGGCGGCAGCCTGCGCGCGCCTCGCCGACGCGGGCATCCCCCTGGGGAACCAGAGCGTGCTTCTCGCCGGCGTCAACGACTGCGTCCACGTGATGAAGAAGCTGGTGAACGAGCTGGTCTACATCCGGGTGCGCCCCTACTACATCTACGCCTGCGACCCCTCCCTGGGCCTCAGCCACTTCCGCACCCCGGTATCGAAGGGCATCGAGATCATGGAGGGCCTTCGCGGCCACACCAGCGGCCTGTGCGTGCCCACCTTCGTGGTGGACGCCCCGGGCGGCGGCGGCAAGACCCCGGTGATGCCCACCTACCTGATCTCCCAGAAGCCCGGCAAGATCGTCCTTCGGAACTTCGAGGGCGTCATCACCACCTATTCCGAGCCCACCCACTATGAGGAGAACTGCCACTGCCCCGTGTGCACCGGCAAGCGGAAGGAGAGCAAGGTAGGCGTGGCCGGATTGGAGCAGGGCGTGGAGCAGAAGTACATGACGCCCAAGGGCCTGTTGAGAGAGGAACGGATAAAGTAATGGCATCCAAGCTGAATCTGGATCAACATAAGGTCGACCGGGCCCGGGCCGCCGCCCGTCAGGTGGCGGTGGACACCCAGGCCTTCATCGACCGACACACCACGGTCACCGTGGAACGGGCGGTGTGCCGCCTGCTGCTCATCGACGGCGTGAACGAGGTGGGCGTGCCCCTGCCCAACGTAGTGGTGGATCACCTGCTCGAAAAGGGCCTGCTGCCCTACGGGGCGGCCTACGCCTTGGGCAACGCCATGGCCGAGACGGGCCTCTCGCCCCAAGAGATCGCCGAGGCCGTGGACCGGGGGGAGCTGGACCTCTCAAAGGTGGCCCCTCACAGCTTCGACGAGATCCAAGCCGCCATCGAGCCGGCAGCCAAAGCCAGCGCGGAGCGCATCCGCCAAAATGTGGCCCGGCGGAACGAGTACCTGTCCGAGTACGGCGACAAGGAGGGGCCCTACCTCTACGTCATCGTGGCCACGGGCAACATCTACGAGGACATCGTCCAGGCCAAGGCCGCCGCCCGACAGGGGGCGGACGTGATCGCAGTCATCCGCACCACTGGCCAGAGCCTCCTCGATTACGTGCCCTACGGGGCCACCACCGAGGGCTTCGGCGGCACCTACGCCACCCAGGAGAACTTCCGCCTTATGCGGGCGGCTCTCGACGAGGTGGGGGCGGAGGAGCATCGCTACATCCGCCTGTGCAACTACTGTTCGGGCCTGTGCATGCCGGAGATCGCCGCCATGGGTGCATTGGAGCGGTTGGACGTGATGCTGAACGACGCCCTCTACGGCATCCTCTTTAGGGACATCAACATGCAGCGGACGCTGATCGACCAGAGCTTCTCCCGCCGGATCAACGCCTTCGCGGGCGTCATCATCAACACGGGCGAGGACAACTACCTCACCACGGCGGACGCGGTGGAGGAGGCCCACACGGTCCTGGCCAGCCAGTTCCTCAACGAGCAGTTCGCCCTGTGCGCCGGGCTCCCCGAGGAGCAGCAGGGCTTGGGCCACGCCTTCGAGATCGACCCCGCGAGAGAGAACGGCTTCCTCTACGAGCTCGCTCAGGCCCAGATGGCCCGGGAGATCTTCCCCAAGGCCCCCTTGAAGTACATGCCGCCCACCAAGTTCATGACGGGCAACATCTTTAGGGGTCACGTGCAGGACGCCCTCTTCAACATGGTCACCATCCTCACCGGCCAGAAGATCCACCTGCTGGGCATGATGACCGAGGCCATCCACACCCCCTTCATGTCGGATCGGGCCCTGTCCATCGAGAACGCCCGGTACGTGTTCAACACCATGAAGGACCTGGGGGAGGAGATGACCTTCAAGCCCGACGGCATCATGGCCCATCGGGCGGACGAGGTGCTGACCAAGGCCGCGGACCTGCTGGAAAAGATCGAGCATGACGGCCTCTTCGCCACGTTGGAGCACGGCACCTTCGCCGACATCAAGCGCATGCGGGACGGCGGCAAAGGCCTAAATGGCGTGGTGCTGCGGGCCGAGGGGTACTACAATCCCTTCCTGACCCTGCTGGAAGGAGGCACGAAATGAGCGGCGGACTCTACGATATGAGCGTCAAGAGCTTTGATCGGACGTTGGATTTGACCCGGATCAAGGCCTACGGCGACACCATGAACGACGGCAAGGTGCAGCTGAGCTTCACCCTGCCCGTGAAGGACGACGAGAAGGGCATGGAGGCCGCCCGGCAGCTGGCCCGAAAGATGGGGCTCGAAGAGCCCAACGTGGCCGGGGCCGTGAAGCTGGACGAAAGCTTCACCTTCTACGTGGTCTACGGCTCCTGCGTCCACACGGTGGACTACGAGCACATCGAGGTCAAGACCGTGGAGAGCAGCGTCATGTCCATGGAGGAGGTCAACGACTACATCCGCAGCCACTTCGGCCGGAAGCTGGTCTTCGTGGGCGCGTCCACGGGCACCGACGCCCACACCGTAGGCATCGACGCCATCATGAACCGGAAGGGCTTCGCCGGCCACTACGGTCTCGAGCGCTACGAGATGATCGAAGCCTACAACCTGGGGGCCCAGGTGGAGAACGAGGACTTCGTGAAGAAGGCCGTGGAGCTGAATGCGGACGTGCTGCTGGTGTCCCAGACCGTGACCCAGAAGGACGTGCACATTCAGAACATGACCGAGCTCATCGAGCTTTTGGAGGCGGAGGGCCTCAGATCCCGTTTCGTGGTCATCTGTGGCGGCGCCCGGATCACCCACGAGCTGGCCAAGGAGCTGGGCTTCGACGCCGGCTTCGGCCCCCGCAAGTTCGCCGAGGACGTGGCCTCCTTCGCCGTGGAGGAGCTGACCCGGCGAGGCCTGGATCGATAGGAGGAGTTCATGGATATCCTGATCATCGACGGCCAGGGCGGGAACCTGGGGAAGCTTCTCACCAAAAGGCTGCGGGAGGCCCTGCCCCAGGCGGACATCACCGCCGTGGGCACCAACTCCACCGCCACCGAGAATATGTTGAAGGGCGGCGCGGACCGGGCCGCCACCGGCGAGAACGCCGTCATCGTCAACGCCCGCCGAGCCAGGATCATCGCAGGCCCCCTGGGCATCGTCATCGCGGACGCCCTCCTGGGGGAGGTGACCCCCGCCATGGCCATGGCCGTGGGCAGGAGCGATGCCGTCCGGGTGCTGATCCCCATGAACCGGTGCGATACCCTGGTGGCCGGGGTGGGGGAGAGGCCCATGGGCGAGCTTATCGAGGACGCCGTGCGCCGGATCGTGGTGCTGCTAAAAAAAGCCGATTGACAGAGGGCCCGCCCCTTTGCTATACTTTCCCCGTCGGCAGGAAGTCGGCACGGGGCAGCACGCCCGCCAATACTATCATTTGAACGGATGCTTTGAAGGCATCGCCTTCCGTGAACGGAGGGCGGTGCTTTTTGCGTCCAAAGAAAGGAAAACCCATGAAAAACAAGAACGTTTTGAAGCTGACCTACGCCGGCGTGTGCCTCGCTTTGTGCCTGGTGCTGCCCTTCCTCACGGGCCAGATCCCCCAGATCGGCAGCAAGCTGTTGCCCATGCACATCCCCGTGCTCCTCTGCGGCTTCCTCTGCGGGCCGGTGTGGGGCCTCGCCGTGGGCCTGATCGCGCCCATCCTGCGCTCCCTTCTCTTCGGGATGCCGCCCCTGTTCCCCACGGCCACGGCCATGGCCTTCGAGCTGGCGGCCTACGGGCTCCTGTCCGGGCTCTTCTATAAGCTCCTGCCCAAGAAGACCCCTTACCTGTACCTGGCGCTGATCCTCGCCATGATCGGCGGGCGCCTCGTGTGGGGCCTCGCCATGACCCTTCTCATGGGCGCCGCCGGCAAGAGCTTCACCCTGGCCGCCTTCTGGGCCGGCGCCTTCGCCAACGCCTGGCCGGGCATCGTCCTGCAGCTCGTTCTGATCCCGCCGGTGGTGGCCGCCCTCAAGAAGGCCAAGCTCATGCTGAACGAATAAACCATCTCTCATCCAATGAAGCGCCGCCCCGCGGCGCTTTTGTTTGTCATAATTTTGTCACAAATCGTAAAATATGTTTTGATTTATGCCAGGCCATATAGTATACTGTTCCCATAGTGGCATGGTATGCCATGAGTCTTGAGAAGAAGGAGGGCGTTCACCTTGGAAGAAGTCAAATCCGCCGCGGCGCAGAGTCCCTATGCCATAGAGATGCTGCACATCACCAAGCGGTTCCCGGGTATCATCGCCAACGACGACATCACCCTTCAGCTGAAAAAGGGCGAGATCCACGCGCTCCTCGGTGAGAACGGCGCGGGCAAGAGCACGCTGATGAGCGTGCTGTTCGGCCTCTATCAGCCGGAGGAGGGGATCATCAAGAAGGACGGCAAAGAGGTCCAGATCAAGGACCCCAACGACGCCAACGATCTGGGCATCGGGATGGTCCATCAGCACTTCAAGCTGGTGGAATGCTTCACGGTCCTCGATAACATCATCATGGGCGTGGAACCCACCAAGGCCGGCTTCCTCCAGAAGGACGAGGCCCGGAAGAAGATCCTGGCCCTGTCCGAGAAGTACGGCCTGCAGGTGGACCCGGACGCCCGCATCGAGGACATCACCGTGGGCATGCAGCAGCGCACCGAGATTTTGAAGATGCTCTATCGGGACAACGAGATCCTGATCTTCGACGAGCCCACCGCCGTGCTGACCCCCCAGGAGATCGACGAGCTCATGGCCATCATGAAGAATCTCTCCAAGGAGGGCAAGAGCATCCTGTTCATCTCCCACAAGCTCAACGAGATCATGGCCGTGGCGGACCGCTGCTCCGTGCTCCGCAAGGGCAAGTACATCGGCACCGTGGAGACCAAGAACACCACCGCCGAGGAGCTCTCCGCCATGATGGTGGGCCGCAACGTCAACTTCCACGTGGCCAAGGAGCCCAAGGAGCCCGGCGAGGTGGTCCTCTCCGTGGAGAACATGACCGTGGCCTCCAAGGCCCATAGCAACAACGCCGTGAAGAACGTGTCCCTGAAGGTCCGCCGGGGCGAGATCGTGTGCCTCGCCGGTATCGACGGCAACGGCCAGACCGAGTTCGTCTATGGCCTCACCGGCCTCGAGCCCTTGGTGTCCGGCAAGATCCTGCTCAACGGCAAGGACATCAGCAAGGCCCCCATCCGGGAGCGGAACATCCTGGGCATGAGCCACATCCCCGAGGACCGGCACAAGCACGGTCTGGTCCTGGATTATTCCCTCGAATACAACTTCATCCTGGAGCGGTACTTCGAGCCGGAGTTCACGGATAAGGCGGGCTTCCTGAAGCGGGGCAACATCCGCAAGTACGCCGAAAAGCTCATCGAGCAGTACGACGTTCGTTCCGGTCAGGGCCCCATCACCATCGCCCGCAGCATGTCCGGCGGCAACCAGCAGAAGGCCATCGTGGGCCGGGAGATCGACAAGGACCCCGAGCTTCTGGTGGCGGTACAGCCCACCCGCGGCCTGGACGTGGGCGCCATCGAATACATCCACAAGCAGCTGGTGGCCCAGCGTGACGCGGGCAAGGCCGTGCTGCTGGTATCCCTGGAGCTGGACGAGGTCATGGACGTGCCCGATCGGATCCTGGTCATGTACGAGGGCGAGATCGTGGGCGAGCTGGACCCCAAGAAGACCACACAGGAGGAGCTGGGCCTCTACATGGCCGGTGCCAAGAGAGATGAGGTGATCGCATGAAGAAGGGCAGATTTCTGGAAAAAGAAGGGGCACAGGCGCTGATCGCCTCCCTCATCTGCATCCTGCTGGGTGTGCTCATCGGATACATCGTGCTGCTGTGCATCAATCCGGCCGGCGCCAGTGAGTCCATCGTCAACGTGCTCAAGAACTTTATGACCTACAGTAAGCCCGCCACCCAGTGGCGCAAGTTTGCCAACACTTTGGCGAAGACCATGCCCCTGGTGCTGTGCTCCTTGAGCATCCTGTTCGCCTACAAGGTGGGCCTGTTCAACATCGGCACCGCCGGCCAGTACGTGGCGGGCGCCTGCGCCTGTCTCTACGGCGCCTTGGGCCTGGGCCTCCCCTGGTACGCCTGCATGCTCATGGCCATCTGCGCCGGCGCGCTCCTGGGCTGCATCGTAGGCCTTCTCAAGTCCTACTGCAACGTGAACGAGGTCATCTCGGGCATCATGCTCAACTGGATCGCTCTCTATACCACCAACACCATCCTCACTAAGGTGAAGGAGGGAGCCAGCCCCTACACCCTGTATCTCGACAAGGTGAACCCCAAGGCCTTCCTGCCCAAGATGGGCCTGGACAAGCTCTTCGGCGGGAACGAGTACGTGACCATCGCCATCCCGCTGACCATCCTCATCGCCATAGCGGTGGGCGTGGTCCTCGATAGGACCAAGTTCGGCTACGAGCTCAAGGCCACCGGCTACAACAAGAACGCCGCCAAGTACTGCGGCATGGCCGAGAAGCGGAACATCATCCTGACCCTCACCATCGCGGGGAGCCTGGCGGGCCTCGGCGCGTCGTTCCTCTATCAGACGGGCTATATGCGCTGGGAGTGCACCCAGTCCTCCGTGCCGGGCATGGGCTTCAACGGCATCGCCGCCGCCTTCCTGGGGGGCCTCAGCCCCATCGGCACCCTGTTCTCCTCCTACTTCATCCAGCACATCACCGACGGCGGCGCCTTCGTGAACACCAACATGTACTGCGCCCAGATCTCCGATCTCATCTCCGCGGTGATCATCTACCTCTGCGGCTTCGTGCTCTTCATCAAGCTGACCATCCGCAAGTTCCTCGCTAAGCGGGGAGACAAGGCGCCCAAGAAACCGGCCCCTGCTGCCGGGAAAGGAGGCGATCGGTAATGCTGCTGCTGATCCAATACACCCTGATCTTTTCCTCCGTCCTCACCCTGGTGGCCCTGGGCGGCTGTATCTCCGAGCATTCCGGCGTCATCAACCTGGGCCTTGAGGGCATCATGGTCATCGGCGCCCTGGGCGGCGCGCTGGTCATGAGCAACCTGGCCACCCTGCCCGGGCCCCTGCTGGTCATCCTGTCCATCCTGGCCGCCATCGCCTTCGGCATGCTCTACTCCTGCTTGCTGGGCGTGGCGTGCATCAACTTCAAGGCGGACCAGACTCTGGTGGGTACGGCCATGAACCTGCTGGGCACCGCCGGCGCCACGGTCTTCGTGAAGGCCATGAACACCGCCATGAACCCCGACAACCACTCCTCCGAGATCAGCTACGTGGCGGCCCGTGAGAAGTTCATGGTGAGCATCGGCGGGTTCGAGTTCAACTGGTTCATGCTCCTGGTGGTCGTCGCCGTGGTGGTGGTGTACATCCTCCTCTACAAGACCAAGTTCGGCCTTCGGCTCATGGCCTGCGGCGAGCATCCCCAGGCGGCGGACTCCGTGGGCATCAACGTCTACCGGATGCGCTGGTCCGGCGTGCTCCTCTCCGGCCTGCTGGGCGGCATGGGCGGCCTCTGCTACATCCTGGCGGGCGTGTCCCTGTGGAAGTTCGAAAACGGCGTGGCCGGCTTCGGCTTCCTGGCTCTGGCGGTCATGATCTTCGGTCAGTGGAAGCCCATCCGCATCGCCGTGTCGGCCCTGCTCTTCGGCCTCTTCAGGGCCCTGTCCAACGTGTACAGCGGCTTCGATTTCCTGGCGGCCCTGAACATCCCCGGCAACGTCTACAACATGCTGCCCTATATCATCTCCCTGGTGGTCCTGGCGTTCACCTCCAAGAAGTCCCGGGCCCCCAAGGCCGAGGGCATCCCCTACGACAAGGGGCAACGGTAGCTTATCTCCAAGCATCAAAAAAGGAGCCGGTCTCCGGCTCCTTTTCATATACTCGGGTTTTTACATGAGCCCTTGGGTCAGCTCCGGGTGGTTCATGACCACCGCCACCAGCACCATGAGCAAGCACCCCAGGATCATGAACAGGATCATGCCCCCGTTGCCGAACATGGCCCCGCCCACGCCGGGCACGGCGTTCCGGTCGACATGGACGTTCTTCTTGAGAACGAAGAACAGCACCACCCCCGCCAGGGCCACCAGCAGGATGAAGTAGGAGGCGGCGGGGACCAGCACCGGCAGCACCCCGCCCAGGAAGTTGATGCAGGCGTGGATGCCGATGGTGTAGAGGATGTTCCCCCAGCGGATGTACACATACGCCAGGATCATGCCCAGCACCGTCGCGTAGAAGAACTGGGTCAGGTTCCCGTGAAAGAGGCCGAAGGTGATGCCGGAGAACAGGATGGAGGGCCACTCCCCGAAGGGCAGCACGTGGTCCACCAGGACCTTCCGGAATACCAGCTCCTCGAACACCGGGGCCAGCACCACGAAGGCGACCACCATCTCCGCGGAGGCACCGGCGGCGGTGGCCAGCTCCCCGATCAGGTTTACGGAGTTGGGGGACAGGATGCTGTTGATGCCCATGCCCACCAGGTTCCCCACGATCATGCAGGCGTAGCAGATGGCCACCAGGGCGAAAAAGCCGCCCAGGGACAGCCGGCCTTTTTCAGGCTTTTTCGTCGAGATGCGCCGGGTGAGCAGCAGCATCACCGGCAGGGTGAACAGCCCCGTGCACAGGCCCCCCACCAAAAAGGCGTGAGCCTGGGCGTCGTAGTCCGGGATGACGGACTGCAGCACCGTGGGCACCAGCTCGCTCGCCAGCAGCCCCAAACACAGCCCCAGGGCCATGCGGCTGAAGGCTCGACGCATCTCCCGCCTGGACGGGACCGGCGCGGTCTCCGGCTTGCTGAGGTCATATTCGATCTTTTCGTTCATTTCCATGGTTCTTTCCTCCTGATTCGATACCATATACCATACCAGATAATCTTTTCGTTGTACAGGACCATTATTTGCATATGCTGGACTATGAGGAAAGATCTGTGGAAACGCACGCTCCGGCTGCTGGACCTGCCGGAGGATATGGACCCCCATGTGCCCCGGATCACCGTGGTGGGTCGGGACAAGATGCTGGTGGAGAACGTGTCCGGCGTCCGCCGCTGCACGGAGCAGGAGGTGCTGCTGTTGACAGGCTGCGGCGTCCTCAGCGTGGCAGGGGAAGGGCTGCTGGTGAAGGAGCTGGGGGAGAGCCAGGCGCTGATCGTGGGGCGGCTTATGCGGTGGGCCTATGGGGAATAAGAAAAAGTGGCTTTTTTACAACGGGTATGTTATAATCCAAATTGAAGGAGTATATCCCGAGCGCGTGGCCTCCCTTTTGGAGGCGTCAGGCGTGCCTCTGTGGGACCTCAGGCGGCTGGACAGCCGCACCCTGATCTGCACCATGCCCGCCCGGGACTTTCGAAAGCTCCATAGGCTGGACCGGCGCCGCCGCTGCCGGGTGCGCATCCTGAAGAAGATGGGCGGCCCCTTTCGCCTTAGGCGGCTGTGGCGCCGCCGGGTGCTCCTCCTGGGCATGGCCTGTACGCTGCTTTTGACCTGGTGGGCCTCCCAGCGGATCTGGTTCGTGGACATTCAGGGCTGCCGACGCATGGACGAGGCGGTGCTCCGCCAATCTCTCCTGGAGCAGGGCTTGTCGCCGGGCCGGGACGCCCGGGCCCTCGTTCTCTCCGATGTGGGGGACTACGTGGCAGCTCAGTACGACGAGCTGGCCTTTTTGGAGCTCCACGTGGACGGCGTCTTCCTCCGGGTCCGGGCCCGGGAGGCCATGGCCGAAGGGGAGCGCCTGGATCTGACGGTGCCCTGCGATCTGGTGTCCACCCGAGACGGCGTCGTCACCAAGATCACCGCCTACGGGGGCCGGGCTCAGGTCAGGGCCGGGGACCGGGTGAAGAAGGGTCAGCTGCTCATCGCCGGCCGCGTCACCGCCCGGGACGGGTCCATGACCTATTCCACCCACGCCTACGGGGAGGTGCTGGCCGCCGTTCTCTACAAGGCCCAGGTGGAAGCCCCGCGGACGGCGGTGGAATGGGCCGAGACGGGAGCGACCGCCCCCTATGCCGCCCTGTACGGGGGCTCGTGGAAATGGCTGGAGCGAGGCTGCCCCTTCGAGGACGCCGAGCTGGCAACGGATGAAGATGCGATCACCCTGACGCCCTGGCCCCTCAGCGTATGCTACGGGACCTGGCGGGAGAAGGTAAAGACGGAGCGGACCCTGACCCCGGCGGAACGGAAGGAAGCGGCCCTCTTCGAAGCGGAGCGCATGGCGCTATTGCAGGTGCCCCGGGGGGCAAAGATCATCATGATCGATCGCCACACCGTGGAAAAGGGCGGGAAGCTGTACGGCGTCTGCACGGTGACCACAGAGGAAAATATCGGATACACAAAGGAGATATCGTAAGGATTTCATGGAGATCAAAACGGAACGGATCGAGCTTGACAGCATGGAGGACGCCGCGGGCCTGTTCGGCGTCCTGGACGAAAACATCTCCGTCTTCGAGCAGGAGACGGGCACCCTCATCACCGTGAACGGGGACGGCATCGGCATCGAGGGGGAGGCGGAGAACGCCGCCCTCTGCAGGACGGTCCTCGAAAAGCTCCTGTCCATGCAGCGCAAGGGGGAGCCCATCAACCGGAGCCGCATCCGGTACGCGGTGGACCTGGCCAGAGAGGGGAACGCGGATCTGATTTCCGAGATCATGGGCGACGTGGTGGCCCTCACCGCCCGGGGCAAGCAGATCAAGTGCAAGACCCTGGGCCAGAAGAAGTACGTCCAGGCTCTGAAGGAATATGAGCTGGTCTTCGGCGTGGGCCCCGCAGGCACGGGCAAGACCTATTTGGCCGTGGCCATGGCGGTGCTGGCCTTCAAGAATAAGGAAGTGGACAGGATCATCCTGACTCGGCCCGCCGTGGAGGCGGGGGAGAAGCTGGGCTTCCTACCCGGCGACCTGCAGAACAAGGTGGACCCCTATCTGCGGCCCCTCTACGACGCCCTGCAGGAGTTCTTCGGCATGGAGACCTACCGGAATTTGATGGAGCGGGGGGCCATCGAGGTGGCGCCCCTGGCGTACATGCGGGGCCGGACCCTCAACAACGCATACATCATCCTGGACGAAGCCCAGAACTGCTCCATCGAGCAGATGAAGATGTTCCTGACCCGCCTCGGCGAGGGGAGCCGGGCCATCATCACCGGCGACATCACCCAGATCGACCTGCCCCGGGAGAAGAAGAGCGGCCTTATCCACGCCATCGGCATCCTCCGGGACGTGGAGGGGATCAAGGTCATCCAGCTCACCCACAAGGACGTGGTGCGCCACGAGCTGGTCCAGCGGATCATCCAGGCCTACGAGCGCAGCGAAAAGAACGGTTGACAGCAGCGGGGGACAAGCTATGGACGGACAGAGAGCGAGCATAAGAAGAGGGCTCAAGCGGGCCGTGGGGCTGCCGCTGCTCATTTTGGTATGCCTGGTGAACCTGTTCCTCCTGTGCCTCCGCTACCCGGACGTGCGCTTGGACGTGCAGGCCGGGGACGTACTGACGGAGGACGTGGTCTATCCCGTGGCCGGGACCGACGCCTATCGGACCGACGAGCTCCGGCAGGCAGCCCGGGACCGGGTCCAGCCGGTCTACCGCCTGGACGAGTCCATCGTCGCCGCCCAGGGACAGGCCCTGGCCGCCTGGTTCGACCAGTACGATCTGTTCATGAAGGACATGGTACTGCGCTGGGAGGAGGGGGCCCAGGAGTACAACGGCATGCTCTACAACCAGACCGCCTGGAACGTGCTGGTGAAGGAGACGGAACTCCAGTCGAAGCTCAACGAGTACGGCCTCAGCGGCACCCTGGACTCCGTCATGGCCTATTCCCTCCTCAACACCTATCTGCCCCGCAGCAGCCTCCATGCCGCCGGGAGCCTGCCCGACAGCGGCCCCCTTCGGGCGGCCCTGGAGGACGCCATCCTGACGGGGATGAACGCCGGCGTGAAGGAAAGCGAGCTGGAGTCCGCCCGCTACCGGGCCAAGGAGGCTATGAAGCAGACCAGCCTGCCCGCCGTCAGCAAGACGGAGCTGGCCGGGAACCTGATCGACAAGTTTTTCGTGGCCTCCGCCGTGGTGGACCAGGTGGAGACGGAGAAGGCCCGCACCGCTGCCGCGAACGACGTGACGCCGGTGGCCGTCAAGAAGGGGGAGCTGCTCTTCAAGAAGGGGACGACCCTTTCCCAAAAGGACATCCTGCACCTGGTGGCCCTGGACATGCTGAAAACGGGCGCGGACAGGGGCCCCGTAGGGAGCTTCCTGCTGTATCTGCTGCCCGTGTACCTGGTCTACGGTTTGTATCTGCTGCTCTTTGAACGGGAAACCGCCCTGTCGCCCCTGGTCATGGTGCGGCTGTGCCTGCTGCTCATGCTGAACCTGGCGGTGTGCTGGGTCTTCACCCTCTTTGAGAGCCGCATCGCACCGGTCCTGCTGGCCCCCCTCATGATCGCCGCCACCCACGAGAAGCGGACGGCCCTGGGCGCCAGCGTGCCCGTGGCCCTGACGGCGGGGCTGCTGCTGCCGCCCTCCGGCCTGCTGGCGGGGGAGACCTTCGCCCTGGTGGCCGGCACCCTGCTGGCGGCGGTGGTGGCGGTGGGCATCCTGGCGGTGGACGACAAGCGACCCGCCATGGTCCCGGCGGCTATCGTGGGCGGCGCGGTGGGGGGCCTCCTTCCGGCGGTGCCCAAGCTTCTGGCGGGGGACGGCCTGCTCATCAGCGTCACGGCCTTCGGCCTGTTCTTCGTGGGCGCCATCATCGCCCTGGTGCTGGCCTTGGGCCTCACGGCCATCTGGGAGATCCTCTTCGATCTTCCCTCCCGCACCAAGCTCAACGAGCTCCTCAATATGGACCATCCCCTTCAGCGGCGGCTCATGAACAACGCCCCCGGCACCTACCATCACTGCCAGATGGCGGCCCTGTTGGCGGAGAGCGGGGCAAGGAGCATTGGCGCCAACGCCCTGCTCGCCAAGGCGGCGGCCGCCGTCCATGACGCGGGCAAGCTCAAATCCCCCCGGCACTTTGCCGAGAACCAGGCCAACGGCGTCAACCCCCACGACGAGCTGCCGCCCCGGGAGAGCTCCCGGATCATCATCGCCCACGTGGCGGACGGGGACGCCATCCTGCAGCGGTATCGGGTGCCCGCCGCCGTGCGTGCCATCGTGCGGGAGCATCACGGCACCACCATGACCGCCTACTTCTATGTGAAGGCCAAGAAGGCGGGGGAGGACGTGCGGGAGGCGGACTTCCGCTATCCGGGCCCCAAGCCCAGCACGAAGGAAAGCGCCATCGTCATGATGGCGGACAGCTGCGAGGCGGCGGTGCGCTCCCTGGGCGGCCCCAGCCCCGAACAGGTGAAGGACATGGTCCATCGGGTCATCCGGGGCAAGATGGAGGACGGGCAGCTGGTGAACTGCGATCTCACGCTGAGCGAGCTTGCCCGGGTGGAGGAGAGCTTTTTGCAGACCTTCGCCGGGATTTTGCACGACCGCATCACCTATCCCAAGGAGGAAGCATGATCGAAGTATACGCAGAGGACGAGGCCCTGACGGCGGAGGAGGAAGAGTGCATCCGCACCGCCTGTGAAACGGCCCTCGAAATGGAGGGCGCAGCGGGGGACATCACCGTGCTGGTGGCGGGACCGGACCATATCCAACAGCTCAACCGGGACTTTCGGAACGTGGATCGGGTCACGGACGTGCTCACCTTCCCCAGCCGGGAAGGGGAGGCCCTTTTGGGCTCCCCCGACGGGTATCTGGGGGACATCATGATCTGCCGCAGCCGGGCCGTGGAGCAGGCGGCGGAGTACGGCCACAGCTTGAGCCGGGAGCTGGCCTTTCTGGCGGTCCACGGCACCCTCCATATCCTGGGATACGACCATATGAACGAGGCGGAGGAGCAGGTCATGCGCGCTCGCCAGCGGACTATTTTGGAAAGGATCGGTGAAACGAGATGAACCAACTGACGCGACAGGAGATAGACCTGCTGCTGGACAAGGCCCAGGAGGCCCGGGACCATTCCTACGCCCCCTATTCGAAATACAACGTGGGCGCGGCCCTCTTGACGGCGGACGGCCAGATCTATCAGGGCTGCAATATCGAGAACGCTGGCTTCACCCCCACCATCTGCGCCGAGCGCACGGCCTTCTTCAAGGCGGTCTACGACGGCCATCGGGCCTTTCGGGCCATCGCCGTCATCGCCACGGGGGAGGAGATGGGCTTTCCCTGCGGCGTGTGCCGCCAGGTGATGGCGGAGTTCTGCGACAAGGATTTCATCATCGTCACCGCCAACCGGGACAGGACCAAGGTGGACGTGTCCGACTTCGAGACGCTGCTGCCCCACTCCTTCGGACCCAAGGACCTGGGGGTCTGATATGGCGTACAAAAGCGGCTTTTTCAGCCTGATCGGCTGCCCCAACGTGGGCAAATCCACCCTTATCAACGCCCTCGTCGGCCAGAAGATCTCCATCGTCACGGACCGGGCCCAGACCACCCGGAACCGGATCCTGGACACCCCCGGCATGACCACCCCCAAGAACAAGCTGGGGGAGTACATGCAGAAGACCGCCGGGGACTGTCTCTCCGACGTGGAGGCCATCCTCTTCCTGGTGGACGCCCGCAAGGGGGTGGGGGAGCGGGACCGGCAGATCATGGAGCGGCTGAAGCAATCGAAGTGCCCCGTGATCGTGCTCCTCAACAAGTGCGACATCGCCACGAAACTGCAGATCGACGAGGCGGAGGAAGTCCTGCGGGGGGCCGGCTTCGACAATATCCACCATATCTCCGCCTTCAAGGGCACGGGCCTCGTAGAGTTGGAGGCCCTGCTCCTCAGCTATCTCACCGAGGGGCCCCAGTACTATCCCCCGGACATGGTGACGGACCAACCGGAGCGGCTGATCTGTGCCGAGATGATCCGGGAGAAGGCCCTGGAGCTCCTCAAGGACGAGGTGCCCCACGGCATCGGCGTCAGCATGGACAAGATGGAGCTTCGGCCTGACGGGCAGATCATGGACTGTTACGCCACCATCCTCTGCGAACGGGACAGCCACAAGGGCATCATCATCGGCCGGGGCGGGTCCATGCTAAAGCGGATCGGCTCCGCAGCCCGGGAGGACATGGAGTGGCTCCTGGGGGTCAAGGTGAATCTGCAGCTCTGGGTGAAGATCAAGGACGACTGGCGCAACCGGCAGAGCGTCCTCAATGAGCTGGGCTACGAAGGCTAATTAGTCTGTCGAGACCTGCGGTTTCGACAGACTGGACCGCTGCGGCGGGGCGCTCCGCCTTCGCTTCGCTTCCAGGTCTCGCCTATAAACCTTGCGGTTTACCGGGCGGCGAGACCTGCGATGAGTCAAATCCACCGCGCATGTCGCTGGATTTGACAGAGTTGGAAAACGGAGACCTTGTATAGTTGAACCAATCATGAGCCCATACTTTTTCTGAAAGGAGGCGTTCATGACACCGTTTACGACAGAGGAAGAAAAGAAGGCTTTTCAGGCATTTTACGAAAGCGGCCGGGTGGAGGCGTATCTCAAGTACGCCCGGCTGCGGGAGAAGGAGCATGGCGGATCTGACCCTCAGGGGCATGGTGATCCGGACGGTGGATTACCGGGACAACGATAGGATTCTCACCCTGTTCACAGCGGAGCAGGGCCGGGTGGACGCCAAGGCGCGGAACTGCCGCAAGGCCACGTCGCCGCTGCTGGCCTGCACCCAGCCCTTCACCTACGGGGAGTATCAGCTCTTCTATCACAAGAACAAGTACATCATCGACCAGGGGGAGGTGCTGGAAAGCTTCTACCCCCTGCGGGAGGACGTGGGCCGATTCGCCGCGGCCTCCCTTTGCGCGGCCCTGTGCCTGGAGGGCGTCCAGGCGGAGGAGAGCAGCGAGGCCATCTTCTCCCTGCTCTATCACACCCTGTCCTTCTTGACCTACGGGGAGAACGACCCCGGGGACCTGACGGCTTGCTTTCTGGTCCGCTTCCTGTCCCTGGCTGGCTTTCGCCCCGCCATCACCCACTGCGCCGTCTGCGGCCGGGACCTTCGGGAGGACCCCCTCATCCGCTTCCTGCCCGATCGGGGCGGGGCGGTGTGCATGGCCTGCTCCCCCGTGGGGCGGCGGATCGGGAAAACGGCCCTGGAGGCCATGCGGCGGATGCTGCTCCTCGACGACGACCAGCTGGGCCGGGTCAGGATGAAGGAGCCCCTTCGCGGGGAAGTCTTGTCACATCTCGTCCCCTATGCTAAACTGTACCTGCCCGGCATCGAAAAGGCCGCGGCCTTGTTCGCCTCATTGCATATGCCGCCTCAGGCGACGGAACAGGAGTGACCCATGCAGCTGCTGACCAACACGTTTCTGGCCCTCTTCCCGCTGTATTTCTATATGGCCACCGGCGCCGTGCTTCGGAAGATGAAGATTCTGAAGACGGAGGACCTGCCCAAGATGAACGCCCTCCTGTTCCGGTCCTTCCTGTTCTTCAGCCTGTTCAACAACGTGCGCAACGCCAACTTCTCCGGGGCGGACAGCGGCAAGCTCCTGCTGTTCGGGGCCGCCGCCGTGTTCTTCCTTTTCGCCGTCTATATGCTGACGGTGCCCCGCATCATCAAGGATTATCGGCAGTCCTCCGTAGCCATCCAGGCCATGTATCGGAGCAACTTCGTGCTGCTGGGCATGGCCTACGCCGAGCAGCTCTGCGGGCCGGAGAATGTGGGCCCCGTGAGCCTGCTGGTGTCCGTGGTTGTCCCCTCCTTCAATCTGCTGGCGGTGTTGACCTTCGAGCTCCTGCGGGGCGGCAAGGTCAACGTAGGCAAGATACTGCTGAACATCATCAAGAACCCCCTCATCATCGCCTCGGCCCTGGGCGCCCTGTGTGCCGCTTTCAAGATCACCTTCCCCGAGTATGTGGACAAGCCCATGAAGGCCCTGGGCAGCGCCGCCACCCCCTTCGCCATGGTGCTGGTGGGCGCGTCCCTGACCCTCCAGTCCATGGCCAAGAACAAGAAGCTGGTCCTGGGCGTGTCAGCGGCGCGGCTGATCCTTTCTCCGCTGCTGGTGGTCCCCGCGGCGGTGCTCCTGGGCTTCCGGGACGCGGCGCTGGTGGGCATCATGACGGCTACGGCGGCCCCCACGGCGGTGGTGTCCGTGGCCATGAGCTACGAGCTGGGCGGCGACGGGGAGCTGGCGGCGGAGATCGTGGCCACCACGTCATTGCTGTCCCTGTTCACCATGTTCCTCTGGGTGTTGGCCCTCCGGGGCATGGGGTATTGCTGAGCAAAGGGGAGATCTGCTCTCCCTTTTTGTATCATTTCACGCATCGAGAGCTCAAAAGGATGAAAAATCCTTGCAATCCTGTCGATGGATTGATATAATAAATCGTTCCAAACCAAATCTTATACGGGAGGAAAAAGAACTTGGCACACAAATACGTATACCTGTTTTCCGAAGGCTCCAAGGACATGCGGAACCTCTTGGGCGGCAAAGGCGCGAACCTGGCCGAAATGACCAACCTGGGCATGCCCGTGCCCCAGGGCTTCACCATCACCACCGAAGCCTGCATCAAGTTCTATGACGACGGCGAGCGGATCAACGACGAGATCCTGGCCGAGATCGACGAGTACGTGGAGAAGCTCCAGCAGATGAGCGGCAAGAAATTCGGCGATTTGAACAACCCCCTGCTGGTCTCCGTCCGTTCCGGCGCCCGCGCTTCCATGCCCGGCATGATGGACACCATCCTGAACCTGGGCCTCAACGACACCGTGGTGGAAGCCTTCGCCCGCAAGACCGGCAACCCCCGCTTCGCCTATGACTCCTATCGTCGGTTCATCCAGATGTACTCCGACGTGGTCATGGAGGTGGGCAAGAAGTACTTCGAGGAGCTCATCGACGAGATGAAGGCCGAGAAGGGCGTGAAGCTGGACACCGAGCTGGACGCCAACGACCTCAAGAAGCTGGCCGAGCAGTTCAAGGCCGAGTACAAGGCCAAGATCGGCGCGGACTTCCCCTCCGATCCCAAGGAGCAGCTGCTGGGCGCCATCAAGGCCGTGTTCCGTTCCTGGAACAACCCCCGCGCCATCTACTATCGCCGCATGAACGACATCCCCGGCGACTGGGGCACCGCCGTCAACGTGCAGATGATGGTCTTCGGCAACACCGGCAACGATTCCGGCACCGGCGTGGCCTTCACCCGTGATCCCGCCACCGGCGAAAAGCACCTCTTCGGCGAGTTCCTCATGAACGCCCAGGGCGAAGACGTGGTGGCCGGCGTCCGCACCCCCCAGACCATCGACCAGCTCAAGGAGGTCATCCCCGAGGCCTACGAGCAGTTCGTGGACATCTGCGGCAAACTGGAAGCCCACTATCACGACATGCAGGACATGGAGTTCACCATCGAGAACAAGAAGCTCTACATGCTCCAGACCCGTAACGGCAAGCGCACCGCCAAGGCCGCGCTGAAGATCGCCTGCGATCTCGTGGACGAGGGTCTCATCACCGTGGACGACGCCCTGCTGATGGTGGATCCCAAGCAGCTGGACGCTCTGCTCCATCCCCAGTTCGACGCGGCGGCCCTGAAGGCTGCTAAGCCCGTGGCTCACGCCCTGCCCGCCTCTCCCGGCGCCGCCTGCGGCCAGATCGTCTTCAACGCCGAGGACGCCACCAACTGGGCCAAGGCCGGCCATAAGGTGGTCCTGGTCCGGCTCGAGACCAGCCCCGAGGACATCGAGGGCATGAACCACTCCCAGGGCATCCTGACCGTCCGCGGCGGCATGACCAGCCACGCGGCCGTGGTGGCCCGCGGCATGGGCACCTGCTGCGTCTCCGGCTGTGGCGAGATCGTCATGGACGAGGAGAACAAGAAGTTCACCCTGGCTGGCCGCGAGTACCACGAGGGCGACTGGATCAGCCTGGACGGCTCCACCGGCAACATCTACGGCGAAGCCATCCAGACCACCGACGCCTCCATCTCCGGTGAGTTTGCCCGCTTCATGCGCTGGGCCGACGCTGCCCGCCGCCTGAAGGTCCGCACCAACGCCGACAACCCCCACGACGCTGCCGTGGCCGTGAAGTTCGGCGCCGAGGGCATCGGCCTGTGCCGCACGGAGCATATGTTCTTTGCTGCCGACCGTATCCCCGCCGTCCGCGAGATGATCGTGTCCACCACCGAGGAAGCCCGCCGCAAGGCTCTGGACAAGCTCCTGCCCATGCAGCGCGGCGACTTCGAGGGCATCTACAAGGCCATGGAAGGCCGCCCGGTCACCATCCGCTTCCTGGATCCCCCGCTGCATGAGTTCCTGCCCACGGCGGACGAGGACATCCGCGCCCTGGCCGAGGAGATGGGTCTCACCTTCGAGTCCCTGAAGGCCACCGTGGAGGGCCTCCACGAGTTCAACCCCATGATGGGCCATCGTGGCTGCCGCCTCGCCGTGTCCTATCCCGAGATCGCCGAGATGCAGACCCGCGCGGTCATCGAGGCCGCCCTCAACGTGCGGCGTGAGACCGGCATGGACATCATCCCCGAGATCATGATCCCCCTGGTGGGCGAGGTCAAGGAGCTGGCCTTCGTGAAGAAGATCGTGGTGGAGACCGCCGCCAAGGTCATGGAGGAGCGCGGTGAGAACATCAAGTACCACGTGGGCACCATGATCGAGATCCCCCGCGCGGCCCTGACCGCCGATGAGATCGCCCAGGAGGCCGAGTTCTTCTCCTTCGGCACTAACGATTTGACCCAGATGACCTTCGGCTTCAGCCGTGACGACGCCGGCAAGTTCCTGAAGGACTACTACGATCGCAAGATCTACGAGTCCGATCCCTTCGCCCGTCTCGACCAGAAAGGCGTGGGCAAGCTGGTGAAGATGGCTGCCGACCTGGGCCGTCAGACCCGCCCCGACATCAAGCTGGGCATCTGCGGCGAGCACGGCGGCGACCCCTCCTCCGTGGAGTTCTGCCACAAGGTGGGCCTCTCCTACGTGTCCTGCAGCCCCTTCCGGGTGCCCATCGCTCGTCTCGCAGCCGCCCAGGCCGCCATCAAGGACAAGCGGTAAAGCGCCTTCCGAAACGTTGACCGAGCGGCGCAGCTTCCACGGCTGCGCCGCTTTTCCGTAGCACCCGCTTTGCATACTTATAGATAGGGGAGAGACGTTTATGCAAGTCAAACAGGATTTCCTGGTCCGGCTGGAGGACACGGGCAAGGGCTTCGTGCTCTCCAACAAGGGCTTCTTGATCATGCTGACCAACCTTGCCTGCATCCATGGGACCAGGATCGGCCAGGGGCTCATGGACCGGGAGAAGTGTCATCTTTCCTGGATGGTGGTGGGCTGGCGGCTGGTCGTGGACCATCGGCCCCTGCTGTCCCAAACGGTCAGCGGCCTCACCTGGGCCAGCGGCTACGGGCGGCTCCAGACCACCCGCGACTTTATGCTGTACGACCAGCAGGGGCAAGCGGCGGCCAAAGCCACCTCCTCCTGGCTGGTGCTGGACGAGCACAACACCCGGGTCCTGCGCATGACCCCCGAGATCGTGGAGCCCTACGGCCTGGAGCAGGATCATCAGACCTTCCCCGGCTACGCCTTCCCCCGGGAGGCTCCCGCCTTCACCCCGGAACGCACCGTGTCGGTCCAGGTGAATCGGGCCATGATCGACTGCAACGACCACGTCCACAACACCGCCTACATGGACCTGTTCAGCGAGGCCCTGCCTGAGGACGAGGACATGGACCGCTTCGACGACGTGACGCTGGTCTATCGCCGGGAGATCCGGCCGGGCCAGCGGATCAAGGCCGCCTTTGGGCGGTCCGGAGAGGAGCGCGTCGTGGTCCTCAGCGAGGAGGAAACGGACCAGGTCCACGCCTTTTTGCTGTTGCGATAGGGAATAGAGGGAGGGGATCGTGTCTATCCTTTCCCCATGAAAGCTTTGGAAACCATCGGGCGCGCGCTGCGCTTTGACGAACCGGATGGACGATTCGAGCTCCTGGAAGCGGAGCCGGGCGAACCGTCCTTTTTTCATGGGCGAAAACGGTCGCCTGTTCCCGAAACGCCCGACGGGCGGACCGTACCCAAAAGCTTGCGGGAGAGCAAGCGGCGATTGGAGACGGCCTTCTCGGCGGAGGTGAATACGGACCTTATCCTGAGGGATTTCCGCTTTTGCGGGTCCGTGAACGCCCTCGCCGTGTTCCTCAACGGCATGGCCGACGGGGCCGGGATCAGCGACTTCATCCTGAAGCAGGCCATGGAGCACCCCTTGCCTCCGAGCGGCAAGGGCCTGGCGGACTACGCCCTGGAGGCTGTCTTCTCCCTTCAGGAGGCGGAGAAGACGGACCGCTGGGCCCAGGTGGAGCAGGCAATCCTGGAGGGGCGCACAGCGGTGCTGCTGGAGGGGGAACGGGAGGCCGTCCTCCTGGACACCCGGGGCTACGCCTGCCGGGGCGTGGGCACCGCCCAGAACGAGAGCACGGTGGTGGGTCCCCGGGAAGCCTTCCACGAGAACCTCAGGATCAGCATCACCCTTTTGAGGCGCATCGTCCGGCGGGCGGACTTCGTGTGCGAATTTCGGGATATCGGCAGCAAAAACAACGTGAAGCTGGCCCTTTGCTACCTGGACGGGGTGTGCAACGAAGCCTTGCTCCTGGAGGTGAAGAAGCGCCTGGACGGGGTGAAGACGGACCTGCTGCTGTCCGCCGGGACCTTGGGCCAGCGCATCGAGGATCGGCCCTGGTCCCCGGTGCCCCAGACCCTGCTGACGGAGCGGCCGGACCGGGCCGCCGCCGCGGTGATGGCGGGGAAGGTGGTGATCCTGGTGGAGGGCAGCCCCCAGGTCCTGATCCTGCCAGTGACCCTGTCGGGGCTGCTGCTCACCGCTGAGGACAGCTACCTTCGGCGGTCCGCCGGGTCCATCATCCGATTCGTGCGGCTCTTCGGGGCGGCGGTGTCCGTCCTCATGCCCGCCTACTTCCTGGCCCTGGCGTACCATCACCAGGGACTTTTGTCCAGCGATATCCTTTCCACGGTCGTCTCCTCCCGCAAGCTGGTGTTCTTGCCCATGGGGGCGGAGATGATCTTTCTGCTGACGGTGTTCCAGCTGGTCCGGGAGGCGGGCGTCCGGGTGCCGGGCACCGTGGGCCAGACCGTGGGCATTATCGGCGGCCTCATCCTGGGCCAGGCGGCGGTGTCTGCCAACTTCGTCTCCACCGTGGCTCTCATCATCGTGGCTCTCACGGGTCTCGGCAACTTCGTCATCCCCAATTACGACCTGCAGATCGCCGTGGCCTGCTACCGGGTGGCCCTGTGTCTGTTGGCCCTCATGGGCGGGCTGTTGGGCTTCAGCTGCGGGATCATGGCCGCCCTCGTCCTGCTCGTAGACCAGAAGTCCTTCGGCGTGCCATTCCTCTCACCCTATGCCCCCAGGACGGTGGCCCGGGAGACCCTGTTCTTCCGGGGCCAGGTCACGGGCCAGGGGCATGCTCAGGACGATATGAACGGGGAGGCGGCCCTATGAACCTGCGCCTGGGCCGCTTCGGCCGGCAGGAGAGCGCCTGCGCCGTGGGCATCGCCGCCCTCATCTCCGGCATCTTCTCCGTGAACGTCAGCGACACCTTCGCCCAGGGGAACGTGTGCTATATGGCCACTGCCGCCGGGGCGCTGCTGTCGCTGTTGCTGTTGCGGCTGGTGGACGGGGCCATGGCCCGCCAGGAGGCCCGGGAGCTGAGCGACCTGCTGTCCGGGGGACTCAAGACTCTGGCTCTGCCCCTCGTCGCGGGCCTGGTGCTCTCGGCGGCCCTGCCCCTCTTTCGGTTCACCCTGGCCATGGAGCGATACATCTTCGTGGAGGCGGACTATGTGCCCATCGTACTCTACCTGCTGCCGGTGCTGCTGTTGCTGGTGCTGCGGGGCATGGAGTGCGTGGGGCGCATGGCCAAGCTCCTGCTGCTCCCCGCCGCCCTCGCCTTGGCGCTGACGCTGCTGCTGGCGTCCCCGGCCTTCGCCCTCTATCATCTGTTCCCTCTGTTCAGCCCCTGCTTCTCCACATTCTTGGATCAGACCGGTTCGGCCCTGCTGCGCTTCCTGGCGCCGGGACTCGCCCTGTTCGCCGTGGGGAAGGGGTGCCAGGGGAGAAAAAACACCCTGAGCGGCGTGGACCGGGGCCTGCTGCTGGGCGGGGCCGGGGCCTTTTCCCTCCATCTCGGACTGGGGCTCACCTTCTTCGGGCCGGACATGGCCTCCCTCAGCGCCCCTGTGTATTGCATGACCATGGCCGCTCGGCAGGAGCGCCTGGGCCTGCGCCTCGATATGCTGGTGCTGTTCCTGTGGGTGGCCACGGGCCTGGTAGCCGCCGCCTTCTATCTTTACGCTGCCGCCCTGCTCCTGTGCCGGACCATGGCCGTGGAGGACATTCGCCCCGTTGGGGCGTTGCTGGTGCTGCTGTGCATGGGACTGGTGCTGCTGTTCAACTTCGATTCCGACCAGGTGCTCTTCGCCGTCCGCCTGGTCTACCGCTGGGGGTATCTGCTGCTGTTGGCGCCCCTGGGGCTGCTGTGGGGCCGGTCCCTGTTTCGTAGGAGGCGCTTATGAAGCGGATCGTCATCGCCTTCTTGCTGCTGGTTTTGCCCCTTTCGGGCGGCTGCCTGGGGGGCGTGCCCCTGGACAGATACTGCTACGTGCTGGATCTGGGGGTGGAGCGAGGGGACGCCATGCCCTATCGGTTCGTGTTCCTGCTGAACGAGGACACCGCGGGCAGCGGGGAGGATGGGGGAGACAGAGGGGAGGTGTCCATGGTCTGCGCCGAGGAGGGGAGCCTCTTCGCCGCCATCGACGCCCTTTCGGGAGCCCTGCCCGCCCAGCTCTCCTTCGAGCGGACCACCCTTTTGGCCTTCTCCCGGGAGCTGGCGGAGGCGGGGGAGATGGAGGCAGTCATGGCGGGGGCCCTGAGCCGGCTGAAGATACGGCAGAACGTCCGGGTCATCGTGGTGGAGGAGGACATGCGAGGGGCCTTCCGGGGCCTGGTCAGCGAGGGGGACCCCAGCATGAACCGGCTGAAGACCAACGTGAAGCTGTTCGAGGAAAACTTCGGCTATGTGGAGGACTGGGGGTTGAGCCGGGTCCGGGAGGCCTTCTCCAACGACACCGGAGACGCCCTGCTTCCCTACGCCGGGCTGGTGGGCGGCCCCCTGCAGCCCGACATGGTGGGGGGACAGGTCTATCCCTACCTGGGCGGCGGCCTCCTGGGGGAGGGGCAGATCAAGACCTCCCTTTGCGGCAGCGCCGTGTTCGCGGGGGATCGGATGGCGGGCGTCCTCTCCGGCCAGCACACCATGCTGGTGCTCATGGCCAACGGCGCCTTTCGGACGGGCCATCTGCGCCTGCCCTGGAAGGGGACGGAGCTGGACCTGGCCCTCTACGCCGTGGGGAAGCCTAAGAGGCGTTGGCAGGCGGGGATCTTCACCTGCGAGATCGTTTTGGAGGGGGATTTGGAGCATCCGGCCCAGGTGGAGGTGGAATCGGAGGAGCTGATCACTGCGGCGGAAAGCTACCTCAAAGCGGAGCTCGAGCAGGTGTTTCGCGCCACGGCGGCGGCGGGGGCGGACGTGTTCAGCGTGGGCCGGGACGCCATCTGCGCCTTCCGAAGCTGGGACAGCTGGCGCGCCTACGGATTCGCCCGTCGCCTTAAGGAGGTGGAGCCGGACTTCCGGGTGAAGGTGAAGCTGTCCCACAGCCCCAAGGACCCGGCCCTGGAATAGAGGAGGGAAGGTATGTTTCTTTTCATGCTGGCGGCTGGCGGCATCCTGCTGTACGGGGCGGCCTACGCCCTTTACTGCATCAAAAAGGGCGGCATCGCTGCCGCCCTGCCCATATTCTTTTTATTGGCTGTAGACCTGGGCCTGCTCCTGCTGCTCTACTTTCGGACCAACACTTAATCCAGGTCCTCGGGGATGTACTTGCGGGCCTCGATGATGTGGTCGTGGAGGAGGCTGCTGGCCTTCTCCGCGTCCCCGGCCCGACAGGCGTCCAGAATGGCCTGATGCTCGGCGATGGACTGGCCCCGGCGGGATGGATCCGTATAGAGGGCGTCCCTCAAATACCGATCGGCGTTCCAGTGGATGAGCTCGATGAACATGTCCGCCACCTTGTTCTTGGCCCGGCGAGTCAGGATCTCATGGAACTTGTAGTTGAGGCGCTCCTCCTCGAACATGTCCTGAGCTGTCTTCTGCTCCTCGATGACGGCCTGCAGCTCGTTCAGATCCTCCTCGCTCATGAGGGGGATGGCCCGGCGGGCGATATAGTAGGAGATGCTGGCCCGGATCTCCATCATGTCCTCCAGATCCGAACGGCTGAGCTGGGTCACGGTGGAGCCCCGGTTGGGATGGATGGTCACCAGCCCCTGAGCCTCCAGCTGCCGCAGGGCCTCCCGCACGGGGATATGGCTCACGGTCAGCGCCGCGGACACCTCGTCCTGCTTGAGCTGCGTGCCGCCCTTGAGCTTGCCGCTGATGATGCCCTCCCGCAGCACGCGAAACACCCATTCCTGGGTCGCGCCGGTACGGGGACCGACCGCTTCTGCCAATTCACGATAATCCATGACGCACCTCTTTCAACATATTCTTAATTAGAAGCTAATATATTATATAAAGAACGACATGAATAGTCAATCTCTTTATACAGTATGGTCTGCAAAAAACATGCCGTTTTCACGATGCATTCAAAAAATAATCCGGTGCATACAGAAACAGGGACACCTTTTCGGAGGAAGGCCCCACCAGGGGCGTGCCCGCCACGGTGATCATGGGGTGCACGGGGACCACGTAGTAGGACAGCATCCGCCCCGGCAGCTCCGACACGTCGTCCGTGTATACCCCCGCTTCCGTGCCCTCGAAGGTGGCCAGCAGCGTGGCGTAGCCGTCCGCCGTCTCCCGGTACAATAGATATCGGACGTGATCCTGCTTGGGGGTGAACCGGACGCTGACCAGGTTCCCGGCCCGGGTGACGGAAAGGTCATCCGGCGGCTCCGGCACGGACCAATAGGCGCTCTCGTCAGTGGGCTCCGTGCCCTTGAGGAAATACTCCCAGACCCCGTAGCTGTCGGGCGTGTAGCTGGTGGCCAGCACGGCCTCGTGCTGGGCGTCCATGGTGTAGCCGTCCAGCCGCACCCGTACCACGGACTCCGGCTGATGGAAGACCGGGGCCGTCCTGTCCGCATAGAGGCCGGTCAACACCTCCTTCATGAGGGCTGCCGGATAGCCGCCGCCCCCCGAGTCCGGGGGCAGGAGCTTGCCATGGCTGTTCTCGTCGAAGCCCATCCAGATCACAGCCGCATGCTCCGCCGTGTAGGCGGCCAGCCATATGTCCCGGTTCCCGGTCTCGTCCCCCACAGTGCCCGTCTTGGCGGCCACCTCCATGGGAAGGTCGCTGAGGGCCTTGGCCGTGCCCTGCTGGACCACGCTTTGGAGCATGCTGGTCAGGATGAAGGCGCTGCCCTCGCTCATGACCCGCCGGGCGAAGGGGTGGGCTTCGTAGACCACGCGGCCGTCCCTGTCCTCGATGCGGCGGATCAGCGTGGGGGTCCGATACACGCCCCCGGCGGCGAAGGCGGCGTAGGCAGCGCACAGCTCCTTGGGGGAGACCCCATAGGTGAAGCCCCCCAGGGCCAAAGCAAGGCGGGTGTCGTTCTTGTCGAAGGGGATGCCCAGCTGTCGGGCGAAGCTTTTGCAGCGGCCGATGCCCAGCTCGCTGAACAGCTCCACCGCCGGGATGTTCAAGGACCGGGTCACCGCCTCCCGCATGGTGACCCAGCCCCGATAGCGGCGGCTGGCGTCGGAGGGGGCGTAGTCCCCGAAGGTGGAGCTTTCGTCCAGCAGCATGTCCGCCGCCGTGTACCCGGCTTCGAGAGCCGGACCGTAGACCAGGATGGGCTTGATGACGGACCCGGGCTGGCGGCGGATGCGCACAGCCCGGTTGTACCCCAGGGCCACGTTCTCGTCCCGGCCCCCCACCAGGGCGCAGATACAGCCCGTGCGGGCGTCCATGAGGCAGATGGCCCCCTGGGCGCTCTCCCCGTTCACCTGGGGGAAGAACCGGTCCTCCCGAAAGAGAGATTCGCATAGGGCCTCCGCCTCCCGGTCCATGCCTGTATAGATCCTGTACCCGTCGTTCAGCAGCCGGTTCATGGTGACCCCCAGCAGCCGGCAGCTCTCCAGCAGAGCGTAATCCACATAGTACCCCCGGCGCTCCAAAACAGAATCCTTTTTCAGACGCAAAGGCCGAGCGGAGGCTTCGTCGGCCTCCGCTTCCGAGATCATCCCGTACTCCGCCATCAGGTGCAGGATGACGCCCCGGCGGCCCACAGACGCCTCGGGACGGCGCTGAGGGGAGAAGCGGGCGGGGGACTTGAGCACCCCGGCCAAAAGGGCCACCTGATCGAGACTCAGCTCCGACGCGCTCACGCCGAAGTACCCCCGGGCCGCGGTCTCGAGGCCATAGTAGCCGGAACCGAAGTAGACGGTGTTGAGGTACATCTCCAGTATCTGGTCCTTGCCGTAGAGCCGCTCCAGTTGGACCGCCAGGATGGCTTCGTCCACCTTCCGGGAGAGTTCCTTGCGGCTGTTGAGATGGGTGAGCTTGATGAGCTGCTGGGTGATGGTGCTGGCCCCCTCCACGAAGGCCCCGGCCTTAAGGTCGCTCCAGGCGGCCCCCAAAATACGCACTACGTCCACCCCCGGGTGGTCGTAGAACCGGGCGTCCTCGGCGGCGATAAAGGCGTTCTTCACGTGGTCGGGCAGGTCCTCGATACGGGTCAGCAGCCGTTCCTCGCCGCCGGAGAGGGCGGAAAAGAGCTGATCGTTCCCGTCGAAGACCTGGACGCTAAGCTTCTCGTAGCTGAGCTTCTCCTCGTCCAGCATGTGCCAGGCGTCCCGGCTCAGCACGTAGGCGGCCACCGCCGCCACCGGGATGAGGATCAAGGCGGCGATACAAAAAAGCCACCGCTTCAGGCGGCGGTGGGCAGCTGGATTGATATCTGTGTTTCGTTTCCGTCCCATGATGACTTAGTATGGGACGAAAGGGACGGGCGTATGCTAATGGAGCAGGAATCGACGGACCCGCTTTTGATACAGGTTCGCCGCAGCCTCGAAGAGGATGTCCAGCAGGAAGAACACCGCCTCCACGATGAGGATGATCACCACCAAAGGGATGTCCGGCAGCATCTCCAGCACGTTCACCTCGGCCACGGTGTACATGGCCCAAAGGCCCAGCGCCGTGCCCAGATTGCAGTAGAGGACCGTGAAGACGGACCGGACGGCGGGGACCGTGATGAACTTCTGGAAGAACCGGCGCACGATGCCGTAGTGGCCGATGAGGGCCACGTACATGAACCAGCTCATGCGGTCCGGGCAGAGCAGGAACCCCAGGATGGTCACCGCGAGGAAGCACAGCCAGGCGGTGCCGAACAGGTCCTCCTGGACCAGCACCACCACGAAAAAGCCGCTGAGAGCCGCGCACAGGAACCGAAACCCGGTGAGCACCTCCGAGGCGTAGAGGAACAGCAGCGTCAGGGCGGCCACCATGGCGCCCAGGGACACCCGCCGGCTCAGCGGCAGCTTCTTCTTCTCCATCAGTGGCAGCCTCCGCAGTTACAGAGGCAGTTGAGGCACAGCATGGTGGTGCACCAGTCGCACATGTCGCAGTCCTGCCCGCCCATGTTGATGGGCCCGTTGGCGTAGGGCCGCCCCGTGTTCATGACGGTGGCGTAGGCGTTCTGATACTCCATGTTCCCCGGCTCCATGCTGCAGGCCATGGAAAGATGCTGCCGGGCCTGGTCGTACCAGCCCCAGCGGAAGTAGAGGATGCCGTAGAGGTAGTGCCACTCCGCGTTGTGCAGAGGGATGCCGTCCAGCACGGTCCGGGCGGCGTTCAGATTGTTCTGGGAGAAGTAGCTGCGGACCCGGGAGAACTCCTGGGCGTAGTCCCCGGAATAGCTGCCCTGGCTCTGCCAATAGCCGCCCTGGGAATAGGTGCTGTGCCCATAGGAGCCGTAGCCGCCGTAGCTCGAGGAGCCGCCGTAGCCCGAGGACTCCTTCTTCTTGGTGAGCATCTCGTAGGCCTGGTTGATCTCCTTGAGCTTCTCGTTGGCCATGTCCTTCATGGGCCCGTCGGCATAGCGGTCGGGATGATACTTCTTCACCAGGGCAAGATATGCCTTGCGGATCTCCTCCTGGGAGGCGTTTTCGCTGACGCCCAATACCTTATAGGGATTCATGACCGACCTCCTTTCCGCTTCCTTCCAAAACCTTCCGGGTGCGCTCAGGGCACCCCAGATAAAGTACGTTTTCCATGATCCCCCGATCCCGGTGGGGGGACAGAAGATCGAAGGCCTTGCGAGCCTCCTCCAACGAGGCGTAGAGCCCGAAGGCGGCGTCATCCTTAGAGGTGTTGGCCTTCAGATAGGGGTTGAAGGTCCCCTTCTGACCGTCCTTCTCCCGATCGTCCCAGGCGTCCATGAGATAGATCCATCGGCCCAGGTTGTAGAGGAGCCATTTCAACGGGAGCTTTTCCTGCTCAGGGAAGGGGAGCATGTCCCCCAGGGCTTCGAGATACTTGCCCGTGGGGTCCGCCGCCGCGTCCAGCCGCCCGTCGTCTTGCTCCATGGCGGCCTGGTCCTCGTAGAACCGCTCCGTCCGCGCCTTCAGATCCGGATAATCCCGCCCGGCCTTCCTCACGGCTCCCTTGAGGAGCAGGGCGGCGGCGCCCTTCATAAGGTCTCGTTCGTCTCGCCAGTCGTCCAGACACTTGTAGTAGGCGAGGAGCACGTTCACCGCCGCGGCGAATCGGAGGGCGGGGGTCTCCAGCCGGTACTTTCGGTGGGGGTCGTGACACCGGTGCAAGCAGTGGCACCGTTTGGCGTCCACCGCTTCCCCCAGCTCCCCGGAGAAGAGGAGGGCCAGGAACGCGCAGTCGTATTGGAGGAACAGGGGAGAAAAGGGGCCGTAGCGGCGCTTCATGCACTTGCACAGGCCGCAGTACCAGCTCTTATAGCTGGCGGCCTCCCGCACCTTCAGTTCCGATTCGATTGTGCCGATATATCCAAACATAGAGCCTCAATACAGGTATTATAGCAGAAATCCGCGGCTGTGCATGGATGAAATGTGAAAAAGATGGGAAATGGTGCGTGAAATCAGGCCCATGGGACAGGCTAAAGCCATGATTTGGCTGTTCGCAGGCGCATTCACCCTGCTCTATCTGCTCCTTTGGCCCTTTAGCCTCCGGCTGGACGCCCGGCTCTCGCCCACCTGCGGCCGGGGAGAGGTGGTCGTGGCCTCCCTGCTGCGGCTGCGGCTCGAAGGAGACTTTTTGCAGCCGCCCTATCTAAAGTTCTATCGTTTGGACGGCCGGGGCGGTCGCAAGCCCCTGGGCGGCGGGCGGAAGAAGAAGGGCAGCTTTGCCCCCGTGATCCGCCACAAGCGCCTCTCGGCCACCCTCTGGGTGGGCCTGGAGACGGATGGGGCCCTGACCGTGGAAGCCCTGGGCTTCCTCCACGGGCTGTTGAAGGCCGCCGGGGCCCTCGCCTGTGACGAGGTGATCCTCCGGCCTACGGCCTGCTTCGACAAAAACATCTGCGCCCTGCGGCTTTCGGGAATAGGCCGCTTCGTCCTGGCACAGAATATCCTCGAATATCTGAAAGGAAAACATGCACATGCAAAGCGTTGAATCCATCATCGAGACCACCATGGCCCGCTTGAAGACCATCGTGGACGTGAACACCATCGTGGGCGAGCCCATCCCGGCGGGGAACGGGGTGGTGGTGCCCGTGTCCAAGGTCAGCTTCGGCTTCTTCTCCGGCGGCGGGGAGTATGCCCCCACGGGCAAGGTGGCTGGGGCGGCCCTGGCGGAGCAGAAGACCTTCCCCTTTCTGGGCACCGCTGTGGCGGGGGTGTCCCTGACCCCCAAGGCTTTCCTGGTCACCACCGAGGAGGGGGTCACGGTGGTCCCCGCCAACTACGACTCCACCCTGGATCGACTGGTGGGGCAGCTCCCCAAGTTCGTGAAGGAGGTCCGGCTGAGCCTTCAGCAGAAGGAGCAGGAGAAGGAAGGGGAATCGTGGTAAGGCGCTTTCGGTCCCTGCTGCTCATTCTGCTCCTGCTGATCCCCGGCCAGGCTCGGGCCGCCCAGAAGGAGGGACGGATCACCGCCAAGGCCTGGGCCCTGGTGGAGGCCACCAGCGGACGGCTGCTCCTGGGGGAACACGAGCACGATCGGCTCCCCATGGCCAGCACCACCAAGATCATGACCGCCCTGCTGGTCCTGGAGGCGGGGGAGGACCTGGACACCCTCATCGTCGTGCCCCCGGAGGCGGCGGGCACCGAGGGCTCCTCCATGCACCTCAACGCGGGGGAGAAGCTCAGCCTGCGGGACCTTTTATACGGCCTTATGATGGTCAGCGGCAACGACGCGGCGGTGACGTTGGCCGTCCATTTCAGCGGCTCCGTGGACGTCTTTGCGGCGCGGATGAACGCCAAGGCGGCGGCCCTGGGTTGTTCCGATACCCACTTTATGAACCCCCACGGCCTCCACGACCCCGACCACTACACCAGCGCCTATGACCTTTGCCGCATGGCCGCCGCGGCCATGGCGGAACCCTTCTTTCGGGAGCTGGTGAGTACCCAGCGATATATGACGTCCACCGGTGACAAGCCCCGGACCTTCCACACCAAGAACAAGGTCCTGACCCAAATCGAGGGCGGCTGCGGGGTCAAGACCGGCTTCACCAAGAAGGCGGGCCGGTGCCTGTGCTTCGCGGCCCAGCGGCAGGGGATGCTGCTCATCGGCGCGGTGCTGAACGCCCCGGACATGTGGAACGACGCCCCAAAGATTTTGGACCGGGGCTTTGCGGACTACAAGCTCCGCATCTTCCTGACCCCCGGCTTGGCCGTGGGCACAATCACGGTGACCGGCAGCGCGAAAAAAACGTTGCTTGCCGTGGCGAAAGAAGGTATACTGTATCCCGTCAGGAGGGACGGTCGGGACGAGACGGCATTGGATATCCGTCTAATTCCGGGTTTGATCGCGCCGGTGGAAGCAGGGACTAAAGCTGGCGAAGCCATCCTCACGGTGAACGGGGAATCGGTCAAAACCGTCCCGCTGATTGTGAGGGAAGGGGTGCCGTCTTTGACCTTCCGATGGTTTTTGAAACGGGTCCTGCGGGGATATCTGACCGCATAGAAAGGGAAGCGCATGGGGGAGAGATTGCAGAAGTTCATGGCCGCGGCGGGGGTGGCCTCCCGGCGGGCCTCGGAAAAGCTCATCGAGGAGGGCCGGGTCACGGTGAACGGCACCGTGGCCACCCTGGGTATGTCCGTGGAGCCGGGGGACCAAGTGCTGCTGGACGGGCAGCCCGTGACCCTGGTCCAGAAGCGGATCGTCATCCTCTTCTATAAGCCTCGGGGCGTCATCTGCTCCAGCTCGGACCCGGAGGGCCGCAGGACCGTCCAGGACTTCTTCACCGACATCCCGGAGCGGCTCTACAACATCGGCCGCCTGGATCTCAATTCCGAAGGGCTGTTGCTCATGACCAACGATGGGGACCTGTGCAACAAGATGACTCATCCCCGCTTCAAGGTGGAGAAGACCTACTACGCTGTCTGCGACGGGAAGCTGACGGCCCAGCAGCGGGCCCAGCTCACTAACGGCGTTATGTTGGAGGACGGCATGACCGCCCCCGCCCGCATCAACTACACCACCGCCAATCAGAAGGGGGATACGGGCATCTCCATCACCATCCACGAGGGCCGCAACCGGCAGATCCGGCGCATGCTGGAGGCCGTTGGCCACAGGACACTGCGCCTCAAGCGGGAGGGCTACGGCCCTTTGACCTTGGGCGACCTGAAGAGCGGCCAGTGGCGCTACCTCACCGACAGCGAGATCGACGCCCTGCTCAAAGCCGCCAAAGAATAACGAAAAAGGAACGGTCTCCCGTTCCTATACAGAGTCGCTTCGTCAGGAAGCGGCTTTTTATATACCCAGGACCCACAGCTTCCACACGGCCACGGCCTCCCGGAGGTACATGCCCGTCATGTAGACGGGATAGCCGTCGGAGCTGGGGAGGCCCTCCGCCGCCATGCCCAGGGCGGCCGCCATGCGCTTTGCCCGGTACAGGTGGTAGGAGCTGGACACCACGGCCACCCGGGCGGGGTCCCCGCCGCTGTTTTCGATGACCCGTTTGGAAAAAGTCAAGTTTTCCAACGTGGAGGTGGAGGCGTCCTCCAAAAGGATGCGGTCGCCCGCTACGCCCTTGTCGACGAGATACCGGCGCATGGCTTCCGCCTCGGAGATGTCCTCGCCTTCGCCCTGGCCGCCGGAGACCACGGCCACGGCGTCCGGGTTGCGTTGTAGGTGCGCCGCCGCCCGGTCCGACCGGTGCCGCAGGGAGATGGAGGGGGTCTCGCCGTAGACCGCCGCACCCAGGACGATCACGTAGGGGGCGTCGCTTTCGGCGGCGGTGAGGGCGGTGTACAGGATGGGGATCTCCGCCGCGAAAAACAGGACCAGCCCCAACGCCAAGGCCGCCCCCGCCAGGCGCTTCAACCCTCGCTTTCCGAACCGGAACACCGGCATCAGGACCGCGGCGGTCAGGGGGATCAGGGCGGTAAAGTGGTAGCCGGAGGCCCGAAAGCGCAGCAGGAAGACACCGCAGCCCACCAGGGCCAGCAGCGCGATCCAAAAGGCCCCCTTGCGCCAGAGCAGGGCGGGGAGGGCCAGGGCGGCTAAGCCCACGGCCACGAAATGGTAGTAGGGCGGCAGTCCGAACCAAACGGACGCCGCCAAAAGCAGCAGGGTCAAAGCGGCCCAAAGCTGGGATTTGTCGATCCTTTTCTTCATGCCCCGAGTATACCGCCCCGTTGCGAAAAAGTTACAAAAGCAGCCGGATATCCCCCGTCTCGATGGACAGCATGCACCGAAGGGCCTGCCGGAATTCCGCCGCTGCAGCCTCTAAGGCAACGGCGTCGCCAGCGTCCAGGTACACCCCCATGAGCTCCAGAGGCACCGTGGCCTCGTCCATGACCTTGTGATCCAAAAACAGCTCCGCCTTGCCCCGCATGGCCTCATAGCGCTCCTTCAGCTCGTCATAGGCGGCCCCGTCCCGGCTGCTGACCACTTGGTCGCAGAGCTGGTTCAGGGCTTCGCATTCGCGCTTAAGGTACAGGGAGGGGAGGAGGAACAGCATGAGCAGAAACAGGATCGCCCCCACGGTGAACGCCTGCCGGACCTTTACGAACACAGCTCCTTCGCCTCCTTCTTCGGGATGTCCTTGATCTTCGCGCCCCGCTTCGCCTTCAGCTGCAGCCGCAACGACCCGTCCCCCAGGTATTGGAGATAGAACACGTCCCCTATATCCGTCACCCCGAACCGCCGCAGCAGTTCCTTCAGGGCCTTGGGGCGGATGCGAAGGTGCTTGAGGGCCGTCCGGCAGAACTCCCCGTCCAGGATCAGCATGTAGCTGAGCTTGGGCTGGGGCTGGTCCGCCTTCTGCTTTTCCAGCACCGACAGGGAGCCGTTGGTCTCCAGGATGGCGTACTGGACGGACTTCAGGTCGAAGACCTGCTGGGCCCGCAGATGGTCGGAGAGGTCCGAAACGGTGTAGTTGGCCTGCCGCATGATCCCCTCCTGAAGGACCCCCTCCCGGACCAGCAGCAGGGGGGACCCGCACACGAAGGTCCGGAACCGCCGGGATCGGAGGCTCAAAAAGGCCACCGCCTGCTGGACCAGGTACAGAGCCAAAATGGGCACCACGCTGTAGAGCAGGGGGATGTCCGTGTCCGCGATGGCCGTGGAAGCAAGGTCCGCGATGGCCATGGTGATGATGAGGTCGAAGGGCTGCAGATCCGCGATCTGCCGCTTGCCCGTCATGCGCAGGATGAAGAGGATGAAGACGTACAGGAGCACCGCCCGGAGAAACAGTATCAGCATAGGAACAGCATGACCGGAAAATATATTAACGATTCCTGAGAAGGAAGAAGGGAAAAGAGGATTTGCGTCGAATTTAATAAAAGATGGGTCATAATGAAGACTCATAATGCATGAAAACTTGCAGGAGGGAAAAATGTTGACCAACATGAGTCTATGGGCAATGGTAGCGGCGAACACCGATCTTCCGTTCCCCACCGTATTCGTGCTGGGCTTTGGCACCGTCTTCGTAGGCTTGCTTGCGTTGATCCTGATCATCACCCTGCTGGGGAAGATCCTGGGCAGATCGACGGCCAAGAAAGCTGAGCAGGCGGCAAAAGCCATGCCCGCAGAACAACCTGCCGCGCCCGTCGCCGCCGCGGCCGAACCGGAGCCGGCACCCGAGCCCGAGGCGGAGGAGTTTGAAGACCGCCAGAGCCTGGTGGCCGCCATCGCCGCCGCCATCGCCACCGTCATGGGCGAGGACGTAAGCGGCATCCGCATCTTATCCATTACAAGATTGAACTGATTTAGGGAGGAAAAAGGAATCATGCGTACTTTCAACGTCAATGTGAATGGTGTTCTGTATCAGGTGGAAGTGGAAGAGATCGCCGCTGGCGCCCCCGCCGCCCCCGCTGCCCGGCCCGCCGCCGGTCCCCGTCGGCCCATCCCCGGCGCCGCCCCCGCCCGTCCCGCCGCCCCCAAGGCCGCTGCACCCAAGCCCGCCCCCAAGGCCGCGCCCGCGCCCGCCGCTGCCCCCGCCGGCAAGGGTGAGAACATCAACGCCCCCATGCCCGGCAACATCCTGGATGTGCGGGTAGCCAACGGCCAGGCCGTCACCGCCGGTCAGATCCTCATGATCCTGGAAGCCATGAAGATGGAGAACGAGATCATCGCCCCCTGCGCCGGCACCGTATCCAACCTGTCCGTCCAGAAGGGTTCCACCGTTTCCTCCGGCCAGCTGCTGTGCTCCATCGGTTGATTGTGAGGTCACCGAACTATGGGCACCGCCATACTTGAATTCTTAAAAACGACCGGCTTCTATCAGATCTTCGATAGTCCGCCTGCGTGCTGCTGTATCTGGCGATCGTGAAGAAGTTCGAGCCGTTGCTGCTGCTCCCCATCGCCTTCGGCATGCTGCTCACCAACCTGCCGGGCGCGGGATTGTATCATGCGGACATCTACGCCGAGGGCCACGTCAACTGGGCGGCCCTGGCCGATCCCAAGAACTGCGGCTTGTTGGACTACCTGTACCTGGGCGTCAAGCTGGGCATCTATCCGTGCCTGATCTTCATGGGTGTCGGCGCCATGACGGACTTCGGTCCCCTCATTGCTAACCCCAAGTCCCTGATCCTGGGCGCAGCCGCCCAGCTGGGCATCTACATGGCCTACGGCATCGCCCTGATCCTGGGCTTCACCACGCCCCAGGCCGCCTCCATCGGCATCATTGGCGGCGCGGACGGCCCCACGGCCATCCTGGTCACCACCAAGCTGGCCCCTGAGCTCCTGGGCGCCATCGCCGTGGCTGCCTACTCCTACATGGCCCTGGTGCCGGTGATCCAGCCCCCCATCATGCGGGCGCTGACCACCAAGGAGGAGCGGCAGATCACCATGAAGCAGCTCCGTGCCGTGTCCCAGACGGAGAAGATCATCTTCCCCATCGCGGTCACCATCTTCGTGAGCTTCCTGGTGCCCGATGCGGCGCCCCTGGTGGGCTGCCTGATGCTGGGCAACCTGTTTAAGGAATCCGGCGTCACCGACCGTCTCAACAAGACCGCCCAGAACGAGCTGTGCAACATCGTCACCATCTTCCTGGGTGTTTCCGTTGGCGCCACCGCCACGGCCGCCAACTTCCTGAAGCTCCAGACCCTGGAGATCATGGCTCTGGGCATCTTCGCCTTCGGCGGCGGCACCGCCGGCGGCGTGCTCCTGGCCAAGCTCATGAACCTCTTCCTCAAGGAAAAGATCAACCCCCTCATCGGCTCCGCCGGCGTGTCCGCGGTGCCCATGGCGGCCCGTGTCTCCCAGGTGGAGGGTCAGAAGGCCAAGCCCGGCAACTTCCTGCTCATGCACGCCATGGGTCCCAACGTGGCCGGCGTCATCGGCTCGGCCATCGCCGCGGGCGTGTTCCTGTCCCTGTTTAAGTGAGGTAGACTATGGCCAATAAACTGTACATCACCGATACCATCCTGCGGGACGGCCACCAAAGCAAGGCGGCCACCCGGATGCCCCTTTCCGACATGCTCCCCGCCTGCGAAGCCCTGGACAACATCGGCTTCTGGTCTCTGGAGGTGTGGGGCGGCGCCACCTTCGACGCCTGCCTCCGGTACCTCAACGAGGATCCCTGGGAGCGGCTTCGCAAGCTCCGCAAGGCCCTGCCCAAGACCAAGCTGCAGATGCTCTTCCGCGGCCAGAACATCCTGGGCTACAAGCACTATGCCGACGACGTGGTGGAGGCTTTCTGCCGCAAGGCCATCGAGAACGGCATCGACATCATCCGCATCTTCGACGCCCTGAATGACACTCGGAACCTGGAAGCCGCCATCAAGTACACCAAGAAGTACGGCGGCTGGTGCGAGCCGGCGTTGAGCTACACCATCTCCCCGGTCCACAGCGAGGAATACTTCGTGAAGCTCGCTAAGGAGCTGGTCGAGATGGGCGCTGACTCCATCTGCATCAAGGACATGGCGAACCTGCTGCTGCCCTACGATGCCTACAGCCTGGTGAAGAAGATGAAGGCGGAGCTGGGGGACATCCCCATCCACCTGCACACCCACAACACCACCGGCACCGGCGACATGACCAACCTCATGGCCGCCCAGGCCGGCGTGGACATCGTGGACACCTGCCTCAGCCCCTTCGGCAACGGCACCTCCCAGCCCGCCACTGAATCTCTGGTGGCCACCCTGAAGGGCACCGAGCGGGACACCGGCTTGGACCTCAACGCCTTGGCCGAGGTAGCCAAGCACTTCCGCAAGGTCCAGGAGAGGATGATGCAGGAGGGCATCTACACCACCAAGTCCATGATGGTGGATACCAACACCCTCATCTATCAGGTGCCCGGCGGCATGCTCAGCAACCTGGTCAAGCAGCTCAAGGACGCTGGCGCCGAGGATAAGTACTACGACGTGCTGGCGGAGATCCCCCAGGTCCGCAAGGACTTCGGCTATCCGCCCCTGGTGACCCCCACCAGCCAGATCGTGGGTACACAGGCCGTTTTCAACGTGCTCATGGGCCGCTACAAGACCTTCCCCAACAACAGTAAGGACCTGCTGCGCGGCGCCTACGGTAAGCTCCCCGGCGAAGTGAACGAGGAGGTCCGCAAGATGGCCATCGGCGACGAGAAGGTCATCACCTGCCGTCCCGCCGATCTCATCGAGCCCGAGCTCGAAAAGTACAAGAAGGAGCTGGGCGAGCAGGCCCATCAGGAGGAGGACGTGCTGAGCTACGCGCTCCTGCCCCAGGTGGCCAAGAAGTTCTTCGACGTCCGCGACGGCCTCGTGAAGCCCGAGCCGGAAGCCAAGCCCGAGCCCAAGAAGGAAGCCCCCGCGGCCCCCGCCGTCCGGGAGCTGTACGTGGAGGACCTCTCCATCTAAACCCTCATGCATGTATAGGAGCCGCATGTTCGTGCGGCTCCTTTTCTAAGGAGAAACTATGATCGACACCAGGGACGTGATCGAATTCTTTGACCGCCTGGCCCCCACCTGGGACGCGGGCATGGTCCGCAACGAGCCGGTGATCGCCCGCATTTTAGATATGGCGGGCGTGGCCCCCGGCGTGGAAGCGCTGGACGTGGCCACGGGCACCGGCGTCCTGATCCCGGACTACCTGAGCCGGGGTGCGGCCCACGTGACGGCGGTGGACATATCCCCCAAGATGGCGGAGGTCGCCCAAAGCAAGTTCGCCGGGGACCATCGGGTCACGATCCTCTGCGCCGACGCTCAGGAGGCGGCTTTCGGCATGTTCGACTGCATCCTGATCTACAACGCCTTTCCCCACTTTTCCGAGCCTGAAAATCTCTTTGAGAACCTGTCCCGCCAGCTCAAGCCCGGCGGCCGCCTGACCGTGGCCCACGGCATGAGCCGGGCGCGCATCAACGACCACCACCGGGGCGGCGCCAGCCACGTGTCCTACGGCCTCATGCCCGCCGAGGACCTTGCCGCCCTCATGGCCCCCTTCGTCGCCGTGGACCAGGTCCTTTCCGACGACAGCATGTATCTGGTTTCGGGCACGCTTGCGCGCCTGTAAATCCTTTGAAATTTCTCTTGCGCTTTTCAACATACTATGGTATACTGCCACCGTTGGAATGAGAAACAAGTGTGGAGAGTGGGGCGACCCACTCTTTCCTTATGAGAGGGGAGGAACGACGTGAAGACCACTGAGCTGTGCGAATCCCTGTGCCGGGAGACGGTGGAGAAGCTGGGCTTCGTCCTCTGGGACGTGGAGTTTCAGAAGGAGTACGGCGACTGGGTGCTGACCTTCTACATCGACCGGGAGGGCGGCGTCACCATCGAGGACTGCGAAACGGTGAGCCGGGCCCTAGAGCCGGTGCTGGACGAGGCGGACCCCATCGAGCAGGCCTACACCCTGTCCGTCAGCAGTTTGGGCCTGGACCGGCCGCTGAAGCTCGAGAAGGACTACGAGCGGAACATGGGCAAGCCCATCGAGGTGAAGCTCTATTCGCCCCTCAAGATGGCCTCGGGCAAGAGCCTGAAGCATCTTCACGGCACCCTGGTGAGCTACGACGAAGCAAGCTTCGTCCTGCGCACCGAGGGCGGCAAGGACCACACCATCCAGAAGAAGGACGCGGCGCTCATCCGCCCGTATATCGAGTTTTAATAGAGACGAAAGGACACGACAATGAACGCAGATTTTATCGAGGCTCTCAACGCGCTGGAAAAGGAGAAGGGGATCAGCAAGGACGTGCTGCTCTCCGCGGTGGAATCCGCCCTGATCTTCGCCTATAAGCGCAACTACAACTCCCAGGGCAACGTGCGGGCCGAGATCGACGGCACCACCGGCGAGATCCACATCTACGCCAGCAAGACCGTGGTGGAGGAGGTCATGGACCCCACCGTGGAGATCTCCCTGGCTGCCGCCAAGAAGGTCAACGCCCTCTACGAGGTGGGCGACGTCATGGAGGAGGAGGCGGACACCCGCAAGTTCGGGCGCATCGCCGCCCAGACCGCCAAGCAGGTGGTGGTCCAGCGCATCCGGGAGGCCGAGCGCGGCAACATCTACGAGGAGTACGCCGAGAAGGAGAACGAGATCCTCACCGCCATCGTGCAGCGGGTGGAGAAGGGCAACGCCTACGTGGAGCTGGGCAAGACCGACGGCATCCTGACCCCCAACGAGATGATCCCCGGGGAGACCTACGAGAACAGCCAGCGGATCAAGGTCTACGTGCTGGAGGTCCGCAAGGACAACCGGGGCCCCCAGGTGGTGGTGTCCCGCACCCATCCGGGCCTCATCAAGCGGCTCTTCGAGATGGAGGTCCCCGAGATCATGTCCGGCGTGGTCCAGATCAAGTCCATCGCCCGGGAAGCGGGCTTCCGCACCAAGATCGCCGTCTTCTCCACCGATCCCCAGGTGGACGCCGTGGGCGCCTGCGTGGGCCAGCGGGGCGCCCGGGTGGAGCGCATCTGCAACGAGATCGCCAACGAGAAGATCGACATCATCGAGTGGGACCCCGACGTGGCCATCTATATCGCCAAGGCCCTGAGTCCCGCCAAGGTGCTCATGGTCTATATCAACGAGGAGGAGAAGGCCGCCCGGGTCATCGTGCCCGACAACCAGCTCTCGTTGGCCATCGGCAAGGAGGGCCAGAACGCCCGCTTGGCCGCCAAGCTGACCGGCTGGAAGATCGATATCAAGAGCCAGAGCCAGGCGGAGAACGCCATGGGCGGCGCGGAGGCATAAGGCGTTGATGAAGAAGGTCCCCATGCGCATGTGCGTGGCCTGCCGGGAGATGAAGCCCAAGAAGGAGCTGATCCGGGTGGTGCGCACGCCCGAGGGCGAGATCGTCGCCGATGAGACCGGCCGCAAAAACGGCCGGGGGGCGTACCTGTGCCGGTCGGAGGCCTGCCTCAACAAGGCTTTGAAGATCCGGGCCCTGGATCGGGCATTGGAGCAGCCGCTTACCGAGGCGGCCGTGGACGCGCTCAGGCAGGTGATCGCAGGTGGCGGAAACGAAGCTCTTTAACAGCCTGGGCCTTTGCCGCCGGGCGGGGAAGTGCCAAAGCGGCGAGTTCGCCGCGGCCCGCGCCCTGAAGGCGGGGAAGGCCAAACTGGTGCTGCTGGAAGAGACCGCGTCCGAAAACACCAGGGACCGCTTTTCGGCCCTGTGCGCGGGCAGAAACATACCGCTCATGCTGGTCCCCGAGGTGGGACGGGCCATCGGCCGGGAGGGCCACGTGGTCATGGCGGTGACGGATATACAGTTTGCAAATATGATACGGGATGCAGTGGCATCCGAAACGGAAGTAGGGGGTTGAACGTATGGCATCTAATTTCTTTGACACGGCGAAGAGCGTCAAGAGCGGCGCAGAGGCACTGCTGGATCGGATCAAAACCGACCGGGAGTCTCTGTCGGCGTTGCTTGCGTCTGCCAAGGCTGCGGAGAACCGGCTCATCGAGAAGGAGCAGCGGGAGCAGCGGGAGCAGGCGGAGCGGGAGAAGGCCGAGCGGCTCAAGCGATTCCTGGAGTCCGGCGAGAGCAACGCCTATGTGGCGGACGAGGCGGACCAGGTCAGCGAAGCCACGGCCCAGGCCGCGCCCGAACCCCCGGCGGAGCCCGCCCCCCAGGCGGAAGCCCCTGCTCCGGCGGAACCTGTGGCAGCGCCGCAGGAGCAGCCCGCCCCCCAGGTAGAGGCTCCCGCAGCCCCGGTCCAGAAGCCGGCGGCCCCGGTCCAGAAGCCGGCCTACGTAGCCCGGGAGGACCGTCCCCGTCGGGACAACGGCCCTCGGCCCGCCGGCCAGGATCGCCGTCCGGCCGACGGTCAGCCCGCCCCCTCTGGCGACAGGCCCCGGCGGGACAACGCCGGTCCCCGGCCTGAGCGGCCCCAGGGAGGACAGGGCGGCAGCCGCGCCGTCATCATCAACCCCAGCGCCGGGTCCCGGGATCAGAACCGGAACCGGAACAACAACAATTACGACAAGGACAAGAAGGCCAAGAACAAGAAGGCCATGCAGAAGGAAAACGGTCCCTCTGTGGTGTGGGACGAGGACGGCTCCATGGGCAGCCGCCGCAAGGGCAAGAGCAACAAGCAGGAGGCGGTCAAGCCCGCCCCGGTGGTCATCGATCACGCGGTGATCACTTCCGAAATGATCACGGTGAAGGAGCTGTCCGAGAAGATCGGCAAGCCCGCCGCCGAGATCATCAAGAAGCTGTTCCTGCTGGGCATCATGGCCACCATCAACCAGGACATCGACTTCGATACCTGCGAGCTCATCGCCAGCGACTACAACATCACCCTGGAGCAGCAGATCGCCAAGTCCTATGAGGACGTGCTGGCGGACAACGCCCAGGAGGAGGATCGGGAGGATCAGCTCCAGCCCCGGCCCCCGGTGGTCACCATCATGGGCCACGTGGACCATGGCAAGACCTCCCTGCTGGACGCCTTCCGCCACAGCAATGTGACGGCGGGCGAGGCCGGCGGCATCACCCAGCACATCGGCGCCTATACCGTCATGTGCAAGGGCCGCCAGATCACCTTCATCGACACGCCGGGCCACGAGGCCTTCACCTCCATGCGGGCCCGCGGCGCCCAGGTCACGGATATCGTCATCCTGGTGGTGGCGGCGGACGACGGCATCATGCCCCAGACCATCGAGGCCATCAACCACGCCAAGGCGGCCAACGTGCCCATCGTGGTGGCCATCAACAAGATCGACAAGCCCGGGGCCGATCCGGATAGGGTGGCCCAGCAGCTGACGGAATACGGCCTGGTCTCCGAGGACTGGGGCGGCGACACCATCGTGGTCCCCGTGTCCGCCAAGAAGAACATCAACCTGGATACCCTCCTCGAAATGGTCCTGCTGCAGGCCGACGTGCTGGAGCTTCGCGCCAATCCCAACCGCCTCGCCAAGGGCACCGTCATCGAGGCCAAGCTCGATAAGGCCCGGGGCCCCCTGGCCACCGTCCTGGTCCAGAACGGTACCCTGAAGAAGGGCGACACCATCATCGCCGGCACGGCCTACGGCCGCATCCGCGCCATGATCGACGACAAGGGCCGCACGGTCAACTCCGCCGGTCCCTCCACGCCTGTGGAGATCCTGGGCTTCAACGAGGTGCCCGAGGCGGGCGACGTCATGAACGTGGCCGACGCCGACAAGCTGACCCGTCAGGTGGCCGAGGAGCGCAAGGACAAGATCAAGGCCGCCCAGATCAAGGCCATGCAGAAGGTCTCTTTGGACGAGCTCTTCAACCAGATGGCCGAAGGCGACTTGAAGGAGCTGAACATCATCGTCAAGGCCGACGTGCAGGGCTCCGCCGAGGCTGTGAAGCAGTCCCTGGAGAAGCTCAGCAACGACGAGGTCCGGGTCCGCTGCATCCACGCCGCCGTAGGCGCCATTTCGGAGAGCGATATCATGTTCGCTTCCGCCTCCAACGCCATCGTCATCGGCTTCAACGTCCGGCCCGACGCCACGGCCCGCACCCTGGCGGAGAAGGAGAAGGTGGACGTGAGGACCTACCGGGTCATCTACAACGCCATCGAGGACGTGGAGGCCGCCATGAAGGGCCTGTTCAAGCCCGTGTTCAAGGAGGTGGAGATGGGCCGCATCTCGGTCCGCAACACCTTCAAGATCAGCGGCGTGGGCACCATCGCCGGCGCCTACGTTCAGGACGGCAAGGTCACCCGCAGCGCCCAGGTCCGAGTGGTCCGGGACGGCGTGGTGGTCTACGACGGCAAGATCTCCTCCCTGAAGCGCTTCAAGGACGACGTGAAGGAGGTAGCCTCCGGCTACGAGTGCGGCATCTCCTTCGAGAACTTCAACGACGTCCACGAGGGCGACGTGATCGAAGCCTACACTATGGAGCAGGTGGAGCGATAAGGACCGACCGACGCGGGCGTCATGCAGGCGCCCGCTTTTTATCGAAAGGAAGCATACTATGGCAAACAACAGAACGGAACGGCTCAACGAGGAGATCAAGAAGACCCTGTCGGGCATCATCTTCGACATGAAGGACCCCCGCATCTCCGCCATGACCACCATTTCCGAATGCAGCGTGACCCGGGACCTGAAGTACTGCAAGGTCAGCGTGTCCGTATACGATACCGACGAGCAGGCCCGGAAGGACACCATCGCCACCCTGAACAACGCTGCCGGTCACATCGGCTGGGAGCTGGGCAAGCGCATGCAGATCCGGGCCATCCCCAAGTTCAAGTTCGTTCTGGACGAGGGCATCGCCTACAGCGTCCATATCGCGGATTTGCTGAACAAGCTGAATCTGGACGGGGAGAACAAGCCCGATGCTGAATGAAGCCGTCGCCTTTATCGAGGCCCATTCCGACTTTCTTCTGATCGCCCACGTGGCCCCCGACGGGGACGCCTTCGGGTCCTGTCTGGCCCTGCAGCAACTGCTCGAACAGCTGGGCAAGCGGGCGCAGGTCGTATGCGACGATCCCGTGCCCCATCTCTATGCCTTTTTGCCCGGCGCCCGGGAGGTGCTGCCGGGGGACGCGGACGTGGACGCGGAGGCCTTCGTGGCCGTGGACTGCGCCGACACGGGCCGCACCGGGAAACAGTGGCAGCGGGTGGGGGATAGGCCCAGCCTCTGTATCGACCATCACATCACCAACCCGGGCTTTGCCCAAGTCAACTATATTGAGGACTGCGCCGCCACCGGCGAGCTCGTTTGCCTCCTGTACGAGGCCTTCCATGAGCCCATCTCCGCTAAGGCGGGGGTGTGCCTCTACACCGCCATCGCCACGGATACGGGCAACTTCGCCTACTCCAGCGTGACCCCCCGGACCTTCGCCCTCATGGGTAGGGTCATGGAGAGCGGCTTCGACCTTCCCGAGTGCAATCGGCTCCTGTATCGGAACGAACGGCTCCAAAAGCTGCGGATGACCGCCCGCACGGTGGAGAACGCCAAGCTCTACCGGGACGAGCAGGTCATCGTGGGCACCCTCTCCAAGGCCGAGACCGAGGCCGTGGGCGGCCTCAAGGCCGACGCGGAGGGCATCATCGACAGCCTCCGGGACGTGGAGACCGTCGTCGCCGCCTGCTTCCTCCGGGAGGAGGGGGAGAACGAGGTGAAGGTGAGCCTGCGCTCCAAGGCGAAGGTGGACTGCGCGGCTTTGGCGCGGGCCATGGGCGGCGGTGGCCATATCCGGGCCGCGGGCGCCACCCTGTACGTGAGTTTAGAGCAGGCGGAGGAGCAGGTCACAGCGGCCCTGCTGGCCGCTTTCGACGAGGCATGACCATGGAAGGCATCGTGCCCCTGCTAAAGCCCCCCGGCCTGTCCAGCTCCGATTGCGTGGTGGACGTGCGGAGGCTGTTCGGCGAGAAGCGGGTGGGGCATCTGGGCACCCTGGACCCGGGCGCGGCGGGCATTTTGCCCGTGTGTGTGGGCCGGGCCGTGCGTCTCTTCGACTTTTTGGTGGACAAGGACAAGACCTACCGCTTCGAGCTCGTCCTGGGGGCCGCGACGGACACCCAGGACAGCTTCGGCCAGGTGACCGAGACGGGGCCAAGGGACATAGGCCCCGCCGCGCTGGAAGCCGTTTTGCCCCGGTTTAGAGGGGAGATCGAGCAGCTGGCCCCCGCCTACTCCGCCCTCAAGAGCAACGGGCAGAAGCTCTACGATTTGGTGCTCCAGGGGAAGGAAGTGCCCGAGAAGCGCCGCCCCGTGACCATCGGCGATCTCGTCCTGCTGCGGCAGGAGGGGGAGGGGCGGTTCCTGCTGGAGATGACCTGCTCCCGGGGCACCTACGTCAGGACCATGTGCCACGATCTCGGCCACGCCCTGGGCACCTGCGGCCATATGGGCGCCCTCCTTCGGACCCGGTCCGGCCCTTTCACCGTAGAGCGTTCCTGCACCGTGGAGGAGCTTAAAGCCCTGAAGGAAGCGGACCGCCTTGAGGAAGCGCTGATCTCCTGCGAGGAGGCCCTGGTTCAATTTCCAGCCCTTGTTTTGCCGGAGGACCGGCTGATCTCCACCAAAAACGGTCTTCCCACGGACCTCCATGGGGCCGATCGACAGCCCGACGGGACGGTGCGCCTCTACTGCAGCGGCCGGTTCCTGGGCGTCGGTAAAGTTGAGAGAAACAGAGCGCGCCTCTGCGTGCATCTGTATGAATAGGCGTATGAACGAACGGACGACACAACCGAAATCGGTCCTGGCCCTGGGCATGTTCGACGGGGTCCATCTGGCGCATCAGGCCCTGGTTCGTCAGGCGGCGGAGGCGGCCCGGGCGTTAGGCGCCCAGACCGTGGCCTTCACCTTCACCGATGCCCCGGGGAAACTTTTACATCTGCCGGTGACCAGCCTGTCCACCCCGGCCCAGCGCGTCTCCTGGCTGCAGGCAGCGGGGGCGGATCGGGTGGACATGGTGGACTTCACCCAGGCCTTTGCGGACCTGTCCCCTGAAGCCTTCCTGGACTATCTTCAGGAGCGATATAGAATCGCCGCCCTGGCCGCCGGGTTCAACTACACCTTCGGCAAGTACGGGGCCGGCACCGCCGAGACCCTTCGGGAGCTGGGGGCGCAGCACGGCTTTCAGGTGCTCATCGCCGAGCCGGTGCTTCTGGACGGCGAGCCTGTGTCCAGCACCCGCATCCGGGCCCTGGTGAACGAGGGCAGGATGGAGGCAGCCCGGCGGCTCCTCGGCCGTCCCTACACCCTGACGGGGCCGGTGGTCTCCGCCCGGCGCATCGGCCACACCCTGGGCTATCCCACGGCCAATCTGGAGACGGGGGAGCAGCTGCTGCCTCTGGACGGGGTCTACGCCACCTATGCCGTGTTGGACGGCGCGGCCCATCCCGCCGTGACCAACGTGGGCAGGAACCCCACCGTGGCGGGCAAGCAGCGGACCGTGGAGACCTATATCCTGAACGAAAGCCCCTCCCTCTACGGGGCGGAGCTGTCCGTGGCCTTCCTGTCCCGGCTTCGGGAGGAGCGCACCTTCCCGTCCCGCGAGGCCCTCTCCCATCAGATCGGCAGGGACGTGGAAACGGCGAAAAAACTTTTTGATTCCGAGAAAAAAACTGTTTACAACCCGATGGGTTTGTGGTAAAGTATCACAGGTCAAACCGCAGACTGGGTCCAAGCGTGTCTCCGGGCCCTTATCGGCCTTCACTTCTGCTCAGTTTGCGGGGCTAAAATACAAGGAGGATAATTCATCATGACCAAACAGGAGATCATCACCAAGTTCGCCCTGCATGAGGGCGACACCGGTTCCCCCGAGGTGCAGATCGCACTGCTCACCGAGCGGATCAACCACCTCAACGAGCACCTTGCCAACAACAAGAACGACCATCACAGCCGTCGCGGGCTTCTGAAGATGGTCGGCCAGCGCCGGGGCCTTCTCAACTACCTGAAGGAGAAGGACATCGAGCGGTATCGTGCCATCCTGGCAGCGCTGAATCTGAGAAAGTAACGACAAGGCAGGGAGGCGGGCGAAGAACCCGCCTCCGTTTTTGGGCGCTCTTCCTCCTTTGCGTCCCGAAACCGGCTCATGCGACACAGGAATTAATTAAGAAAGAGGATATAAAGAGGAATGTTCAAACAGTTCGAGACCATGATCGGCGATCGCAAGCTCATCGTCGAAACCGGCAAGTATGCCGAGCAGGCGGGCGGTTCCTGCCTGGTGCGCTGCGGCGGTACCGCGGTGCTGGTCTGCGCCACCGTGGCCAAAGCGCCCCGGGACGGCGTGGATTTTCTGCCCCTGTCCATTGAATTCGAAGAGAAGCTCTACTCCGTGGGCAAGATCCCCGGCGGCTTCATCAAGCGGGAAGGCCGTCCCTCCGAGAAGGCCATCCTGACCGACCGGCTCATCGACCGGCCCCTCAGGCCCCTGTTCCCCAAGGGCTTCTACAACGACGTCCAGGTCATCGCCACCTGCCTGTCCGTGGATCAGGACGTGCAGCCCGACATCCTGGCCATGCTGGGTTCCAGCATCGCGCTGTCCATCTCCGAAGCCCCCTTCATGGGCCCCACCGGCTCCGTGGCCGTGGGCTATGTGGACGGCAAGTACATCCTGAACCCCGGTGTGGAGGATCGGGAGAACAGCCGCCTCACCCTCACCGTGGCCGGCACCAAGGACGCCGTCATGATGGTGGAAGCCGGTGCGCAGGAGCTCACCGAGGAGGAGATGCTGGGCGCCATCCTGTTCGCCCACGAGGAGATCAAGAAGATCTGTGCCTTCATCCAGGGCATCCAGGACGAGATCGGCAAGCCCAAGATGGAGGTCAACATCCATAAACCCGCCGAGGAGCTGGACAAGGCCGTCCGCGCCTTCGCCATGGACAAGGTCGTGTGGCAGATGGATACCTTCGACCGCCACGAGCGGGAGGTCCGCACCGAGCAGGTGAAGGCCGAAGTCCACGCCGCCTTCGACGAGGAGCATCCCGAAGAGGGCAAGGACATCGACGCCATCCTGTACAACATGACCAAGGAGGTCATGCGTGACAAGATCATCAACAAGAAGATCCGTCCCGACGGCCGCGGCCAGGAGGAGATCCGGCCCATCTGGTGCGAAGCGGGCATCCTGGAGAGGACCCACGGCAGCGCCGTGTTCACCCGTGGCCAGACCCAGGTCATGACCATCGCCACCCTGGGCACCATCGCCGAAGCCCAGATCCTGCCCTACAGCACCGGCGAGACCCGTCCCGTGCGCAGCCCCGGCCGCCGCGAGATCGGTCACGGCGCTTTGGCTGAGCGGGCCCTGCTGCCCGTGCTCCCCTCCGAGGAGGAGTTCCCCTACTGCATGCGCCTCGTCAGCGAGGTCATCTCCAGCAACGGCTCCACCTCCCAGGCCTCTATCTGCGCCAGCACCCTGGCTCTGATGGACGCAGGCGTGCCCATCAAGAAGATGGTGGCCGGTGTGGCCATGGGCCTCATCAAGGACGTTGACACCGGCAACATCGCCGTGCTCACCGATATCCAGGGCCTCGAGGACTTCCTGGGCGACATGGACTTCAAGGTGGCCGGTACCCGTGATGGCATCACCGCCATCCAGATGGATATCAAGATCAAGGGCATCGACGAGGAGATTTTGACTCGCGCCCTGGCCCAGGCCCGCCGCGGCCGGCTGTTCATCCTGGACAAGATGTGCGAGTGCCTGAGCGAGCCCGCGACGTCATCGGCTCCGGCGGCAAGACCATCAACGGCATCATCGCCCAGACCGGCGTCAAGATCGACATCGAGGACGACGGCACCGTGTCCATCGCTTCTCCCGACGAGGCGGCGGCCCAGGAGGCCAAGCGCATCATCGACAGCATCGTGAAGGAGATCGAGGTGGGCGAGGTGTATCTCGGCACCGTGGTGAACATCCAGACCTTCGGCGCGTTCATCAACCTGACCCCCGGCAAGGACGGCCTTTTGCACATCTCCCGCATGGACAAGAAGCGGGTCGCCAAGGTGGAAGACGTCATGAACCTGGGCGATAAGGTCCTGGTCCGCGTCATCGAGATCGACCCCAAGACGGGCAAGATCAGCCTGGATCGGAAGGGCCTGCTCCCCGAGGACGAGAAGAAGGACAACTAAGCCAGCTATCCATCGGGGGCGTAATGATTTCCATTACGCCCCTGTTTTGTATGATAAGCAAAAGGGCATCGGGGCACCATAGGCAAAAAAGGAGAATCGAACTTGATACGACAGGCAAAACTGACGAACGGCATCCGCGTCATCATGGAGCCCATGGACAATTTGCGGTCCGTGAGCATCGGCGGTGGGTCAACGCGGGCTCCGTCTACGAAACCGGGGCCGACGCGGGCATCAGCCATTTCATCGAGCACATGGTCTTCAAGGGCACCGGCCGCCGGTCCGCCGCGGACATCGCCGCCGAGATGGACGCCGTGGGCGGGAATTTGAACGCCTTCACCGCCAAGGAGTGCACCTGCTTCTACGCTAAGGTCCTGGACGAGAACCTGCCTTTGGCGGTGGACATGCTCTCCGACATCACCCTGCACCCGGCTATCGACGAGCAGGAGATGGAGAAGGAGAAGCGGGTGGTCGTCGAGGAGATACTGATGAGCGAAGATTCCCCCGAGGACAAGGCCTTTGAGACCGCCGGTTCCGCCTATTATGCGGGGACGGCCCTGGCTTCGGCTATCCTGGGCACCCCCGAGACCGTCTCCGCCTTCACCCGGGACCAGGTCCTTTCCTACATGGCACGGCGGTACGTCACCGGCAACATGGTCATCGCCTGCGCCGGGAGCTTTCGCCCCGAGACCCTGCTGCCCCTGCTGGAGGAAGCCTTTCGGGACTGCCCCCGGGGCGAGGGGGACATGATCGGGGAGAAGGAGCCCCGGGCCGGAAAGAAGTGGCTCTTCGTCCAGAAGGATACGGAGCAGGTGAACGCCTGCCTGATGCTGCCCGGCTATCGGCTGGACACCCCGGAGAACTTTGCCCTGGCGGTCCTAAGCAACGCCCTGGGCGGCAGCATGTCCAGCCGCCTCTTTCAGAAGATCCGGGAGGAGCTGGGCCTCGCCTACTCCGTCTATACCTATCCCATGGCCTATCGGGGCACCGGCGCCATCTGCCTCTACTTCGGCAGCGGCGAGAAGCAGGCCGTCAGGACGTTGGAGCTGGCCCTCGGGGAGCTGGACAAGCTCAGGACAGGGGGGCTCACCGAAGCGGAATTCCTGCGCAGCCGAGCCCAGCTCAAGGGGAGCTTCCTGCTGGGCATGGAGGGCAGCGGCGCCCACATGAACGCCATCGGAAAAAGGTTACTTTTACAAAACAAAGAATTCACAATAGAGGATACCCTTTCCGCCATCGAATGTGTTACAATGGACAGGGTGAACGGTATCCTGAGCCACGTGCTCTCGCCCCGGCGGGCCGTTTTGGCGGCGGTGGGGCGCACCCGCAGCGTGCAGAAGGATATGAAGCCCATTTTGGATCGGTGGATGGGGAGGTAATCCATGGAAGAGATGGATCGGCTGGATGTGATCTTCGCTCTGCAAAAGAGCCTGGACGAGGACATCATGAAGCGGCGGAACCTGAACTACTCCTACGAGGAGTGGATGCAGAAGGACGCCCTCGCCTGCATCGAGGAGATCATGGAGGTCCTCAACGAGGTCCAGTACAAGTGGTGGAAGAACAAGAAGCCCCAGGACCAGAAGGCCATCCAGGAGGAGCTGGTGGACGTGCTGCACTTCTTCGTCAGCATGTGCATCCGCAGCGGCATGGACGGCAAGGCCCTGTACGAGGGGTATATCGCCAAGAACAAGGAGAATTTCGATCGGCAGTACGGCCGGTCTCAAAAACAGGGCTACGAGGTGAAGGAAGTTGTCGGCGAAGAAGCAGCGGACAAGGAGGTTTAGACTCCGGTTCTATCTCATCCTGCTGGTCCCCATCCTGCTGGTGGGGGCCTATATCGGCTACCGCATTTTGAAGCCCACCACGGGCCGCCTCGGTACCGCCACGGTGGAAGGGGATCTGGAGTTCACCGGCGTCATCATCCGGCGGGAGAACGTGGCCCCTTCTGAGGACTACCATACCATCCGCTACCTGGTCAGCGAGGGCGACATGGTCTCCGGCTCCCAGCAGGTGGCCTACCTCTACCGCAAGGGCTACGAAAACCAGATGTCCGATATCGTCAGCAAGGAGCAGCAGATCTATCAGCAGCAGATCACCCTGCTGCGCCTCGCCTCCAGCGACGGCATGACGGTGCCGGACGAAGTCACCGACTACAACGACCGGATCGAGGAGGTCGTGAACAAGATGACCCAGGCTTCCCTGGGCAAGGACGGTCTCGACTATATCCAGCTCGCCGAGGAGCTGGATGATCTGCTCACCGCCCGGCAAAACCTGCTGCGGCAGATCGTGCCCTCCGACGCTACCCTGACCGCCAACTATCAGCAGCTGGACACCCTGCGCAGCGCCTTTTCGTCGGAGAGCATCCTCGTCAACAATTCCGGCACCGGCTACATCAGCTTCCACCTGGACGGCTATGAGAACGCCATGAGCATCGACTCCCTTACCGAGTCCCAGGTCCGGCGGGTGGTGTCCTCGCCTGTGTCCGCCTCCTACAACGCTGCCGGCGTCTACCGGATCGTGGACCCCAACGGCTTCTACGTGGCCTTCACCGTGTCCGCGTCCGACTCCCATCGGCTCATCGTGGGCAACACCTACGAGCTGAACGTGAAGTATCAGAACACGTCCTACACGGGCCGGGTCATCGCTGAGCGGCCCGCGGCCAAGTACGTGCTGTACATCCTGGAGATCAACCGGGACGTGCTGCCGGTGCTGGAGAATCGGACCATGACCTTCAGCATCCATTCCACCGCCAGCGGCGTGTCCATCCCGGTGAAGGGCCTCTATTTCAACGGCGGCGTGCCCTTCGTATTCCTGAACACCGGCCGTGCCTATCAGCCCATCCAGGTGGTGATCCCCGCCTCCGACGGGGAGACGGCCATCATCGAGGCGGCGGACAAAAACATCCACCTGAACCGGGGCTTGAAGTTCCAGTATCACGACGACGATGACGACGAACCGGCCGCCACGCCCACCCCGGCTTTCAGCCCGGCGCCGACTCCCGTGCCCACGCCTACGCCGCGGCCCACGCCCGTTCCCTGATATCGGCAAAGGAGAGGTGCTTTTCCATGAGCATTGCTGAGAACATCGCCCAGGTCCGGGAGGAAATGGAGCAGGCCTGCCGCCAGGCTGGCCGAGACCCCCGGGACGTGAAGCTCATCGCCGTCACCAAGTACGTGGAGGAGGCGCGCATCGCCGAAGCCTTCGCCTGCGGTCTTAAAACGGTAGGGGAGAACCACGCCCAGGAAGTCCGGGATAAGTTAACTTTTTATAAACAGTACGGGGCAGAGCTCCATTTTATTGGACAATTACAAAGCAATAAGGTAAAATACATCATCGGCAATGCTCGCCTTATCCAGAGCGCGGATCGGGAAAAGCTGCTGGTGGACATAGACGCCCACGGGAAGAAGCTGGGCGTCGTCCAGGGCGTCCTGCTGCAGGTGAACATCGGCGGCGAGGCGCAAAAGGGCGGCGCAAACCTGCAGGACGTGCCCTATCTGCTGGAGCTGGCGTGCGGCTTGAAGAACCTTCGGGTGGAGGGCTTTATGTGCGTTCCCCCCGATGTGGACGCCGAAGCAGCCCGGCCCTATTTCGCCCGGCTCTACGAGCTTCGCGAGAGGTATGGCGCCATGTTCCCGGAGCTGCCCCTCAAGGAGCTGTCCATGGGCATGAGCCACGACTACCCCCAGGCCATCCTGGAGGGGGCCACCATGGTGCGGGTGGGCACGGCCATTTTCGGCAGACGGAACAAACTTTGATCGGAATCATGTAGGAGGGATGCACGTGGGTATCTATAATAAATTCCTTGATTTTATCGGCATCGAGGAAGCGGAGGACAAGCAGGAGGGGGATCTCTTCGAAGAAGACGTGGCCCCGGAGAAGGAGGCGGCCTCTCGCCGTCGTCCCTTGCTGGATCCTGAGCCGAAGAAGACCGCGCGGGAGCCTCGGCTCCAGGGCGGCGGGGAGACGGTCCCCATGCCCAACGTGGCGGCCATGAAGATGATCGTCTACCATCCCGTCAGCTACGAGGATGCCCAGAACATCATCGACAACCTGAAGTCCCGCAAGCCCGTCATCGTCAACATGGAGGAGCTGGACGTAGCCGCGGCCCAGCGGATCCTGGACTTCATCTCCGGCGCCATCTATGCCATCAACGGCACCATCGCCAAGATCAGCCGGGGCATCTTCGTGGTGGCTCCCAACAACTACGACGTGATCGGCAACGAAAGCGGCGAGTACGAGGATCTGTAACCCATTCCCATAGGCAACGGGCGGCATGTGCCGCCCTGCTTTTTTACGAGGTGTACTATTATGATGACCGTGGAAGCTATCGCCAACAAGTCCTTTCGCCGCACCTTTTTGGGCTATGACCTGGAGGAGGTGGACGATTTTCTGGACGAGATCATCCGCCAGATCCAGCAGATGGAGCAGGAGCGCCGGGAGCTGACCGACACCATCGACTATCTGGTGGGCGAGCTCAAGAACGCGGGCATCGTTCCCATGGACCGGGAGACGGCCTACGTGGCCGAGCCCGTGTCCCCCCACGCGGCCTTTGTGGCGGAGGACAAGGAAGACGAGTAGGCAGCCCATCAACCGCATACCCGTGGCCACCAGGGAGGAGATGGACCGCCTGTCCATGGACGCCCTGGACTTTGTTTATGTGCTGGGCGACGCCTATATCGACCATCCCAGCTTCGGCGCGGCCATCATCGCCCGGGTGCTCCAGTCGCGGGGCTTCTCCGTGGGCCTCATCTGCCAGCCCGACTGGCACGGCGTGGCAGATTTCCGCCGCCTGGGCCGACCTCGCCTGGGCTTTTTAGTGTCCTCCGGCAACATCGACTCCATGGTGAACCACTACACCGCCGCCAAGCGTCCCCGGTCCGAGGACGCCTACTCCGAGGGCGGCAAAGCGGGCAAGCGCCCCGATCGGGCCACCATCGTCTATGCCAACCGCTGCAGGGAGGCCTATCCCGGGGTGCCGGTGATCATCGGCGGCATCGAAGCGAGCCTTAGGCGCTTCGCCCACTACGACTACTGGGACGACAAGGTCCGCCATTCCATCCTCTACGACGCGGGGGCCGATCTGCTGCTCTACGGCATGGGGGAGAGGTCCATCGTGGCCCTGGCGGAGGCCCTGGACGCCGGCACGCCCATCCGGGATATCCGGAACATTCCTGGCAGCTGCTACCAGACCGCCGCCCTGGACGGCCTCAGCGACTACGTAGCCTTGCCCTCCTATCAGGAGGTTTCCACCGATAAGAAGAAGTACGCCCAGGCCTTCATGGCCGAGGCCCGGGAGCAGGACGCCATCCGTGGCAAGGCCCTCATCCAGGCCCACGAGAAGGGGTATTTGGTCTGCAATCCGCCCGCCGCGCCCCTCACTCGGGAGGAGCTGGACCAGGTCTACGACCTGCCCTTCACCCGCAAGCCCCATCCCATGTACAAGCAGCCCATCCCGGCCCTTTCGGAGGTGGCCTTCTCCCTGACCTCCTGCCGGGGTTGCTTCGGCGGCTGCAGCTTCTGCGCCCTGACCTTCCACCAGGGGCGGGTGGTCACCTCCCGGAGCGAAGCTTCCCTGGTGAAGGAGGCGGAGGCATTGACCCGCGACCCGGGCTTCAAGGGCTATATCCACGACGTGGGCGGCCCCACGGCCAACTTCCGGCATCCGGCCTGCCCCAAACAGACCAAGTCCGGGGTCTGCCCCGACCGCCAGTGCATCGGTCACGACCCCTGCCCCGTCATGAAGGCCCACGCGGACCAAAAGGAGTACGTGCATCTTCTCCGCCGCCTTCGGCAGGTGCCGGGGGTGAAGAAGGTCTTCGTCCGTTCCGGCGTCCGCTTCGACTACGCTCTCTTCGACAAGGACGACAGCTTTTTGAAGGAACTGGTCCAGCACCACGTGTCCGGCCAGCTGAAGGTGGCCCCGGAGCACGTGTCGGAGCGCACGTTGGCGGCCATGAACAAGCCCTCCCATGAGGTCTACGAGACGTTCCTCGCTAAGTACGCCCGGCTCAACAAGCAGTTCGGCCTGAAGCAGTACGTGGTGCCCTATTTCATCTCCTCCCATCCGGGCTGCACGCTGGAGGACGCCATCGAGCTCAGCGAGTACCTGAAGGCCATCAACCATCGGCCCGAGCAGGTCCAGGACTTCTATCCCACGCCGGGCACCGTGTCCACCTGCATGTATTATACGGGCCTGGACCCCCGGACCATGGAGCCCATCCACGTGCCCAAGGGGGAGGAGAAGCGGATGCAGCGGGCCCTCATGCAGTACTGGCTCCCCCAGAATCGGCCCCTGGTGGAGAAGGCGTTGCGCCTCTGTCATCGAGAGGACCTGATCGGCCGGGGCGGCCGCTGCCTGATCCCGGAGCGAGGGCGGCCCGCAGAGCCAAACCCGGCAAGAATGTGGTTGACAAACGGCCGCGAAGCAAGTAGAATACACTTTGGTTGATTTTGAGGGGTGCGCTATGGAACTGTCCATTCATCAGGCGGCGAAGCAGCTGGGCGAGGTCTTTCCCTACGCCTGGCAGGGTCCGCTGAAGGAGCAGACCTACGGCGGCCGGACCGTCCGCTTCGTGGGCGACGCCACGCTGACCGGCACGGTGGTGGGCGACGCCGAGGGCTTCACCGTCACCGGGGACGCCAAGGTCACGCTGTCGTCCGTATGCGCCCGCTGCAACGAGCCCTTTGAGGAGCCCTTCGCCTTTTCCTTCGAGGACCGATTCGTCAAGGCGGTCTTCCACAAGGAGGAGGACGAGACCTATCCCTTCGAGGGCGAAACCATCGACCTTACCCAGGCGTTCCTGGACGAGCTCTTCTTGCAGCTCCCCATGGTGAGCCTGTGTAAGCCCGATTGCAAGGGCCTGTGCCCCGTGTGCGGCATCGATCTCAACCGTTTTCGGTGCAGCTGCGCCGAGAAAACCAGAAACAGCGCCTTTGATGCGCTAAAAGCATTGAGTTTTGAGGATAAGGAGGTGTAATCATGGCAGTACCAAAGAGAAAAACGTCCAAGGCACGCAGAGATTCCCGTCGTTCGGCGAACAACAATCTGACGGCCCCCACCCTGGTGGAGTGCCCCCAGTGCCACGAGCTGAAGCTCCCCCACGCGGTTTGCAAGAAGTGCGGGTACTATGATGGCGAAAAGGTCATCGACATGGATAAGAAGGACAAGAAGGAAGCCTGACATCCGTGATTACAACCGACTGACGCAACGAAGAAAGCTCTTACCAAAGGGCTTTTTTTGTTGCTTGCCAGCGTTCCTTGGTCAACACCCGGATGAGCAGCTCCACATCGTCGAAGCGGTCTCGGCCCCACAGGGCGAACCCCAGCTTTTCCTGAAGGGCGTTGGAAGCTGGATTGGCCGGTTCCGCCTCCGCATCCAGAAACTCGATGCCTTGATGCTCGAATAACTCTTGGATCAGGGCTTGCAAGGCCTCCCGCATGAGCCCCTTTCGCTGCTGCTCCCTGGCGATGGCGAAGGACAGAGAGTATCCGTTTCTTCCCTTAAATGCTGCATTTTCCATCAGCCTGTCGTAGGGCGGGTGCAGGGCGATATGGCCGATGGCTTTGCCGTCGGCTTTTCTCACTAAGGCTAAGAATATGCAATGATCCATGAGCCAGCAAAAGGTTTCTCTCGCTGACGCCTCGTCCGAAACGCCGTTGAGCCCCAGCTTAGCTTGCAGATCTGGGTCCATGACGTACTCAAAATAGGCTTTGAAATCATCCATCCCATGGGGGCGAACGATCAACCGTTCCGTTTCCAGTCGAATGTTGTTCATACCATCATCATACAGGAGGGCGTCGCTTTTTTCAAGTTGAAAAGACGGGGAAACTGTGCTATCCTAAACGTATAATGGATAGGTATGTGCAGGGAAAAACGATCACACGGGTGGAAAAAGATTCCCCGGCGGCCCGGGAGGGGCTGCAGGCGGGGGATCGGCTGCTGTCCGTCAACGGGGAGCCGGTGAAGGACCTGATCGACTATGAGGCCCTCTCCGTTCGCAGCCGTCTGGTGGTGGAGGTGGACCGGGCGGGGGAAAAGCTTCGCTACCTCGTGCGCAAGAAGGTGGGGGAGCCCCTGGGCCTGTGCTTTGAGACCACCCTCATGGACCGGATGCAGACCTGCAAGAACCGGTGCCTGTTCTGCTTCGTGGATCAGATGCCCAAGGGCATCCGCAGCTCCCTGAACGTGAAGGATGACGATTGGCGGCTGTCCTTTATCATGGGCAATTATGTGACTCTCACCAACGTGTCCGAGGAGGAGTTCCAGCGGATCCTAAAGCGCCGGGTGAGCCCACTGTATGTGAGCGTCCATGCCACCAACCCGGAGCTCAGGGTGAAGCTCATGAGCAACCCCACGGCGGGCCGGATTATGGAGCGATTGACCGCCCTCAAGGAGGCGGGCATCACCTTCCACACCCAGATCGTCCTCTGCCCAGGCCTCAACGACGGGGTGGAGCTCGAACGGACCCTCAGGGACCTTGCCAGCCTCTATCCCTATTGCGCCTCCATCGCCGCGGTGCCCGTGGGCCTCACCAAGTTCAGGGAGGGCCTCTACCCCTTGCGTGGCTACACCGTGGAGGAGGCCCGGGCCCTGATCGCCTACGGGGAGGGGAAACAGGCTGAATATCGGGCCGCCTGGGACGACACCTTCTTCTATCTCTCCGACGAGTGGTATCTGACGGCGGACCTGCCCCTGCCGCCCACGGAGAGCTACGGGGACTTTCCCCAGATCGAGAACGGCGTGGGGCTGCTGCGGCTCTTCGAGCTGGACTTTCGTGAGGCGTTGGCGGAGAAGGCGCCCCTGCCGAAACCCCGCCATATCACCGTAGCCGGGGGCGTAGCGGCCAACCTGTTCTTTAAGGAACTGTATAAATATTTAGAAAATTATAATATTTATGCAGACACTGTCCCCGTGGAAAACCGCTTCTTCGGCGGCAACGTCCATGTGGCGGGGCTGGTGACGGCGGGGGATCTGCTGCGCACCTTCCCGGAGATGGGCGGAGGGCCCATCCTGATCCCCCGAAACATGCTCCGGGAGAAGGACAGGGTGTTCCTGGACGGGGTGACGCTGGACGAACTGGAACAGAGGATGGGCCGCCGGGTGATCCCCTTCGGCGGCGGCAAGGAATTCATCGAACTGGTAATGGGAGATACACTATGAGCAAACCTTTGGTAGCTATCGTGGGGCGGCCCAACGTGGGCAAATCCACCCTCTTCAACAAACTGATCGGCCGGCGGCTCTCCATCGTGGAGGACACCCCCGGCGTCACCCGGGACCGGATCTACGCGGACGCGGAGTGGCTCACCCACAGCTTCACCCTCATCGACACCGGCGGCATCGAGCCCGCCAGCGAGGACATCATCGCCGTCCAGATGCGGCGGCAGGCGGAGCTGGCCATCGAGACGGCGGACGTGATCGTCTTTTTGGTGGACGGTCGGGAGGGCATGACCGCCGCCGACGAGGAGGTGGCCACCATGCTGCGGAAGTCCAACAAGCCCGTGGTCCTGGCGGTGAACAAGCTGGACGCCCCCAAGTTCAACGACGCCATATACGAGTTTTATGCTCTGGGCCTGGGCGACCCCATCATTATCTCCGCCGGGCAAGGGCTGGGCCTGGGCGATATGCTGGACGAGGTCTGCGCCCACTTCCCGCCGGAAGCGGAGGAGGAGGGGGAGCATCCCCTGAACATCGCCGTGGTGGGCAAGCCCAACGTGGGCAAGAGCAGTCTCGTGAACGCCATCCTGGGCGAGGAGCGCTGCATCGTGTCCAACATCCCCGGCACCACCCGGGACGCCGTGGACACCCTCTTCACCCTGGACGGGGAGCCCTACGTTTTGGTAGACACCGCCGGCATCCGTCGGAAGCGGGCCGTGGAGGACGAGACCATCGAGCGCTACAGCGTCATTCGCTCCCTGGCCGCCGTGCGGCGGGCGGACGTGGTCCTCATCGTGGTGGACGCGGAGCAGGGCCTCTCCGAGCAGGACGTGAAGATCGCGGGCTACGTCCACGAGGAGGGGAAGCCCTCGGTGCTGGTGGTCAACAAGTGGGACCTGATCGAGAAGGACACCAACACCATGAACAAGTTCAAGAAGGACATGCAGGTGGACCTGGCCTTCATGGACTACGTGCCCTTCCTGTTCATCTCCGCCAAGACCGGCCAGCGGGTGAACAAGCTCCTTTCCGCCGCCAAGGAGAGCTACGCCCAGTCCATCCGCCGGATCACCACCGGCACGCTCAACGACATCGTCAACGAGGCCGTCTCCATGACGGAGCCCCCGGCCATGTCCGGCAAGCGCCTCAAGATCTACTACGCCACGGAGGTCAGCGTCCAGCCGCCCACCTTCGTCATCTTCGTCAACGACGAGGTCCTGGTCCACTTCTCCTACAAGCGGTACATGGAGAACTACTTTAGGAAGACCTTCGGCTTCGCCGGGACGCCCATCAAGATCATCTTCCGCAATCGGGGAAAGGAGGAGTAAACCATGCTGAACGTAGTGCAGATCCAAACCATAGCCATCATCCTGGTCCTCAGCTACTTCATCGGCAACTTTCAGACGGCGGTGCTGTTCTCCAAGCGATTCCTCCACGACGACGTGCGCCAGCACGGCAGCGGCAACCCCGGCGCCTCCAACATGACCCGGGTCTTCGGCACCAAGTGGGGCGTGCTCACCTTCTGCGGCGACGCCTTCAAGTGCTTCCTGGGCGTGGCCCTGGGCGCCTTCCTGGGCAAGTGGTGGGGCATCGTCATCCAAAACAGCGCCCTGGACTTCGCCCTGGGCGGCTATATCGGGGGCCTGGGCGTGGTGCTGGGACACTGTTGGCCCGTGCTCTATGGCTTCAAAGGCGGCAAGGGCGTGGCCTGCTTCTTCGCCTTCATGTTCATGAGCTTTCCCCTGGGCGGCGGCATCACCCTCGTCTTCGCCCTGGTGGTGTTCTTCCTCTGCCACATGATGTCCCTGGTGTCCATGACCAGCTCCCTGCTCTTCACCATCCTCTGCATCGTAAACCATAGCCAGCGGCCCTGGCTTTGGCTCTTCGCCCTTGCCTGCACCGCCATCATCGTCATCCGCCATCGGTCCAACATCCAGCGCATCATCGCCGGCACCGAGGGCACCATCAACTATTGAAGAGGTAAGTATGGCCATCGTCATCAAGCCCATGGAGACGGACCAGGAGATCAAAGGCAAGGCTTTCGTCCATTGGAAGTGCTGGCAGGAGACCTACCCGGGCCTGGTGAGTCAGGAATATCTAAACAAGCTGACTCTGGAAAAGTGCGAGGAACGGGCTTTCCAATGGCGGGACAATATCCTGGTGGCTAAGGAGGGGGACCGGGTCGTCGGCTTCGTAGGGTACGGAAACCATGGGTCAGAGGAACCCGATATGGGGGAGGTGTTCGCCCTCTACGTGCTGCCGGAATACCACGGTACCGGCGTGGGGCGTCAGCTGATGGACGCGGCCCTGGAAGCCTTGGCAGCCTATCCCAGGATCTGCCTCTGGGCGGTGAAGGGCAACGGACGGGCCGTCCGCTTCTATGAGAAGTGCGGCTTTCACCTGACCGGAGAGGAAGTATATCGGCAGTCTGTTTCCGCCTATGGGATACGGATGCTCAAGGAACGATAGATCAAGATTTTTCGCCCTGCTGCCGCATGCGCAGCAGGGCTTTCTTTTCTATTCTGGAGATCTGCACCTGGGAGAGGCCCAGCCGCTTTCCCACCTCGTTCTGGGTCCTATCCTGGAAGTAGCGCAAAAACAGCACCTGCCGCTCCCGTTCCGAGAGGACGGCGAACAGCTCCCTAAGCTCCACTCGCCTCAGGGCGTCCTGCTCCGTGTCGGCGTCGGCGCTCCCTAAAAAGGTCTGTAAATCTGCCCCGTCCTCGTCGGTAGGCGCGTCCAGGGAGAGAGCCGCCGTACGGGAGGCCAGGGCTGCCGTGATATCCTCCAGGGGCACGTTCAACCGTTTCGACAGCTCCTCCACGGTCAAATCCCCCTGCTCCCGGCGGACCCGTTCGATCTGCAGGGCCAGGGACTTAGCTTCCCGGGAGAACTTCACCATGCCGTCGTCCCGCAAAAACCGCCGGATCTCCCCGGCGATGAGGGGCACGGCGTAGGTGGAAAAGCACAGGCCCCGGGTGGGGTCGAACCGCCGCAGGGCCTGCAGCAGGCCGATACTGCCCAGCTGGATCATGTCCTCCTGGGCGAGGCCGCAGTTCTGATACCGGCGGGCGATGGCGGCCACCAGGGGCATGTTCTCCCGAAGCAGCGTTTCCTCCGCCGCCTGGTCGCCCGCCTGCACCCGCCGGATGCCCTCCAGGAAATCCTCACTCCCCACGGGCAGTGCCGATCTCCTTCTCCATGGTCACGGCGGTCCCCTCGCCGGGGGCCGATTCGATCTCCACCCGGTCCATGAACGCCTCCATCACCGCAAAGCCCATGCCGGACCGTTCCAGCTCCGGCTTGCTGGTGTAGAAGGGCCGGCGTGCGAGCTCGATATCCTCGATGCCGCAGCCCGTGTCCTTCACCACGATCTTTAGCCGCTTGCCCTCCGCCTCGCACCGAAGGGTGATCATGGCGTCCCGATCGTTCCCATAGGCATGGATGATGGCGTTGGTCACCGCCTCGGACACTGCGGTCCTCAGATCCGACAGCTCGTCGATGGTGGGGTTCAGCAGCGATGCGAAGGCAGCCGTGGCTGCCCGGGCAAAGCCCTCGTTCACGGAGAGGGAGGGAAAGGTCAGCTCCATCCAGTTATCCATACGCGCCTCCTTACACTCTGTCCACGATGGCGTAGACGCCCGACATGCGGAAGATCTTGTCGATGGCCCCCGACATGCCCGTCACGGTGAGGTGCCCGCCCCGCATGCTCAAGATGCGGTAGCGGCCCAGGATCACCCCGAGGCCAGCGCTGTCCATGAAGCTGACGCCCGAGAGGTCCAGCGTCAGGTCCCGGACGGTAATGTCCTTCAAGAGAGTGTCCAGCATGTTCCGCGTCTGCTCCGCGCTGTGGTGATCCAGCTCCCCGCTCAGCTTCACATGGAGCCGGGGGCCGCGCTTGCTTGCGTTTATTTCCATAGGCGATCTCCTTTTCGTAGGCTGTCCAGAGTAAATACGGCGGGGGAGCCGCCGCGTCCTGCCTCGAAAAAGGACGAGCTTTCGGGCATTGGGTCTACCTTTCGGGCATACCCTGAATCATGAGAAAAAGACTGGTTTTTCGGGCCGCGACCGCCCTGCTGATCCTGCTGTTCCTCCTGTACGCCGGGCCCCGGGTGGGGGCGGGGACGGGGGAGAGCTTCTATGTGAAGAGCCGCCAGCTCCAGCCGCCGGACTACGTGGGGACCCTCACCCTCTACCACATCGTCACCTGCAAGACCTACCAGGGCAGCGTGACCGCCTTTCTGACGGAGCGGGCGGAGGCCTTCAACAAGCGTCACTTCGGCGTGCGGATCACGGTGGAGGGCATGGGGGAAGCGGATTTCTGGGAGCGCATGGCCTACGGCCGCCGGGCGGACATGTACTCCTTCTTCTCCGGGGCCCTCTACGAGGAGCTGCTGCAGGAGTTGGACTATGACCCGGAAACGGACCTGCGGCCGGGCCTCGCCCTCACGCCCTATGCCGCCCCCTGGTGCTTTTCCGGGTACGTGAAGACCACCGTGGGGGAGACGGACCCCGTGGCGGCCCTCGCTAACGGGGCGACGGGCACGGTCCTGGACCTGAGGGCCTGGGGCGATATCCAGCGGGAGGGGGAGATGGGGGCGGACGCCGCCGTAGCCGGGGCCTTCACGGACCAGGTCTGCTATCTGGGCGTCGACCGGAACACGGACGAGGATAAGGCCAGAGTCTGCCTGGCCTTCTACGCCTTCTTGCTGTCAGAGCCCACCCAGCGGCTCCTTCCGTCCCTGGGGGCTTTCTCCGTCCGCACGGACGCTCCCTGCCCCTACGGCAACAGCCTGCTCCTCGATCTCGACCGGGCCTATAAACGGGTGATCGTCCCGGACCCCTTCGCCTACCACACCCACCGGACGAAGCTTCGGGAGGAGGCTGCGGCGGCCCTCGCCGGGGACGAAGGGGCAAAAATCAACTTTTTTCAGCGGCTTGCCATTGTAATTGAGCCCTGAACTTGCTATACTGATACCATGGTATATCCTAAGGATAATATAGCCCGGGCGCTGATCGACCTGGGCGCAAAAGAGAACGTGCCCCTGTCGGAACTGGTCAGCTTCCGGGTGGGCGGCCCCGCCGCCTTTGTGCTGCAGCCCAAGGAGGAGGGGCTGCTGGGCCGCGCCCTGGACCTGTGCCGGGCGGAGCAGATCCCCGTCATCTTGCTGGGCAACGGCACCAACGTGCTGCCCTCCGATGAGGGTTTCTCCGGCCTGATCCTACAGCTCTCCGGCGACGGCTCTGCCCCCATTTTCGAGGGAGAGAAGGTCACGGTGGGTGCGGGTTGCTCCCTGACCGCTCTCGCCAAGGAGAGCGTGCAGCGGGGGCTCATGGGCCTCGAGCGATTGTGCGGCATCCCCGGCACCGTGGGCGGGGCCGTGGCCATGAACGCCGGGGCCTACGGCGGAGAGATCAAGAACGTGCTAAAACGGGTCCGCTGCTACCGGGAGGGCGGCTTCGTCTGGGAGGACGCCCGCCTCGGTGAGATGGGCTATCGCAAAAGCCCCTATACCTGGCCGAAGACCGTCGTGACCGCGGTGGAGCTGCAGCTCGCCCCGGACGACGGCACGGCGGCGGACACCATGGCTGACTGCATGCGGCGCCGCCGGGAGAAGCAGCCCCTGTCCCTGCCTTCGGCGGGCAGCACCTTCAAGCGGCCGGAGGGCCACTTCGCAGGAGCCCTCATCGAGGGCTGCCATCTCAAGGGCTGCACCGTGGGCGGGGCCCAGGTCTCCGAGCTCCACGCCGGGTTCATCGTGAACCGGGGTGGGGCCACGGCGGGGGACATACAGGCGTTGATCCGGCACGTGCAGGACGTGGTATATCGTGAGACTGGCGTCACATTGGAACCCGAGGTGAAACGACTGGAGGATCTGCTATGTATCTTTTGATCGTCACAGGCATGAGCGGCGCGGGCAAGAGCACCGCTCTCAACGCCCTGGAGGAGATGGGCTACTACTGCGTGGACAACCTGCCGTCCCCCATGCTGCCGGCCTTCGTGGAGATGTGCGACAAGGCGGACGTGCCCATTGAACGGGCGGCGGTGGCGGTGGATAGCCGGGAGAGCCTCCTGTCCGCCAAGCCGGAGGACGCCTTGGACGTGCTGCGGGCCCTGTCCTGCCGATATGAGATATTGTTCCTGGACGCCCGGGACGAGGTGCTTTTGGAGCGGTACAACGAGACCCGCCGCCGGCACCCCCTGGGCGAGGGCGGCGATGCCGCCTCCGGGGTGCGCCTGGAGCGGGCATATTTGGGGAACATGCTGGCCCATGCGGACTACGTGGTGGACACCTCCGACGTGGCGGCCCGCAACTTCCCCAAGATGATGAAGAAGATGCTGCCGGAGATCAGCACCCCCCACGTGAGCCTGGTCATCTGCAGCTTCGGCTACAAGCGGGGTGTGCCCGTGGACGCGGACATGGTGCTGGACATGCGCTTTGCGGAGAACCCCTACTATGTGCCGGAACTCCGCAGGCTTTCCGGCCTCGATCAGCCGGTCATCGACTTTTTGAAGGACATGCCCCTCATGGAGGACGTGCTGAACTGGACCGTGGACCTGGTGGAAAAGACCCTGCCCTGCTACGAGCAGCAGGGGAAGAACCTGCTGCGACTGTGCTTCGGCTGCACAGGCGGCCGCCATCGGTCCGTCTACGCCGCGGAAACGGTGGCCCATCGCCTCCGGGAGAAGGGCATCCCCGCCCGGGTATACCATAGGGACCTGTCCGTGGAGGCGGCGGACATCGAAAGCAGGATGATGCACTAAGATGAGCTTTGCTTCGAACATCAAGGACGAGGTGGTCCGCATCCGGGTACGGGATTCAGGCGTGAAGCTGGCCGAATTGGCCGGTCTCACCTTTGCTTGCGGGAATTTGAAGCTGGGCCGCCGCAAGGCCATCAGCTACCGCACGGAGAACCGGGAGGTGGGCCGGCATATCGCCGCCCTGGGCACGTCCCTCTACGAGCTGGACGTGGAGATGGAGGAGCGGGTGCGGGAGCATCGGAAGGCCCCCCTTTACGTGGTGAACATGAGCGGCCCGAAGGCGGGGGAGATGCTGTCCGCCACGGGCGTCATGGTCTCGGACGAGGAGGGCGTCCACCTGCTGTCCCGGCTGCCGGAGGACCTGGTCCGGGAGGACGAGGCTCGGCGCGCCTTCGTGCGGGGGTGCTTCCTGGGGGCGGGCAGCTGCTCCGATCCCCAGGGGGAGTACAGCGTGGAGATCCTTTGCCGGGCGGAGAGCTTCGCCGGGGGCCTGTGCGACCTGCTGAACGGGTACGGGCTCAACGCCCGATACGCCCTCCGGCGGAACCGGTACGTGGTGTACCTGAAGGAGGGGGACAGCGTCACCGGCTTTCTGGCCCTCATCGGCTCCAACATCGCCGCGTTGGATCTTGAAAACGTGCGGGCGGAGAAGGAGACCAGGAACTACGTGAACCGGACCACCAACTGCGAGTATGCCAACCTGGACAAGCTGGTGGCCGCCTCCGTCAAGCAGCAGCAGGCGGTGAACACCATCCTGAACCACGGCCACTTCCAGCGGCTGCCCAAGGCCCTGAAGGAGGCGGCGGAGCTTCGGCTCAACTACCCGGACGCCAGCTTGCAGGAGCTGGCCGACATGGCGGATATCAAGAAATCGGGCATGAATCATCGGCTCACCCGGCTGATCGAGTATGCTCAGGACCTGGAGAATGGGTTGATATGAACGAAGCGTACAGCGCCTTTGCCGCGGGCTACGACCGCATGATGGCGGACGTGGACTACGACGGCTGGGCCAACTATATCGACGGCTTTCTGAGGGAGGCGGGGGCGAAAAGCGTCCTCGAATGCGCCTGCGGCACCGGGAGTTTGACGGTGCGCCTGGCCCGCAAGGGCTATGCCATGACCGGGGCGGACCTGTCCGAGGACATGCTCATGGGGGCCCGGCAGAAGGCTCTCGACGCAGGGCTGCGTTTTTTACCCTTCGTCTGCCAGGACATGCGGCGCATCGCCCTCCACAAGCCCGTGGACGCGGTGGTCGCGGCCTGCGACGGGGTGAACTATCTTATGGACGGGGTCGAGGACTTCTTTCAATCCGCCTGGAAGGCCCTGAAGCCCGGCGGTCTGCTCCTCTTCGATGTGTCCTCCGCCTATAAGCTGTCCACCGTCCTGGGCGACAACACCTTCGCCGCCACTGGCCCGGATTGGGCCTACATCTGGGAGAACGCCTACCATCCCCGCCTCGGCAGGGTGGACATGCTCCTCACCGGCTTTCTGAAGCAGGGGCAGAGCTACGCCCGCTTCGAGGAGCACCACAGCCAGCGGGCCTATACCGAGGAAGAACTGAGGGCCGCCCTTGTAAGCAGCGGCTTCCATGACATACGGGTGTACGAAGCCTTCACCAGGAACCCGCCGACGGATAAGGCGGAACGGCTTCAATTCACCGCGCGAAAGGAATGAACATGAACGATACGATCCTGCAGGGACTCTTGAAACACGATACCATCCGCTTCGCCGCCATCACCGGTCGAGAACTGGTGACGGAGGCCCAGTGCATCCATGCTCTCAGCCGCACGGCCACCGCCGCGTTGGGCCGGGAGCTCCTTATGGTGGCCATGATGGCCGGGCAGCTGAAGAACGACACCGACTCCGTCTCTGCCATCCTTTCCGGAGGCGGCCCCGGGGGCAATCTCGTTTGCGTGGGCCGCAAGGGCCCCTTCGTGAAGGGCTGCGCCGGGGACCCAGCCTATGAGTTGCCTCCCAAGGGAAACGGCAAGCTGGACGTGGGCGGCTACGTGGGCCAAAACGGCAAGCTCACCGTGGTCCGGGATCTGTCCTTAAAGGAGCCCTACGTGGGCATGTGCCACCTCGTTTCCGGCGAGGTGGCGGAGGATTTTGCAGAGTATTTCACCGCCTCCGAGCAGCAGCCCAGTTTGGTGTACCTGGGCGTCCGGCTGGAGCCCCTCTCAGGCCAGGTCCTGGGCGCCGGCGGCCTGCTCATCCAGCCCCTGCCCGACTGTCCCGCCGAGCACGTGGACTACGTCATGACTAAGGCCGAGGCCATCCCCCATCTCACAGAGCGCCTGTCCGAAGGCGAAGACCTGCGGGATATCGTCCTCTCCCTGTTCCCGGAGGGGGACGTGTCCTTTACGGAGGAGCTTCATCCCGCCTACCGGTGCGATTGCAGCCGGGAGCGCATGGAGCGGGCCCTCATGAGCCTTGGCCGGGAGGAGCTTTCCGAGATCATCGAGGAGGACGGCCAGGCGGAGCTCAGCTGTCACTTCTGCAACAGCAGGTATACCTTCACCAAAGCGGAGCTTTTAGCCATCCTCCGGGAAGGAGCCCAGGCGTGAAGCAGGATCGGGACAACATACTGTCCTTCGACCAGGGGGCGGGGTTCTATTTGCGCACCGGCCGCCGTCAGGCGGAGGCGGGGAACCTGATCCGCGCCCTGTCCCATCTGCGCCTGGCCCACGAGAAGGACCCGGACAACCCGGAGATCACCATCGCCCTCGCGGAGATCATGAACCGGATGCAGCGGTTCGAGGAGAGCATCGCCGTGCTCATGGGCCTGGGGCGGCTGGAAGCCCTGCCCCCAGACGGGCTCTTCGGCATGGCCAGCAACTTCATCGCCATGGAGGAGTTCGGCCCCGCCCGCATGTGCCTCGAGTACTACCTCAAGGCGGACCCGGAGGGGGCCTACGCCGCCGACGCCGCGGATTATCTCGATATGATGGAAGATACCCCGGAGATGAACTGGCAGCTGGGCCTCGATGAAGGGGAGGACCTGGATTTGATCGCCCACATCCACTACGCCAAGACCCTTCACGTGTCCGGCCGGGACCGGGAGGCGCTGCGGCATCTCCTGGACCTGGAGGAGCGATACCCCAAGTCCCTGTGGCTCCAGATGGAGATCGCCCTGTCGGAATACTGTTTGGAGGAGTACGAGGCTTGCGAGCAGCGGCTCTTCAACATCCTCAAGGAGGACAGCCACTACGTCCGGGCCAAGTGCCTGCTGGCCCTGCTGAAGCGGGGCGAGGGCAAGAAGCGGGAGGCCCGGGAGATATTGAACTCCATTCCCATCCCGGTGGACGGCACCACCGAGGAGCTGGGGAACCTGAACGTGATGCTCCTGGAGCTGGAGGACTACGTGCGGGCGGAGGAGTGCGGGGAGACCCTCTATAAGATCATCCCCTACGATCCGTTGACCCTCCACGAGCTGGGGTATACGAAGTATATGCTGGGCAAGGCCAGGGAGGCCGCGGACCTGTATCGGCGGATCGTGGAGATGGACCCCCACGACACCGTGGCCGCTTGGTATCTCGACGCCGTTCAGGCGGAGCCGGACCCCAAAAGGGGCGGCAAGGGCTGGACCATCCAGTACGACGTGCCCTATCGGATCGCCGCCGAACGGCTGCGGCGGATGGGGGAGACCTTCGCGAAGGGCCCCGAATACCTGGCCAAACGCTGGGCGGAGGACGGGGAGTTTCGGGATCTGGTGGGCTGGGCCCTCGTTTCGCCCCTGGCCCCGGACAAGCACGGCATCATCACCATCCTGGTGGTGGCGGGGGACAGGGAGGCGGAGCGGCTGCTGCGCGCGTTCCTCTTGCGGGCCGACCAGTCTGACGAGGACAAGCAGATCGCCTTCGGTGCCCTGCACACCTTCGACGGGGCGGAGCCTCACGCCATGTTCTACAACGGCCTCTGGCAGTTCGGGGAGGTCATCCACGCCACGCTCCCCGCGGACCTGCCCAAGCCCTACATGAAGATATTCCAGCGGCTTGCCCGCTGCGCCGAGGAGATCGACTGCCCGGAGAAGACGGCGGAGTTCGCCCAGCGGGCCTTCTATTACTTCGTCCTGGCCCAGAAGGGCAAGTACCGCCGCATCTCGCCCACCCAGGAGGACGCCTTCACCGCCGCCTTCGTGTGCATGGCGGTCCATTTCCTGGAGCAGCAGATCAGCGAGGAAGCCCTGTGCGAGGCCTTCGACATCACCGCGCGGCGGCTGAACAACGCCCTGAAGATGATCTTTACCACACTGGAGGAGGGGAGCCGGGAATGAGATTCATCGCCACCACCAAGCTGGGGTTGGAGTCGGTCACCGCCTTCCAGCTCAAAAAGATGGACATGTCCGACGTGCAGAACGCGGACGCCAACGTGAGCTTCACCGGCTCCTATGAGGACATGGCCCGGGCCCTCCTGTACCTGCGCACGGCGGAACGGCTGCTGTTGGAGGTGGGCTCCTTCGAAGCCACCACCTTCGAAGCCCTGTTCGAGGGCGTGAAGGCCCTGGACTGGAAGCCCTATCTGACGCCCCACAGCCGCATCCACGTGAACGGCAAGAGTGCCAAGAGCACCCTGTTCTCCGTGTCCGACTGCCAGAGCATCACCAAGAAGGCCATCGTGGAGAACCTGAAGGCCGCCTATCGCACGGACCGCGTCCCGGAGGACGGGGCGGAGGTCATCGTGGAAGTGGGGCTCCTGCGGGACAAGGTCACCGTGGCATTGGACTGCTGTGGGGCGGGCCTCTCTCGCCGGGGGTATCGGACCTACAACGTGGCTGCGCCGCTGAGCGAGACGTTAGGCGCTGGCCTCATTTTACTTAGCCGCTATTGGCCGGACACGCCCTTTATGGACCCCATGTGCGGCAGCGGCACCATGCCCATCGAGGCGGCCATGATCGGCAATAACAAGGCCCCCTCCCTGAACCGGCGCTTCGCCGCGGAGGACTGGCCCTTCCTGGACGCCCGCGTCTTCCCGAAGGCCCGGGAGCAGGCCCGGGACGAGGAGCGCCACGACAGGCTCCCCATCTTCGGCTACGACATCGACGAGCGGTCCGTGGCCGTGGCCCGCCGCCACGCCGAGAAGGCGGGGGTGGAGGTCCATTGGGAGGTGCGGCCGGTCCAGAAGCTGAGGACGGACTATGAGAAGGGACTCCTGCTCTGCAACCCGCCCTACGGGGAGCGGATGCTCACGAGCAAGGAGGCGGCGGACCTCTATCGGGACATGCGCCGCATCTTCGACGGCCTCCCCGGCTGGAACATCGGCATCATCTCCGGCATGGACAACTTCGAGAAGGTGTATGGAAAAAGGGCTGATAAGCGGAGAAAGCTCAGCAACGGGGGCCTGCCGTGCACGTTTTATCAATACTTTCCCGAGAGGGTGAGAGAGGAATAATGGGGAATCAGACGCAGAAATGGAAGCCCCAGGGTGGATTCTGGCTGGCGGTGCTGGTCATAGCGGCGTTCGTGGGCGTGGATGTCCTGGGTACGCAGTTCATTCAAAACACGACGGCTCGACTGCTGATCGACAGCCTGGTGCGTGTGGTCTTCGGTGCGCTGTCCCTGTGGCTGCTGATCAAGTATTTCGATAAGGGCAACTGGCGAAACGTCATCCACGGGAAGAACCTGGGCGCTGCCCTGCTGGCGGGCGGCGGGGTGCTCATCTATATCCTGGCAGAGATCATCATCGTGTTTACCAAGACTCCAGCGTCCTATTGGCGGGAGCTCAAGTCGATCCCGTGGCAGCTGCTGTTTGCGGACCTGATCTGTCAACAGATCACCACAGGCTTTTTTGAAGAGATAACTTTTCGTGGATTGCTGCTGGAAGGTTACTATCAGCATGGGGAACGGACAGGAAGGCGGCGGCTGGTCTACGGTTTGCTCAGCGGATTATTGTTCGCAGCATTACACATCGGAAGCGGTTCGGAATTGTTCGCTGGCGTATTCGGATTTGCCATGGCGGCGATATATCTGCATTCCCACAACATCCTCGTGCCCATGGTGCTCCATTTTTTGCAGGATCTGGCGGCGCATGCCATGGGGTATGAAACGCAGCTGGTCATGATCGAGATGTGGCCGGTTTGGGCGCTGCTGGCTTTGCTGGTCGTGTGGGCTGTGGCGTTCCTGCTGCTGCCGGAGAAGAGCCCCCTTTGCGTAAAGGGGGGAAGCGGCGAAGCCGCAGGGGGGATCGTTTAAAGGGGCGCAGAGAGAGGGATTCGCTCTCGCGCTCGACGCGCTCGGTCAGGGCAGGCTCTGAGGCTCCACTGGAGCCTCATTCACTACCTGCCCGTTCGAATCCCTCTCTCTGCTTTTTGCCAACAAAAAAGGCACCCATGAAGGGTGCCTATTTTGTTGGCGCAGAGAGAGGGATTCGGTCGCGCCTGCGGGCTTGGTCGGGGCGCAGCTCTGGAGCGCCACTGGCGCTCCATTCACTCCTGCGCCCTTCGAATCCCTCTCCATTCGATGTAACAAAAAGAGCACCCGAATTGGGTGCTCTTTTTGTTGGCGCAGAGAGAGGGATTCGAACCCTCGATACTATTCCTAGTATACACGATTTCCAGTCGTGCGCCTTAGACCAGCTCAGCCATCTCTGCACAGGGTCCGATGGGTATAATACACTATTTCATTTTAGAATGCAAGAGTTTTTTTCAGGCCTTTTCATCTTCCGCCCGGTCCTGCTCCTTCGCCACCTCCATGAGCTCCGGGAACCGGGAGATGATGTAGGAATAGCTCTTGCGGGTGTGGGGGATGAGGCAGTTCGAGCAGTCCTTCACGCCGTTCTCCGTGTACCGGAAGTTGCCCTTGCACTTTTTCCCCAGGGCGAACAGGGGGCAGTAGCAGAACAGGCAGTTGAAGTCCTCCGGGTGATCCGTCTTGTGGCAGGGGAAGAACTCGCACTCCTTGTGCTGGAAGAAGGAGTAGTGGCACTCCTCGGGCTTCTTGTAAAAGGCTTCGCTGTGGGCCATATGATCGTCCTCCTTGTGTCCTGCTTTCATCTTATCCCCTCGGGGCCGGGCCGTCAAGGTCAATCCTCGGGACTCTTGAACCCCTCGCCGAAGACCTCGTCGTTGGGGGAGATCATGATGAGGGCCTTGGGGTCGATGGAGTAGACCAGCTTCTTCACCCGGTACCCTTCGGAGTTGGAGCAGGCGCAGAGGAGCATGGTGTGCTCGAGGCCGGAGTAGGCGCCCACCACCTTCATCATGGTCACGCCCCGGTGGAGCTGGGTCCCGATGGCGTCCGCCACCTCCTGGCCCTTGTCGGTGATGACGGTGATGCGCTTGCCGGAGCCGGCACCGTAGAGGATCTTGTCGATCATCACCGTGCTGGCCCCGGTCATGACGATGCCCTGCAGCACCGCGTCCACCCGGCCGAAGACGAAGCCGCCCGCCAGGATGATGCAGCCGTCGATGATCAGCGTGATGGAGCCCACAGACAGGTGGGGGAACTTCTTGCGGATGGCCATGATGATGAAGTCAGACCCGCCGGTGCAGTAGCCTCGTGCGTAGATGAGCGCCAGGCCCACGCCGGAGATCACGCCCGCGAACAGGGCCGCCAGCAGCGGGTCCCCGGTGTAGACGGGCACGTGGGGGTAGATCACGTCCAGTACGAAGGCGATGATGCCCATGGAGAGGATGGACTTCACCAAATACTTCTTTCCCAGGTACGCATAGCACAACAGGATGACCGGGATGTTGATGATAACGGTCAGGGTGCCGATGGGCAGGAAGGGGAAGAAGTGGTTCACCAGGATCGCGAGGCCCGTGATCCCGCCCGGCGCGAAGTTGGCGTTCACGGCGAACACGTACACGCCCGCGCCGTACAGCAACGCCCCCAGCACATCCGCCAGAATGTCCTTGCCCCATTCCTGTATGCAAACCGATTTTTTCAGCTTTTCCACTGTTTCTTGCCCCCTGAACGAATTGACAGCCTGTATAATATCATGACTGTATTCATTTTGCAAGGGGCTGCCAAAAATAATCAATGCCCCAAAAACCGGTCCAAGACGCTGCCGTCCACGGCGTTGATGGTCAGGATGGACATGCTGTGGAAGAACCCCCGGGACACGGCCATATCCCCGGGGCTCATCTGCCAGTCGTGGATCATATAGCCCGTGAAGTCCCACACGGGCAGCAGGTAATAGTCGTCGCTGTCCTTGATCTGGACCCGCATATAGGAGAACTGGATGGCCGTGATCTTGTAGGTGATGGGGTGGCCCTGGTCGCAATAGACGCTCATGAACACCTGCCGCTTGAAGATCTCCATGATCCGCTCGAAGGAGAGCAGCGGCACGTTCTCGTTCTCCACGCTCAGCACCGTGAAGGGGCTGTTCCATTGGAGCTTGACCACCTCGCCGTTATACAGGGTGCCGAAGATCTCCTCCTGTTCCAGGTTCCGAGCGAAGGGGATACCCGCCGCCTGCCGCCCCGTGTCGGAGCCGTACATGGTGGTGTAGGGGTAGACCGGGATGCCCTCGTAGACGGGCAGCAGGGTGAAGTGCTTGTAGCCGCTGTCAAAGCCGGTCTCCACCTGGCAGCGGACCCGGGTGTCCTCGTCCGCATCGTTGATGTACTGGGGGATCACCTGGGCGCAGCCCAGAGAGTTGGCAAAGTCTGCGGCGTTCTGCAGCCATCGTTCTTCCTCCTCGTTCCGGGGCCTCCGAGGGCAGTCCATCCAGCCGTAAAGGGAGGGGTGGCTGCCCGCACTGCAAGCAAAGTGGGTGTTGCCGGCAACCATGCCGAAGCTTCGCTCCCCGTTGCTGATGCTGATGCCGCCCTCGATGGCGTCGGAAAAGCTGCCGGTCCAGGGCTGGCTGGGCCGATCATACTTGGTGTCGGCGTTCCGGAACCCCTCGGCGTTGGCGTCAAAGTTCTGCTGCAGGTTCTCCCGCAACTGGTCGTAGTCCGCCGCCGGGCCGTAGGGCTTTTGGTCCAGGGCTTCGATCCACTTCTGATAGTATTCCATCATCAGCTGGTTATACGCCCGCTCGCTGTGGCCGGGGCGGAGATAGGGCCCGTCCCCCAACAGGACCTTGGCAATCCGCTCCGCCGCCTTTTCCGGCTCGTAGCCCACCCGGCCCCGGAGCACGGGCACCTTCTCCACATTGGGCACCTCCACCGCCGCATCCATCTCTATATACAGCCGATCTCCTACCGCCGGGCCATCGAAGCTGTCCTGAACCGTTTCCGGGGCCCCCACGGCGGTCCGCAGGGTGTTTTGCTCCGGCGCGGCGGTGGCTTCCCCAAGCTGAGCCGCCGGGGCCTCCGCCTTCGCTTGCCCCTCCGCGCCGATGGTGATCTCATAGGCCGGGGCCGCCGTGGCGCTGATCTGCTGCTCCAGGGTCCCTTCGTTCTTGTGGATCACCACTTCCTCCGCAGGCGTGGGCAGGCAGCCGGTGAATATCAGGACGAACGACAGAATAAATACGCATATATACACTCCTTTCACCAGCCCCAGTCCGTGTGGATGACAGACCCGTCCACCGCGTTGATGAACAGGCAGTCGTGCATCAGATTGGGATCGTTCCGCACCCGGTCCCGGTTCTGTTCATAGTTGGGCTGGGAGGGGTCCGAATAGTTGATGCTGTCGTCATAGAACACCACATAGCAGGGCACCTCACGGCGGTCCTCGCTGTTGGGCAGGCGCAGGGTGTAGGAGGTGATGAGCACCCGATAGATCTCCAGCCTCAGATCCTTGTCCTTGTTCCAGTCGTAGGTGGGGTAGCACATAGCGAAGGCGTTGAGGATCCGGGTCTTCGCCTCTTCAAAGGGCAGCAGCTCCACGTTAGTGTTCTCAATGCCGGCGATCTCCTTTTTGGCGCTGAACAGGAAACATTGCACGCCTCGCTCGTCCACCATCAGCTCCAGCGTCTCCTCCCGCATATGGGGGCTCGCGGTGAACTCATCGGTGGCGCCGTAGTTTAGCTCCTGGGCGGGCTCATAGGGCACGTCCACGGTGGGGTAGCCGCCCGGGTTCCGCTTCAGATGGAAGGACCAGCCCACGGCCACCCGATCCGAATCGCCCATGCCGCCCGCGTCCATGAGATTGGCGGGAAAGGCACCGAAGATGGAGAAATCCTCAAAGCCCAGCCGCTGCAGCTCCCTTTGGAGGACCGCCTCCGCCGCCCCCCGGGTCATGGTCACGTCCTGCCACAGAGGCGCATAGGGGGAATCGTCCATGTCCTTCTCGTCCTCATAGTAATAGTTGTAATAGATATAGGCGTCCCGGCGGCAACCCTTGCCGATCTGGACGTAGTCCTCGTCCCAGCTGATATAGGCGGTGGACCCGTCGGACAGGGCGTAGGCGTAGCCTTGCCCCTTGGGCATGTCCCGAAAGTCGGAGAGAGGGGTGGTCTTGTTCTTATCCGGAGCCTTTTGAATCAGCTCCATATATTGATTCGTCTGTTCCTCGATCTCCTCTGGGTCCGGCAGATATTCGTCCCGGTCCACCCCGTCGTAGGGGCGGCCGGCGGCGATCCAGGCCTTGAGATCGTCGATCCGCTGCAGATAATCCTGCAGCTCCTTTTCCCATTGTGCCTTGGTCCATTCCCGATCGGTCCGGGACACCGGTGCGGGGAGGAGCTTCCCTGCCCACGCCGCGGCGTCGTCAATGGTGATGTCCGCGCCACGGGTCCGGTATACGGGGTAGAGGCCGTCCGCCTTCTGCAGAATGTCCGCATCCACCCGGACGGTGAGCCCCTGGCGCACCTCTGTGGCTTCCTGCTCCCAGCGGCTGGGAAACGTCTGGGCTTTCAGATCGCTCCTTGCCTCCACCTTCTGCCCCAGATCGTTGTCCTTCTTGTTTATCACATATTCCTGCTCCGGCGTGGGCTGACAGCCGACGCATAAAAACAGGACAACCAGAATAAACATGCAGATTCTTTTCATATATGCACTCCTTTCAATATCCCTTCATGGGGTTGATGAGATTCCCGTCCACGGCGTTCAGGGTGAGGAAGGGCATGGCGTGGTCAAAGACGTGGTCGAAGGAATCCTCCGGCCGGGTGCAGAGGATGGATCCGTAGAAGCTCCACACGGGCACCAGCAGCCCGCCGTTGATGTTGTCCGGCTGGGCCACCCGCTCCAAACTGAGCTCGATCCGATCCACCCGCACCTCCATGGATCGGATGCCGCCCCAGCCCGGATCGGCCATCATGCCTTCGTACTTCACCCGCACCATCTGGTCGAATCGCTCCATGACCGCGTCGAAGGACATGAGGTTGGCGTCCTCCACCAGGGTCTTTCCCAGCACCAGGGGGCCGCCGTAGGTGAAGCCGTATACATCCTTGTTCCGCAGCGATATCGCCAGCTTCTCATAGGCCCAGGAGGGCCGGGGCTCCGCCTCGTCCCCGGAGCTGGATCTGTTGGTGGGCCGGATCACGGGGACGCCGTTCACCATCCGTGCGAAGGACACGCTGTACAGGTAGCAGGGCACGCCGATAAGTCCGTCCGCCTCCTCCGGGGCGTGGGTCAGCCGCACGTCCTTCACGGCAAAGTCCGTGAGCCCCAGCCGCTGCACCAGGGCCTCCGCCTGCTCCTGGGCTTCCCGAGGCGTGGCCGTCAGGCCGGATCCAACGGGCACGGCGTCCCTGTCCTCGATGGCGTCGGACTGATAGAAGGCGCGGATGGCGTTCTCCGGCAAAGCGGCGTCGTTGCAGAACATGACCACGGCCTCTTTGCTGTCAAAGTTGCGCTTTCCGTGGGCGCCTGTGGCGTTGGTCCGGACCCGAAAGGTCTGCTTCCTGTCCGCGCTCTGCACCAGGAAGGCGCCGGCAGTCTGGGTGTCGTACTTGGCAGGCTCCCGCCAGGTGAGCTGCACTTTGGCGGAGGGGATCCCCGGCTCGTCCCGGGCGGTGAGATACCGCTGCTTCAGCTTCTCCAGCTCGTCCTTCCAGTGTTTGATCTCGTCCTTCTTCTTGCTGGCCGGGCCGTCGTAGCCGGGGAGCCCGTCGTCGATGAACTGCTGCATCTCCAAGATCTCCTTTTCAAGAGACGCCTTGGTCTCCAGCTCCTCCGCCGTATAGAGGGTGTATCCCTCCGTCAGCACGTCAAAGAAGGGCTGGGCGCTCTCGTCGTCGAAGTCCCCGGGAGTCACTTCCAAGATGGGGAAGGACCCCTGGGGCCGGACCACCTGGGCGTCCACCACCACATGGAAGGCCTCTGAATTCCCATAGAACTCCATTTGAAAGCGCTCCAATGCCTCCTCCGCTGCGGCGGCAGAGATCTCCTCAGCTTCCGGCACCAGCGTCACTTGCACGGTTGCGGGGCTCGTTTGCGCCTTTTCGATCAGGGCGTCGAAGTCCTTGGGCGGCACCGTCTCCACGGCAGGCGTGGGCTGGCAGCCCGTGAGCAAAAGAAGGCAGAACAAAAAGAAAGCTGTGACTCGTTTCATGGCTGAACCTCCTCTCCATGCTCCGAGCATAGCAGGCAGATTCGTCCAAAACGTCACAACTCTATGACCAAATTGCGGATTATTTGCGGAATACGATTATTTTACAAGTGTAAACAAAACGGTGACCGTGCCCTTGAAGGTTTCGGGTATAAGGGAAAAGTCGAACCGCCAGCTGTTGGCGGCCTGGGCAGATGCTTTGCCGGTGTCCATGGTGGTCTGGAACTTCGCTGAAGCGCTGTCCCGCCGATTGGCCACCCGCTTGTCCGTGGCAGAGATGGCGTCGAAGAGGGATAAGAACAGTTCCTGCCCCTGTCGGGCGTCCTCGTCGTGGGCCGCCTTCAGCCCGTCCATGTCCTCGTCGTCCTCCGTGGGAATGTAGGTGGACAGGGGGAAGGAGAGCGTCATGGATTCGATGGCGCCGCCGTCGTTCCGGCAAAGAGTCAGGGTGCCGACCTGCTGGTTGTTGCTATCCAGGATCGTTTCGCCCCGCAGGGTGAACCCGGCGGCGTAGAGGTAGTTCTCTATGGCCTGCTCCGTCAGGGTCAGGGGCTCGCCCTCCTGCAGCACCCCCTTGACGGGCTGTTCTTTGTGCCGGTCCGTCAGGACGGCTAGGGCGATCAGCAGCCCGCAGAACAGGATGGGCAGGATGTAGGTGGAGAAGCGCCGTTTGCGCTTGTCGGCGGCCATCGCTTTAGTCCACGTCCCGCACGGGCCCCAGCACGGGCTCGTCCAGTACGGAGGGGTTCTTGAGGTAGGTCCGCATGAGCTTGAAGGCGGAGGCGTAGTAGAAACCGTCGCAGATGCGCTCGTCGGTGACGGCGGTGATGTCCACGTACTTCCGTTCGGACACGGTGCCGTCGGCGTTCACCTCGTGCTTCCGGTACTTGGACCCGAAGGCCAGGAACACAGGGATGTTCCCGAAGTCGTACAGGTGGTGGTAGATGGGCGGGATGCCCAAGGAGCCCATGGACGTGATGAAGAAGGAGGCGTGGAAGGGGCTGGCCATGGTCAGCTTCCGGGGCAGCAGATCGAAGTAGTCCAACAGCTTCAGCAGCCACACGGCGAACTTCAGCAGCACCCCGGGGATGAAGGAGAAAAGCTTGGCCGTGTTGTCGAAGTTGTTGTTCAGCTCCGCCGTGGCCTTGTTCTGCTCGATGAGGGCGTTGATCTTGTGGTAGATCTCCGCCGCCGTATCGTGGGCGTCCAGTATGGGCTTGATGCAGGTGTCGGGGGAGTCCGCGGACATCTCCTTCTTGACCACCAGGCTCATCTCGATATACTCGTCCCGGGCGTAGATCTTTTGCCCGGCGATGAACCGGTTGACGGCGGGCCGATGGGAGACCGCCCGCACGTAGGCGGCGATGATCACGTGCATGATGCCGAAGTTCTTCAGCCCTTCCTTCCGCTTCTCACGGATATACTTCTCGATCTCCGTGATCTCCACCGTATCCCGGAAGAAGTTGCTGGAGGTATTCCGGGTCACCATGATATAGGGGGAGACCATGGCCATGGCGGTGAGACTCCTGATCCGGCGGCCGTCCTTCCGATCGCCCCACTTTTTTCTGAACTTCTTGACTTCCATATCGCTGCGCCTTTCCAAGGGTTTTCTATAGTATACCCGCACAAAAGAGCGATTGCAAGGAGGGATTTGGATCGCTATAATAGAGACAAACGAGGGGGAGGTCCTGCCATGGAGATATTGGCTCCTGCCGGAAACGAACAAAGCCTGATCGCCGCCGTAAGGAGCGGCGCCGACGCCGTCTATTTGGGCACCGGCGCCTTCAACGCCCGGCGCAACGCGGACAATTTCAAGGACAACAGCCTTGCCGAGGCGGTGAACTACTGCCACGGCCGGGGGGTGAAGGTGTACGTGACCCTCAACACCCTCATCCGGGACGAGGAGTTGCCCGCCTTTTTGACCGCGGCCCGGGAGGTGGCGGAGGCGGGGCCCGACGGGGTCATCGTCCAGGACCTGGCCGTGGCGCAGGTGCTGAAGACCATCTGCCCCGACCTGCCGCTGGTGGGTTCCACCCAGATGTCCGTCCACAACGCCACCGGGGTGAAGGCCCTGGAGGATATGGGCTTTTCCCGGGTGGTCCTGGCCCGGGAGCTGACTTTGGAGGAGATACGGGCCATTCGGCGCGAGACCAGGGCGGAGCTGGAGGTCTTCGTCCACGGGGCCCTGTGCATGAGCGTGTCCGGCATGTGCTACTACTCCGCCATGATGGGGGAAAGGAGCGGCAACCGGGGCCTGTGCGCCCAGCCCTGCCGGCTCAACGCATCCTGCAACGGGCGGCCCTACGCCCTGTCCTTGAAGGACATGAGCTTCATCACCCGGGTCCGGGACCTGGAAGCGGCGGGGGTCTGCTCCGTGAAGATCGAGGGCCGCATGAAGCGGCCGGAGTACGTGGCTGCCGCCGTCACCGCCGTCCGCACCGCCCTCGAAGGCAAGGAGCCGGATATGGCCACCTTGCAAGCGGTGTTCTCCCGCAGCGGCTTCACCGACGGGTATCTCACCGGCAAGCGGAGCGTGCGCATGTTCGGCGTCCGCACCGCGGAGGACGCTGCGGCGTCCAAGACCGTGTTCGGGAAGCTGGCCGACCTCTACCGTCGGGAGTTCCCCGGCGTGCCCGTGGACCTAAAGCTGACCGCCACCGACGATACCCTTTCGCTCACGGCGGAGGACGGCGCTGGCCGTCGGGCCCAGGCCGCCGTGCCCATACCGAATGGGGACATGGCCCCGCTGACCGAGGATATCGCCCGGCGGAACCTGAATAAGACCGGCGGCACGCCCTTCACCGTGCGCGACTGCCGGGTGGAGCTGCCCGAGGGCCTGCCCGTGCCCGGCTCCCTGGTGAACGGCCTTCGGCGGGAGGCCCTGGATAAGCTGTTGGAGATGCGCAGCCGGGGCAACGGCTACGCCCTCCACCCCATGGCAACGCCCGAGATAGGGCCCTATACACCCCAAAAACAAGCCCTGCGCCTGCGCTTTGAGCGGGCGGAGCAGGCCTTCTTCCCAACGGAGGCGGAAGCGGTGGCCCTGCCCCTGGAGGAGATCGAACGCCATCCGGAGCTGCTGCAGGAAGCCGTGCCCCTGTGGGTGGAGCTCCCGCAGCTCGTCTGGCCCCTGGAGGAACAGGCGGCCCTGGACCGGCTCCTCGCCCTGAAGGAGAAGGGCCTCACGGACGCGGTGGCGGGAAACGTGTGCGAGCTGGTCCTGGCCCAGCGGGCCGAGCTCGTCGTCCACGGCGGCCCCACCCTGAACGTGACCAACACCCTGTCTTTGGAGGCCTACGAGGCCATGGGTCTCGCGGACGCCACCCTGTCCTTCGAGCTGCCCGTGAAGATGGGCGCGAAGCTGGGCGGAAAGAAGCCTCGGGGGATCCTTGGCTACGGCCGATTCCCCATCATGCAGTTCCGCGCCTGCCCCGCTCGGGGGGAGAAGGGCTGCGGCACTTGCACAGGAAAGCCCCAGCTGGTGGACCGCAAGGGCGTCACATTCCCCATGGTCTGCCACGAACGGCGGTACACCACCCTCCTCAACTCCGTGCCCCTGTACCTGGGGGACAAGGCCCTGCCGCCCTTCGACTTCGTGACCCTTTACTTCACCACGGAGGACAGCAGGACCTGTCGGCAGGTCTACGAGGGCTTCCGCCGGGGGAAAGATCCCTGGTTCGACCGCACCTCCGGCCTGGCCTTCCGCACCTTGTTATAATTCCACATATTGTTCAGCGGTTCGCTACGGCGGGCCGCTTTTTTTGTTGCATGCACATGTGCACCAAAGCCGTCACATACAGTGGACCATGGACGAAGGAACGAATTGGAAAACCTGGCTGTTGCCCCTGCTGACGGAGGACATGCGTCAGGCTCTGGCACCCCTGGACCTTTCCGGAGCCACGGAGATACGGCTGCGCCTGGGCCGGCCCATGGAGGTGGTGACGGCTACCGGGAGCCGGCTGCTCTACGCCCCCAACGGCCGGCCCATGCTGCGGGAGGGGGAGCAGGAGGGGCTCTTGTCCGCCTTCTGCAACCACGCCCGGTACGCCTGGGAGAAGGAGATACGGCAGGGGTTCATCACCCTGCAGCAAGGGGGCCGGGTGGGCGTCACCGGGCGGATATCCGCCGAGACCGGCGCGCCCGCTGCGGTCACGGGCTTCTGCATCCGCATCCTCCGGCCCGTGGTGGGCTGCGGGGAAGGGGTGCTGCCGGATCTGCTCCAGGAGGGGCGCCTGCGCTCCACCCTCCTCTATTCCGCCCCGGGCTGTGGCAAGACCACCCTGCTCCGGGACCTGATCCGCCTCCTGTCCGACGGCCTCGCCGGGGCGACGCCCCACCGGGTGGGCGTGGTGGACGAGCGGTACGAGATCGCCGGGGAAGGGGGCGGGGCCTTCGATCTGGGGGATCGGACGGACGTGCTCTCCGGCGTCAGCAAGGGGGAGGGGCTGCTGCGGCTGCTGTCCACCATGGGCCCCCAGGTCCTGGCGGCGGACGAGCTGAACCTCACCTCCGACGTGGCGGCGGTGCTGGAAGCGAAAAGCCGGGGCGTGGACGTGCTCTGCACAGCCCACGGCGGCACCTTTGAGGAGCTGCTGCGCCGGGAGGGGATGGGGCGGCTCTTTGAGGGCAGGACCTTCCAGCGGTACGTGCGCTTGACGGGCTGCGGCCAGGTCCAGGAGATACGAGACGAGGAGGGAAAGACGCTGTGAAGCTGTTAGCGGGGATCGCCCTGTTTTTGCTGTGCGCCTTGGCGGGGGAAAGTAGGAGCCGCCGTCTGCAGCGCCGGGCGCAGGCGCTGCTAAAGCTCTTTGAGCTCATCCGCGAGATCGGCGAACGGCAGCTCACCGCTCTGTTATCCTTTCAGGAAAGCGCCTTGCGCTGCCCACCCTCGCCGGAACGGGAGCAACTTTTGGAGCTGGCAAGAGGCAAGGAACCGTCCATGCCCCTGCTGACGGCGGAGGAACAAAGCGCTCTCGCCGCCTATGCTAGGTCCGAGACCCGGTCCCCGGCAGCGTTGCGGGCGGAACGGGACGCCCTGCTGGCCCTGCTCCAGCGAAGCCGGGAGCAAACCGCTGCCGAGCTCAAGAACAAGGGGCAGGTCTATCGCTCCGTGGGGTATCTCACCGGCGCGGCGGCCCTGCTGCTGGTCCTGTGATATGCAGATCGAGATCCTCATCAAGATCGCGGGCCTGGGGCTGCTGGTGTCCGTGATCATGACCCTGTTGAAGCAAAGCGGCCGAGAGGAGCTGGCGGCTCTGGTGGCGGTGGTGGGCCTGGCCATCGGCACGCTCCTGGTGCTGGAGACGGTCAATTCCCTGATGGAGACCATCCGGCGGGTATTTTCCCTGTATTGAAGGAGGTAATGAATGGAGCTGATGCGCGTTCTGGGCGTGGGGATCGTGGGCACGCTCCTGGCGGTGACCCTGGCCCGGCATAACGGGGGCTATGGCCTGCTGACGGGCCTCGCCACAGGCGCGCTGCTGCTCATAATGCTGCTGGGGCAGACGGAGGAGCTGGGCGTCTCCCTGCGGGAGCTGACCGGCTTCGGCCAGCTGTCCTCCGAGTATTTGAGCCGGGTGATCCGCATCCTGGGCCTTGCGTGTCTCACGGAGGCGGGGAGCCGCATCTGCCGGGACGGGGGCCAGGGGAACATCGCCCTGAAGGTGGAGCTGTGCGGCCGGGTCATGATCCTGTGCGCCATGCTGCCCGCCGTCCGGGAGGTGCTTCGCTCCGCCGAGACCGTGCTGGCGGAGATAGGCCCATGACGGCGCTCCTGCTCTGCGGCTTGCTGCTGCTTTCCCCTTTGGACGGCCCTGCGGCCACCCTGCCCCCTACGGATACGGGGGACGCGCTCGACGGGGTGGATCTGGCTGCCTGGGACGATTTCTTCTCCCGCCTGGAGGGGACGGAGCCGTGGCAGCGGCCCTCCGCCCTGGTCCGCTCCTTGGCGGAGGGGGAGGAGGACCCGTCCCGGCTCATCGTCTGGCTGCAGGAGAAGGGCCGGGCGGGCCTGCCCGGGGCGGCGTCGCTGTTTTTGATCGCCCTGGTCACCGGGGTCCTGGCGGCCCTCTTCGAAACGCTGCTGGACGCCCCCAGCGTGCCCGCCCGCCGGGTGCTGTCCGTAGGGCTGGCGGCTTTGCTGCTCCTGCGGCTGGTGCCCCTAATTCGGCGGGGCCTTGCATGCTTAAGAGGGATCCTGGCCCTGGCGGACGTGACCGTGCCCCTCATGACCGGAGCGCTGCTGCTCCTCGGCAGTCCCCAGGGGGCAGCCCTCATGGGGACCTTGGGGGAGCTGTTGGTCCATACCTGCCTGCGCTGGATGGAAGGGGGCCTGGTGCCCCTCATCCTGTCGGCGGGGGTCCTGCGGGCGGCGGACCTGACGGGGGACAGCGTGCTCGCCTCCTTCTCCCGGCTGCTGTTCGCCGTGGCCCGCTGGGGCGTGCGGGCCATCTCCCTGGGCTACTCCCTCCTGGCGGCCCTCATGGGCGCCGGCGCGGCGGGGATGGATTCCCTGCTGCTGCGAACGGGCCGGGTGGCGGCGGGGAGCCTGCCCCTGGTGGGGTCCATGGTGTCGGATTCCTTGAGCGCCGCCGCGGCATGCCTGGGCCTGGTGAAGGGGGCCCTGGGCCGGACCGGCATGCTGCTGGCTCTCTGGCAGGCGGCGGGGCCCGCCCTGGCGCTGCTGCTGCACGGTTTCGGCCTACGGGGGGCGGCCGCCCTGCTCCTGCCCCTCGATCAGCGGGAGATGGGCACCATGCTGGCTGCCCTGGGGGAGATGCTGACTGTCCTCGGGGCGCTGATCCTGGCCGCCGGGGCCATGCTGGGCGTGTCCATCGGCGGGGCGGCGGGCTGCTTCGGAGGCGGATCGTGAGGGAAGGGATGCTGGATCTCTGCGTGTGCGGCGCCGTCACGGGCCTGTTGCTGCTGCTGTTCCCCTCGGGGACCGTGGGGGCGGCGGGCCGGCGAGCCGTGTCCGTCTGCTATCTGTTGGAAGCTTTGCGCCTCTTTTGGCTGGCGCTGAAGGGAGGATGAATGAAGGGGACGGGGATGAAAGCCGCCTGGGATCGGCTGCGGAGCTGGAAATACGCCTCCTGGGTCCTGTACGGGACGCTGCTTCTGCTGGCGGGCTTCTTCTACGGCCTGGGCGAGGGCTGGTTCCAGGCCGCGCCCCGGGACGGGCCCACGGCGGCGGCGGAGGCTACGCTGGAAATGCGGCTGGAGGACATCCTGAGCACCGTGCGCGGCGCGGGCAAGGTCCGGGTCCTCGTCACCTACGCCACGGCGGGGGAGCGGGTGGCCGCCACCGTCAGCACCCTGGACGAGAGCGTGTCCGAGACCTCTGGCGCCAATACCGCCACCCGGTCGGAGCAGTCCCGGGAGATGAAGCAGCCTGCCACCGTCGCCACTGAGGGCGGACAAAGCCCCATCATCCTGGTGGAACGGGAGCCGGAGATCCGGGGCGTCATCGTGGTGGCGGAGGGGGCGGCGGACCCGGCCGTGCGGCTGAGCCTTCAGCGGGCGGTGCAGGCGGTGACTGGGGTGCCCCTTTCCTGCATCGAGGTGTTTGAAATGAACTATCCCTCATAGGATAGACCATGAAGTCCATATCCCCAGATCTGACAATATTCGATAAGGAGGAAAAAACATGAGACCATCCATCCAAAACATGAGGAAACTGCTGAACCGACGCACCATGACGCTCTTTGCGGTGTGCCTGCTGCTGCTAGCCGCGGTGGCCGCCAACGTCATCATGAACCGGAACGAGGAGAAGGCGGCCAAGGCCGCCACGGCAGCGGTCAGCGTGTCCGCGCCGGGGGCCCAGGGGAGCTTCTTCGACATGTATCGCAGCGAACGGGACAGCGTCAGGACCCAGGAGCTGGCGTATCTCGACGCCATAGTGGCCCAGGGCGGGGACGAAGCCACCCTGTCCGAGGCCCAGAAGCAGAAGATGACGCTGGTGGACTGCATGGAGTCGGAGCTGAACACGGAGAACCTGATCCGGGCCAAGGGCTTTGAGGAGGTCATCGTGTCCATGCACAACGGGTCCGTCAACGTGATCGTGGACGCCGACGCCCTGACCGACGAGCAGGTGGCCCAGATACTGGACATCGTCCTGCGGCAGACGGGCGAAACGGCGGAAAATATCAAGGTGTCAACCGCACAATAACGGGTTGCCTTTTTCCGCAGAAGTTGGTATACTGTTACCGTATCAATGTGACCAAAAACCAGAAGGAGGTCAACACAATGAACGAAGTCGATACCAACATTGAGAACATCCAGGGCGGAAAGATCGTATTTGCCGAGGACGTGGTGGCGACCATCGCCTTCCTGGCAGCCAGCGAGGTGGAGGGCGTCCATGCCATGATCGGCACCACCATGGAAGGCCTCTCTGAGAAGTTGGGCAAGAAGAATTACACCAAGGGCGTGAAGGTCGAGGTGGGCACCGAGGAGTGCGCCTGTGACATCACCATCGTGGTCAAGTACGGCTATCGCATTCAGGAAGTTGCCCAGAAGGTGCAGCAGGAGATCAAGAACGCCATCGAGACCATGACCGGCCTCAAGGTGGTGGAAGTCAACGTGAACGTGAACGGCATCTACTTCGAGCCGGAAAAGAAGGAAGAGCCGGCCCCCGCGCCCGAACCCGAACCCGAGGTGGAGGAGCCCGAAGCGCCCGCGCCCCGCGTGAAGTGATTCAGTTATAACGATCCTGGCCGGAGCCCGCCTCGGGGCGGGCTCTTGCCGGTGGAAAGGGAAGAAAGCTATGAAGCTGTTTGACCGGTTGCTCCTTTGGGTACTCTCTGTGCTGGCCGTCCTGTTGGGCTTGCTGCTCATCGTCCTGGTCCTGTTCCCGTCCCTTGCCTGGCTCCAGGTGAGCGCGGTGCGGGTGACGGTAGGCGTGCTGGCCCTTGTCAGCATCCTGGCTGCGGTGGGGCTTCATCTGCGCCGTGCGGCCCGCAAGCGCCAGGAGGCGGCCCTGGTCCACGAGGGTGAGAACGGCAGCGCCTATGTGAATCTGAACGTGATCAGCGATATGGCCAAAAAGATCGCACAGGACTGCGACGGCGTCCGTTCCTGCAAGAGCACGGTGAAGAACAACGGCAGCGGCGTGGATCTGGAGCTGGAGATGGCGCTCAATCCCGGCGTGGCCGTGGCGCCGCTGGCGGCCATGCTGCAGGAACGGCTGAAGAACCGCATCTTTGAAATGACAGGCATCCGCATAGGGAAGGTAGGCATCCCCCCGTGGAACAGCTTCCCAGTCGGGTGAAGTAAAGGACAGGCTATGAAAGAGTGGATCAAAACGTTTTACAGTGAGCACAAGTGGCTCTCCATCATGGTGGCCTCCGCCCTGGTGCTGGGGATCCTTTTCCTCTGCATCGGCTTCTGGCGCACGCTTCTCTTGGCAGCCCTGGTCGCCCTGGGCGTGCTGGTGGGCACCCTGCTGGACAAAGGTGGCTGGGCGGCGGTGAAGGACTTCTTCACCAGCATTTTTCAAAAGAAGTGAGGGCGGATATGGATCCTCGTTCTTTGGCCCGCGAGATCGCGATGAAGATGCTCTACGCTGCCTCTTTGGGCGGCGGCGAGACCATGGATGAAGTTTTGGAGCAGTCGGAACAGGCGGACACCCTCTCCGGCAGCGACAAGACCTTTTTGGAGAACCTGGTGGCCGGCGTCACAGACCGTCAGGAGGAGCTGGACGCCGTCATCGGCAAGTATGCCCAGGGTTGGGCCCTGAACCGGCTGGGGAAGGTGGATTTGACCATCCTGCGCATGGCCGTCTACGAGCTCATGTGCATGCCCGAGATCCCCGTGGGCGCCACCATCAACGAGGCGGTGGAGCTGGCCAAGAGGTACGCTGAGGACAAGTCCTCCGGCTTCATCAACGGCATCTTGGGCAGCGCTGCCCGGGAGCTTCGCAGCGAATGAAGGGGGCAGTGCTGGGCATAGATACCAGCTGCTACACGACCTCGGTCGCCTGCTTCGGCCGATCCGGCGTCCTGTACGACGGGAGGACCCTCCTCCCGGTCCAGAAGGGCGACAGGGGGTTGAGGCAGTCCGAGGGCGTTTTTTTGCATACCCGGCAGCTGCCGCCCCTGGTGGAGGCAGCTTTTTCCGCCGTGTCGCCGGAGGATATCGCGGCCGTGGCCTGCAGCCGGTCCCCCGTGGCGCGGGAAGATTCCTACATGCCCGTGTTTATGACCGGCATGGGCGTGGCCCGGGCCCTGGCGGCGTCCCTGCAGGTGCCGCTGCTTCCCCTGGACCATCAGAGCGGCCATATCCGGGCCGCCCTGATCGAGAACGAGGCATTGATGGCCAAGCCCTTCTACGCCGTCCATCTTTCCGGCGGCACCACGGACCTGCTGGCCGTGGAGGCCAGGGAGCCCGGCGCCTTCTCCATTGAGCCCATGGGCCGCTCCGAGGATCTGCACGCGGGCCAGCTGGTGGACCGGGTGGGCGTGTTGCTTGGCTGCAGCTTTCCCGCGGGGAAGGAGATGGAAGCCATGGCCCGTCAGGCGGCAAACCGGGACTTGCGCATCCCCGCCTCCGTGCGAGAGTTGACCTGCTCCCTGTCCGGGGCGGAGACGGCGGCCCAGCGGGCGCTGCGTCAAGGCGCAGAGCCACAAGAGGTAGCCTTTGGCATCTACGATTTACTGGCCAGGACCCTCACCAAGCTCTTGACCAACGCGGCGCGGCAGCGGGGGGAGCGCCCCGTGCTCCTGTGCGGCGGGGTGGCCTCCAGCCAGCTCCTCAGGGAGCTGCTGCACCAGCGGTGCGAGCTGCCCCTGTTCTTCGGCGAGAGCCGCTATAGCAGCGACAACGCTGTGGGCGTGGCAGCCCTGGGGTACGATCGGGAGGTGGCCCTATGACGGAGCTGAAGCCGGTCTTTACCGTGTCCGAACTGAACGAATACGTGGATCTGATGCTTTCCCGGGACCCCTTCATGGGCGAGCTGACGGTGACGGGGGAGATCAGCGCTTTCAAGCGCCACACCTCCGGCCACCTGTATTTCACCCTGAAGGACGACGCGGCCTCCGTGCGGTGCGTTATGTTCCGGCCCAACGCCCTGCGGCTCAGCTTCTTCCCCAAGGACGGCATGTCTGTCCGCATCGAGGGACGGGCGGGCCTGTTCGGGCGGGACGGCTCCTTCCAGGTCTATGCCGAGCGCATGGAGAAGACCGGGGACGGAGCATTATATCAGAAGTTTTTAGCCCTGCGGGAGGAGCTCAAGGGGCGGGGCTGGTTCGACGACAGTTTGAAAAAGTCCATCCCCTTCCTGCCCCGGGCGGTGGGGGTGGTGACCTCCGGCACCGGCGCGGCCATCGAGGACATCCGCAACGTGATCGCCCGCCGGTTCCCCAACATGCCCATTCGGTTGTACCCGGTGGCGGTCCAGGGGGAGAAGGCGGCGGGGGAGATCGCCGCGGCCATCCGCCAGGCGGACCAGGAGCAGCGCTGCGACGTGCTGATCGTGGGCCGGGGCGGCGGCTCTTTGGAGGATTTATGGGCCTTCAACGAGGAGATCGTGGTGGCGGCGGTCCACGACTGTACCCTGCCGGTGATCTCCGCCGTGGGCCACGAGATAGATTTTTCCTTGACGGATTTTGCGGCGGACCTGCGGGCTCCCACGCCCTCTGCGGCGGCGGAGCTGGCGGTGCCAGAGCTGGGCAAGCTGAAGGACGGCCTGGCCCAAAGCCGGGACAGGCTTTGCTCGGCCCTCCGTCACGGCGTGGAGCGCAAGCGGGATCGGCTGGAGCTGCTCATCCGGCGACGGGGCGCCCTGCTGACGGAACAGCGCCTGATGCAGGAGCAGCAGCGGCTGGATAATTGCCGGGACGCCCTGGAGGAGGGGATCGAGAGCCGGCTGCAGAGGCAGCGGGATGTCCTCGCCACCGTCGGGGCCCGGCTCAAGGCGGCGGACCCCCTGGGGGCTCTGGATCGGGGCTTCGCCCTGGTATACGATAACAAGAACGACCTCGTGCATAGGGCGGAGGAAACGGCCGTGGGCGAGGGGCTCACCCTTCGGTTCCGGGACGGCCGCGTCCAGGCCCACGTGACGGGAAAGGATATGACATGAAGAAGAACGAGAAGACCTTTGAGGAAAAGATGGCCGAATTGGAGGAGCTGATCGGAAAGCTCGAAAGCGGCACCGTGCCCCTGGAGGAGATGGTCGCCCTGCACGAGCGGGGCATGGCCCTCTACGAGAGCTGCGCTCAGGAGCTGGCCGCCTTCGAAAAGCGGCTCAAGGGCACGGAGATGGGGTCATGAAGGACTATCTGCCCATCATCGAGGCAGCCATGGACCGGTACAGCGCCGCCTTCGATCTGCCGCCCCTGTTCCTTCGCTCCATGCGCTACAGCCTCCTGTCCGGGGGCAAGCGCATCCGGGCCTGCCTGTGTTTGGCCTGCTGCGAGCTGGTGGGCGGCACCGTGGAGGACGCCCTGCCCTTCGCGGCGGCCCTCGAAATGATCCACGCCTATTCCCTGATCCATGACGATCTGCCCGCCATGGACGACGACGACATGCGTCGGGGCAAGCCCAGCTGCCACAAGGCCTTTGGCGAGGGGAACGCCATCCTGGCCGGGGACGGGCTCCTCACCATGGCCATGTGCCTCCTATCGGACGTGCCAGGTCAGGAGGCGGCCAAAAAAGCCGTCTTCCAGGGGGCGTTGGACATGGCGGCGGGCCAGAGTCTGGATCTGAACGTCAGCGCCCGGGACCTTGCCTCCCTGCAGCGCATCCACGATCTCAAGACCGGGGCCCTCTTCCGGGCGGCCTGCCTGTCCGGGGCCTATCGGGGCGGCTGCGATGGGGCGAAAGCGGAGGATATCCGCGCCTTTGCGGACAAGCTGGGGCTCCTGTTTCAGATGACCGACGATCTTTTGGATATCGAGAAGGACCGGGCGGAGGGGAAGCTCACCTACGTGACACTCCTCGGGTTGGACGAGACGAAGCGGGAGATCGACGCTTTGGCGTCGGACATCCGCAAACTGTTGAGCGGGTACAGCGGAGAAGCGGCGGCGTATCTCTGCGATTTAGCCAACCGGATCGCCGTCAGGACAGTATGAAGGAATATCCGATCTTACGACAACTGAACGGACCCAAGGACCTGCAGGCCCTGCCCGAGGACAAGCTCCCTGCCTTGGCGGAGGAGATACGGGGCTACATGGTGGATTGCGTCTCCCAAAACGGCGGTCACCTGGCCGCCAGCCTGGGGGCGGTGGATCTGATCATCGCCCTGCACCGGGTGTACGCCGACGAGGGCGACCGGATCCTGTTCGACGTGGGCCATCAATCCTACGCCCATAAGATCTTGACCGGGCGGCGGGACGCCTTTACGACCCTGCGCCAGGAAGGGGGCCTTTCCGGCTTCCCCAAGCGGGAGGAGAGCCCCTACGACGCCTTCAACACCGGCCATGCCAGCACCTCCATCTCGGCGGCCCTGGGCATGGCGCGGGCCAAGCACCTGCTGCATCAACCCGGCCACGTGGCGGCCGTCATCGGCGACGGCGCCCTGACCGGCGGCCTCGCCTATGAAGCGCTGGACGACGGGGGCGACAGCAAGCTGCCCCTGGTGGTGGTGCTCAACGACAACGAGATGTCCATCTCCCGGAACGTGGGCGCCATGAGCCGGAGCCTGTCCCGCCTAAGGGCCAGCAGCGGATACAACCGTTTGAAGCGGTTCGTGGTCCGGGTGCTGGAACGGGGTATGGTGGGCCGCCGCATGTCCAAAAACATCGAGGGCTTCAAGAACCGGATCAAGCGGTTCGTGCTTCAAAATACCTTCTTCGAGGAGATGGGGTTCACCTATCTTGGGCCCATCAGCGGCCACGACATCCCCCAGATGATCGACCTCTTGGGGGAGGCTCGGGCCCTGGAGCGGCCGGTGGTGGTCCACGTGATCACCCAAAAGGGCAAGGGCTATAGCCCTTCGGAGCAGAACCCCGAGAAATTCCACGGCGTGGCGCCCTTTTCCCGGGAGACGGGGACCGTGGCTTCCTCCGGGACCGTTTCCTGTTCCGAGACCTTCGGCAGGACTTTGCTGGAAATGGCGCGAGAGGATCAGCGTATCGTGGCCATCACCGCGGCCATGCGGGACGGCACGGGCCTGCGCCCCTTCTTCGAGACCTTCCCCGATCGGGCTTTCGACGTGGGCATCGCGGAGGAACACGCCCTCACCATGGCCGCCGGCATGGCGGCGGAGGGCCTGAAACCTGTGGCGGCCATCTATTCCTCCTTCCTGCAGCGGGCCGTGGATCAGCTCTATCACGATATCTGCCTGCAGAAGCTCCCGGTGGTCATCGGCGTGGACCGGGCGGGCCTGGTGGGCCAGGACGGAGAGACCCATCAGGGCATCTACGATCCGGCCATGCTCTGCGCCATTCCCAATCTGTCCGTCTATGAACCCGCCACATTGAGCGAGCTCAGGGCCATGATCCCCCTGGCGATCTCCCGGGGCGAGCCCGCGGCCATCCGCTACTGCCGGGGCACCCTGCCCGAGGGCGAGGGAGAGGCCCCCGTGGTCTACGGCAAATGGGCTACCCTGCGGCCTGCTGCGGACGTGGTCATCCTGGCCGCCGGCCCTCTGGTCCAGATCGCCCGTCAGGTGGCGGAGAAGCTGGACTGCGGTTTGGTGGAGGCTCGCTTCTATAAGCCTTTGGACTTTGAACTGCTGGACGAGCTGCGGCAAAAGGGCTGCAAGCTCATCGTTGCCGAGGAGAACGTGGCGGCGTTGTGCCTGTATGTGGCGGCTTACTGTCCGGAGCTAAAAGTGCGGCCCCTGTGCCTGCCCGACAGGCCCATGGCCCAGGCCACCGTGGCTCGGCAGCGGACGTTGGGCGGCATCGACGAAGCGGCTATGATACAGGCCGTTCAGGAGCTGAGTGGATCGAATGAATAAGAAACGGTTGGACGTGCATATGGTGGAGGCGGGCCTCAGCCCCTCCCGGGAGAGAGCCCGGGCCATGATCATGGCCGGGGAGGTCTTCGTCAACGGCCGAAAGGCGGAGAAGGCGGGGGAGGAGGTGCGCCCCGAGGACGCCGTCACCCTCCACGAGGACCCCGTCCCCTTCGTGAGCCGGGGCGGCCTGAAGCTGGACAAGGCCCTGAAGGTGTTCCCCCTGTCGTTGAAGGACAAGGTGTGTTTGGACGTGGGCGCATCCACCGGCGGGTTCACGGACTGCATGCTCCAGAACGGGGCCAGCCACGTCTGCGCCCTGGACGTGGGCTACGGCCAGCTGGCCTGGCAGCTTCGCAACGATCCGCGGGTCACGGTCATGGAGCGGCGCAACGCCCGCTTCATGGAGCCCGGCTGGTTCGACGGCCTTTTCGACTTCGCGTCCATCGACGTATCCTTCATCTCCCTGAAGCTGATCCTGCCGCCCCTAAAGGCGTGCCTGAAGCGGTCGGGGCAGGTGGTGGCCCTCATCAAACCCCAGTTCGAGGCGGGCCGGGGCCAGGTGGGCAAGAACGGCGTGGTCCGGGAGGAGTCTATTCATCGGGATGTATGTATAAACATAATCCGGTATGCCCAGGAGGCCGGATACCGGGTGGAGGACCTTTCCTTCTCCCCCATAACCGGTCCCAAAGGAAATATAGAGTTTCTGCTGTTTTTGCGGAACGGAGTCGAGGCCGATCCTGCCGAACCGATGGATTTCGAGGAAAAAGTGGCTCAAATCGTCTCAGACGGTCATAAATTTCACATAAATTGTTAAAAAATTATTCATATTTGTATTGAAATTTCGGAAACTATACTGTATAATACATCTGCAGTATTCATCCGAGGATAAAGCTTTGTACCTATTCTTTGCGGCGAATCCTAAAAAACCGGCCACATTCGACGCCCGAAAGCGCCTGATGGATGCAGCGGCAGGGTACGGTTTTTTATGCGTTGAGCTGGAAGAACGTGCTCCTGGACCGGGAGAGGACGGCGTCATCATCGCCATCGGTGGAGACGGGTCCATCATCCGCCAGGTGCCGGTGGCCCTGAGCGCCCATATGCCGATCCTGGGCGTCCACTTCGGTCGCGTGGGATTTCTGACGGAGTTGACGGAGGAAGGGTTCATTGTCGCCCTGCCGCGGCTCAAAGCCGGGGACTATGGGTTGGAGCAGCGCAACATGCTGGACTGCCAGGTCAGCACGGGGCGGGTCTACCGGTGTTTGAACGACGCGGTGCTCTACAAGCTCTCCTTCTCCGGTGTCACGGACATCGACGTCAGGATCGACGGCAGGAGCGCCTGGACGGTATCGGCGGACGGCGTCATGGTATCGACGCCCACCGGTTCCACGGGCTACAACCTTTCGGCCGGGGGACCCATCGTGCCGGAGGGGCTGGACGCCATGGTCATCACGCCCATCTGTCCCCATAAGCTGCACGTGCGGCCCATCGTGGTCCGCAGCGACAGCCAGGTGGAGCTGGTGGAGCACGACGAGGGCATGGCGGCCATAGATGGTCAGCGGGTCTGCCGAGTGTCCAAGGGCGAGTCCCTGAAGATCACCGGGTCCAAAGAGCAGGTATCCTTTATCCGATTTGAACAGATGGATCTTTACAGTCGCATCCAGGATCGACTGACGTAATTTTCTAACGAACGAGGCGGAAACTATGAAGACGAAACGACATGCCATGATCATCAAGATCATCGCTTCACGGGATGTGGAGACCCAGGAGGAGCTGGCTCGGCTCCTGGGCGAACAGGGATTCCAGGTCACCCAGGCCACCGTTTCCCGGGACATAAAGGAATTGAGGCTCATCAAGGTCTTGACCAGCGAGGGCCACTATAAGTACGCCACCGTGGAGAAGGCCGAGTCCGATCTGCAGGAGCGGTTCATCCGCCTGTTCTCCAACTGCGTGGTGTCCATCACCAACGCGGGGAACCTGATCGTCATCAAGACCATCTCGGGCAGCGCCTCCGTGGCCGGCGAAGCCATCGACTCCCTGAAGTGGCCGGAGATCGCCGGGTCCATCGCCGGGGACAACACCATCTTCGTGGCGGTGCGGGAAGGCAAGAACACCGCTGAGATCATTAAGCGGTTCCAGAAGATGATGAAGTAAAGGAGCATAGACCGTGCTCAGGCACTTGACCATATCCAATATCGCATTGATCGATAAGCTCTCCCTGGACTTCGAGGAGGGCTTTTCTGCACTGACGGGCGAGACCGGCGCCGGCAAATCCATCCTCATCGAGGCGGTGGGGCTGGCTCTCGGCGAGCGAGCCTATCGGGAGAGCATCCGCACCGGCGCCCAGAAGGGGGCGGTGGAAGCCCTGTTCACCGTGAAGGAGGGCACGCCTGCCGCGGAATATCTGCTGGATCAGGAGCTGTACGACGGGGAGGAAGTGGTCCTCTACCGGGAGCTCTACTCTAGCGGCAAGAGCGTCTGCCGGATCAACGGAACCCTGGTCAGCGCGGCGGAGCTGAAAACCGTGGGGGACATGCTGGTGGATATGCACGGCCAGCACGCCCACCAGTCCCTGCTGAACGAGAAGACCCACCTTGGCCTGCTGGACGCTTTCGCTAGCAGCGACGGGGACGGCTTGCTCACACGGATGCTGGAGGAAAGGAAGGCAGCCCTGGAGGCCCGCAGCGCCCGGGAGAAGCTTCAAAACAGCCTGAAGGAACGAGCACGGCGCCTGGACGTGATCGCCTATGAGCTCAAGGAGATCGACGGCGCCTCCCTGGAGCCTGGCGAGGAGGAGCAGCTGGAGCTGAAGAAGAAGCAGCTGCAAAACTTCGCTGCCATTGAGGAGAACCTGCAGGCCGCCTACGACGCCCTCTACGAGGAGCAGGGGGCCCTGGGCCAGATCGCGGAGGCGAAGCGCTGCCTGGCCGCGCTCGGCGAGTACGGGGAGGAGTACCAGGCGGCGGCCCAGCAGACCGAGGAAGCCTACTACACCCTGGAGGACGTGTCCTACACCCTACGGGACGCACTAAACAGCCTGTCCTTCGATCCCAACGCCCTGGACGAGATCGAGAGCCGGCTCTTCCAGATCGAGCAATTGAAGCGCAAATACGGGGCGGATATCCAGGAGATATTGGCCTACGCCGACGCCCTCCGAGCGGAACAGACCGAGCTTTTGGGCGGCGAGGACCGCATGGTGGAGCTGGAGCAGGCGGAGCGGGCCGCTGTCGCCGCCTTCACCGCCGACGCACAAGCTTTGTCCCAGCGCCGTAAGGAGGCCGCCCGGCGGCTGAAAGTCGCCATCGAGGCGAACCTGAAGGACATGGGCATGCCCTTCGCCTCCTTCTCCGCCGGGTTTACACCGGTCGATCCTGAAACCCTGTCCGAAAACGGCGTGGACGAGGTGGCCTTCCGCTTCTCCGCCAACAAGGGCGAGCCGGAGAAGCCCCTGGTCCGGGTGGCCTCCGGCGGCGAGATCTCCCGGGTCATGCTGTCCTTCAAGGCGGCCCTGTCCCACGCGGACGCCATCGACACCCTGATCTTCGACGAGATCGACACCGGCATCTCCGGCCTCATCGCCAACGCCGTGGCCAAAAAGATGCAGGAGCTGTCCCGGACCCATCAGCTGCTGTGCGTGACCCACCTCGCTCAGATTGCGGCCCGGGCGGACAAGCAGTATTACATCTACAAGGAGACCCTGGGGGAGGGCACCCGGTCCGCGGTGAAGCCCCTCTCGGAGGAGGAGCGCCCGGCGGAGCTGGCGCGCATCATGGGCAGCGTCAACGACCCCCTGGCCATCCAGCACGCCCGGAACCTGCTGCGCAGCGCCAGGGAAAGCTGATCCCCCCCGCATGGCGAATCTCATCACAGGGATCCGAATACTGGCGAGCGTCGGGCTGCTGTTCTGCCCGGCGTTTTCTTCGCTCTTCTATGGGCTGTATCTGCTTGCCGGGATATCGGATATGATCGACGGTCCAGTGGCCCGGAGGACCGGCACCGCCAGCGACTTCGGCGCGAAGCTGGACACGGGTGCGGACCTCCTCTTTGTGGCCGTATGCCTCTATAAGCTCCTGCCCGTGCTGGACGTCCCTGGGTGGCTATATACGTGGATCGGCGTCATCGCCCTGGTCAAGGCGGTCAACTTTGTTTCCGGCTACGTGAAGCAAAAGCGCTTCGTGGCTTTGCACACGCCCATGAACAAAGCGGCAGGGGCGTTGCTGTTCCTCCTGCCGCTGACGCTTTCGCTTATCGAACTTAAATATTCGGCCGCCCCGGTCTGCGCCGTGGCCGCCTTTGCCGCCGTTCAGGAGGGCCACTTCCTCCGAACGGGACGGGAGGCGTGAAGAAGCCGTTTTTTCTGTTGCACTGAGGGGATCCGCTATGTATAATAGGGAAGAATCTGTTTTCAGAGGTGCGTTTTGAAGACGAGCGACTTTTACTACGACCTGCCCAAGGAGCTGATCGCCCAGACCCCGGCCCCCGTGCGGAGCCAATCGAGGCTCCTCATCTATAACCGGGGCGACGGGTCCATCACCGACGGGGTGTTCACGGACGTGCTCCAACATCTGCACCCCGGCGACGTGCTGGTGCGGAACAACACCCGGGTCATCCCCGCCCGATTGATCGGCCATCGGCCCGAGACCGGCGGCACCATGGAGTTTTTGCTCCTGAGCCGGTTGGAGGGCGATACCTGGGAGTGCCTCTGCAAGCCCGCCAAGAGGGCCAAGCCGGGCACGGTCTACGAGGTCACCCCGGAGCTGTCCGTGAAGGTCCTGGGAGACGCCCCCATGGACGGGGGCAAGCGGGTGGAGCTCCTGTATTCCGGCATCTTCGAGGAGGTGCTGGACCGGGCCGGGCAGATGCCCCTACCGCCCTATATCACGGAGCGCCTGGCGGACAAGGAGCGGTATCAGACCGTCTATGCCGTGACCCGGGGCAGCGCCGCCGCCCCCACCGCCGGGCTCCATTTCACCCCGGAGCTTTTAGAGGAGATCGCCCAAAAGGGCGTGAAGATCGTGGACGTCCTATTGCACGTGGGCCTGGGCACCTTCCGGCCCGTCAGCGAGGAGAACATCGAGGACCATCAGATGCATGAGGAGTTCTACCGGGTCACCGAGGAGGCCGCCAAGGCCATCAACGACGCCCGGGCCGCCGGCGGCCGCATCGTCTGCGTGGGCACCACCTCCGTCCGCACGTTGGAGAGCGTCTCTACCGAGGACGGCATCGTCCATCCCGGCAGCGGCTACACCGGTATCTACATCACCCCCGGCTACCGCTACAAGGCCGTGGACGCCCTCATCACCAACTTCCACCTGCCGGAGAGCACCTTGCTTATGCTGGTCTCCGCCTTCGCGGGCCGGGAGGAGGTCCTCCGGGTCTACGAACACGCCGTAGAGGAGCGCTACCGCTTCTTCAGCTTCGGCGACGCCTGCTTATTTGAATAGGAAAGCGATATGAACGAGCATTTCAAGTTTGAAGTCCTGCATGTGGACAAGCAGACCGGGGCCCGCCTGGGCCGCCTCCACACCCCCCACGGGGACATCGACACCCCCGTGTACATGCCTGTGGGCACCCAGGCCACGGTGAAGGCCATGACGCCCCGGGACGTGGAGGAGACGGGGGCGTCCATCATCCTCTCCAACACCTATCACCTGTACCTGCGTCCCGGCCACAAGCTGGTGGAGCAGGCGGGAGGCCTCCACAAATTCATGCACTGGGATCGGCCCATCCTGACGGACAGCGGCGGCTTCCAGGTCTTCTCCCTGGCCAAGAAGAAGGATATCCACGAGGACGGCGTACTGTTTAGGTCCCATATCGACGGCAGCAAGCACCTGTTCACCCCGGAGAGTGTTATGGCCGTGGAGCAGGCCCTGGGGGCGGATATCGCCATGTGCTTCGACGAGTGCGCCCCCGGCACCGCGGACTACCGCTACGCCGTGAAGGCCATGGACCGGACCCACCGCTGGGCGGAGCGCTGTAAGGAGGTCCACACCCGGCCTGACCAGGCGTTGTTCGGCATCGTCCAGGGCTGCGTCTACGAGGACCTCAGGATCGAGAGCGCCAAGACGTTGGCGGCCATGGATTTCCCCGGCTACGGCATCGGGGGCCTGTCCGTGGGCGAGCCTAAGGAGAAGATGTACGAGATGCTGGACGCCATCCGGCCCTACATGCCGGAGAACAAGCCCCGGTATCTCATGGGCGTGGGCAGCCCCGACTGCCTCATCGAGGGCGTGCTCCGGGGCGTGGACATGTTCGACTGCGTGCTCCAGACCCGGGCGGCCCGCAACGGCCTCGCTTTGACCCGCAAGGGGCGGATTATGCTCCGGAACCAGACCTACGCCGAGGACTTTTCGCCCATCGAGGAGGGGTGCGACTGCTACGCCTGCCGGAACTTCAGCCGGGCCTACATCCGCCACCTCATCAAGGCGGAGGAGATACTGTCCGGCACCCTCATCACCATGCACAACATCCGCTTCTCCGTGCGGCTCATGGCGGACATCCGCCGGGCCATCGCGGAGGATAGGTTCGGGGACTTCGCCCGGGAGCTTTTGGAGGTCAAGCTGTTCTGATGGAGCTGACGCTGAAAACCGAATGGGAGATGGAGGCCCTGGGGGAACGTATCGCCTGGGCCCTGCCAGGTGGCGGCTTCGTGGCCCTCTACGGGGACTTGGGGGCGGGGAAGACCGTCCTCTGCCGGGGCGCCGGCAAGGCTTTGGGCCTCGATCATTTGAGCAGCCCCACCTTCACCATCGTCCAGGAGTACCCCACCGTGCCGCCCCTCTTCCACTTCGACGCCTATCGGCTGGCGGACGAGGACGAGCTGTACGCCATGGGCTTTGAAGATTACCTGGACCGGGGCGGCCTGATCCTCATGGAGTGGGCGGACCGGGTGCCCCTGGCCCTGCCCCGGGAACGGCTGGATATAGAGATCGTGGGCAGCGGCGCCGATCATAGGACCGTGCGCCTGACGCCCCATGGAACGAGCTATGAAGGACTGGTGAAAGCGCTATGAACATCCTTGCCCTGGAAACCACGGATCGGGTGGCCTCGGTGGCCCTGCTGACGGACGGCGGCTGCTTCGAGAAGCGGATCGAAAGCCCCCTTAGGCACGAGGAGACCGTCATGCCCGCGGTGGACCAGCTGCTGGCGGAAGCGGGGCTCGCCCCGGCCGACCTCACCGCCCTGGCGGTGGACGTGGGCCCCGGCTCTTTCACAGGCGTCCGCATCGGCGTCTGCCACGGCAACGCCATGGCCCTGGCCTTGGGCCTGCCCATCGTGTCCGTGAACGCCCTCGCGGCCCTCGCCTATCCGCTCCTGGGCGGTGACAGGCCCGTGGCCGCCGTCATCGACGCCCGGAACGGCAACGGCTACGGTGCCCTCTACGCTTCCAGCGGCGCGGCGCTGATCCCCCCCTGCGCCATGGAGATCGGTCCCTTTTTGGAGCGTCTGCCGGAGAAAGTGATCCTGACCGGCACGGGCTTCCCCGGGGCCGACGGGGCCTTGCCCCTGGCGGGCAGCATCGCCCGCATGGCCGCGAAGCGGACGGGGGAGAGGGCGGCCAGCCCCCTGTACCTAAGGCCCTCTCAGGCGGAAAGGAAGCAACAGGCATGATGACGGTCCGGCCCATGACCAAGCGGGACATCGCCCGGGTCTACGAGATCGAGGTCCAGAGCTTCCGGTCCCCCTGGTCCAAGCTTTCCCTGCTGGGGGAGCTCCACAACAGCGTGGCCCGCTACCTGGTGGCGGAGGAGGAGGGGCGGATCGTCGGCTACGGCGGCATGTGGGTGCTCTTCGACGAGGCCCATATCACCAACATCGCTATCGCGCCGGAGAGCCGGGGAAAGCATCTCGGCCGGTATCTGCTCTACGGCATGATGGTCAAGGCCCTGGGGTACGGCGCTGAACGGATGACGCTGGAGGTCCGGGAGACCAACCAGGTGGCCCAAAGCCTCTATTACAGCTTCGATTTTACGAAGGAAGGCTTCCGCAAGCGGTACTACGAGGACACGGGGGAGGGGGCCTACCTGCTGTGGAACCAGGATCTGGGCGCCACGGTGGAGAAAAACGCTTGCCTAAAGGATAGATTTGTTTTAAAATAAACCGATTTTTGAAAAAGGAGACGAAACATGAGTCTGTACAGCGAATGGAAGGCACGGGCGGAGAACCTCGAGAGCGACGCCGCCTATCAGCAGTATTGGAGCAACTATTTCTCCCAGGAGACCGAGGTCTACAAGCAGGTCCTTCTGAACCACGACAAGCCCCTTTCCGGCACGGTGAAGGCCCTCAGCGAACAGGTGGGCATGGACCCAGTGGCCTTCGTGGGTTACCTCGACGGGGCCAACACCTCCTTCGCCGACGGCGAAAAGGATCTGGACGCCCTGACGGAGGAGAGCGAAGTCACGTTGAACTTCGACTTCGAGAAGCTGTTCTTCAACATGCATGAAGCCAAGGCCGACTGGCTCTTCAACCTGCCGGAGTGGAACGGCGTCCTCTCCGAGGAGAAGCGCCGCGAGATCACCAAGGCCTACCGCGCCTCCAAGATCTTCGTAGCCCCCGTCCAGGCGGGCCGCAACGATCCCTGTCCCTGCGGCAGCGGCAAAAAGTACAAGAACTGCTGCGGCAGGAACAAATAAGGCGGCATCTTTTCTAAAAATGTGTTGACAGGAGCTCCATTCCTTGGTAAAATATGTGACTGGAACTCCTGAATGCGCCTGTAGCTCAGCAGGATAGAGCAACGGCCTTCTAAGCCGTAGGTCCAGGGTTCGAATCCCTGCAGACGCGCCAAGGACGCAGCGTTCGCCGGGAGGAAAACCGGCGAGCGCATGCGTGTGGGGGTTCATCCGAAAAAAGCATATATGGTGGGCGTAGTTCAGCCTGGTTAGAATGTCAGATTGTGGCTCTGAAGGTCGTGGGTTCGAATCCCGTCGCCCACCCCATTTTTTTTCGGATGGACAACGGTGGGGTGTCGCCAAGCGGTTAAGGCACAAGACTTTGACTCTTGTATGCGCAGGTTCAAATCCCGCCACCCCAGCCAACCTGACCCGTTAGCTCAGCTGGCAGAGCATTTGACTTTTAATCAAAGGGTCCGGAGTTCGAATCTCCGACGGGTCACCAGCTTTTTGCAGCGCGGGCGTGGCGGAATTGGCAGACGCGCTGGATTTAGGTTCCAGTGCCGCAAGGCGTATGAGTTCAAGTCTCTTCGCCCGCACCAGGCAGGTATAGTGTAGCGGTAACACATTAGCCTTCCAAGCTGAGATCACGGGTTCGAGTCCCGTTACCTGCTCCAGTTTTTGCCGGTCCCGCCTGCAGAAGCGACCTCGGTCCCTGGGTCCTGAAAAATATTTTTTCGAACCCATTGACAACCGGCAGAATTTTGTTATAATAACCCATGCGCCCGCGGGAATAGCTCATTTGGTAGAGCGCAGCCTTGCCAAGGCTGAGGTGGCGGGTTCGAGCCCCGTTTCCCGCTCCAGTATATGCCTCCTTAGCTCAGTTGGCTAGAGCACCTGACTCTTAATCAGGGTGTCCAGGGTTCGAGTCCCTGAGGGGGTACCAAAGGAAAAGAGATGCCATTCGGCATCTCTTTTCCTTTATAGGTATCACGATAGGGACTCGAAGGGCGCGTAGTGAATGGATGTCCAGTGGACATTCAGAGCGCGCCCTGCCCGAGGCCGTCGAGGCCGAGAAGAGTCCCTGAGGGGGTACCGCCCGACCACGCACGAGCGCAAATCCATGAGGGGCCCCTCCCGCCGCAGCCGCTGGCCACAGCAAAGCTTCATGGGCGATCCTGCACTTGCGTTGCCGTCGGCTTTGTGATATGCTACCACTGCTTTTGCGACGGAGCGATCCCAGGTTTTACCAGGGCCCCGCCCGAGAGCACGACGGGAAGAGACGAAGGAGAATTCTATGGCTGGCAGCACCGATCCGATCCGTGTCAGGCGACGCGCAGTCGTTGGCATCGTCATAGCCCTTATCGCCCTTCTCGTCTTCGGCGCCTATCATCACGTCAAGCCCTACACTATAATGGAATACAACAATGGCCCCATCTCCCCGCAGCTGTTCACCGACCGGGAAGCGGAGCTCCTGGACGAGCAGGACGGTCGGTACAGGGAGAAAGGGCTCCATGTGCTGATGCTCAGGACGAAGCTCTATCCCTATATACCGGTGTTGCTTCGGGTCCAGGACACCACGGCCCCCAGTGCCGAGGCCGTTCCTGCTCCGATCGTCCCCTTGGGAAACGCGTTGACACCGGATCAGCTGGTCACGGCCCTTTCGGACAACGACATCGTCCGCCTGTACTACGAACAGGAGCCGGATTTCATCACCATAGGTCCCCATACCGTCGACGTGATCGTGGAGGACCTGTCCCAAAACAGGATCTCGGTACCCTGCGCCTACTGCGTCAGGGGCGTGATCGACGAGCTGGTCGTGGAGGCGGGGACCGAGCTGCCGGAAGCGGCCGGATACCTGATCTGCGACCCTGCCGAAACGGGCGCAGAGCTCCTTTCCGACTATTCCGACGACATGATGCACCACGTGGGCCGGTACGACGTGGTCTACGGCTTTCGCTTAAAAGGGAACCGTCAGGAGGACGTGGCCCATCTGACGGTGGTGGATTCCGTCGCGCCGACGGGGCAGGGCACAAGCCTGGTGACCGGGCCGGGGCAGGAGATCCTTCCCGAATCCTTCGTGACGGACGCCCATGACGAGACCGATATCACGTTTACCTACGTGACGGCGCCTGACCTCGGCCTCCATGAGGTCCAGGAGGTGGTCGTGCGGATGACGGACGAGGGTGGGAACAGCACGGACGTGCGGTCCACGCTCACCGCGTCCACCATCCAGCCGATGACCATGGAAGCGAGACGCGGGCAGCTGACGGCGGCGGACTTCGGGCTGGAGGGGGATGTTCAGGTGGAGGCGTTCGAACCCTCCACCCTGGGGATGTACCTGGTAAAGGTCTGGATCGATGGACAGGAGGAAGCCTCTCTCGTGACGATCACGGACACGACCCCGCCCAGCGTAAGGATGCGGGATGTGGGCACCATCTATACGAACCACCCGTTGCAGCCGGAAGAGCTGTTCGAGACGGAGGATGTGTTCGACGTTTCGATCGGATATGTCACGGAGCCGGACTGGACGAAGGCGGGGGAGCAGCAGGTCGCCGTTCGCGCCGTCGACGCCAACGGGAACGTGACGGAGAAAACGGAGACTATCCCGCTCACAGGCGACCGGCTTCCCCCGGTCCTCTACGGCGTGAGGAACAGGAACGTGTATCTCGGCGAGAGCGTCGCATATCTTGCCGAAGTGTATGCTGTGGACGACGTGGACGGAGCCGTCCAGATCGAGGTCGATACGAAGGTGGACATCCATCGGGAAGGCACGTACGAGGTGACGTACAGCGCCTCCGACCTGAATGGGAATCAAACGTCGGCCTCCTGCCGGTTCACCGTGATCCAGTCCACCGTTACGGACGAGATGCTGCGCGATCTCACCACCCGGATCATGAGCGAGATCACGACCCCGGATATGGTGAAGGCGGAAAAGCTGAAAGCTATATTCTGGTACGTCCGCAACACCATCCGGTACGGCAACGGCACGAACCATAATTACACCGACTGGAGGAGGGCGGCATACGAAGGCCTGCAAAACGGGAGAGGAGATTGCTACAACATATGGGCGGCCACGAAGGCGCTGGTGGATCAGACGGATATCGAATACGTTTCCGTGGAAAGGGTGAAGACCGAGAGGCGAAAGACCAGGCACTATTGGATCAACGTGAACCTGGGGACTGGCTGGTACGTGTTCGACCCCACCTGGACCCGTTACCATAAGTTCGAATGCTTCATGTGGACGGAAAAGCAATGCGATTCCTGTGTGCTGTATTGGCATTTCGATACAAGGAACTACCCGCCCCTTGCCACGGAACCCTTCGATTACGATGCGGTAGTGGCGGCAGAGAAGGCCGGTCTCCTGCCATGACCGCTTGTTGTTGTGCCCTCGCAAGAGGGCTTTTTTATGTATGATACGGAGGCGGTCTGGATCGATCTGGATGGCCCGATACCACCGGTATGGAGGAAATTTCTGTGAATAAGACCGGCCTATTAATATTTTTTACAAAAACTGTTAACAATTTATTTAAAAATACTTGCCAACAGCAGGGAATGGTGTTAGAATACCTCTGATCCACAATATGTTGTGGTTTTCGGGCGCACCCGAAATCAAGATATCGGAGGGGTTGACTTGCGGATCATAGCCGGTTCTGCCAGGGGAAGGAGCTTCGACGCCCCCCAGGGCAGAGACACCCGGCCCACGCTGGATCGGGTGAAGGAAGCCATCTTCGGCAGCATCCAGTTTCAGGTGCCCGGCGCGACGATCCTGGATCTCTTCTCCGGCTCCGGAAATATGGGCCTGGAGGCCCTGTCCCGAGGTGCGGCAGAGGCCATCTGCGTGGACGCTTCCCCCGTATGCGCCGCCTTGATCCGTCGAAACGGCGAGAAGCTGGGGCTCACCGAGGGATTGCAGGTGATGAACGCCGATTACGGCGCCGTCCTCTCGTCCCTGGCGGCTCAGGGCAAGCAGGTGGACATCGTGTTCCTGGACCCGCCCTACGCCTCCGGCTACGCGGCGGACGCCGTCAGGCGGATATTCCAGGAGAGCCTTTTGAGGCGCGGCGGGACCGTGATCGTGGAACACGCCTGGGATCAACCCCCTGAACTGGGCGAGGGCCCCTGGCAGGTGTCGCGGGTGAAGCGGTACGGAGCCTGCGGCGTAACGACTTTGACTTGGAGGGAACAGGAATGACCGTCGGCGTCTATCCGGGGAGTTTCGATCCGTTCACGGTGGGGCATCTCGACGTGCTCACCAGCGCGGCCGGGCTGTTCGATCTCGTGTATGTGGCCGTGCTCCACAACGTGGACAAGCGGCCCACGTTCACGGTCCAGGAGCGCATGGAGATGATCCAAAACGTGCTGGCCACCGAGAAGCTCCCAAACGTCCGATGCGGTACCTTCGACGGGCTTCTGGTGGAATACGCCAGGTCCGTGGGGGCCACCCACATCGTAAGAGGCCTGCGGGCCACGTCGGATTTCGAGTACGAGTTCCAGATCGACGCGGTGAACCGCCATCTGGACAGCTCCCTCCGGACCGTGTATTTTATGGCCTCCCCTGGCCACTCCTTCCTGAGCTCCAGCAATGTGAAGGAGATTGGCCTCTGGGGCGGCAGCATCAAGGGGCTGGTCCCCGCAATAAATGAAGATATTATTCGCGAAAGGTTGGCAAGAAAATGAGCAGCGCACAGACGATGAAGATTTACAGCATCATTTCCCGTATCGAGCAGGTGCTGAACGACAGCCCCAAGTATAAGCTGAGCGGCGGGAACAGAAAGATCGTGGAGGTCGGCGAATTGTTCGACCTGCTGGGCGATCTCAAGGTCACGATCCCGGAGGATATCCGCCGGGCCAGCGGCATAATCGCCGAGGAGAGCAACATCCTGGGGGATGCCAACGAGCAGGCGGACGAGATCGTCAACAAGGCCAAGGCCGACGCCGAGGATCTCATGCAGCAGGCTCAGGAGGCGGCGGAGAAGGTCTACAATCAGTCCGTCCAGGAGTACGAGGCCCTGGTCTCGGAGGAGTCCGTGTACCGTGAGGCGGTGGAGCGGGCCAAGCAGATCCAGCAGGAAGCCATCGACAACGCCAACGCCGTCACCAACGGCTCCCGCCAGTATGCGGACGATATGCTGGCCGACGTGCAGCGGTATCTGAACGACTACATCAAGATGCTCAACGCCAACCGGGAGGAGCTGAACGGCCAGGCCGCCCCCGAGTTCGAGGAGAAGGACGTGGAGAAGGAAGTCTCCGAGCAGAGAGCTTTGGAGGAGCGGCATGAGGTCACGGCCGCGCCCAGCGCCCCCGCCCGTCCCATGGTGGAGCCCGAGGACGAGGAGGAAGAGGAGGAGCCCGCTCGCCCCGCCCGCAAGGAGCCCAAGAAGGCCGCCAAGCCCGCCTATGACGACGAGGAGGACGAGGAGCCCAAGAAGCCCCGGAAGAAGGGCTGGTTCAAGCGCATGCTGGAGGGCGACGACGAGGACGAATACGAGGACGACGACAACTGGAGCGAGGACGACGAGGACGTGAAGGAAGCGCCCAAGCCCAAGAAAAAGCGTCATCGGCTCTTCGAGATCGTGGATGTGGACGACGACGAGGACGAAGAGGACTACGACGACTGAGCGCGTTCTGCGGACGATATGAGTTGAATACAAAAAAGCTGCCGTACGGCAGCTTTTTGCGTTGGATCGAAAATCATTGTTGGCTCAACATCCGGATGTGATCCTGAGCCAGGCCGTAGTAGTGTGTGGCCTGCTCTTTGCGCTGATCGAGGGACGACTCGGGCAGGGTTTTGACCACCTTCGCCGGGCTTCCCAGCACCACGGAGAAGGGCGGGATCACGGTGTTCTTGGTCACCAGCGCCCCCGCGCCTACCACGGAGCCTTTGCCGACGACGGCCCCGTCCATGACGATGGCGCCCATGCCGATGAGGGCATAGTCCTCCACCCGACAGGCGTGAAGGATGGCCCCGTGGCCCACGGTCACGCAGTCCCCCACCACCGTGGGGAGCCCGTCCGCAAGGCCGCTGCCCCGGCCGGAGTCCTCATGGATGAGGGCGCCGTCCTGGATGCTGGTGTATTTTCCGATGACCACGTCGTGGACATCGCCCCGGATCACCGCGTTGTACCAAATTGAAGAGCCTGCGCCGATCTTCACCCGGCCCACCACCATGGCGCCCGGGCAAAGCAGCACGTCCTGTTCGATTTGGGGCGTCACGCCCTCATAGGGGTAGACCGGCATAGGTGCGCTCCTTTTGGGTCATTATTTGAAGATGTTGCGGATGCCGCCCTTCTTCTTGGCGGGGGTGGTAGCTTCGCCGCTGAGGGCCGCGTACTGCTGCAACAGCGCCCGCTGCTCGTCGGAAAGCCGCCGGGGGATGTCCGATTCTACCGTCACCAGCAGATCGCCCTTGCCCTGGGAACTGGCGTTGGGGATGGGCACGCCCTGCTCCTTCAGCCGGAAGGTGGTGCCGTTCTGGGTGCCGGAGGGGATGGTGTAGCGCACCTTCTCCTTCAGGGTGGGCACGGTGATCTCGCCGCCCAGGGCCATGGTGGTGAAGGGCACCTTCAGACTCAGCAGCAGGTTGCAGCCGTCCCGGGTGAAGAGCTTATGGGGCTTCACGGACACGGTCACGTACAGGTTCCCTCTCGGGCCGCCCTTGTAGCCAGCTTCGCCCTCGCCCCGCATGTTGATGGTCTGGCCGTCGTTGATGCCGGCGGGCACCTTCAGATGGATGCGGGTGTTCTTGCGGATGCGGCCCTTGCCCCGGCACTCGGGACAGGGCTCCTTGATGTATTTGCCCGTGCCGTTGCAGGCCGAGCAGGGCCGGCTGGTGGTGAAAGCCCCGAACATGGTGTTCTGCTGTGTGCGGACCTGGCCCGTGCCGTTGCAGGTGGGGCACCGCACGGGGCTGGTGCCCGCCTTGGCGCCGGTGCCGCCGCAGGCTTCGCAGCTCTCCTCCCGGGGGATCAGCAGCTCCTTGGTCACACCGAAGGCCGCCTCCTCGAAGGTCAGGGACAGGTTGTACCGTAGATCGTCCCCGGCCATGGGCGCGTCCCGCTGGGCGGAACGGCTGCCAAAGCCGCCGCCGAAACCGCCGCCGAAGAAGCTGTTGAGAATGTCGTCGAACCCGCCGAAGCCCGCGCCCTCGAAGGGGTTGGCGCCGCCCATGGTGGGGTCGAAGGCCGCATGGCCGTATTGATCGTACTTCGCTCGCTTATCAGGATCGGACAGGACGCTGTAGGCTTCGTTCAACTCCTTGAACTGGGCCTCGGCGGCCTTGTCGTTGGGATGCAGGTCCGGATGGCAGGACTTGGCGGCCTTCCGAAACGCGCTCTTGATCTCGCTGTCGGTTGCCGTCTTGCTGACGCCCAAAACCTCGTAATAATCCCGCTTATCTGCCACGATCCTCACCTCGTTTCCTCGGCCGAAAGGGGCGGCTGCCCGCCCCTTCGCCGTTCACTTATCTTTGGTTACTTGACGACTTCGTAATCCGCATCGACCACGTTGTCGTCGCCGCCCTCGTTGGGCCCGTAGCTGGTGCCGTCGTTGGGGGCGTGAGGCGGCTGCTGGCCCTGCTGCTGTTGCTGCTGATAGATCTTGCCGAAGACCTCGTAGCTCTTCTCGGTCAGGGTCTCGGTAGCCCGCTTGATGGCCTCGGTGTCGGTGCCCTCCAGGGTCTTCCTAAGGTCAGCCACCATGCCCTCCAGCATGCTCCTGTCGGAGGAGCTGATCTTGTCGCCCAGCTCCTTCATGGTCTTCTCGGTGGTGTAGACCAGCTGGTCCGCATGGTTCCGGGCGTCCACCTCTTCCTTGCGCTTCTTATCCTCGTTGGCGTACTGCTCCGCCTCGTTGACCGCCTTCTTGATCTCGTCCTCGGTCAGGTTGGTGGAGGCGGTGATGGTCACCTGCTGCTGGTTGCCGGTGCCCAGGTCCTTGGCGGACACATGGACGATGCCGTTGGCGTCGATGTCGAAGGTGACCTCGATCTGCGGCACGCCGCGGGGCGCGGGCGCGATGCCGGAGAGCTGGAACCGGCCCAGGGTCTTGTTGTACTGGGCCATCTCACGCTCGCCCTGGAGCACGTGGACCTCCACGGAGGTCTGGCCGTCAGCGGCGGTGGAGAAGATCTGGCTCTTCTTGGTGGGGATGGTGGTGTTCCGCTCGATCAAGCGGGTGAACACGCCGCCCACGGTCTCGATGCCCAGGGACAGGGGCGTCACGTCGAGGAGCAGCACGTCCTTGACCTCGCCGCCCAGGACGCCGCCCTGGATGGCCGCGCCGATGGCCACGCACTCGTCGGGGTTGATGCCCTTGAAGGGTTCCTTGCCGGTGATGGTCCGGACCATGTCCTGGACGCAGGGGATACGGCTGGAGCCGCCCACCAGGATGACCTTGTCGATCTGGGAGTTGTTGAGCCCGGCGTCCTGCATGGCCTTCTGCACGCAGGCCTTGGTCTTGTCGATGAGGTCGGAGATGAGCTCATTGAACTTGGCCCGGGTGATGGTCATGTCGATGTTCTTGGCGCCGGAAGCGTCCATGGCGATGTAGGGCAGGTTGATGTTGGTGGTGGTCACGCCGGAAAGCTCGATCTTGGCCTTCTCGGCGGCCTCCTTCAGGCGCTGGGTGGCGGTCCGATCCTGCAAGAGGTCGATGCCCGTGTTGCGCTTGAAGTCGGAAGCCACGTACTCCATGATTCGCTGATCGAAGTCGTCGCCGCCCAGACGGTTGTTGCCCGCGGTGGCCAGCACTTCGAAGACGCCGTCGCCGATCTCCAGGATGGACACATCGAAGGTGCCGCCGCCCAGATCGTAGACCAGGATCTTCTGGTTGTTCTCCTTGTCGAGGCCGTAGGCCAGGGAAGCGGCCGTGGGCTCGTTGATGATACGGAGCACTTCGAGGCCCGCGATGCGGCCCGCGTCCTTGGTGGCCTGCCGCTGGGAGTCGGTGAAGTAGGCGGGCACGGTGATGACCGCCTGGGTCACCTTCTCACCCAAATAGGATTCCGCGTCCTGCTTCAGCTTCTGCAGGATCATGGCGGAGATTTCCTGGGGCGTGTAGTCCTTGCCGTCGATGTGGACCTTCCGGTTGCTGCCCATATCCCGCTTGATGGAGGCCACGGTGCGGGTGGGGTTGGTGATGGCCTGGCGCTTGGCGATGGTGCCCACAAGGCGCTCGCCGTCCTTGAAAGCCACCACGGAAGGCGTGGTGCGGGCGCCTTCGCTGTTGGGGATAACGACCGGCTCGCCGCCCTCCAGGACGGCAACGCAGGAATTGGTCGTGCCTAAATCGATACCGATGATCTTACCCATAGTTTTCTTTTCCTCCTGATAGTAAGTATATTGTATGCTGTTTCAGCTTGGCCCTTGAAAGGCGCGGCTGTTTTTTCCTTTACTCGGACACCTTGACCATGCTGTGCCGCAGGATCTTGTCGCCCATCTTGTACCCCTTTTGGAGCACATCGAGGATCGTTTCGCTCTCCACGCCCTCGGCCGCCTCGGAAAGGACGGCGTTGTGGAGGTTGGGATCGAACTTGCCCTCCGCCTCGATCTCCGTGAGGCCCAGCTTCTTGAGCTCCTCGGTGAACTTGCGGTAGACCAGCTTCACGCCCTCCACCCATGCCTCGTCCGCCTTGTCGGCGTTGAGGATGATCCGATCGAAATCGTCCAAAGAGGGCAACAGCTCCGACACCGCGTCCCGCTTGCCGTTCTCGTAGCTCTCGGCCCGGACGCTGTTGTTCCGGCGGCGGTAGTTTTCAAAATCCGCCTGGTTCCGCTGCAGGAGGCGAATGGTCTCGTCCAGCTCCTGCTGCTTCTTCACCAGCTCCTCCTGGAGCTTCTTCAGCTCCTCGTTCTCCACCGGCTGTTCCTCCGTCGCTTCCACGGGGATCTCTTTCGCCTTCTCTTCGGCCTTCCTCTTGTTCCTCGACATCAGTCTTCCTCCAATAAGTTCGTTAAGATACTGCCTAAGCTCTTACTCATGTAGTCCAGCACGGAGACCACCTTGCCGTAGGGCATCCGGGTGGGCCCGATGACGCCCATGGTCCCCACCGGCATGGAGCCGATGCGATAGGTGGCGGTGACCAAACTGCAGTCGCTGAAGATGTCCTGCCCGAGCTCGCTCCCGATGCGGAAGCTGATCTCGAAGGGACCGGCGTTCTTCAGCATCTGGTACATGGAATCCTTCTTCTCCACCGCCGCCAGCAGCTGCCGGGCCCGGTCGATGTCGGAATAGGCGGGGAAATCCAGCATGTTGTTGGTGCCGGAGAGGGCGATCCGATGGGCGTTGGCCCCGGGCGCCGTTTCCATGGTGTCCACCAGGTCCGTCAGGAAGGTGCCCCGGGCCTGCAGCTCGCCGCCCAGCTCCTTCATCATCCTGTCCCCTACCTCGATCATGCGGCAGTTGTAGTACCGCTGGGAGATCAGGCGGGACAGGCGACCGAGCTCGTCGGCCCCCATCTCGACAGGCACCCGGATGACGGAGTCCCGGGCGACGCCTGCGTCCGTGACCACCACCACCAGGGCGTAGCCCTCGGCGAGGGGCACCAGCTGCAGATGCCGCAGCCGGTTGGTGGTGCTTTCGGGCATCATGACCAGGGCGGTGTAGTGGGTGATCCTGGACAGGACGCTGGCGGTCTCCCGCATGACGGCGTCCAGGCCCTTCACCTTGTTCTGGCAATAGGCCGACATGACCTTCACCTCGTCCTCCGTCAGATTGGACCGCTGCATCATGTTGTTGACGTAGAGGCGGTACGCCTTGTCGGAGGGTACGCGACCGGCGGAGGTGTGCGGCTGCTCCAGATACCCAAGGTCCTCCAGATCCGCCATCTCGTTGCGGATAGTGGCTGAGGAGAGCTTAAAGGAGGGGTTCTGGCTCAGGACCTTGCTGCCTACGGGGGCGCCGGAGAGGATGTACTCGTCCACGATGGCCCGCAGGATACGCAGCTTTCTGGGATTCAGGTCCATACCGTTTCCTCCTTTCTTTAGCACTCCATTCCCATGAGTGCTAATCACTGTACAGAATGTACCACCATTATTACCCAATGTCAAGCAAATGACCGGCTCACAATGTGAAATGAAGGTGAATTCAAAACAACAAAAAACGCCCCGCGGGGCGAAAGATGTATATCCACAGGCTTCATCTAAAGTAGCATAGGGCGGTGTTGAGATGGTCCATGCCCTGGTCGGTGAGGGCGTAGCGGACGGGGTCGTCCGCCCACCAGCCGTTTGACTGGACGTTGAGCCAGGCGTCCGGGAAAGCCTTTTCCAAAGGGAGGCCGAAGCGGTCCAGGAAGGCCTGGCGGGGGATGCCCTTTACCTTCCGAAGGCCCAGCATGACCACCTCGAACATTTCTTCCTTTCGGTCGATGTGCAAGGTTTCGGCGGTGGGGAGCCTGCCCCGGCGGAGCTTGCGCAGATACTCCGAAATACTCTCCGTATTGGACCAACGGAGCCACTCCCCCTGTCCTGGGGCGGAGGAATGGGCCGCCACGCCGAAGCCCAGATAAGGGGCGTCGTCCCAGTAGATCAGGTTGTGGCGGCACTCGAAGCCAGGCCGAGCGAAGTTGCTGACCTCGTAGCGCCGGTAGCCCTGTTGTTTGAGAAAAGCCATGCCCGCGTCCTCCATGTCCGCCACCGCGTCGTCATCGGGCAGGGCAATCTCTCCCGCCCGTACCTGTTTATATAAAGGCGTGCCCTCCTCCAGGATCAGGGCATAGGCGGAGATATGCTCGGGCCCCAGGTCTGAGACCCTTTGGAGGGTATCCAAATAGTCCCCCTGGGTCTGGCCGGGAAGGCCGTGCATCAGATCCACGTTGATATTCTGGAAGCCCGCGTCCCGGCGGACTGGAGCCCCAGGGACAGCCGGTTCACGCCCGCGGCGCGGAGCTTCAAGAAGTCGGCGTAGGACGCCGTGCCGGGGTTGCACTCCACGGTGATCTCCCCGTCGGTGCGGACCTCGTAGGTTTTGCGTATCGTATCCAGGATGCGGACCAGGTCGTCCGCCGGCAGGACCGTGGGGGTGCCGCCCCCAAAGAAAACGGAAGGGACCGGCCCCTCGTAGGGCAGCCGATCTCGGCTTAGCTCGATCTCCCTGCACAGGGCGTCGGGATATTCCGCCGCGGTCATATCGCGGGGCACGGAGCAGAAGTCGCAATAGGCGCACTTCCGCACGCAATAGGGGATGTGGACGTAGACGCCGGTCATCCGTTGATCCTCAGCACGCTCATGAAGGCGTCGCTGGGCACGGACACGGTGCCCACCTGGCGCATGCGCTTCTTGCCCTCCTTCTGCTTCTCCAGCAGCTTCTTCTTCCGGGAGATGTCGCCGCCGTAGCACTTGGCCAAAACGTCCTTGCGGACGGCCTTGACCGTCTCCCGGGCGATGATCTTGCCGCCGATGGCCGCCTGGACGGGGATCTCGAACTGCTGGCGGGGGATCACGTCCTTCAGCTTCTCGCAGACCGCCCGGCCCTTGGGGTAGGCCCGATCCTTGTGGACGATGGTGGACAGGGCGTCGCACATGTCGCCGTTGAGCAGGAAATCGAGGCGCACCAGATCGCTCTTCTGGTAGTCCTTCAGCTCGTAGTCGAAGGAGGCGTAGCCCCGGCTCCGGGACTTGAGGGAGTCGAAGAAGTCGTAGATGATCTCGTTGAGGGGCAGGGTGTAGAGGATCTTCACCCGGTCCTTCTCGATGTAGTCCATGTGCTCGAAGACGCCCCGGTTGTTCTGGCACAGCTCCATGATGGGCCCCACGAAGTCCGGCGGGGTCATGATGCTGGCCTTCACCATGGGCTCCTCCATGTAGTCGATCTCGGAGGGGTCCGGGAGGCTGGCCGGGTTGTCGATGATGAGGGTCTCCCCGGTCATCATCTTCACCCGGTAGACCACGGAGGGGCTGGTGGTGACGAGATCGAGATCGAACTCCCGCTCCAATCGCTCCGTGATGATCTCCATGTGTAAGAGGCCCAGGAAGCCGCAGCGGAAGCCGTACCCAAGGGCCGCGCTGGTCTCCTTCTCGAAGGACAGGGAGGCGTCGTTCAGCTTCAACTTTTCGAGAGCCTCCATCAAATCTCCGTAATGGGAGCCGTCCGCGGGATAGATGCCGCAGAAGACCATGGGGTTCACCTTCATGTAGCCGGGCAGGGGTTCCTGGGCGGGATGCTCCACGTCCGTCAGGGTGTCGCCCACCTTGGTCTCCTCCACGCTCTTGATGGAGGCGGCTACGTACCCTACCTCACCGGCGGTGAGCTCATCCACCGTCTTCCATTGGGGGGTGAACACGCCCACCTCGGTCACGTCGAACTCGTGGCCCGTGGCCATGGACCGGATGCGCATGCCGGGGCGGATGGCCCCGTCGAAGACCCGCACGTAGGACAGGGCGCCCTTGTAGTTGTCGTAGAGGCAGTCGAAGATCAGGGCCTTGGTGGGGCCGTCCGGGTCGCCAGTGGGGGCGGGCACCCGCTCCACGATCTGTGATAGCACGTCCTCCACGTTGAGGCCGGTCTTGGCGGATACCCGGGGCGCGTCCTCGGCGGGCAGGCCGATCACGTCCTCGATCTCGTGCATGACCCGCTCCGGTTCCGCGGAGGGCAGGTCGATCTTGTTGATGACGGGAAGGACTTCGAGGTCGTTGTCGATGGCGAGATACACGTTGGCCAGGGTCTGGGCTTCGATGCCCTGGGTGGCGTCCACCACCAGCACCGCCCCCTCGCAGGCCTTCAGGGCCCGGGAGACTTCGTAGGTAAAGTCCACGTGCCCCGGCGTGTCGATGAGGTTGAACATGTACTGCTGCCCGTCCTGGGCGGTGTAGAACATGCGCACGGCGGAAGCCTTGATGGTGATGCCCCGTTCCCGCTCGATGTCCATGGAGTCCAAAAGCTGGGCCTCCATGTCCCGCTTGGCCACGGTGTCGGTGAGCTCCATCATCCGGTCCGCCAGGGTGGACTTGCCGTGATCGATATGAGCGATGATGCAGAAGTTGCGGATATGCGATTGATCCATTACGGTCTACTCCCTGAAAAGCTAAAATGTATCATATCCTATTCAGCCGCCAAAAGCAAGGTATCATAGCATATCTTATCGTTTGGCCATAACGTTTGAGCAGTGACGGAAATCGTTTTTTTACAAACGGTCAGGCGAGCATTGTCGGCGCCAGAAAGGGGCGAGACCTTGACGAAACCAGGGGGCAGGGATATAATGACTCAAGATGAATAGCGTGTTCTTATCTGTGAAAGCAGCGGCCTTTGGGGGCTGAGGGAATCGGGTGGAAAGCCTGAGCTATCCCAGTAACCGTAAGGGGGACGAAAGAGCGCATACCCACTGTTCCTCAGGGGGCGGGAAGGGGCTCGAGTAGGAGGAACCCAAGCCGGGAGACCTGTTTGAACATGTACACTTCTGGGATTGAGTGAACCGTCGGGCCATCGTGCCCGAAGTATTGTCGCTCCTCAATTCTGGGGAGCTTTTTCAGTTTCCGCTGTATTCATCGAATGTCAGAAAGGGGAAGAAATACGTATGAAACTCAAAAAGATCCTGGCGATCCTGATCGCCGCATTGCTGTTGTTCGCTTTCGGCTGCAAGAAGGACGTGGAAGCGCCTGCTGAGAAACCGGCAGAAGCGGACGGCTCCTTCACCGTCACCGATATGGCGGGCCGGGAGGTCAAATTCGAGAAGCCCGTGGAGAAGGCCGTTGCCCTCACCGCCTCCGACTGTGAGATCATCTACGCCATCGGCGGCGAGGAAGCCCTGGTAGGTCGCGGCGAATACTGCGACTATCCGCCTGAGGTCATGAGCCTGCCGTCTCTCACTTCCGGTGCGGAGACCAACGTGGAGCAGATCATCGCCCTGGAGCCCGAAGTGGTGTTCCTCAGCATGATGGCCCAGACCCAGGAGCAGGTGGACCAGCTGGAGAAGGCCGGCGTCCGCGTTGTGGTCAGCGACGCCCAGGATATCGAAGGCACCTTCACCGCCATCCGCCTGATCGGCGATGTCATGGGCAAGCAGGAGGAGGCCAACCAGATCATCTCTGATATGAATTCCATCTTCGAAGATATCAAAGCCAACGCTCTGGACGGCACCAAGACCATCTACTTCGAGGTCAGCCCCCTGCAGTGGGGTCTCTGGACCGCGGGCACCGGCACCTTCATGAACGAGGTGGCGGAGATGATGGGCCTCAAGAACTGCTTCGGCGACGTGGAAGGCTGGGCCTCCGTCTCCGAGGAGCAGGTCATCGAGCGGAATCCGGACTACATCATGACCATCACCATGTACTTCGGCGAGGGTCCCACCCCCGAGGAGGAGATCATGGCTCGCCCCGGCTGGGAGAACGTGACGGCTGTGAAGAACCAGAGCATCCTGGATCTGCCCAACAACGAGCTGTCCCGGCCTGCACCGCGGCTGGCGGAAGGCGCGCAGATGCTCTACGACTTCGTGGCGGAGAATGAAGCGGCCTTGGAGCTGGTGCCCGCCGCCTGATTTCTAAGTATGAACGGGAGGAACAGCGAACACTTTCGCGGGTGGGAATATCTGCTCTTTACTGCGGCAGCGGTGCTCACGCTGCTCCTCTCGGTCTGTGTCGGCAGCGTCAGCATCCCCTTTAGGACCACCGTCTCGGTGATCTGGAGGGCCGTGCGAGGCCTGCCTCAATCAGCGGGCACGGCGCCTGCCATCCTGCTCACATCCCGGCTCCCCCGGGTGCTGGCCGTCATGCTGGTGGGAGGGAGCCTATCCCTGTGCGGCGGGGCCATGCAGGGGCTTTTGAAGAATCCCCTGGCGGACGGGTCCACCCTGGGCGTGTCCTCCGGGGCGTCCCTGGGGGCGGTCATCGCTATCGCCTTCGGCGTCACCATACCCGGTCTGCCCTTTGCGGGCACCATGGCCATGGCCATGGTGTTCGCTTTTTGTTCTCTGCTCATCATCTTGGGTCTGGCCTACAAGCTGGATTTCTCCCTGTCCACCAACACCATCATCCTCATCGGCGTCATCTTCTCCATGTTCGCTTCCAGCGTCATGAGCATCGTCATCACCTTTTCCGGGGAGCATCTTCGCAGCATCACCTTTTGGACCATGGGGAGTCTCCAGGGCACCAGCTACACCAACGTCCTGGTGCTGCTCGTAGCCTTGATCCTTTTCGGCGGCACGATCCTGCTCCACGCCCGGGAGCTCAACGCCTTCGCGGTGGGGGAGGAGAACGCCCGTCACGTGGGCGTCAACGTGCGCCGAGTGAAGCTCATCATCCTCATCGCCGTCTCCGGCCTCATCGGCGTGTGCGTATCCATCGGCGGCACCATCGGCTTTGTGGGCCTGGTGACGCCTCACATGGCGCGGCTGCTGGTGGGCCCTAACCATAAGCGGCTGCTGCCCGCGTCCCTGTTCGGCGGCGGCATCTTCCTGATGCTCTCGGACCTGATCGCCCGCATCCTCCTGAACCCCAAGGAGCTGCCCATCGGCGTGGTCACCTCCATCATCGGCGCGGTGGCCTTCGTGTACATCTACGGGTCCTCCCGGAAGGGACGGTGATTCCATGCTGCGCGTAGAAAACCTGTCCGTCGCCTACGGGGACCTGACCATATTGAACGGGGTATCCTTCGACCTTGCGCCCGGGGAATGGCTCATGATCGTGGGCCCCAACGGGGCGGGGAAGTCCACCCTGATCAACGCTGTCACCGGCGGCGCGCCCACTCGGGGCCGGGTGTTCTTCGAGGGGAAGGATACCCGGACCATGAAGCCCCACGAGCTGGCCCGGGGCGTGGGCGTCCTTTCGCAGAGCCATTTCGTGGGCTACTCCTTCACCGTGGAGGAGGTGGTCCGCCTGGGCCGGTACGCCTACGCGCCCACCATCTTCTCCCGCCACAGCGGGGAGGAGGACGCGGTGCGGGCGGCCCTCGAACAGACGGGCCTTTATGAGCAGCGCCGTCAAAACGTGCTGACCCTGTCCGGCGGCGAGCTGCAGCGGACGTTCCTGGCCCAGACCTTCTGCCAGGACCCAAAGCTCCTGCTGCTGGACGAACCCACCAACCACCTGGACCTGGTGTACCAGAAGCAGGTGTTCGAACTCATACAGAACTGGCTGAAGCAGCCGGGGCGAGCCGTGATCTCTGTGGTCCACGACCTGTCGTTGGCCCGGGCCTACGGCACCAGGGCCCTGCTCCTGGACAGGGGGCTGGTGGTGGCCGACGGGCCCATGGACCAGGTCTTTTCCGACGATGTGCTGAACCAGGTCTACCGCATGGACGTGCGGGCCTGGATGAACAAGATGCTGGACCAGTGGAAGGAGGCGTGACGATGGAAGAACGGCTGCAAGCTTGGCAAAACAGCCTGCGCAAGCCCGATGCGGCGGCCCGGGAGGCGGCCCAGCGCCAGTGGGACAGCATCGCCAAGCCCCTGGGGAGCTTGGGAGCCCTGGAGAAGCTGGTCATGGACATCGCCGCCCTGACCGGGGACCCTGTCGTGGATATCTCCAAGCGAGCCGTAGTGGTCTGTTGCGCCGACAACGGCGTGGTCCGGGAGGGTGTGACCCAGACCGGCCAGGAGGTCACCGCCCGCATGGCGGCGGAGATGGTGAAGATGAATTCCTCCGTCTGCAGGATGGCCAGGACGGTCCATGCGGACGTGATCCCGGTGGACCTTGGGATGGTCCGTCGGGTGGAGGGGGTCCTGGATCGCCACGTCATGGACGGCACGGAGGATATGGCCCGCCGCCCCGCCATGACCCGGGAGCAGGCCATGGAGGCCATCTCGGCGGGCGTGGACCTGGTCAAGGATTTGAAGGCCCAGGGGTACGGGCTCCTGGTCTCCGGGGAGATGGGCATCGGCAACACCACCACCTCAAGCGCCCTGGTGGCGGCCCTGCTGAACCTGCCGGCGGAGACGGTCACGGGCCGGGGCGCTGGCCTAAGCGACGCGGGGCTCCATCGGAAGATTTGGGCCATCGAACGGGCCATCACCGTCCATCGGCCGGACCCCAAGGATCCCTTGGACGTGCTGAGCAAGTTGGGCGGGCTGGATATCGCCGGCATGGCCGGGCTGTTCATCGGCGGCGCCATTTACGGGGTGCCGGTGGTCATCGACGGGTTCATCAGCGCCGTGGCGGCCCTGATGGCCCAGCGGCTCTGCCCCGGGGCGGACGTGGCCATGCTGCCCAGCCACTGTTCCGACGAACCGGCGGCCAAGCGGGTGCTGATGGTGCTGAATAAATATCCAATAATTTTTGCAAATATGCGTCTCGGCGAGGGTACGGGCGGCGTGTGTTTGCTGCCGCTCCTCGATATGGCGCTGGCCGTATACAACGGAAACACCACCTTCGACGCGGTGGGTATCGACGCCTACACGCCCCAGGGAGGGAAATGATGCTGATTCTGCTCACCGGCGGCTCCGCCTGCGGCAAAAGCTCATACGGGGAAAAACTAGCGGTACTGGGGCCAAAACCCCTGTACTATATCGCCGCCATGCAGCCCTACGACGACGAATGTCTGCGCAAGATCGCCCGCCATCGGGACCTTCGGGTGGGCAAGGGCTTCGAGACCATCGAGCGATATACGGCCGTGGACACCTTGGAGCTGCCCCGACCCGGCGGCACGGCTCTGCTGGAATGTTTATGCAATCTCACCGCCAACGAGATGTATATACATCCGGAAGAGCCCGTGGATCCGGTGGAGAAGGTGGTGGCGGGGGTGAAAAATTTAAAAAAACAGGCGGACACCCTTATCGTCATTACCAACGACGTGGGCAGCGATAACGAGAAATACTCTGAGGAAACCCGGCGATATATCCATGCTCTTGGCAAGATCAACGCCCGGGTGGCCGCGGGTGGCCGCCATGGCGGATCGGGTCTACGAGCTGGTGGCGGGCATCCCCATCTGTTTGAAAGGAGAGACGGTATGAACTTCATCTATTCCATCTTCGCCGCCTTCTCCATGTTCTCCGCCCTGCCCGCGCCCCAGGTGCCCTGGGAGAAGGAGAAGATACGGTATATGCTGGCGGCCCTGCCCCTGGTGGGCCTGGTCATCGGCGGGGCGGAATGGCTGTGGTTCCTGCTCAGGAGCTGGCTTTCCTTCGGCCCGGTCCTTCACGGGGTGGGCATGACGTTGATCCCCCTGCTCCTCACCGGCGGCATCCACCTGGACGGCTTCATGGACACGGTGGACGCCCTCAAGAGCCACGCCGCCCCGGAGAAGAAGCGGGCCATCCTGAAGGATCCCCATGCCGGCGCCTTCGCCATCATCGGCTTGGCCGCCTATCTGCTCCTTTGGTTCGGCCTGTGCGTGGAGTTGCCCTGGTCCGGTCGGACGCTGGCTCTGCTGGGGCTTATTCACGTCATGAGCCGGAGCCTCTCCGCCGTGTCCGGCACCCTGCTGCCCGTGCGGCCGGGAGAGGGGACGCTGAACGTCTTTCATCAGGCCGCGGACAAGCGGGTGACCGTTATGGCCGTAGGCTGGGTGGTCCTGTCCGCCGCCGCCATGGTGGCCGTCTGGCCTTTGGTGGGCAGCGTCATGGCCCTGGGGGCGGTAGCTACGCTCCTGCTGGTCCGGCGCATGGCGATGAAACAATTTGAAGGCATGTCCGGGGATATCGCCGGGTTCCAGCTCCAGACGGCGGAGCTGGTCATGCTGGGACTGATGGTGCTGATGGAAAGGATACTGGCGCTATGATATTGATCCTTGGCGGCGCTGCCTCGGGCAAGCGCACCTATCTACTGTCCCTGGGCTACGGGCCTCAGGATATCGCCGACGGCGTGCTGGACGACAAAAAGGCCCTCTACGGCCTGGAAAAGCTGGTGGCCGCCGACCCCAAAGGGGCCCAGACCCTGCTGCCCGCCTTGCTGCAAAAGGAAGTCGTGGCTTGCTGTGAGGTGGGCTCCGGCGTGATCCCCATCCGGTACGAGCAGCGGCAGGCCCGGGAAGCCACCGGCCGCATCTGCATCCAGTTGGCCGCCCACGCGGAGAAGGTGGTTCGCATGGTGGCCGGTATTCCCACGATCATCAAAGGAGCGTAATATGCAGGTCTATCTCTTTCGCCACGGTCAGACGGCGGGGAACGCCGCGGGCAAGTATTTGGGCATAACGGACGAACCCCTTTGCGCGTTGGGCATCGAGACGGCCAAGGCTGCGGGCAGCGATCCCTCCGTGCAGGAAGTGATCGTAACGCCCCTTCGACGCACGCAGATGACGGCAGCCATTCTGTTCCCCAATGCAGCCCAGCACGTTTGTCCAGGGTTGCGCGAGATGGATTTCGGGACGTTTGAAAACCGATCCGCCCGGGAGATGTATGACGATGCGGACTTTCGTTACTGGGTGGAGCAGACCCGGTGCATGGGGCCCTGCCCTCACGGGGAGGCCCGGATGGTCTTTCAGCACAGGGTGTGTGCGGCCTTTAGACGAGAGGTGGAGAAAGCCCAAAAGGATGGGCGGGAGCGCCTCTATATCGTAGCGCACGGCGGAACGATCATGTCCGTCATGAGCCGTTTTGCAGTCCCGAAAGCAGACTATTTCGACTGGCGGCTGAATAACTGCCAAGGCTACCGCTGCAACGTCCAAATGGGACCGGAGGGACTGGTGCTGACAGACGTGTGTCATTTGGAAAAAGTCGGCTCATGAAGCGTACTTTCAATCTCACCACTTACAGCGACGATCTGGACCGCTATCGGGATAGGGCGGATCTCCTTTCAGCCCTCACCGGATTTGACGGTCTTGAGCTCATGCACTGCGGCGAGGACGCCCGCGGCGTGGTGCCCCCGGAGAAGATCCTGGGCGTCCACCTGATCTTCTTTCCCTACTGGTACGATTTCTATACCGGCGATTTGGCCACCTGTGAGCGCCATCTGGGCGGCAGGGAGGCCGTCCGCGCCCTCTACGGCTGGGAGACGCCGGACGCTCTCGTGGACGCCTACCGCCAGGACATAGAAAAGGCGAAGACCGAGGGGGCCCGGTACGTGGTCTTCCACGTGTCCGACTGCGCCGATGAGGAGCTCTTCACCCTGCGCTACCGCCACACCAGCCGGGAGGTTGCGGAAGCATCTGCCGACCTTTTGAATACCCTCTTTCCCGAGCAGGACGGGGACATGGCCCTGCTGATGGAAAACCTGTGGCATCCGGGCCTGACCCTGACGGAGCCGGAGGTGACCGGGCTGCTCCTTGACCGGGTCCGTTACCGGAACAAGGGCATCATGCTGGACACGGGCCATCTCATGCACACGGACCTCTCTTTGCGCACCCAGGAGGAGGCCCTCGCCTACCTTCGCCGCCGGATTGAAGAGCAGGGGGAGGCCGTTCGCAAGACCATCCGGGGCATCCATCTGAATCAGTCCCTGACCGGGGCGTACATGTCCGAAACGGCCGCCCATCCGCCGGTACTGTCCCGTGACCCCCAAAAGCGCACGGAGCAGGTCTATACCCACGCCTTCCAATGCGATCAGCATCAGCCCTTTGCCTGCCCGGGGGTGCAGGCGCTCATCGAGTGGATCGACCCGGAATACCTCACCTTCGAGTTCATCTCCCGGTCCCGGGCGGAGCAGGAAGCCATGTTGAAAAAGCAGCTTTTAGCTCTGGGGCAGGCATAATTCGACAAGAAAGCAAACGAACGGTAAAGAAACGGAACGCGGCTTGACGGTCCGTTTTTTTGCGGGTATGATACGGATATGGAAGCAAAGCATATCGTCATCATCGGCGCCGGTCCCGCCGGCCTCACCGCCGCCATAGAGCTGCTGAAAAAAGGATATACCGTCACTGTTTTGGAGGCCACCGACCGGATCGGCGGCATCTCCCAGACCGTCCGCTATCACGGCAACCGCATGGACATCGGCGGCCACCGTTTCTTCAGCAAGGACGAGCGGGTGAACCGCTGGTGGGCGGAGTTGATGCCGCTTCAGGGCGCGCCCGCCTGGGACGACAAGCTCCTTAACGCGGAGAAGGACTATGCCCCGGTTGGCCCGGACCCGGAGGAAACAGATCGGGTCATGCTGATCCGAGACCGGGTGAGCCGCATCTATTTCCAACGCCATTTCTTCGACTATCCTATCTCCATGAAGTGGTCCACCATCCGCAGCATGGGCTTCTTCACCACCCTCAAGGCCGGGTTCAGCTACCTCTATTCCTGCGTCCGCAAGCTCCCGGAGACCTCGTTGGAGAACTTCTACATCAACCGCTTCGGTCGGGTGCTGTACAGCATGTTCTTCGAGAGCTACACCGAGAAGGTGTGGGGCCGCCACCCGTCCAGGATATCCGCGGACTGGGGAGCCCAGCGGGTGAAGGGTTTGTCCATCCGTGCCATTTTGAAGGACATCTTCCGCAAGCTCCTAGGGACCAAGGGGGAGGTGGAGACCTCCCTCATCGAGCGGTACGTCTACCCCAAGCTGGGCCCCGGTCAGCTGTGGGAGCTGGCGGCGGAGGAGGTCCGGAGCCTGGGCGGCGAGATTCGGATGAACTGCCCCGTTGAAGCCCTCGAAACGGCGGATGGCCGGATCACGGCCGTTCGCTGCCGGGAGGCGGGGGAGGAGAAGCGATTGACGGCGGACGCCGTGTTCTCCTCCATGCCCGTGCGGGAGCTGGTCGACGGCATCGTCGGCACGGAGGTGCCCAAGGACGTGCGCGCCGCGGCGGACACCCTGCCCTATCGGGACTTCGTCACCGTGGGGCTCCTTGTGAAGGACCTGCTGATCCACAACGACACCCAGCGCCGGACCGTCAAAAACCGGGTCCCGGACTGCTGGATTTACGTCCAGGATAAGGGTGTGCGGCTGGGCCGGGTCCAGATTTTCAACAACTGGTCCCCCTACATGGTGGAGGACCCGGAGAACACCGTGTGGCTGGGCCTCGAATACTTCTGCGACGAGGGCGACGAGCTCTGGACGAAGACGGATTCGGAGATGATCGACCTTGCCAAGGGGGAGATCGAAAGGATCGGCATCGCCCGGGCAGGGGACGTCTTGGACGCCCACGTAGAGCGGGTGAAGAAGGCCTATCCCGCCTACTTCGACGGCTATGCCCGGATGGACAGCATCGTCCACTTCCTGGACGGCTTCGAAAATCTCTACTGCATCGGTCGCAACGGGCAGCATCGATACAACAACATGGACCATTCCATGGCTACTGCCTTTGCCGCCGTGGAGATCCTGGAAGGGGGCGGCGGCGACAAGACCGCCCTCTGGTCGGTGAACACGGAGCAGAGCTATCACGAGCAGAAGGAAACGAAGGACTGAACCTTTTTGGGGAGAAAAGCATTCCCCGCTTGCAAAAGGCGTCTATTCAGCGTACAATACAAGTATCAACCGAAGGAGGCGTATGAATTGATCGAGATCATCTGTGGAGAAAAGGGGACCGGCAAGACCAAGAGGATCATCTCTTTGGCCAACGACGTTTCCGACAAAGCGAAGGGCAGCATGGTGTTCATCGACGACGACAACAGCTACATGTACGATTTGGGGTACAGCATCCGCTTCATCAACGTGACGGACTACGCTCTGAACGATCCCGACATGTTCCTGGGCTTTCTGTGCGGCCTGTGCGCGTCGGATTTCGATTTGGAGTACGTATTTGTGGATCGGTTCGAGAACGTGATCAAGGCAGATCTTGGCGAGCTCGAAGGATTCTTCCGACAGCTCGACAAGCTGGCGGAACAGCATGCCCTCCATATCGTCCTTTCCGTCAGCAAGGGCGAGGAGATCCTGCCGGCGTTCATGCGTCCCTATATATTGGAGTGACCTTTTTCATCCATGGAAGAAACCCGTTTGACCTTTGAATCCGTTCCCGTGAAAACGAAGAGAAGGAGCCGCCGGGTCAGCGTATGGCTTTGTGTGCTGTGCGCCGTGCTGGCGGCTGCTTTTAGCATACTCTTCACGTCCCTCTACTACGTGAACCGGTTCTCCGAGCTGGAGCCGGTCTCCGAGGCCATCGAGCTGGTGAAGAAGAACTACTATTTCTTCGACGAAAAGACCCAGGAGAGCATGGTCACCGGCGCTCTCAAGGGCCTCTCCGCCTATATGGGGGACGACTACGCCGAGTACTATACCAAGGCTGAATACGAGGAGCTGTTGAACAGCAACTCCGGCACCTTCATCGGCATGGGCGTGCTGGTGTCCGATCAGGGGAACAGCACCTTCATCATCACCGACGTCTACGACGATACACCGGCCAAGGAAGCGGGCATCCTGGTGGGCGACCAGCTTATCCGAGCCAACGGCGAGCCCGCCGAGGGGAAGGATCTCAGCGAGTTTTTGGGGTTCATCATCCACGAGGAAGGGGACGTGAACACCGTGGTGGTGCTGCGGGATGGCCAGGAGCTGACCTTCACCGTCACCATGCGCCAGGTCTATTCCCCCTACGTCACCTATAAGATGCTGGACGATTCCATCGGCTACATCTATATCTCCGGCTTCCACGGCCAGGTGGTCCGGGAGGTGAAGGACGCCCTGGCCGATCTGAAGGAACAGGGCATGAACGCCCTGGTGCTGGACGTGCGGGACGATCTTGGTGGATCGTTATCCGACGTATGCGATATCGCGGACATCTTCCTGCCCAAGAACAAGGTCATCACCACGGTCAGGAGCCGCGTCAACAAGGAGCAGGTCTATCGCACCCATTCCGACGGCCTCGACATGCCCATCGCCATGCTGGTCAACGGCTATTCCGCCTCAGCCAGCGAGCTCCTTTCCGGCGCCCTGAAGGACAACGACGCGGCGGAGCTCTTCGGCACCGTCACCTTCGGCAAGGGCATCGTCCAGACCTTCTTCAATATCAATTTCGGCCGGGACGGCACCATCAAGTTCACCACCGACGCCTACTATACGCCCGCCGACGTGTGCATTCAGGGCACGGGCATCACGCCGGACCACATCGTGGAGCTGCCGGAAGGATTGACCTACTACAACATCCCCTCCATCCCCTATGAGAGCGACACCCAGCTGCAGGCGGCGGTGGAATACCTCAAGGGCCTGGATCGCTGATCTTCACCATCCAGCCGCCTTTCGGCGGCTTTTTTACGGGAATAGCTTATGGACGCTTTCGTGAACGGCATACGGCTGAATTACGAGCAATACGGGGCGGGGCGGCCCCTGGTGCTCCTGCACGGCAACGGGGAGGATCACAGCATCTTCGACGAGGCCATGGAGGTCCTGGGGGAGCGGTTCACCTGCTTTGCCATCGACAGCCGGGGCCACGGCGACAGCGATATGGTGGACGAGCTCCACTACGAGGACATGGCCTCGGACCTGCTGGCCTTTTTGGAGGAGCTGGACCTGTGGGACGTGGCCCTCTGCGGCTACTCCGACGGGGGCATCGTGGCCCTGATGGCGGCCCGCTGGACGGATCGGATCAGCGACCTCATCGTCTGCGGCGCCAACACACGCCCTCGGGCCCTGAAGCGTCGGGCCTATATGCAGATCCGCTGGGAGAACCGGCAGGACCCCAATATCTACAACACCATCCTGCTGACGGAGCCCCATATCCCCGCGGAGGACCTGCGGGCCATCGAGACCCGGACCCTGGTGGTGGCGGGGAGCCGGGACATCATCCGGGAGCGAAACACCCGCTTCATCGCCGAGACCATCCCAGGGGCGGAGCTGTTGATCCTGCCCGGGGAGGACCACGGCAGCTACGTGAACCACAGCGACAAGATAGCGCACATCATTATGGATTTTTGCGGATAAGGAGGACACTATGGACTGCGTCGTCAAGGATATCGCCCTGTACCCCTCCGGGGAGAAGAAGATCGAGTGGGTCAAGCGGAACATGCCCCTGCTGAACGGCATCCGGGTCGATTTCGAGAAGGAGAAGCCCTTTGCGGGGCTCACCGTAGGCCTGTCCATCCACCTGGAGGCCAAGACCGCCTACCTTTGCCGGGTCCTGCAGGCGGGCGGCGCCAACATGATCGTCACCGGCAGCAACCCCCTGTCCACTCAGGACGACGTGGCGGCGGCTTTAGCACACGGCAACGGAGAAAGCGCTCCCATGCACGTGTACGCCCTCCACGGCTGCACGGCGGCGGAGTATGAGCGGTGCATCGACCGGGTCCTCGGCCATAGGCCGGATATCCTGATCGACGACGGGGGCGATCTGGTCTCCGGGGTCATGGATCGGTTCCCGGAGCTGAAGGACCATATCCTGGGCGGGTGCGAGGAGACCACCACCGGCGTCATCCGCCTCAAGGCCATGGAGCGTGCCGGCGTGCTTCCTTTCCCCATGATGGACGTGAACGACGCCGACTGCAAGCACCTCTTCGACAACCGGTACGGCACGGGCCAGTCCGTCTTCGACGGGATCGATCGGACCACCAATTTGATCGTGGCGGGGAAGACCTGCGTGGTGGCTGGCTACGGCTGGTGCGGCAAGGGCGTGGCCATGCGGGCCAAGGGTCTGGGGGCCCACGTGATCGTCACTGAAGTGGACCCGGTGAAGGCCATCGAGGCCATCATGGATGGGTTCGCCGTCATGCCCATGGCCCAGGCCGCCAGGGTGGGGGATCTGTTCGTCACGGTGACGGGGGACAGGGACGTGATCACGGCGGAGCATTTCGCCAACATGAAGAACGGGGCCATCCTCTGCAACGCCGGCCACTTCGACGTGGAGGTGGACGTGAAATGGCTTCGTGAAAATGCGTTGGAGCGCCGGGATATGAAGCCCAACATCGAGGGCTTCCGACTGGACGAGGACCGGTGGGTCTACGTGCTGGCGGAGGGACGCCTCGTGAACCTGGCCTCCGGTGACGGCCACCCGGCGGAGATCATGGACATGAGCTTCGCCATCCAGGCCCTGTCCGCCCGGCACATCGCCAGGGAGCACGGGAAACTGGAGAAAAAGCTCTACGCCGTGCCCAGGGAGATCGATGAGCAGGTGGCCCGCAAGAAGCTCGGGGCCATGGGCGTGGGACTGGACGAGCTGACGCCCCTTCAGGCCGAATATTTGCAAAGCTGGCGGGTATAAATGTTTGACAAAGTGCACGCGCCTGTGCTATTATATCCTTTAGCTAAAATGGGTATTTGCGTGGAGAAGCCCTTCTCCACAGAGGATATACATTAGAGAAACAAACCAACAGGGGGAAACAGGATGAAGAACTATACCGCTGAATCCATTCGCAACGTGGGCGTTTTCGGCCATGCTGGCGAAGGAAAGACCACTCTCGTAGAAGCCATTTTGTTCGACACCGGTCTCGTGGACCGCATCGGCAAGGTGGAGAACGGCACCACCGTCTCCGACTTCGATCCCGAAGAAGCCAAGCGCGGCTGCTCCATCAACATGTCCGTGGAGCCCGTGGAGTGGAAGAACACCAAGATCAACTTTATCGACGCCCCGGGCGGCTACGACTTCTATGGCGACGTGGCCTCCGCAGCGTTCCTAGCTGACAGCGCCCTGATCGTCGTGGGCGCGGTCTCCGGCCCCGTGGTGGGCGCTGAGAAGGCCATGGCCATGTGCCAGGCCCAGGCTAAGCCCCGCATGATGGTCATCAATCAGATGGACCGTGAGAACGCCTCCTTTGAGAAGGTCATGACCGTGGTCAACGAGAAGTTCGGCCCCAACGTGGTCCCCATCCAACTGCCCATCATGCAGGGCGGCGCCTTCAAGGGCTTCGTGGACATCATCAACATGACCGCCTATATGTTCGACGGCAAGAACCTGAAGGAAGTTGCCATCCCCGGGAACCTGAGCGACGAAGCCCAGTCCCTCTATGAGAAGCTTACCGAGGCCGCTGCCGAGGCGGACGAGGAGCTCATGGAGAAGTACTTCGAGGAGATGGAGCTGCCCAAGGAGGACATTCTCTTCGGCCTCAGCAAGGGCGTTAAGGAAGGCACCGTGACCCCCGTGGTCTGCACCTCCGCCCTCAACAACGCAGGCGTGTTCACCCTGTTGGACAACATCGTTCACTATCTGCCCTCCGCGGCCGACGCCAAGCTTCCCGCCGCTACCGATGCCAACGGCAATGCCGTGGAGCTGACCCGGGACGGCAAGATGGTGGCCACCGTGGCCAAGACCATCAACGATCAGTTCGGCAAGTATTCCATCGTGAAGGTCCATCGCGGCACCCTGGACATCAACGTGTCCCCCTACAATGTGAACAGCGAGAAGGCGGAGAAGCCCTCCGCCCCGTTCCTGATCCGCGGCAAAAAGACCATCGCTCTCGACAAGCTCAACGCCGGCGACATCGGCGCTCTGGCCAAGCTCCAGTTCACCGCCACCAACGATACCCTCTGCGAGCAGGGCGATATCGTGAAGGTCGCTCCCATCGAGTTCCCCAAGGCCTGCATCGCCCTCGCCATCGCGGCCAAGAACAAGGGCGAGGACGACAAGGTCATCGCCGGCCTCAACCGTATCCGTGAGGAGGATCCCACCATCACCATCGAGAAGAACATCGAGACCGGTGACGTGCTCCTCTGCGGCCTGGGCGAGAAGCATATC
>CADACQ010000008.1 GCA_902786465.1 uncultured Eubacteriales bacterium | reverse complement strand
GCGGGGCTTGTGCCGCACTTCACCCAATAGGCACTTGCATATATTAACAAAACAGCCTGACGATGTCAAGCTGTTTTTTTCGAGATTTTCCTATATTTTGGCCGTCCTTACACGTTGAACCGGAAGACGACCACGTCCCCGTCCCGCATGACGTAGTCCTTGCCCTCGGAACGGATGAGGCCCTTGTCCTTGCAGGCCTGCATGGTGCCGTTGGCGACCAGATCGTCGAAGTTCACCACCTCGGCCCGGATGAAGCCCCGCTCGAAGTCCGTGTGGATCTTACCGGCGGCCTGGGGGGCCTTGGTGCCCTTCTGGATGGTCCAGGCCCGGACCTCCTTGGGTCCGGCGGTGAGGAAGCTCATGAGGCCCAAGAGGTCGTAGCAGGTGGCGATGAGCTTGTCGAGGCCGCTCTCCTCGATGCCCAGCTCCTGGAGATACTCCTGCTTCTCGGCGGGCTCCAGCTCCGCGATCTCCTCCTCGATGCGGGCACAGACGGTGAGGCAGCCCGCCCCCTCCTTCTCAGCCACCCCGTAGAGGGCCTTCACGTAGGGATTGTCGTCGTTGCCGATGTCGTCCTCGGCGATGTTCGCCACGTAGATCACGGGCTTGTCGGTGAGCAAAAAGCAGCTATGGATGGCCTCCCGCTCCTCCTTGTCCGCTTCGAAGGTCCGGGCGGGCTGGCCGCTCTCCAGATGATCGTAGAGACGCTTGAGGAGCTCCACCTCCGCCGCCACCTTCTTGTCGGCCTTGGCAAGGCGGGCGTTCTTGTCGATCCGCTTTTGGAGGGTGTCCATGTCCGCGAAAATCAGCTCCAGGTTCACGGTCTCCGCGTCCCGGACCGGGTCGATGCTGCCGTCCACGTGGACCACGTTCCCGTCCTCGAAGCAGCGGACCACGTGGACCACCGCGTCCACCTCCCGGATGTGGGAGAGGAACTTGTTGCCCAGGCCCTCGCCCCGGCTGGCGCCGCGGACGAGACCCGCGATGTCCACGAACTCGATGGTGGTGGGGGTGTACTTCTCGGGATGATACATCTCCGCCAGCACGTCCAGCCGCTTATCGGGCACCGCCACCACGCCCACGTTGGGCTCGATGGTGCAGAAGGGGTAGTTGGCGGCCTGGGCCCCGGCCTGGGTGATGGCGTTGAAAAGGGTGCTCTTCCCCACGTTGGGGAGGCCGATCACGCCCAGCTTCATGCTAACTTCTCCCTTCCGGCCTTGAGCCGCTTCATACTCTCCTCACGACCGAGGAGCAGGGCGATCTCGATGGCGCCGCCGGGGGTCACCTGCTTGCCGGCCAGGGCGATCCGCACGGGCCAGAGGAGGGTCCCGTTCTTCAAACCCTTCTCCGCGGCCAGGTTCATGAGGGCGTCATGAACGGTATTCTCCTCCCAGTCGGGCAGGCTCTCCAGCAGCGGGATCACCATGTCCAGCACCTCCCGGGCTACCTCCGGGTTGGTCTTGCTCTTCTTGTTGGTGAACAGCTCCACGTCGTAGTCCGGGAGCTTCGCCAAAAAGTCCACGGTCTCGGGGATCTGGGCGAAGGTCTCCACCCGGGGCTGGAGGATGCGGCAAAGCACGTCCGTCCGGCTGGTGTCGATGCCCGCCTTCTCGTAGTAGGGCATGGCCTGGGCCGTGAAGGCCTCGGGGGTCATGCGGCGGATGTACTCCGCGTTCATCCAGGTGAGCTTGTTCACGTCGAAGATGGCCGGGGACTTGCTCATGCCGTCCACGGAGAAGGCGCCGATGAGCTCGTCCATGGTGAAGAACTCCCGATCGTCCCCGGGGTTCCAGCCCAGGAGCGCCACGTAGTTCACGATGGCTTCCTTCAGGTACCCCTTGTTGATGTAGTCCTCGAAGTAGGCGTCCCCGTCCCGCTTGGAAAGCTTGTGGGAGGCGTCCCGCATGATGGGGGTCATGTGGATGTAGGTGGGCTTCTCCCAGCCGAAGGCGTCGTAGAGGAGGTTGTACTTGGGCGTGCTCGCCAGATACTCGTTGCCCCGCATCACGTGGGTGATGCCCATGGTGTGGTCGTCGATGACGTTGGCGAAGTTGTAGGTGGGCATGCCGTCGGCCTTGATGAGGATCATATCATCGAGATCCGAGCAGTCCACGGCGATATGGCCGTAGATAGCGTCGTCGAAGGAGGCCTCGCCGCTCTCGGGCACGTTCTGCCGGATCACGTAGGGCTCCCCGGCGTCCAGACGCCGCTGGACCTCCTCAGGGGAGAGGTGCAGGCAATGCTTGTCGTATTTGAAGGTCTCGCCCCGCTTGGCGGCCGCCTCCCGGCGCTCCGAGAGCTCCTCCTCGGTGCAGAAGCAGTAGTAGGCCTTGCCCTTCTTCACCAGCTCCTGGGCGTAGGGCAGGTACATGCTCTTTCGCTCGCTCTGGACGTAGGGGCCGTAGTCGCCGCCGATGTCGGGACCCTCGTCCCACTGCATGCCGATGCTCTTGAGGGTGCGGTAGATCACGTCCACCGCTCCGGGCACGTACCGGGACTGGTCCGTGTCCTCGATGCGCAGGATGAACTTGCCGCCGTTGGCCTTGGCGTAGAGATAGGTATAGAGGGCGCTGCGCAGGTTCCCCAGGTGCATGTACCCCGTGGGGCTGGGGGCGAATCTTGTGCGTACGGTATCCATATCTATTACCTCATTTTGCAGGTTTGAAGGAGTCTTTCAGGCCCACCACCCGGTTGAACACGGGCTTTTCGGCGCTGGTGTCGAGATCCGCGCAGTAGTAGCCCATGCGCAGGAACTGGTACCGTGTGCCGGCAGGGGCCTTGGCCGCGGCGGGCTCCACGAAGCCCTGGAGGACCTTCAGGCTGTCGGGGTTGATGGTCTTCAAGAAGTCCCGATCCCTGGCGCCGCCCACGTATTCGCCCTCGGCCTCAGCTTCGGCTTCCGCCTCCGCATCGTCCGCGGCGGTTTCAGCGAGCAGCGGCTCGTAGTGCCTAAGCTCCGCGGGGACCGCGTCCAGGGTGCTGAGCCAGTGGATGGTGCCCTTGACCTTCCGCTGGCACTCGCCGGACCGGGTCTCGGGGTCGTAGGTGCAGCGGATCAGGGTGACGTTCCCCTCCTCGTCGGTCTCATAGCCCGTGCAGAGGATGATGTAGGCCCCCTTCAGGCGGACCTCGCCGCCGGGCTTGAGGCGGAAGAACTTCTTGGGCGGGTCGGGGTCGAAGTCGCTCCTTTCGATGTAAAGCTCCTTGGAGAAGGTGACGGTCCGGGTGCCCGCCGCCTCGTTGCCGGGCAGGTTCTCGAGCTCGATCTCCTCGGTCTTGCCCTCGGGCCAGTTCTCGACGACGAGCTTCACCGGCTCCGTCACCGCCATCATCCGGTAGGCCGTGGCGTTCAGGTTGTCCCGGACGCAGGCCTCGAGAAGCGCCGTCTCCACCACGGAGTCGGCCTTGGCCACGCCAATGCGGGAGAGGAAGTCCCGGATGGCCTCGGCGGGGTAGCCCCTCCGGCGCATGGCGCACAGGGTGGGCATCCGAGGATCGTCCCAGCCGGACACGATGCCCTCCTCCACCAGCATGCGAAGCTTCCGCTTGCTCATGACCGTGTTGGTGAGGTTCAGCCGGGCAAACTCGATCTGCCGGGGGTTGGGCCTATTGTCGAACTCGCACTGCTCCACCACCCAGTTGTAGAGGGGCCGATGGATCTCGTACTCAAGAGAGCACAGGCTGTGGGTCACGCCCTCGATGGCGTCCTGGATGGGGTGCGCAAAGTCGTACATGGGGTAGATGCACCACTTGTCCCCGGTCTGATGATGGGGGATGTGGATGATCCGATAGAGGGCCGGGTCCCGCATGTTGATGTTGGGGGAGGCCATGTCGATCTTGGCCCGAAGGGTCTTCGATCCGTTCTCGAACTCCCCGTTCTTCATGCGCTCGAAGAGGTCCAAATTCTCCTCCACGGACCGATCCCGCCAGGGGCTGTTCTTCCCGGGCTCCGTCAGGGTGCCCCGGTAGGCCTTCATCTCCTCCTTGGTGAGATCGTCCACGTAGGCCACGCCCTTCTTGATCAGCTTCTTGGCGAGCTCGTAGCACTGATCGAAATAGGAGGAGCCGAAGACCGTCGTCGTAGCGGAGGTTGCAGGTGCCGCCGTACTTCTCCGCCATGGAGAAATCGATGGTCAACGCCTTGGCGTGGCCGATGTGCAGATACCCGTTGGGCTCCGGCGGGAACCGGGTCTTGACGCGGGGCTCCTTGTCCGGATACAGGGCCCGGAACTTCTCCAGGTCCTCCTCGATGGCTTCCTCGATGAAGTTTTTGATCTTCGGTGCTTCTTCCATATGCGTGCTCCTTGGGTCAGATTCTCAAAACACGGGGCCCTTCCGCCCCATTGAATAGCATATTATACACCCATCGCCCCATCTGCGCAAGCGGTTTTGTTCGCCTTTGCGGCCTTTCGCCGTCGTGAAACTTTTTTGAAAATAGGGGTTGACAAATATATCGGGCGGCGATATACTCTAAGCACGATATAACGACAGCCGATATAACGGCGACCGATAAAGGAGGCGAGGGTATGAACACACAGGCGGCCCTGACGGAGGCGGTGTACTACATCCTGCTGTCCCTGGTCACGCCCCGGCACGGCTACGGCATCATGCAGGAAGCGGAGCGCATGAGCCAAGGCCGGGTGAAGCTGGCGGCGGGGACCCTCTATGGGGCCATCAACGGATTGTTGGACAGGGGCTGGATCAAAGCGGTCCCCGGGGCTGAGGACAGCCGCCGGAAGGAATACGCCCTGACGGACCGGGGCCGGGAGGCCCTGGAAGGGGAACTGGACCGGCTCAAGGAGCTGGTGGAGAACGGAGAAATCGTGTTGGGAGGGGAAGCGTGATGGAAGATAAGAGGAAAGAGCTGCAGGAGCAGCCGGAACAGCCGGAGCAGCCGGAAGAAAGGAAGAAGGAGGCCGACTCGGGTATGGTTCTGGGCATGTGCATCGGCATGGCCGTTGGCACGGCCATAGGCGCCGCCACCAAGAACCTGGGGCTGTGGATGCCCATCGGCATGTGTCTCGGCATGGTCGTGGGCATGTCCTTCGACAGCGAGAAGAAGGATAAGAAGGACGACGGGAACGAGGACCCGCAGGCATAAGGAAAGGATGGGGGATATGGAAACGAAGAAGGTAGTCAGATGGTTCTGGGTGTGGCAGTTCGAAGAGGAGGAGATTTGGCTCAATTCCATGGCCGCGGGGGGCTGGGCTCTCTGTCGGGTTGGCTTCGCCACCTACTATTTTGAAAAGACTGAGCCGGGCGAGTACATCATCCGCGAGGAGTTCCGCAGGCGGGATGTGGCCTACGAGTCGTTTTTGAGGGAAATGGGGGCGGAGCACATCGGCCGGATGGCTATGTGGGTATTCTTCCGCCGTAAGGCTGAGTTGGGTGAATTTGAGCTCAACAGTGATCTCGACTCCCGGATACAGCACTTGAGCAACATCTGCCGGATGCTGCTGGCGGTCATACTCATGAACCTGGGCATCGGACTATCCAACCTGAGGTATTCAAGCCTGGGCGTCATCAACCTTCTGTGCGCCGGGTTCTTGGCCTATTGCTACGGCCGCATCCAGGGCAAACGGGACGAGCTCCAGCGGGAGCGCCAGCTCCACGAATAGAGGTAGTATTGAAAGCATCTGTGCCTTTTCTTTGTAAAGAAAAGGCACCCAAAAGAAACGCAATCGGGAAGTATGGCTGACGCTGTACTTCCCATTATTATTCTTGTGCTTCTCTTTTTTCGGTTCCTTTTTCCTCTTCACCGAAGAGAAAAAGGAACAAAAACGTCTCTTTACAAATCCTCCCCCTCCATGTATAATACTGCCAAACGTGGATCGGGACAGGTAGCGGATGCCTCCCCCTTCAAGCGAGCCGCGGGCGGTGCGAGGCGGCAAGGGGCCCATGCGTGAGATCACCCGGGAGCGGGGACGTGAAAGAGAAGTAGCGGCCTCCGGCGGCCCTCCGTTACAGGGGCATACGAGCGGCGCGGCTTTCGGCTGCGCAAGGCGGGTGGTACCGCGGAAGATCAGGTCTTTCGCCCCGTATTGGGGCGGAAGATTTTTTATTTTCAATAAACAGTTGGAGGAACGTATGTACGACAAAGTATCGACGGATCTGAAGTTCGTGGACCGGGAGAAGCAGGTGCTGGCCTTCTGGAAGGAAAACCATGTGTTCGAGAAGAGCGTGGAGCTCCGCAAGGGCGCCCCCGCCTACACCGTCTTCGACGGCCCCCCCACGGCCAACGGCAAGCCCCACATCGGCCACGTGCTGACCCGGAGCATCAAGGACATCATCCCCCGCTACCGGACCATGAAGGGCTACGACGTGCTTAGGAAGGCCGGCTGGGACACCCACGGCCTGCCCGTGGAGCTGGAGGTGGAGAAGCAGCTGGGTCTCGACGGCAAGGAGCAGATCGAGCAGTACGGCGTGGAGCCCTTCATCGAGGGCTGCAAGAAGTCCGTATGGAAATATTCCGCCGAGTGGGCGGACATGTCCGACCGGGTGGGTTACTGGATGGACATGGACGATCCCTACGTGACCTATCACGACGACTACATCGAGTCCGAGTGGTGGGCGCTGAAAACCATCTACGACAAGGGACTCCTCTATAAGGGCTACAAGATCGTGCCCTACTGCCCCCGCTGCGGCACGGCCCTCTCCTCCCACGAGGTGGCTCAGGGCTACAAGGACGTGAAGGAGACCTCCGCCATCGCCAAGTTCTACCTGAAGGACGGCAGCGGCACCTGCATCCTGGCGTGGACCACCACCCCCTGGACGCTGCCCAGCAACGTAGCCTTGTGCGTCAACGCCCATGAGACCTACGTGAAGGCCCGCCGGGAGGACGGGGTGTACATCCTGGCCGAAGGGCTGGTGAAGAACGTGCTGGGCGAGGACGTGGAGATCATGGAGACCTTCTCCGGCGCCGATCTCGTGGGCACGGAGTACGAGCCCCTGTTCGACATGAGCGCCGGTTTTGGCGGCAAGAAGGGCTACCGGGTGGTGGCGGACAACTACGTGACGTTGGACGAGGGCACCGGCGTGGTCCACATCGCCCCCGCCTTCGGCGAGGACGACAACCGGGTGGGCAAGGTCTACGACCTGCCCTTCCTGCAGCTCGTCAACACCTCCGGCCATATGTGCGGCGGCACCCCCTTCGACGGCCTCTTCGTGAAGGACGCGGACAAGCCCGTCCTGGAGGACCTGAAGCGGCAGGAGAAGCTGTTCAGCGCGCCCCAGTTCGAGCACAGCTACCCCTTCTGCTGGCGCTGCGATACGCCCCTCATCTACTAATGACCGCGGTGAAGGACAAGCTGGTCCGGTTCACCAAGAGCGTCAACTGGATCCCCGAGACCATCCGGGACGGCCGCATGGGCAACTTCGTGGAGAACGTCATCGACTGGGCCGTGACGAGGGAGCGGTACTGGGGCACCCCCTTCCCCGTGTGGGTCTGTCCGGACTGCGGGAAGGTCCACGTCATGGGCAGCAAGGCGGAGCTAAAGGCCATGAGCCCGGACTGCCCGGAGGATATCGAGCTCCACAAGCCCTACATCGACCAGGTCACCGTCCTGTGCCCCCAGTGCGGCGGGCGCATGAAGCGGGAGAGCGTGGTCATGGACTGCTGGTTCGACTCCGGCTCCATGCCCTTCGCCCAGTGGCACTATCCCTTCGAGAACAAGGAGAAGTTCCAGCGCCGGTACCCCGCCGACTTCATCTCCGAAGCCATCGACCAGACCCGGGGCTGGTTCTATACCCTGCTCGCCATCGCCACCCTGCTCTTCGACGAAGCGCCCTTCAAGAACTGCGTGGTCCTGGGCCTCGTGTGCGATAAGGACGGCAAGAAGATGAGCAAGCACCTGGGGAACGTGGTCAACCCCTTCGACGTGCTGGACGCCCAGGGCGCCGACGCCGTCCGCTGGTACTTCTACACGGGCTCCAGCCCCTGGCTGCCCTCCCGGTTCTCCGGCGACGCGGTCAGCGAGTATCAGCGCAAGTTCATGGGCACGCTGTGGAACACCTACGCCTTCTACATCCTCTACGCGGATATCGACGAGTTCGATCCCACCAAGCATGAGCTGCGGCGGGAAAACCTGTCCTTCATGGATCGCTGGGTCCTTTCCCGGATGCAGACTCTGGTGAAGACCGTGGACGCGGACCTTAGTGCCCTGAAGATCACCGAGGCGGGCCGGGAGCTCCAGAGCTTCGTGGACGAGCTCTCCAACTGGTACGTGCGCCGGTGCCGGAACCGGTATTGGGGGAGCGAGATGACCGCCGACAAGGAGGCGGCCTACATGACCCTCTACACGGTGCTGAAGGAGCTGACCCTCATCAGCGCCCCCTTCGTACCCTTCATGGCGGAGAGCATCTACCAGAACATGGTCCGCCGGGTGGAGAAGGACGCGCCCCTCTCCGTGCACCTTTGCGACTTCCCCGCGGCGGACGAAACGCTGATCGACGCGGATCTGGAGAAGAACATGGAGGAGGTCCTCTCCATCGTGACGCTGGGCCGGGCCGCCCGGAACAACGCCGCCATGAAGATCCGCCAGCCCCTTGCCGCCATGTACGTCCAGGGCGAGCCCCTTAGTGAGGGCTACGGCACCATCATCGCCGAGGAGCTGAACGTGAAGGCGGTCAGCTTCGTGTCCGACGCCTCCGGGTTCATCAGCTACGCGGTGAAGCCTCAGCTAAGGACCCTGGGGCCCAAGTACGGCAAGCTCCTGGGGGCCATCCGCAGCAAGATGGCCGAGCCCGGGGCTGGGGACGAGATCGTGAACGCCATCAAGGCGGACGGCAAATATTGCTTCGAGACGGGCGGCCAAGTTGTGGAGCTCACCGAGGCGGACGTGCTGGTCACCGCCGTGAAGAAGGAAGGATTGGTTTCCGAGACCGACGGGCAGGTGACCGTGGTCCTTGATACCAACCTGACGCCGGAGCTCATCGAGCTGGGCTTCGTCCGGGAGCTCACCAGCAAGCTCCAGACCATGCGCAAGGAGGCGGGCTTCGAGGTGGCGGACCATATCCGCATCGGCTACGCCGGCAGCGACAAGGTGAAGGCCGTGTTCGAGAAGTACGCTCAGGATATCGCCGCCGACACCCTGGCCGACGCCGTCTCTGGCGACCTCTCCGGCTACGAGAAGGACTGGGACATCAACGGCGAAGCAGTCCGGCTCTCGGTGGAACGGGTATAAGGACGAAAAACACGAATATCTCTTGAGTTTCTCTTTTTCCGCCGCTTTTTCTCTTTGTCTAAAGAGAAAAAGCGGCAAAATAAAAAGCAAAAAGGTAACCCCATGAAAGGTCTCGGCACCATCGTCAACGCCGCCGCCATCCTGCTGGGCGGCGGCGCAGGCTTACTGTTTCACAAGGGCATCCCCCCAAAGCTCCAGGAGCGGGTCATGGAGGCCCTGGCCCTGGGCGTGATCCTCATCGGCCTCTCCGGCGCGCTGAAGGGGGAAAAGACCCTGGTCATGATCCTCTCTTTGGCCGTGGGCGCGGCTATCGGCGCCCTCCTCTCCATCGACGACGGCTTCCATCGCCTGGCGGACAAGCTGAGCGGCAAGCTGGTGGGCCCCGACAAGCAGGCGGGCTTCGCCGCCGGGTTCGTCAGCGCGTCCCTCCTCTTCTGCACCGGCGCCATGGCGGTCACCGGGGCGCTCCAGGACGGCTTCTCCGCGGACCACGCCACCCTGTTCGCCAAGGCCCTCATCGACGGCATCTCCGCCATGCTCCTTGCCTCCGCGTTGGGCAGCGGCGTGCTCCTCTCTGCGGCGGCGGTGTTCCTCTACCAGGGCCTCTTCACCGTCCTCGGCATATTCAGCGCCTCCTTCTTCGCCGCCTCTGCGGTGGAGATGGGCGCGGTGGGCTCCCTCCTCTTGGTGCCCATCGGCCTCAACATGCTGAAGATCACCCGCATCAAGGTCATGGACCTGCTGCCCGCCATCTTTTTGCCCATCATTTTCTGCCTGTTCCTCTAAAGGTTCAGGCTTTTTTCAGGTTCGGGGCGTAGAGTGTAGAAAAATCGTGAGGGGGATACCATCATGCGCGCGTTGATCGTGGAGGACGACAGGGCCCTCGCCCGGACGCTGGGCGAGATGCTCAAGAGCGCCCATTTTGAAAGCGACATCAGCTACGACGGAGAAAGCGGCCTTGACAACAGTCTCTCCGACACCTACGACCTCATCGTCCTCGATATCATGCTGCCCAAGAAGGACGGGTTCGCCGTGGCCAAGGAGCTGCGCCGGGCCCGGATCGACACGCCCATCCTTATGCTCACCGCCCGGACCGAGACCGGCGACAAGGTGCGGGGCTTGGACAGCGGCGCGGACTACTACCTGACCAAGCCCTTCGAGATGTCGGAGCTTTTGGCCTGCGTCCGGGCCCTGACCCGGCGACAGGGGGAGGTGGTCATGGACGAGCTCACCTTCGGGGATTTGACGCTGAACCTGTCCACCTGCGACCTATGCTACGGGGACAAGAAGGTGCGCCTTGGCAAGAAGGAGTTCTCCATCATGCGCATCTTCATGGCCAACGGCGCGGCCATCGTCAGCAAGGAGACCCTGATCAACAAGGTCTGGGGCTTCGAGAGCGACGCGGAGGACAACAACGTGGAGGTCTACATCTCCTTCCTGCGCAAGAAGCTGGCCTTTCTGAAGGCCCCCGTGCAGATCGCCACCCTGCGCAAGTTCGGCTACCGGCTGGAGGCGGTGGAGAAATGATCAAGAAGCTGAAGCGAAGGTTCATCCTCACCAGCATGGCCGTGGTCACGCTGGTGCTGCTCATCGTCACCGGCGTCCTGTTCGTGGGCGCCCGGCGGGTGATCTACGCCGACGCGGACCAGATGCTCAAGCGCTCGCTGATGGTCTCCCTGGGGGAGAAGCCCGGCGGCGAAGGCCGGGGCAACCGATTCGAGCGGGCCGTGGTGCTGACCATCGACCCGGAGACCGGGGCCATCGAGAATAAGGGCGACGCCACCTTGGAGCACTTCTCCGAGGAGGAGCAGCAGGAGCTCGCCAAGGAGGCCGCCCGGGGCGGGAAGCTGAAGAACAAGGGCGTCCGAGCCTCGGTGGAGGAGCGCAACGGGAAGACCTACGTGGCGGTGGTGGACACGGCCATGGAGGATAGGCTGGTGACCGCCGCCGCGAAGGCCCTGGGCCTGTTCGCGGGGGGGACCTGGCTGGCGCTGCTGCTCCTCGTATGGCTCCTGTCCGGCTGGGCGGTGAAGCCCATGGCCCAGGCCTGGGACATGCAGCGGCAGTTCGTGGCGGACGCATCCCACGACCTCAAGACCCCGCTGACCGTCATCTTGAGCAACAGCGAGCTGTTGAAGCAGCAGAGCGCTGACGACACGCCGGAGCTGGACCGGATCGAGGCCGCCGGACGGCGTATGAAGGACCTGGTCCAGAAGATGCTGACCCTGGCCCGGATGGAGGACGACCCCAACCGGGGCGCCTGGGAGAGCATGGACCTCAGCGACATGGTCATGGAGAGCGCCCTCGCTTTCGAGGCCACGGCCTTCGAAAAGGGGCTCACCATCGAGGAGAACGTGGAGAGCGACCTTATCGTCAAGGGGAACCGGGCCCAGGTCCAGAGCGTCCTCGAATGTTTGCTGGACAACGCCTGCAAGTACGCCGCCCCGGGCAGCGCCATCTCCGTGTCCCTGGAGAAGGCAGGCAAGAAGGCCAAGCTCACCGTCCACAACACCGGCTCCTACATCCCCGCCGAGGACCTGCCCCACGTGTTCGAGCGCTTCTACCGGGCGGACAAGAGCCGCACCGCCTCCGAGAGCTCCGGGCTGGGCCTCGCCATCGTGCAGAGCGTGGCGGAGAGCATGGGCGGCAGCGTCTTAGCCGAGAGCAACGAAGCAACTGGCACCAGTTTCACAGTGCAGCTGCCTCGGGAAAACAGCTGATCTTTCAAAACAAAAGCGGTCCTGCCGTAGGGGCGGGGCCGCTTTTTTGCATACTTTGCCGCGAAACGGACCATGCTTTTCCTATCGAACGAAAAGGAGGAAAGGCCATGACCCGTTCCACGTACCTGTATCTGCTGCTGGGGCTGCTGCTGCTCACCATCGCCCTGGCGGTGCTGCTGCCCCGCTTCCGGCGGGAGAAGGCGCCCGGGGGCCAGGGCCTCTACAGCGTGGACAGAACCAACTACTTCCCCTCCCCCTCCGGGGACGGGCCCTGCCGCACCCGCTTCTACCCCACGGACCCCATCGGCGTCGGCCGGACCTGCCCCGGGGATCGGGAGATCCGGCGGCGGGAGACCGTCCGGCGGGAGGAGCGCTCATGACAGCCCAGGAATACCAAAAGCGGGTCAACCAGCTGCTGCCCCGATCGAAGACGGGGCTCATGTGCCTGAAGGCCTTCCTGGTGGGCGGCCTCATCTGCTGCCTGGGGCAGCTCGTCTCAGACCTGGGCAAGACGTATCTGGGCCTTAACAAGGATGAGGCGGGGGCCCTGTGCTCCATCAGTCTCATCTTCCTGGCGGGGCTCTTGACGGCCCTGGGGGTCTTCGACAGGATCGCCAGCTTCGCCGGGGCGGGGACCGTAGTGCCCATCACGGGCTTCGCCAACTCCATCGTGGCCCCGGCCATGGAGTTCCGCTCGGAGGGGCTCATCACCGGCACCGCCGCCAAGCTCTTCCAGATCGCCGGGCCGGTGCTAGTTTACGGCATCGGGTCCAGCGTAGTGTATGGGATAGTTTTGTTTTTAATAGGAACTGAATGAAAGCACGCACCTTTTTTGTAAAAAAGTTGCAACCAAAAAACTTTCAGGAAGAGGAAAAGCTATCGTCCCTATCCCTGCTTTCCCTCCCTGATTTCTCTTTTTGCGCCGCTTTTTCTCTTTCTCCAAAGAGAAAAAGCGGCAAAACAGAATCGGCCTCCCCTACTTGCTCTTGTGGTCCTCGGCCACCACGCCGTCGTGGAAGGCGTCCAGAAGGAGGAGCAAATCGTCGATCTGTTTTTGGAGCTCCCGGCCCGTGTCGGTCTCCTTGATCTTCTGGCGGCTCTCCAACAGCTCGAACACGTTGGTGGAGGAGGGATGCGGAAGCTGTAGGAGGTGTAGATCAGGGTGTAGCCGGCGATGCCGGAGGTGGACTGATACGCCTTGCAGAAGCCGCCGTCGATGACGATCAGCTTTCCCCCGGCCTTCAGGGGGCTCTCCCCCTTCTTGGCCTTCACGGGCACGTGCCCGTTGATAACGTGGCAGTGAGGCCCCTCCAGGCCGAACTCCTTGAGTATCTTGTCGCAGATCTCGGGCTGCTCATAGAGGGTGTAGTAGGGGTTCTTGGGCTCGGACCAGGAGCTTTCGTCCTTGATAAGCCGGCGCTCGAAGGTGGTCATGCGGTCCTTGCCGAAGATGGGGCTGTTGCGCCCGGCCCACAGGAACCAGAGGAAGTCCATGCCCAGTTCCCGCTCGGGGGTGCCCATCTTGTAGTAGTAGGCCCGGCGGGCGGCGGCGTCGGCGTAGTCCAAAAAGTCCTTGCCGCTCCTATCCACCCCGTCCAGGTTGAAGGTGAGGAAGTTCCCCTCCTTGTCCATGGGGATGCAGCCGTGGAACAGCAGATTCCCGTTGAAGATCTTGTAGATGCTGCCCTTGGAATACAGGAAGCGGATATGCCGCTGGAGCTTCTCGCTGTTGAGGAAGGAGCTGGTGAGCTGGTCGATGACGGAGCTCTCCTCGGGGGTCAGGGCGTATGGGTCCTTGGGGTCCACGGTGGGGAAGTCCACGTCCTCCAGGGGCCAGGTGACGCCGTTGATGGTGACGCATCTGTTCTCATAGTCGATCTTATCGAGGAGGAGCCGATCCTCCATGCCGTACTCCGGGTGCCGGAGGATCTTCTGGCCCTCCAGCTTGAAGAGGATCACGGTGATGGCCTTGTGCATCCGGGCGGACAGGAGCTTGTCCTTCTCGGACACGCCCAACGCCTCCTCGCCCATGAGCTTCACGGCGAAGCGGCTTACGTCGGTGTTCTTGTACACCTCGTTGGCGAACACGCTGAGGGGCCTGAGGGAGATGCCGTAGCCCGTCTCCACCACCTCCAGGTTGTTGTAGTGGATGGAGTTCGATACCACGGTGGCCACCAGCGTCCGGGAGCCGGAGGCCGCGCCCATCCACAGGATGTCGTGGTTGCCCCACTGGATGTCCACGCTGTGGTGCTGCAGGAGGGAATCGCAGATGATGTCCGCCCGGGGCCCCCGATCGAAGATGTCGCCCACCAGATGGAGCCGATCCACGGCGGCCCACTTGATGAGGGCGCAGATGGCGGCGATCAGGTCCGGGGCCTGGCCGATGGCGATGATGGTGGAGATGATGTTTTCGAAGTAGTCCCGCTTGTCCAGGTCCTCCCCGTGGGTGTAGAGGAGCTCGTCCAGGATGTAGGCGAAGTCCGGGGGCAGGGCCTTGCGGACCTTGGACCGGGTGTACCGCTCGCTGGTGGCCCGGGCCACCTGGATGAGCCGGTGGATGGTGATCCGATACCACTCCTCCATGTCCTTGATCTGGGGCTTGATCTGCTCCAGCTTCTCCTTGGGATAATAGATAAGGGTGGCCAGCTGGTTGAGCTCGTCCCGGGAAACGGCGTTGGCAAAGAGTTCGTCCAAGCGCTCCCGGATCACGCCGGAGCAGGAGTTGAGGATATGGAGGAAGGCCTCGTGCTCCCCGTGGACGTCGGAGATGAAGTGCTCGCAGCCCTTGGGCAGGTTCATGATGGCGTTCAGGTTGATGATCTCCGTGGCCGCGGCCCGGACGGTGGGGAACATGCGGGCCAGCATTTTGAGATAGCGCAGGTCATTTTCCGTGTACGTGCGATGCTTTGCCATGGTCAGGTCTCCTTATATGCTGTTTTATTGTGAGATATGCGAAAGGACGCGCCGCTTACAGCAGCACGTCCTCCTGATCGGACTGTTCGCTCGTGGCTCGCTCCTTATCGTGGGAATGCTCCCGATCCACCTCCCAGGAGATGAGGAAGGAGATGGCGCCGTGGAGCACCACCATGCCCGCCACGATGGCCAGCTCGATGGGGGTGCGGACCAGCACCAGCCGGACGATCTCCGCGCAGAGCATGATGATGAGGGCGATGTTCATGAATCGGGTCAGGGACAGGGTTATGTGGGGCTTGTGGCGGATCAGCATCCAGACGGTCTTGCCGCTGCCGTAAAGGAGAATCCCCATGGCGGCGATCTCCAACAGCTCGATGCCCACGTGAGCGATGTTGGTGGTAATGGTCGTCAAGAGTTCCATGAGCCGTGCCCTCCCCGCATTGATAGATAAAGTATAGCAGGAAAGGGGCGGCGGCGCAAGGTTTTTTCACGATGTGCTTCCCCGCAGGGAAGGCGCAGAGGCACAAAACCGTCCCGGACGCCATAGTATACCAATACTATTTTTCAGGAGGTCCGCCTATGCTCCCTCTCTCCCGCCTGCCGCTAGGGAAGACCGCCCGCATTTTGTCCCTGTCCGCCCAGGAGCCCCTAAGGGGGCGGCTGCTGGACCTGGGCTTCGTGCCCGAGGGCGAGATCACGCCCCTGTACGCGGCCCCTCTGGGGGACCCCCGGGCGTACCTGGTGTGCGACACGGTCATCGCCCTGAGACAGAAGGACGCGGCCACGGTGGCCGTGGCGGAACCATGACCCCCGTCGTGGGCCTCTGCGGCAACCCCAACGTGGGCAAGAGCACTCTGTTCAACGCCGCCACGGGCCTTCGGCAGCACACGGGCAACTGGACGGGCAAGACCGTGGGCCTCCAATCGGGCACGGCCCGGGTGGACGGGCGGGCCCTGACGCTGGTGGACGTGCCGGGGACCTACTCCCTCCGGCCCGTGTCCGAGGAGGAGCGGGCGGCGGCGGACTTCGTTCGATCCGGCCGGGCGGACGCCTGCATCGTGGTCCTGGACGGCACCAGCCTTCGGCGGAGCCTGCCCCTTGCCCTGGAGATCCTGACGGTGCAGCCCCGGACGGTGCTGTGCGTGAACCTGCTGGACGAGGCGAAGAAGCAGGGCGTCCAGGTGGACACGGCGGCCCTCTCTAAGGCCCTGGGCGTGCCGGTGATCGGCGCGGCGGCCCGCAGCGGCCGGGGGGTCCGGGAGGCCCTGCGCGGGGCTTTAGATCTGGTGGACGGGCCCGCGCCGAAGCTGGAGCCCCTGACCCTCCGGCCCGGAGAGACCTGGGCGGAGGCCTGCCACCGGCGGGCCGGGGAGCTGTGCGCCCTGGCCGTCCGGCAGGGAAACGGGGCCGCCCGGGACCGGCAGCGGCGGGCGGATCGGCTCCTGACGGGGCAACTTTTGGGCGTCCCCGCCATGCTGCTCCTCCTTGGGCTGGTGTTCTTTCTGACGCTGACCTTCCTGATCGGGGCCCTGATGGACGGGGTCTACGGCACCACGGCTACGGTGGTGGCGGTGATGCTGCCGCCCATGGCCCTGTTCTTCCCCCTGTTCACCCTTTTGGAGGACCTGGGGTACCTGCCTCGGGTGGCCTTCAACCTGGACCGGTGCTTCGCCTGCTGCCACGCCTGCGGCAAGCAGGCTTTGACCGTGTGCATGGGCTTCGGGTGCAACGCTGTGGGCGTCACGGGCTGCCGGATCATCGACTCCCGGCGGGAGCGGCTCATCGCCATCCTGACCAACGCCGTTACCCCCTGCAACGGCCGGTTCCCGGCCCTGTTGACCCTGTGCACCGTGTTCTTCGGCGGCGGGCTCCTGTCGGCGGGGCTCATGGTGGGCCTCATGGCCTTCTCGGTGGCCATGACCCTGGGCCTCTCCTTCCTGCTGTCCCGGACCATCCTTCGGGGCCAGCCCTCCGCCTACACCCTGGAGCTGCCCCCCTTCCGCAAGCCCCAGGTGGGGAAGGTGATCGTCCGGTCCCTTCTCGACCGCACTTTGCGCATCCTCCTTCGGGCGGTGACGGTGGCGGCCCCCTGCGGCCTTATCCTCTACCTGCTGGGAAGCCTGCCCCAGGAGGGCCCCTCCCTCCTTTCCCGGCTGGTGCGCCTCCTGGACCCGGTGGGCCGGGCCTTCGGCCTGGACGGGGCCATCCTCTCCGGCTTTTTGCTGGGCCTCCCGGCCAACGAGATCGTCCTCCCCCTGACCCTGCGAGGCTACGGGGCCGTGGGCGCCCTGTCCTCAACGGCTGCGGCGGGAGCTCTCGGGCCAGCCCTCCTGGCCGCCGGGTGGACCCGGTGGACGGCCCTCGCCTTCATGGTCTTCAGCCTCCTCCACTTCCCCTGCTCCACCACCCTCCTGACCATCAAAAAGGAGACCGGCTCCTGGGGCTGGACCCTCCTTTCGGCCCTTCTGCCCACTATCTTCGGTCTCCTCATCTGTTTTGTTTTACGTCTCGTTTCGGCGTTGGTGTAGGTGCGGTCGGTTCGCGGATCGCTCTGGTTCATCCGGTGATGCAAACGCACGAGCGCTCATTAAGCTGCTGCCGGGAAAGAGTACAGCTAATCTATCTTCAACATACGATAGCCGATGCCGATGTGGGTCTGGATATACTTGGGGGAATCCGGATCGGGCTCTATCTTCTTGCGCAGGGTGGTCATGAACACCCGCAGGGAGGCGATGTCGTTGTCCCAGTTCCGGCCGTAGATGCTCTGGGTGATGAAGGTATGGGTCAGCACCTTGCCCGTGTTTTTCGCCAGCAGGCAGAGTATCCTGTATTCCATGGGGGTCAGCTTCAGCTCCTCGCCGTCCAGATAGGCGCAGCCGGCGGAGTAGTCGATCCGAAGCCGCCCGTTGGTGTACACGGACTTGTCCGCACCCACGTCGCTGCTCATGAGGGACAGCCGCCGCAGCGTGACCCTGAGCCGCGCCAGCAGCTCCTCCACGGAGAAGGGCTTGGTGAGATAGTCGTCCGCCCCGGCGTCCAGGGCTTCGATCTTGTCCCCGTCGTCGCTGCGGGCGCTGATGACGATGATGGGCAGGTTGGACCAGGTCCTGACCTGGCGTATGACGTCGATACCGTCCATATCGGGAAGGCCCAGGTCGAGGAACAGCACGTCGGGGTTATGGGAGGCGGCCATGAGGATGGCCTCGGCCCCGTTTTTGGCGGTGAGATACCGATAGTCGTGGGTTTTCAGGGTGGTGACGATCAGGTTCCGCACGGGCGCGTCATCCTCGATGACCAGGATCATGGGGCTATTCATCCACTTGTACCTCCTTCATGGGCAGGGAAACGGTGAAGCAGCAGCCCGTGGGGGCGCTGTCGGTGAGGGAGATCCGGCCCCCGTGGCTCTCCACGATGGCTTTGCAGAGGGCCAGTCCCAGGCCCAGGCCCCGGCGGCCGTCGGCCACCTTGTTCTGCCCCGTGTAGAACATCTCGAACACATGGGGCTTCACGTCGTCCGGGATGCCCGGCCCGTCGTCCCGGACGACGACCTCGGCTTCGCTGCCCGCCCGTCGGCTCTCGATCAAGATATGGGAGCCCGCCGGCGTGTTCTTGACGGCGTTGTTGATGAGGTTGATCAGCACCTGCATGATGAGCCGGGCGTCCATGTCCAACAGCAGGATGTCGTCCGTGGATTTCACGGCAATATGGTGCTGGGCGGCGTTCCGGTCCACATGCTTCAAAGCTTCTTCGATCACGTCGCCCATGACCTCCGAGGAGAGGTGCAGCTCCATCTGTCCGTTTTCGATGCGGGAGATGGAGAGAAGGTTCTCCACCAGGTCGATGAGCCACTCTGCGTCGTCGTAGATGTCGGAGAAGATCTGCCGGCGGGTCTCGTCGTCCAGCTGTCCGTAGTGGCTGAGCAGGTTGCTGGCGTTGCCGGAGATGGACGTGAGCGGCGTGCGGATGTCATGGGAGATGGACCGCAGCAGGTTGGACCGAAGCTGCTCCTTGCGGACCATCAGATCCGCCTGTTCCTTCTCCGCCGCGTTCCTCAGATTCTCCAGCGCCAGGGCGCACTCGCCCAGGATGGACACCACGATGCTGTTTTCATAGGGTTCCAGGGGCGCCCGATCCAGGCGGATGGCGATGACCCCGTAGCAATAGCCGTTGAGGCAGATGGCGTGATACTGGGCGGCGGCCCCCTCGAACCGGTCCAGCCGGTAGCCCGCGGACCGCTGGTTTTCAAAGACCCACCGGGCGATCTTCTCTTCGTTCTCATCAGGAACGCTGTCCTCCGCGCCATAGGCGGCGCGGAAGGTCATCCCCGCCCCCAGGCCGCCGGCCTCTGTGCGGGGAAAGATCACCACGTCCCGGCTGAGCAGGGTGATGATCTGATGGGCGGTGGTCTCCACAGCCGCCTCCGGGCGCTCCGCCTTCTGCAGCAGCTGGTTGGTGTCCAGCAGCACCTTGGTCCGAAAGGCCTCCCGGGCGCTCTGCCGGGCGTTCAGCTTCATGCGGTTGGCCAACGTCCCTGTGATGAGGGAGGAGACGAGCATGACGGCGAAGGTCACGGCGTATTCCGGCTCGTAGGTATGGAAGCTGAACTTGGGGTCGATGAAGAACCAATTGAACAGCAGAACGCTGAGAAGGGATCCCACCACGCTGTAGACGGGACTGACGGTGACCACGGAGACAATCAGGACGCACAGGATGAAGACGGTGATGATGTTAGCTTCCGAGAAGCCGAACCGGGTGAAGAGGAGCCCGATGACCGTGGCCGCCATGAGGAGCAGTAGGGTGTAGAGGGATTCCTTCCAGGTGGGGCGCATGGGATCAGCCATGCGGGAATCTTCCTTCTGCTGTTTCAGATCTGCAGCGGAATCAGGGATGATGTATACGTCCACGTCCGGCGCGTTCAGGATGATCTGCTCCGTCAGGGGCGGCTTGCTCCAGAAGTGGCGGCGCCGGATAGCGCTGCGCCCCACCACGATCTTGGTGGTGCCGGAGATATGGGCGTACTCCGCTACCTGGCCGGGCACGTCGTCCCCCACGATGGTGGTGACGGACGCGCCGCACTGCTCCGCATAGCGGATGTTGTTCTGGAGCCGGGTCCTGTCCGCCTCCGAAAGGGTGGTGGGCTTCACGTAGATGGCGGTCAGAGAGGCGTGGAAGGCCGCCGCCATCCGAGCCGCCGCCGCCACCACCTTGGGATTGGAGGGCGACGGGGAGATGCAGACCAGGATATGCTCGCTTTGACCGCTTTTTTCCATATGGTTCACGTCCTTCGATCGGGTTGACGACAGTATATCATATGTTTCCCCGTTCTGCCACTCTCACTTGAACAGGCATCGGCCCCTTCTCCTGCGGCGCCCGGCGGTCTTTTCGTCCAGCGCTTTTCCCAGGCGGTCGATCACATAGAATCCGGCTGCGAAGGCCCCCAGGATCGCCAGTATCAGAATCAGGTCCTTCATATCGCACACCCCCTTTGGCTGTCGACGGGTCAAATCCGAAAACACTTTCGGATCGCTTTCTTCTCCCCCAGCACCAGCAGCGTCATGTCGCCGGTCAGGACAAGTTCAGACGTCACGGACAGGTCCATCCGCCCATGCCGCTTCACGCCCAGGATGTTGATCTCGTATCGTTTGCGGATGTCGATCTGCCCCACGCTCCGCCCGGCCCATTCCCCGGGCACGGCCACCTCGAAGATGGCGTGTTCCTCGTCCAACTTCACGTAATCGAGAACGTGGTCGGAGGCGTAGCGGATGGCCGCCCACTCCGCCACCTGCTTTTCGGGGCTGATGACCTCGTCGGCCCCGTTGCGCAGGAGGAACTTGGCCTGGACCTCCCTGTCCGCCCGGGCCACCACCAGCTTGCCCCCCAGCTCCTTCAGCAGGGACGTGGTCTCCAAGGAACTCTGGAAATCGCCGCCGATGGTGACGATGCACACGTCGAAGCTGGCGACGCCCAATGACCGCAGAAAGGCTGCGTTGGTGCTGTCGCCGATCTGGGCGTCGGTCACGAAGGGCAGGACGCTGTTGATCCGCGCCTCGTTCTTGTCCACGGCCATGACCTGATGGCCCAGCTTATGGAACTCCCGCACCAGGAGCGATCCCAGCCGGTTGGTCCCGATCAGAAGAATGGATTTCATGACGTCCTCCTTTTTATCCCACGTTGATCCGGCCCAATGGATACTGGGCCACCTGGGGCTCGATGCTGTTGACGGCGGCGAACAGAAGCGTGAGCGCGCCGGCCCGTCCAAAGAACATGAGCCCCACCAGCACGCCCCGAGAGAGGAGCCCCAGCGTCGGCGTGATGCCCAGAGACAGCCCCACGGTGCCGATGGCGGAGGCGGTCTCGAAGAGGCAGGTTTCGAAAGAAAGCCCCTCCCCGGCGCTGATGACGAACGCGCCCAGGAGCGCCAGAAGCAGATACAGCATCAGCAGCGTGGACGCGCTCTTCACCGTGTCCCCGTCGATGCGGCGGTTGAAGAGCCGGGGGTCCTTCCTGCGCCGGATGACCGCTGTCGCGTTGGCGAGGAGCACGGCCACGGTGGTGGTCTTCACGCCGCCCGCCGTGGAGCCTGGAGCCCCGCCCACAAGCATCAGCACCACGGTCATAGCCCGGCCCGCGCTGGTGAGGCGATTCATATCCACTGTATTGAACCCAGCGGTCCGGGGCGTCACCGCCTGGAACAGGGCGGCGAGGGCGCGTTCCTTCAGCCCAAAATCGGAAAAGTCGTTCAGGAAGAATACCAGCGCGGGCAGGAGCACCAGCAGGGCCGTGGCGGTCAGGATCACCTTGCTCTGCATCCGGTAGCGCCTAAGCCGGAACCGATGCTTCGCCATGTCGTCCCAGGTCAGAAAACCAATGCCGCCGACGACGATCAGCAGCGTCACCGGCAGGACGATCCCGGCCCGGGCGCTGAAGGAGGTCAGGGAGGAATAGGGGCCGGTATAGGCGCCCATCACGTCGAAGCCCGCGTTGCAGAAGGCGGATACGGAATGGAACAGGGCCATCCATATCCCGGCTCTGCCGTAGAGGGGCAGAAACGCAGGCAGCATCAGCAGGGCGCCCGACAGTTCCGCCACCAGGGCCACCCTGCAGATGAACCAGGTCAGCTTCACGATGCCGCCCACCTGAAACGCCGAGAGGCTCTCCTGGAGCATGCTTCGCTGCAGCAGCGAGATCTTTCGCCCGGAGACGGTGGCGATGAAGGCCGTGATTGTGACGATGCCCAGACCGCCGATCTGGATCAGGATCAAAATGACCGCCTGTCCGAAGAAGGACCAGTAGATCGCCGTATCCTTGACCACCAGACCGGTCACGCACACGGCGGAGGTGGCGGTGAACAGAGCGTCGTCTATGGAGGTCCATGTGCCCGCCCGGGACGAAACGGGCAGCATCAGCAGGCCCGTGCCCAGCAGGATGACGGCCGCAAGACCCAGGATGACGATTTGAAAGGAGCTAACTTGCTTCCCGAAGATGCGCCTGCCCATGACGGACCTCCTTTCCCTTTGGATGGTCCTATCTTACCCCATTCCCTGCAAAGACGGCGTTAAGGCGGATCGCGCAGAAATTAAGACGGCATTAAAGATCGGGGCTCATGGACCGCCGATAGATCCGGACACAAACAGAAACGGAGAAAGACGCATCTTCCTCCGCTTTTCTCCAGCTCTTTTCTCAATCTAGGCTGTATGCGCCGTTCCCGCGCTCTACGTTCAGCGCCCCTTGCCGTGGATTTTGCCTGATCGGCGCACCGTTCCATAGGTCGCCGCTTTACGCGTCAACCCCCTTGATTGTCCGCAGCCAGGGCGGGCAAGGATCACAAAAGCAGGCTCGTGATCTCCACCAACGCTACGAAGCCAACGATCACCAGCATCAGGGCCGTGCCGCAGCCGATGCCCATCTTGTCGTTCTTGCGCGCCTCCTTGAGCGTGTCCACGTAGGCGGCAAACTGCTCCACCTCCTGATCCAGATACCCGTAGTTGTTGTCCATATCGCTTGCCTCCTCTCTTGTGATGAAGCAAGCATATCAAAGTAATTGTCCCATTCGCAGGACTTTGGCACCGGGTCACGAAAGGTTCACGGATGGGTCACGGGCTGTTAAAATTCACCCCTGCGCCGCCAGTTTGTCCCGCCGGGTGTTGATGCAGTAGAGCACCAGGTCCACGCTGACCATGAGGATGTCGGCGATGTAGAACCAGACGGAATAGGCCAAAGTACCGGTCTGGCGGTAGGCGTAGAGCTTGCCGAAGAGGCCGATGAGATAGCCGACGATGACCAGCACCTCGAAGACGACGCTCTTGCCCTTGGCGGTCCTGGTCCTGAGGGCCTTGGCGATGTTGAAGGGCCAGGAGCACCCGAACAGGCACAGCATGGCGATCTCGCAAAATTGTGGTATAGTCATGATCCTTTCTCCTTTCTGTCGTCAGCAGCCCGTCTTGACCCGTTGGAGCTGGGCCTGGAACGCTTCCATGACCTCCCGGGGGGCGGTGATGGCGGCCTCCCCGTCGAGGCCGAAGAGCCAGCCGAAGAACTGGGGGCTCACGGCCACGGTGGTGCGGATCTGGAAATGGTCCTGGTCCACGCTGGTGACGGCCACGTCCTTGCCGAAGGTATCGATGACCACGCCGATCATCCGGTTGGAGAAGCGGAGGGTGACGGTCTGCTCCTCCCCGCCGAACATGGAGAAGTTCTTCCGGGTGTACTCCCCCATCTCCTTCTCGGGCAGCAGGTCCTTCCCCTGGCGAAACATCTCCGTGACCTTGATGCCGTCCATCTTGTCCACCCTAAAGTGCTTGATCTTCCCGGCCTCGGCCTCGTAGGCGATCAGGTAGTAGTTCTCCTCCGCCCAGGAGAGGGCCAGGGGGCTCACCCGATAGGGGCGGCCGTTGCGGCGGAACTTCTTCTCCTTGGTGAGGGTGTAGGAGCAGTACCGAAACTCGATCTGCTTGTCCTCGGCGATGGCCTGGTGGATGGCGTCCACGTTGTAGTAGATGGACTCGTTCATGCTCTTGATCCGGTTCTTCACGAACAGCTGCCGCTTCATGAGGGCCGCCTCGTGGACGCTCATGAGGCCGGCCAGCTTTTTGATGAGCTGCATGGTCTTGCGCTCCGTGATGAACTTGCTGGACTGGACGCTGTCGATGAGGAGCTTGATCTCCGGCAGCTCGAAGTCCCGCTCGCCCACGTAGTAGCCTGCGGACCGGCCCCGGCTGCCGTGAACATCCAGCCCGAAGTCCCGCAGGGTCTCGATGTCGCTGTAGATGCTCTTGCGCTCGGCCCTGATCCCGGCCTCGTTGAGCTTGCTGATGATGTCCTCCGTGGACAGGGGATGGTCCTCGTCGCTCTCCTGCAGCAGCAGCCGCATGACGTACAGGACCTTGGCTTTCTGATTGATGGTTCTGGGCATATCCTTTCCCTCCTATAGAATGCGGATGGGGCCGTCGAAGCGGATGGTCCGCTCCCGGCCGGAATCGAATCGGATGACGACGCACTGCTGGTCCTTCTCCACCTCCAAAACGGTGCCCTTGCCGAACAGGGCGTGCTCCACCCGGACGCCGGGCGCGAGGGGGTCCTGGGGCGGGGCCATGCGCCGCTGGGTGGATCGGATGTAGCGCCGGGCCTCCCCCTCCCAGGCCGGGTCCAGCTCCACGAGATAGTTGAGGTGCTCCTTCCCCATCTCGAACAGGAACCGGGAGGGGTACCGGGCCGTGCCCTCGTGGGAGACCCCGGCGGCCTCGGTGAGGGTCAGGGTCTTTTCCGCCCGGGTGCAGGCCACGTAGCAGAGGCGGCGCTCCTCCTCCATGCGCTCGGCGGTGTCGGTCTTGCGGCTGGGGAAGACGCCCTCGTTGAGGCTCGCCACGATCACGTGGGGGAACTCCAGCCCCTTGGCGTTGTGGACGGTCATGAGCTTCACGGAGTCCTTCCGATCCTCCCGGTCCCGGTCCGTGAAGAGGGCCACCTCCGAGAGGAAATCCTCCAGGGTACAATCTTCGCCTGCGCTGGTTTCATATTCCTCTAAGCTCTGCAGCAGCTCCGCTATGTTATCGAGCCGGTCCCCGTCCCCCAGCTGCTTCAACATCTTCATGTACCCGCTTTCGGTGAGCAGGTGGCTCAATAGCTCGCTCATCTTCATGCCCTCGTGGTCCTCGTAGGCTTTCAGCAGGGTCACGAAGGAAGCGGCGTCGGAGGACTGGATCATGGGGTGGTCCAGATTCTCGAGGAGCGCCCCGTACAGGCTGCAGCCCTTCTCCTGGGCGTAGGCCCTAAGGAAGGCCATGCGCTTCTTGCCCACCCCCCGGCGAGGCTCGTTCACCACCCGGCTGAAGGCGAGATCGTCCCCCATGGCCAGCATCCGAAGGTAGCAGATGGCGTCCTTGATCTCCTTGCGGCCGGACGGCGTAGGGGATCTTGGCGTGGAGGAGGGCGTCCTCCAAACTCCGGGACACGTAGTGGGCCCGATAGAGGATGGCCATGTCCCGCCAGTCGTTCCCGGCTTCCTTCAGCTCCTGGAGCCGGGAGACGATGAACTTCGATTCCGCCCCCACGTCCTTGGCGTGGTAGTAGGGGGGCACGGGGCCCGAGGGGTTCACGGCCCGGAGGTCCCGCTCCACCCGCTGTTGGTTCTTGGCGATGAGGGCGTTGGAGGCGGCCAAGATCTCGGGGGTGCTCCGGTAGTTCTCCGTGAGGACCACGGTTTGGGCCCCCGGGTACTTGTTGGGGAAATCCAGGATGTAGTGAACGTCCGCCCCCCGCCAGGTGTAGATGGTCTGGTCCGGGTCCCCCACCACGAACAGGTTCTTATGGCAGGAGGAGAGCATGTCGGCGAGCTCGTACTGCTTGCCGTCGATGTCCTGGAACTCGTCCACCATCACGTACTCAAAGCGCCTGGCCCACTTCTCCCGGACCTCCTGGTTCTGCCGCAGCAGGGCCACCGCCATGTCCACCAAATCCTCGAAGTCCAGGGCGTAGATCTTCCGCTGCTCGTAGAGGTACCGGTAGAACATCTGCCGCCGGCGGTTCTGCTCCCGGTCGATGAGGTCGAGGAGGGGGCCGTCGGATTCCCCGGTGAGGAGGGGCACGTAGGCAAGGTCCCACTTCATGTCGTCGGTCAGGTCCGCGGCCTTGTGGAGGCTCATCTCCTTCAACGTCATGCCCATGTCCTCGAACACGGTCCGAAGGAGGGAGTTCTTGTCCTCCTCGTCCAGCACCAGGAAGTTCTGGGGCCAGCCCAGGGTGTGCAGGTCCTCCTTCAGGATCATGAGCCCCAGGGCGTGGAAGGTGCAGATGTAGCCCGTGTCCCCGTCCCCCACCATGTGCCGGACCCGCTGCTTCATCTCGTTGGCGGCCTTGTTGGTGAAGGTGACGGCCAAAATGTGGCCCGGGCTCACGCCCCCGGCCTCGACGAGATACCCGTAGCGCCGCGTCAGGGTCCGGGTCTTGCCGGTGCCGGCCCCGGCCACCACCCGGATATACCCCTCGGTGGCCTCCACCGCCCGGCGCTGGGCTTCGTTCAATCCTGCTAAGCTGTCCATGCTGTCCCTTTCCTGTCTCTTTTTTTCTATCATACCATACTATGTGTCCCATAAACAGGATTCTTTCACTCATTTCAGGGATTATTTACAAGTTTTCACCGGCCTTGCATCCGATTCAGCCTTGTGCTATAGTAGGTTTATCGGAAAGGAGGCGACGGCCATGATGATCTCCACCAGGGGGCGGTACGCCCTGCGGGTGATGCTGGACCTCGCTTTGGACGGGACGGGGACCTACGTGCCCCTGGATTCCATCGCCCGGCGGGAGGGCATGTCGGAAAAGTATCTCGAAAGCATCCTGGCCGTCCTGAGCCGGGCCGGGCTGGTCCAGGCCCTTCGGGGCAAGGGCGGCGGCTACCGGCTGAGCCGGCGGCCCGAAGAGTACCCCATCGGCGAGGTGCTGCGGCTGACGGAAAAGAGTCTGGCCCCCGTGACCTGTCTCGAGCCGGGCACGGCCTGCCCTCAAGCCCAGAGCTGCCCCACCTTCCCCCTGTGGCAGGGCCTGGACAAGGTCATCGACGACTACCTGATGGCCCATACCCTGAAGGATTTGCTGCCGCGCGGAAAGGAATAACCTATTGACAAGGTAGGTTTATATGCTATACTGGAGCCGAACGACATGCAGGAGGTTTTCTCTATGATATACGCCGACAACGCGGCCACCACCAAGATGAGCCCCCAGGCCCTGCAGGTGATGCTGGACGTGGCCCAGAACGCCTGGGGCAACCCCTCCAGCCTCTACGAGCTGGGGCAAGCCGCCCAGGAGACCCTTATGGACGCCCGGAGCCGCATGGCCCGCATCCTGGGCGCGGAAGCGAAGGAGATATACTTCACCTCCGGCGGCAGCGAGGGGGACAACCAGGCCATCCGTTCCTGCGTGCGCCTGGGCGCGGCCAAGAACAAGCGCCACATCGTGTCCACCGCCTTCGAGCACCACGCCGTGCTCCACACCTTGAAGCGCCTCGAGAAGGAGGGCTGCGAAATTACCTACCTGCCGGTCCACGAGAACGGCATCGTGACGGCGGAGGAGGTGAAGGCCGCCATCCGGCCCGACACCTGTCTCGTCACCATCATGTTCGCCAACAACGAGATCGGCACCATCCAGCCCATCCAAGAGATCGGCGCCGTGTGCCGGGCGGCCAAGGTGCCCTTCCACACGGACGCGGTCCAGGCGGCGGGCCATATAAGGATCGACGTGAAGGAGATGAATATCGACCTTCTCTCCCTCTCCGCCCACAAGTTCCACGGCCCCCGGGGCGTGGGCGCCCTCTACTGCCGGACGGGCCTGCCCCTCTACCCCCTCATCGAGGGCGGCGCCCAGGAGCGGAACCGCCGGGCGGGCACGGAGAACGTGGCGGGCATCTGCGCCATGGTGACGGCTTTGGAGGAGATGGTGGCGAACCTGGACAGGAACGGGGCCTATGTGAGCGCCCTGCGGGACCGGCTGATCGAGGGCCTCTCCTCAATCCCCCACAGCGCCCTCAACGGCGACAGGACCCGCCGGCTCCCCGGCAACGTGAACTTCTGCTTCGAGGGCATCGAGGGCGAAAGCCTGCTGCTGCTCCTCGATCAGGCGGGGATCTGCGCCAGCTCCGGCTCCGCCTGCACCTCAGGGTCCCTGGACCCCAGCCACGTGCTCCTCGCCATCGGGCGGCCCCACGAGGTGGCCCACGGGTCGTTGCGGCTGACCCTCAGCGAGGAGAACACCGAGGCGGACGTGGACACGATCCTAAAGGAGGTCCCCCGGATCGTGGAATATCTCAGGGGCTTCTCCCCCATCTGGCAGGACCTTATCAGCGGCCGTCGGGCCCATATGCTATAAGCGGAAAGGAAGGAACTATGGCTCTCTACAGCGAAAAAGTGATGGATCATTTTCTCCACCCCCGGAACGTGGGCGTCATCGAGGACGCGGACGGCGTGGGCGAGGTGGGCAACGCCAAGTGCGGCGACATCATGAAGATCTTCTTGAAGATCGACGACGGCATCGTCACCGACGCCAAGTTCTCCACCTTCGGCTGCGGCAGCGCCATCGCCTCCAGCTCCATGGCCACGGAGATGATCAAGGGCCAGCCCATCGAGAAGGTGATGGAGCTGACCAACAAGGCCGTGGTGGAGGCCCTGGACGGGCTCCCCGCCTACAAGCTCCACTGCTCGGTCCTGGCGGAGGAGGCGGTGAAGGCGGCCCTCAAGGACTACTTCGACAAGAACAACATCCCCTACGACCCGGCCCAGTTCCCCGAGGCCCCCAGCTGCGCCAGCTGCGAGATGCACTGAACCACATGTATACAGCAAAAGAGCACGGCTTCGGCCGTGCTCTTTTTTGTGGAAAGGATCAGAACTGCCCGTAGATGAAGTCCGAGGCCGTGTAGCCGGGGCCGTAGGCGCCCAGGAGCAGGACCAGGATCAGCAGGGCCGCGGCGGCGAACCAGAGCTTCCAAGGGTCGGCCAGATATTTGGTGCGGAAGGAGCCCTCCCCCTTCTTCAGGGAGACCAGGAGCATCAGGGCCGCCATAACGAGGAGCACCAGCCAGTCCCCGGCCGAGAGGCCCAGGGCGGAGAGGCCCGAAAGGACCGCGCCCCCATTGAAGGTAGTGAACAGGGACGAGAAGGCCCCCCACACGCCCCCGGGGCCGGCGTAGCAGTCCCACAGGCGGATGAGGCACATGAGGAGGAAGGTGCGCAGGACCTCGAAGGCCCCGTAGCCCTTCCTTTCTTTCAGGCCCGGGAAGCGGCTGTGGAACCGGTCGTAGAGGGGCTTGAGGGTGAGGGAAGCGATGATGACCACCCCGTTGGTGAGGCCCCACAGGGCGAAGTTCCAGCCCGCCCCATGCCAGACGCCGGTGGCGAGCCAGGTGACCAGGGTGGCGGTGTAGAGGGGCAGACGGGACAGGAAGCTGTCGCCGAATTTCGTGCGGAGGCCCTTGGTCCACTTCAGGAAGGTCTTCGATACGTTCAGGGGGTAGAACACGTAGTCCCGGAACCAGCCGCCCATGGTCATGTGCCAGCGGGTCCAGTATTCCTCGATGTTTTTGGAGAGGTAGGGCCGATCGAAGTTCTCCGGCAGGGTCACGCCGAAGAGCTCCCCCACGCCGAGAGCCATGTCGATGCCGCCGGTGAAGTCGGCGTAGAGCCGCAGGGCGTAGAGGACCATGCCGAGGAATACCCAGCCGCCCCGGTAATCCGCGGCCTGGGCCCCGAAGAGCAGCCCCAGAGCGGGGGCCAGCCGATCCGCCACCAGCAGCTTCTTACAGGCGCCCCACAAAATGCGCACCAGGCCCCGGCCGATGCGATCTATGTCTAAGTCCGCCCCCTCGTAGAGGGTCTTGGAGAGCATGTCGTAGCGGCTGATGGGCCCCTGGATCATCTGGGGGAAGAAGGAGGCGAAGAGGGCGTATTTGAGGAAATGCCGCTCCGGCGGGTACTTGCCCCGCTTCACGTCCATGAGGTAGCCCAGGGATTGGAAGGTGTAGAAGGAGATGCCAAGCGGCAGCACCCAGTGGACCTCCCAGGGGGCCCGAAAGGCGTCCAGCAGAAAGGCGGTGTACTTGAGGGCCGCCAGCAGCCCCAGGTTCAGGAGCAGGCAAAGAAGGAACAGGGCCGTGCGCTTCTTCCCTTCCTTCTTCTTATAGGCGGCGACGGCCTCCCTGGTCAGCTCCTTCTTGTGCTCGCTCACATAGGCCTTCTGCCGCTCCAGGCTCCTGCCCAGGAGCAGGGCGGCGCCGTAGACCGTGAGGACGGTGATCCCCAAGAAGGGCAGGTACGCCCGGCCCGCCAGGGCGTAGAAGACCACGCTTCCCCCCAGCAAAGCCAGGTACCGGAAGCGCTTGGGCAGCACGCAGTAGATTATGAGCAGGGCCCCCACCAGCAGGAGGAAGCCGCCCGAAAGGAAGGTCATTCGTTCTCGATCCGCTCGATCAGGGCGAAGAGGGCCCGGGCGCTGTTGAAGTTCTCGGGCACGATGTCCACGGCCCCCAGCTCCACGCCGTAGGTTTCGCTAAGCTCCGCCGCGATGGACACCACGTCGAAGGAGGTCAGCACCTTCCGGTCGATGAGCCCCTCCGCCGTATCAAAGTCGATGTCGGGATGCATGTCCCGCAGCATCTCCAAAAGCTGTTCGTAGGTCATTTTCCATACTCCTTTTGTTCGATGGCCCGCCGGTCGATCTTCCCGTTGGGGAGGTGCGGGAGCTCCGCGCGCTGCTCCGTCCGGTTGGGGGTCATGTACCCGGGCAGCTTCACCTTGAGGCCCACCACCAAATCCCAGGGCTGAGCCGGGCCCGTGTAGAAGAGGTCGATCCGCTGCCGGTCGGCTACGTACATGCAGACCGCCTCGTGGACCCCCTTGAGACTCAGGGCGGCCGCCTCGATCTCCCCCAGCTCCACCCGATGGCCCATGTGCTTGATCTGCTGGTCCCGGCGGCCGATGAAGATCAAATCCCCGTGCTCGTCCAGCCGGCCGATGTCGCCGGTGCGGTAGCAGAGCTGGCCGCTCTCCGGGTCCGCCGGGTCCGGGATCAGGGCAGCGGCGGTGCGGACCGGGTCCTTATAATACCCCGCCATGACCGAGGGCCCGCCGATGACGATCTCGCCCTCGTCGGCGAGCCGCCCCTCGTCGTTCAAAAGATACAGCTTCGTGCCGGGGAAGGGCTTGCCCACGGGCACGGGCCGATCCGGGGCCTGGGGGCCGACGACCGGGTGATAGAAGCTCATGCCCGTGCACTCCGTGGCCCCGTAGAGCTGGAAGATCCGGGCGTCGGGGCAGGCCTTCTGCCAGGCGGTGAGCTGCTTCACGGGGAAGACCTCGCTGCCGAAGCACATGAGCTTGAGATGCTCCGGCACCACGGCGTAGAAGGTCCGAAGCCTCGACACCAAACTGAAGGCGGAGGCCACCCAGCAGAGGGCGTTGATCTTCCGTTCGTTGATGTATTCGATCAGGGACACCGGGTTCACGAACAGCTCCCGGGGCAGCAGATAGGCCGTGCCGCCCTTCACCATGACCCCCAAGAGCTCCTTGAGCCAGGCGTCGAAATAGAGGGGGGACTGGATGCCGAAGATCAGGCTTTCGTCGAAGCCCACGGCGTCGGGCAGGGTGGCGGCGTAATCGAGGAGGGCGCTCTCCCGGATGGAGACCCCCTTCGGTTCCCCGGTGGAGCCGGAGGTGAAGACCACGTAGGAAAGGGCGTCCTCTGCGCTCTCCTCCCGAAGCCTATCCGGGCCGGGAAAGGCCGCCGCCCGGCTGTAGATCAGATGCTCCGCCGCCGGGCACAGGCCCTCCGCTGCGGTCAGATTCTTTTGGTCCGTGAGGATGAACCGGGGGTTCAGGGCCCGGACGATGCGATCGAGGCGCTCTCGGGGCATCTGCTCGTCCAGGGGCACGTAGAAGCAGCCCGCCTCCAGGACCCCCAGGAAGGCCGCGATCTCGTAGGCGCTCCGCTCCATGAGCACGCCCACGGGCTCGGCCTTGGCGCCGCTGTTCATGAGGCAGGCCCCCACGTTGGCCGCCGCCCGGCGAAGCTCAGAGAAGGTGAGCCCCGTCTCCCCGTCGGAGAAGGCCAGCTTGTCCGGCAGCCGGTCCGCCGTGTGATTCAAATAGGATAGAAAGCTTTTCATAGGAACGTTTATCCCTCCTCCGCCGCCCGATACTCCATGGTGGCGATGCGCCGGACCTCGTCCCCGGCTGCCCTCACCTGGATGAGCAGTATCGTCTTGCCGCTCTCATAGGTGTAGACCCCGTTCTCCTCGGTCCCGCCCAGGATGGACAGGAGCTTCTCCTCCTCGTCGTAGATCCGGAGGCCCTGGGGGGTGACCACGGTATCGTCCACCACCGCGATGGCGGTGACCACGTTCTGTCCGTCCACCTCGTTCACCGTCAGCTCGAAGCCCGGATAGTAGTAGAAGACGTCCTTGCCGATGTAGGCGCAGCTGTCGGCCTCGAAGACGCCTATGGGCTGGCCCAGGGCTAAAAGCACCTTGTCCGCCGCCATCATGGGCTCCAGCCGCACGCCCTGGCTCTCGAAATACAGGTCCAGGGCCGGCGCGGGCTCCCCGGCCGGCTCCTCCGCGGCGGGCGGCTCCGTCCCCGGCTGATCCGGGGCGGCTTCCGCCTGGGACGCGGGCGCGGCGGTGCTTTGGGTCTTGGCAGCCGCGGGGGCGTTGGGGTCCAGATAGACCACGCCCTCCTTTTGGGTGGGCTGGGCCGAGCCGCCGCAGCCCGTCAGGACCAGCAGCAGCGCCGCCAGAAGGACGGCTCCTATCCGCATACGTGTGTTCATCCGTTCGTTGACCCCCTTCTCTGTTTCTCCTGTTCGTATCGCCGACCAAGATCGTCGTATCGGGCCGCCACCACGGGGTCCTGCCGCTGATCCTCTACGAGCCCCCGGTCACAGAGGTGCTGCCCCAGCCACCGGGTGTACTTCTCCGCCCCGTAGACGTTCAGGTGGATGCCCCCGTCGTAGGTGTCGGTCTTAAGATCGATCCCCATCTCCTTCATCCGGGGGATGGCGTTGATATATTCGACGCCCTTCCTCTCGGCGTAGTCCTCGAGCCAATCGTCCCACTCGTCGTACCAGGCCGGGTACAGGCAGGTGCTCTTCACCAGGATGAGGGCGATCCCCTTCTCCCGGCACAGGTCCACTATCCTGTCGAGATAGGCCACCGGCTTCTCCCCGAACCCTGGGTCCTGAAGCACCGGGGCCGACGGCAGCCGGGTGTAGGGCACCTGTTCCGTCCGCATGAGGTAGCCGTTGTAGGTGAGCTCCGGCCCCCGGAGCATATACCGGGCGTCCTCCCCCGTGAGCTCGAAGATCCGATCGTGATACCGGAGCAGGGGCACGTAGTAGCTGAGCTCCGATTCCCCTTCCGTCAGGGAGGCCCGGACGGCCTCGAACTTCTCCCGGCCCAGGCGCATGCCGTCCAGGGTCATCCGGTTGTAGGCTTCGCTCTGGGGCTCCGCGTACCGGAGGGAGCAGATGGACAAAACCACCGCCCGGGGGCTCTGGGTCTTCAGGGCTTCCCGAAGCAGGTAGTAGCTCTGCCACATGAGCTGCTGGGCGCTGCCCCGGATGTAGGAGGTGGCCCCGAACTCGCTGAACAGGGTCACCGGGGAAAAGCTTTCGTAGACCTCGCAGTCGCCGATGAACAGGACCTGATGGTCCTCGTTTCGATGGGCGTACCAGTTCTCCACCATGCTCCCCTCCAGGGTGATCCCGGAGGCGTACTTGGGCCGCACCAGCCGCCCCAGGCCCCACACGAGGAGCCCGAGGAGCAGGAGGGCGAATATGGGAGCGAACCAGTTTCGTTTCTGCATGGGTTTCTCCAAAGCCTTACCAATCCTTGACGAAGGGCGTCTCCGGCGTGGCCGGGTAGATCCTTTGGTCGTATTTCCAGAAGAACGGGTACAGGTCCAGGACCTGCCCTGTGGTCAGCATGAAGCACTGGAACTTCCGGCTGGGACCGCTGTTCAGGGGGTCGAAGTGGTACCAGCCCGAACCCAGGTCCACCATGAGCCAATAGTGGCGAAAGGCGTGGTTCCGGGTCACGAACATGACCTTGGCCCCGATCTTCTCCAGCAGCACCTTGGCCGCCGCGCAGTAGGTGAAGCAATCCCCCCGCCGGTAGGCGAGTCCCCGCCAGGCCTCGTACTTCCAATCCCGCTTGTTGGACGAATTGTCCTTAAAGGTATAGGTGTCGTAGACGTAGCGGTAGATGGCGTAGGCCTTCTGACCCTTGGTCATGTCGTCGGTCACCAGGGTGGCCAGCACCTCGTCCGCCTTCTGGTTCAGCTTCTCGTCGGACACGCTGGGCCGGACGAAGTACAGATACACCTGCTTTTCGGCGGTGTTCCCCGCCCGGTCCGTGGCCCGGTAGGTCACGAGATAGGTGCCCTGGGTATAGATGTCCACGGCGCTGTTGTCCACCGTGATCACGATGTCCTCAGGATCGTCGGCGTTGTCCGTGGCCGACACGTGGGCGAAGTACGCCACCGGCTCGCCGATGTAGGAGTACTGGTTCACCACGCCCAGGATCGTGGGCTTCTCCGTGTCCCGGACGATCTTCACCGTGCCCTCGATCTCGGTCCGATTCCCGGCGATGTCCACCCCCGCGATGATGACGGGCTGGGGCCCCTCCTTCGACCAGTCGGGCTCGGTCACGTAGGAAAGGGTCAGGGCCGTGGCGTCCTCCGCCGTCTCCAGCAAAGCCGCCGGAGGCCGGGGATGATCGAGGTACGCCTGGAGCTTCCGGGGGAAGCTCAGCCGGGGGGCCGTCGTGTCCACCACGTAGAGCCGCTGGATGCAGGGCACCTCGTCCACGGTGGCGTTGATATCGTAGCAGCCCGGGGCCTTGGGCACGAACCGGGCCACCTTCACCTCGCCGGAGAAGGCGGGGTCCAGCTCCCGCTGCCGGTCGCGGACCGTCGCACCCGCCACCCAGCGGCGGCTGGCCTCCCATACGAGGGGCTGCAGGTCGGAGATGAGGACCGTCACCGTGCCCGTGGTCCTATTCCCGCCCGCGTCCGTCACCGCCACCTGCACGTTTTGATACCCCTGCCGCGTCCAGTCGGGCTGGGGATCGAAGGCATAGGTCAGGGCCGAGGCGTCCTGGGCCCAGGCCACCAGGTCCTCCGGAGCCAGGGCCTGCCCCGTCCGGGCATAGGCCGCCGTTTCGAAGGCGCACCGGGGGGCCCTGGTGTCGGCGATCACCAACGCGGTCTCGTACACCTGCCCTTCGGCCTCCACCTCTACGGTGCGGACCCCGGGGGTGCGGGTATCCAGGCTGGTCATATCGGTGACGAATCGGCCGTCCACCGTGTCGTTGGGCAAGAAGGCGCTGAGGGGCGGCACCGCCTCCCCCGCCTCCATGTCCACCCGGGGCACCGCGCCCAGGATGGTGCAGGAGGTTTCCACGAAGCTCACGTTCCCCGACAGATCCTCGAGGCGCACCACCACGGGCCAGGTCCCCGCTTCGTGGAACCGGGGGGGCTCCTCGAAGGAAACGCCCACCAGCTGGGCGTCCCTAAGGTCCGCGATAAAGGTCTCCGGGCCCGGCTCCTCGTCCACCCCCAGCACCGGGGAAAGGCCCCGGGCTTCGGGGGCCGTGGTGTCCACCTGGCGCAGGAGGGCGATCCGGGGCCCGGCGGACCCCGCCACCAGCACCAAAGCGTCGCCGGTCTTCCGCCAGTCGATCTTCCCGGTGTCGAAGCACCAGTGGCCCTCGCTCCCGTCCCGCAGGAGGACGGAGGCCGGGGGACAGCTGCCGGTGAGCTCCCACACCGTCACGGGGCGCACCTCCCCATAGAGCAGGCAATACGCGCCTATGGGCAAAGCGACCAGGAGCAGCAGCCCCTCCAGCAGGAGCCAGAGCCATCGGGTCCTATGGGGTTGTCGTTCCCGGATCTCCTCCACTGCCGCGCCTCCATAAATGTACTCACTTATCATAGAAGAAAACGGCTGGGATGTCAATAAAACGCGAAAAAGGGAGTTGTAAAACCATCGTTGAAAACGGGGCGAAAAGAGCGTATACTGAGGTAAACGCATCGGAAAAGGAGAAAACTGCCATGCCCTGCACCACCATCCTGGTCGGCAAGCGCGCCAGCAACGACAATTCCACCATGATCGCCCGGACCGACGACGGCCACTTCGACGTGAAGAAGCTCATCGTCGTGGAGCCCAAGGACCAGAAAAAGACCTACACGTCCGTCATCGGGCATCTTACGATCGATCTGCCCGAGGAGCCCCTCCGCTACACCGCCTGCCCCAGCGTGGACCGCACCTACGGCGTCTGGGCGGCCACGGGCGTCAACGCCGCCAACGTGGGCATGACCGCCACGGAGACCATCACCTCCAACCCCCGGGTCCTCTCTGCGGACCCGCTGGTGGTCTATAAAAAGGCCAGGAAGCGGGGCGAGAAGGACGTGCCCGGCGGCATCGGCGAGGAGGACATTTTGGTGCTGGTGCTGCCCTACATCCGCACGGCCCGGGAGGGGGTGCTGCGGCTGGGGAAGCTTTTGGAGACCTACGGCACCTACGAATCCAACGGCATCGCCATCAACGACGAGAACGAGGTCTGGTGGCTGGAGACCGTGGGCGGCCACCACTGGCTGGCGAGGCGGGTGCCCGACGACGTGTGCGTCATCGCCCCCAACCAGTTCGGCATGGACGGGTTCGACCTGGACGACGCCTTCGGGGCCCAGAAAGATCACCTGTGCTCGGCGGACCTGAGGGAATTCATCGCCGAGAACCGCCTGGACGGGAACCAGGGCGGCCGGTTCGACCCCCGGAACGTGTTCGGCTCCCATTCGGACCAGGACCACATCTACAACACGCCCCGGGCCTGGTTCATGGGGCGGTATCTGTGCCCCTTCTCCCACCGCTGGGAGGGGCCTGACGCGGAGTACGGCCCCGAGAGCGACGATATCCCCTGGGCCCTGGTGCCGGATCGGAAGGTAAGCGTGGAGGACGTGAAGTACCTGCTGTCCAGCCACTATCAGGGCACGGACTACGACCCCTACATCCATCGGGACACGGGCAAGCGGGGCATGTACCGGTCCATCGGCATCAATAGGACGGGCGTAGCCAGCGTCTGCCAGATCCGCAGCGGCGTGCCGGAGGCCATCAAGGGCCTCGAATGGATCTGCTTCGGCCCCACCACCTTCGACGCCCTGCTCCCGGTGTACCCCAACGCAGCGAAGATGCCCGCCTATCTTTCCGCCGTCACCCTGGACGTGTCCACGGAGAACTTCTATTGGTCGAGCCGCCTCCTCGCCACCCTGGCCGACCCCCACTTCGCCAAAGCCGTCCAGCCCCTGGACCGGTATCAGAGCGCGGTCATGACCCGGGGCCGGCAGATCGTGCGGGAGTACGATAAAAAGATGGCCGATTCCGGCGATTTTTCCCTGACCGCCCAGGCCAACGACGCCCTCTGCAAGATGGCCCGGGAGGAGACCCAGAAGATCCTCAACGCCCTGGTCCTCACGGCCAGCGAAAGCATGAAGGACGGCTACGACCGGGCGGATAATTAGAGGAAGGAATGGAAGCTTTCGTACCTTTTCTTTGTAAAGAAAAGGTACCCAAAAGAAACGCAAATGGGAAGTATGGCTTTCGCTGTACTTCCCATTACTATTCTTGTGTTTCTCTTTTTCCGCCGCTTTTTCTCTTTACAAAAGAGAAAAAGCGGCAAAAGAAATAGGCCGTCATTGACAGAAGCCGCGCCCGGTGCCATACTGTCGTTGAACGACAGAAAAAGGAGAGAGCACAGCATGATCCGCAGAAGCAGCGAACGCGTCATCGACAAGCCCTGGCACAAGTTCGGCGCCCCGGGGCAGCTCACCGTACGGAACCTGATCGACGCCCCCGAGGAGCTCTTCGGCAAGGGCCGGGCCTTCGCCCACACCACCGTCCACCCCGGCAGCGGCATCGGGTACCACGTGCACGTGGGCGACGGGGAGATCTACTACGTCCTCAGCGGCAGGGGCGAGTACAACGACAACAACGAGATCACCACCACCGTGGAGCCCGGGGACGTGACCTTCTGCCCGCCCGGCCAGGGCCACAGCATCCTGTGCCTCGGGGACGAGCCCCTGGAGCTGATCACGCTGATCCTGTACGAGTGACGCAGGACCTCATTTCCTCCCGACGAAGAAACAAAAACGGGGACCGCTTTTTGAAGCGGTCCCCGTTCCTTATGATAGCGCCACGGTGGCGATGTATTCCGTGTCGGGCGGGGCGGGTATGCCCGGGTCGGCGACGGTCACCGTGGGCGTCCGGCCCCGTAGCCGGGCCCCCAGGACGAAGTGGCAGAGGGCGATGCCCAGATCGATCTTCTGCAGGTCCCCCACGGCCTCGCCGATGTAGCCCTTGTCGTGGTGGAGATAGAAATGAAAGAGGCCGTCCCGGAGCACGATCCGCCAGGGCTGCTTGTTCACCGCCGAGGGGGCCCAGCGCACCAGCTCCAAAAGGTCGTTGTAGGGCTCCAGGGCCTTGCCGACCAGGGGCCGATCGAAGCCGCCGTCGAAGAACAGCTTTTCCCCGGGGAGCCGCCCGTCCGCCCCGCAGCCCCGGCGCATGACCGTTTCCCGCAGCGACCGCTTCGCCGCCGGGTACCCGAGGGGGCTGACGCAGGGCATCCGCTCCCCCGCCTCCAGGCCCGCCGCCGCCTCGAAGGCCTCCCGCTTCATGGTGCCGCCGATCCACACGGACCCCAGGCCCAGGGACCAGGCGAACAGCAGCAGCTCCTCCATGGCGAACCCGAAGGCCACGTCCCCGTAGGGCACCTTCCCCACCTTCCCCGCCACGAACAGGGTTTCCCCGGTGAGCACGGGGCTGGTGAGCCCCCTCTCCCTGGCGTCCAAAAAGACGAAGGACACCGGGATGCCGAAGGGGTTCTCTATCCCCGCGGTGTATCCTTTCACCTTCTCCAACGTCTCCGCCGCCACGGCCCGCCCGTCGTAGCTCCTGACGCTCTTGCGCGTCAGCATGGTTTCTGCTGTGATCATGGTCTTTCCTCCTGCCTGGGTCTTTTCGCTTTCATTATGCCAGCCCTGACGCGTATGTCAAGAATGGACTTTTCGCCGCATAGTTTCCTTCTCTCGGTGGCAGAGTAAGGAAAAAACGAAGGGAACGACGAACGAGATGAAACAGGCAGGCAGCGCCACGCTGCTCTTTGAAAACCGGCCCTACGTGCTCTCCGCCGCCAGCGTGGCGGGCAAGGCCGAGGAGAAGGGCCCCTACGGCCACGTGTTCGACGAGATATTGGAGGACGATCGGCTGGGGGAAAAGACCTTCGAGCAGGGGGAGCGAAAGATGCTGGTGAAGGCCCTCTGCCGGGCCATGGCCCGGGTGGCCCTGCCCATGGAGGAGGCGGGGTGCCTGCTGGCCGGGGACCTGCTGAACCAGATCGTCACCGCCAGCTACGCCGCCCGGGAGCTCGCCATCCCCTACCTGGGCCTCTACGGGGCCTGCTCCACCATGACGGAGGCCTTGCTCCTGGGCGCCACGTTGGTGGACGGGGGCTATCGCACCCGGGCCCTCTGCGCCGCCAGCTCCCACTTCTCCACCGCCGAGCGCCAGTACCGCTTCCCCCTGGAGATGGGCACCACCGCCCCGCCCCACGCCCAGCGGACCGTCACCGGCGCCGGGGCCGTGCTCCTGGGGGATGCTCCCCTGCCCCACACGGGCTTTCGCCACGTGCGCCTGGAGGCCGCCACCCTGGGCCGGGTCCGGGATCTGGGCATCACCGACGCCAACAACATGGGCGCGGCCATGGCCCCTGCCGCCTTTGACACCATCGGGCGGCACTTGGCGGATCGGGGGATGAAGGAGATGGATTTCGACTGGATCGTCACGGGGGATCTGGGGGACTTCGGGAGCCGGATGCTGCGGGAGCTGGCGGCGGAGGCGGACCTGGACCTGGAGGACCGGCACATGGACTGCGGCAGCATGATCTTCAGCCCCCAGCAGGGGTACCACTGCGGCGGGTCCGGCTGCGGCTGCAGCGCCGTGCTGCTGGCGAGCCACGTGCTGCCCCAGATCGAGCGGGGGGCGGTGAAGCGGGTGCTGTTTCTGTCCACGGGCGCCCTCATGAGCCCCCTGTCCGCCTGTCAGGGGGAGAGCATACCGGGCATCGCCCACGGGATTTCGTTGGTATATGAGGAGTAAACTATGGATGGAATGCTGTATCTGAAGGTGTTTTTGGTGGGCGGGCTCCTGTGCGCCCTGGGGCAGCTGGGGTTGTCTCTGACCCGGCTCACCACCGCCCGCATATTGGTGATCTACGTGACCGCCGGGGTCGTCCTGGGGGGCCTGGGCCTCTACGAACCCCTGGTAAACTGGTCCGGAGCCGGGGCCACGGTGCCTCTGACGGGCTTCGGCTACGCCCTCAGCCAGGGGGCGAAGAAGGCCGTCGGCGAGCAGGGCCTCCTGGGGGCCTTCACCGGGGGCGTCACCGCCACCGCCGGAGGCGTGGCCGCGGCCATCCTCTTCGGCTACCTGTTCGCCCTGCTGGCCCGTCCGAAGACGAAGATGTGACCTTCTACACTGCCGGTGCGCGGTGAAATATGCAAAATAGTATTACATAAAAGAGGAAGGACCCTCGTCCTTCCCCTTGACTCATTGTAAAGCTTCAATGTATACGATCACGTTCCCCAGCTTGTTATTGGCTGTATACCCTATCCGCAGGTGCTGGCCGTCACCCATGATCACTCCACCATGGGATTTTGCATTATGATATCCGAATGTATCTGAATAATTGCTATATGCAAATAAAACGCCATCAATCGTAAAGGATTCCTGATCGTGACCCCAGTAAGGCATGGGATGAAAGTCCTTGACATATCCCTCTACGATTTCGTACTCGCCGCGCTTGTATGCGCCGACCGTAGCGTTGTATGTTTTTATTTTGTCCGGTACCAGGACCATTACAAAAATCAATATGGAAAGACAACCGGTCAAGCCTATCACGATCCCGAACCTGTCTTCTACCTTTTCGCTTTTTCTGGCTTTTTTGATCCCCCGAATCAAATAACCGAGGAAACAGGCAAACATAACCGGCCCCACAAGCCAGAACGGGTCAAACGCAAAAGAAGCTTCGAATAAAATCTGTGGCTCCATCCTCCTCACTCCTAATCCATGAATATCGAATCATGAGCACCATAGCCAAAAGGCGGGCAACATCCTTGTCATTTAATCTCGTTGAGCGTACTGGGCCAGGGTCATGTCCGTGACGAGATCGGGGGTGGGAAAGAGGAGCACCCGGTCCGTGCGCAGGCTGTAGACGGCGCCCCGGCCCAGAACGAACTGGTCGGCCACGCCGATGCCCACGGCCTCCGCCGCCGCTTCCATGCGCCGGGCGGCGTCCTCGTCCTCCCGGGAGGGGGTCGGGTCCCCGGAGGGGTGGTTGTGAGCCAGGGCGATGAAGCAGGCCTTGTGGATCAGGGCCGTCTCCAGGATGGGCCGGGGGTCCGCCAGCACTTCGGTGAGGGAGCCGGAGGAGATGACGCCCTCGTAGATCAGCTCGTACTTCTTGTTGAGGCACACCAGCCGCAGCGTCTCGTACCGATCCTGGAGGGAAAGGGCCAGCATGTACCGGCCCAGGGCCGAGGGCGTGGCGAGGACGGGCCGCTTGTCGTGGCCCGCGAACCGCTGCAGGAGCACCCGCCGGTCCACCTCCCCCAGAAGGCTCAAAAACACGGCGGCGGATTCGCCGATGCCCTCCACCTGCTGAAGCTGGTCGGGCCGGGCGGAGAGGACCCCTTCCAGGGAGCCGAACCGACTGAGGAGCCGATGGGCCAGGGGGTTCACGTCCACCCGGGGCAGGGCGTAGGTGAGCAGCAGCTCCAACACCTGGTGGTCCGCCATGCCCTCGATGCCGTTCTGTATGAAGTTTTCCCGAAGGCGGCTCCGGTGGCCGGCGTGCTCGTTCATGCTTCCCTCGTCAGCAGCCCTTCCGCTGCCGTTCGTAGTATTGGTAGAGCTCCTCCGTGGCCAGGGCCATCTTGGTCACGGCGAACAGACAGTCCTTGGGGTACACGTACAGGGTGTCCTGATCCGTATTGAGGTCTACGCAGTCCCCGTACTTGCCCAGGTATTCGTACTCGATGTGGACGGAGTACTGGGAGGCCGCGGGGATGTGGACGTGGTAGTCCTCCCCTTTATAGGTCCCGTCCACGGTGAAGCCGGTCATGTCGTGGGTGAGGGCGGCCATCCCCAGGTCCATATACCCCTTGGCGTTGGGCAGGGCGTCCACCCGGGCTTGGCAGGTGAAGGCGTAGGTCCCCCCTTCCACCTCCTTACGCACGTTGGACCGCTCCCACTCGTACCAGTCGGGGATGTGGGAGAACTCCGTCTCCCCCTCCACCGCGCGAAGCTCGCTTAGCTCGCTCATCTCCCAAACCTTCCCGCAGCTCTCGCAGAAAAGCTTCGTGCCCTTGGTCTTCATCCGATACTCCGCGCCGCAGTGGGGGCACTGATAGAGGACCTTCTCGAGGCCCTCCGCCCGGCCCTCATAGGTGACCCGGATGCCCCTTTCCTTCTGCCAGGCGAAGTCGTCGTACTGGAAAGCCTTCTCGATGGCTTCGTTGACCTCAGCTACGGTGGCCTTCTCCAGGGCTTCCTTAGTGAACAGGCAGGTCATCTCCGCCTCCGTGGGCTTCACGCCCCGGTCGTGGAGGTTCCAGAAGGGGGAGTTCACGTGATGGCCGTGGCAGATGAGGGTCACCACCGGCACCTTCAGGAGCTTGCAGAGCTTCCCCAGGGATTCCGGCAGCACCGCCGTGGTGCCGCAGAGGGAGTACCGGGCCTCGGGGTAGAGGACGGCGATGTCCCCCCGGTCCACCACCCGCTTGAGCTGGCGGACCAGCGTCACGTCCCGGGTGAACTTCCGCTTGCAGATGCAGCCGATGAGCCTGAGGAGCCATTCCCGCTTCAAAAACCCGTCGATGGCCACCACGTAGTTGGCCCGGTGGGGGAACATGGCCCGGGTGGCCACGGAGAAGTCCATGAAGGCGTTGTGGTTGCACAGCAGCAGATAGGGGGGGCGTACGCCCTCCATGTTCACCTTCGTCAACTTGTTTTTATGGGGGATCAGCGTCCCCGCCGCCAACAGCCAAGCCACGGGCATCAGGTGCTGCCGCATGGGGGGCCGCTGCATATCGAAGCGTTGTACGTCGTCCAGCATGGTGTTTTCCGCCTGTTTTCGCATATTTTTTCACGTAAAAGTATAGCGCCGCCCCCCGGCCCCTGTCAATCCGAACGGGGCCTTTTGGAGGCTTCGTAAAATATTTTACGTTTTTCGTAAAAAAGTAGTTGACAAACGCAAAGGGCGGGTGTATACTGCGTCCAGAAGTTAACGATAGTCGTTAACAATTTTACGAAAACGAACGGAGGAAACAACCATGGAAAACAACAACATCCAGACCAAAGTCAACAGGATCGGCAAGGCCGGTCGGATCGTTTCGATCATCCTCATCGTGCTGCTCTCCATCGGGGCCTTCTCCCTCCTGCTGGCGGGGGGCGTCTGCGCCGTCCTGCCCGAGGACACGGTGGAGGTGTCCTTCCGGCCCAACGCGGACGTGCTGGTGGGCAGGTCTATCCTGGGTCAGGAATGGAGCCGGATCGACGAAATCGTCGCCGAAGCTCAGGAAGCGCTGGCCGGGAAATACGGCGAAGTCATCCAATTTGAAAAGACGGACCGGGGCCTCCTGATCCGCCTGGATCGCCTGATGGAGGAGGGCGAGGTCTTTCGTCTCAGAAACGCCCTCGGCGCCATCTGGGCGGGTCTCGTGGGCATCGCCAGCGCCATCGTGGCCCTGGTCATGTTCCTGAAGCTCTCCGACGCCTTCCGGGTCTGCCGCTCCCCCTTCGACGAGGCCGTGATCCGGCGGATGAACATCTTCGCCTGGACGCTGATCGTCTGCGCCGTGGTGGGCTCCTTCGCCGGCTCCGCCGCCCAGAGCGCGGTGATGGCCTTCCAGAACGCGGGCATCCACGTGGGGGCCAAGAACTTCGGCGTCTCCCTGGACCTCTACCCCATCTTCGCCGCCCTCATCGTGTTCTTCCTCTGCATGATCTTCCGCTACGGGGCCCAGCTCCAGCGGGAAGCCGACGAGACCCTGTAAGGGAGGCGCGCCATGGGTAAGATCATCCTTAGGCTCGATCGGGTCATGGCCGACCGGAAGATGAGCCTCAACGAGCTGTCGGAGAAGGTGGGCGTGGCCAACGTGAACCTCTCCAAGCTGAAGAACGGCCACATCAGCGCCATCCGCTTCTCCACCCTCATCGCCATCTGCGAAGCCCTCCACTGTCAGCCCGGCGATATCCTGGAATACGCCCCTGACGAGGCGGCGGAATAAGCAAAGAACAAGCGCGCGCCCCCGCAAAAGAAGCATCGGAGGGTTTTCCTATGGGCATACTGAAGCGGATCGTGCGGATGGTGGTGGGGACGGCGCTGATATTGTTGTCCCTGGCGCTGCTGTGCACCTGTCCCATCCTGCGGCTGACCGGGAAGGACGCGGAGAGCTATCTACAGGACGCGGACTTTCAGGTGACGGACTCCCTGGAGGTGGCTCGGGACGACCTGCTCCATTCCCAGGACTTCGACCGGGCGGCCATCGAAGCGGCCGGGGTGGACCTGAGCGAGGGGCACGTGGTGCCCCTGCTGGGCGCCATGGAGACCGCCGCCAGGGGCTTTACGGACGGGGATCTGTCCCTGGCGGAGCTGGCGCGGGGGGCCCTGTTGGCCCAGCAGCTGCTGCCGACGGCGGGGAAGCTGGACAGCACGGAGGCCACGGAGGGCCTGTTCGACACCCTGGGGATCGAGGAATACTACGGGGACTTCAAGGATATCTGCGCCAACCAGCGCCATCTGATCCTCGGGGCCCTGATCGGGTTCGACGTGCTCCTGGGGCTGCTGGTCTTCTGCGCCCTGGGCAGCCTCCTGCAGACCCTGTTCGGGCGGGGGAAGGGCTTCGACGTGGCGCTGCTGGTCCTGGAGCTGCTCTGGCTGGGGCTGTTCTGCGGGGCCGCGTTCCTGGGCCGCCCCCTGCTGCAGCAGTTGGGGGTGCCCGCCACGGCGCGGCTGGCCCTGGTCCTGATCCCGCTGCTGGCTCCGGTGGGGGTGATCCTCACGATGGTGCTGAAAAAACTGCTGGGCAGCGACCGGGCGTGACCTCTCTGCCCGACGAAAAACGCCGTCCCAAGCCGGGACGGCGATTTTTTATTGTATGCCGAACAGCCGCTTGCCGTTCTCGAAGAGGATGGGGGCCAGGTCCTCCGGGGCCATGGCCCTGAGCTCCGCCAGCTTTTGGAGGACGTACAGGGTCTTGGTGGGGTCGTTCCGCTTTCCCCGGAAGGGCACGGGGGCCATGTAGGGGCAGTCGGTCTCCACCACCAGGCGGTCCAGGGGGGCCTTGGCCGCCACCTCCACGTTCTTTTTGGCGTTCTTGAAGGTCAACGCCCCGCCGAAGCCCAGATAGAAGCCCATGTCGAGACACTCTTTGGCGGTCTCCCAGCTGCCGGAGAAGCAGTGCATGACGCCGGTGACCCGGCCCCGATGGGCCCGGAGCACGTCCACCGTGTCCCCGTGGGCCTCCCGATCGTGGACGATGACGGGCAGGCCGCGGGCCGACGCCAGGGACAGCTGGGCGTCGAAAAAGGCCCGCTGGACCTCCCTCGGCGGGTTCTCGGGCCAGTAGTAGTCGAGGCCGATCTCCCCTACCGCCCTGATCTTGGGGTGGGCAAGGGCGGCGGCTACGGCGTCCAGGTCCGATAGCTCATAGGGCCCCAGCTCCTCTGGGTGGAGCCCCGCGGCCCCGTAGATCATGGGGTGGGCCTCCGCGAAGGGGATCAGCTTTTCCAAGTATTGGAGGTCCGTGCAGGCCTCCATGACCAGCTTCACGCCGCTGTCACTTAGGGAAGCGATCAATTCCTCCCTATCCTCGTCAAAGTGTTCATCCAGCAGATGGGCGTGTGTATCGAAGATATCCATAGCTTTTCCTACGCAAAGGGCGGGCCAAGGCCCGCCCCGTTGGTTTTGTTACCGGACTACATAGCCGCTGGGCATGTCGGCGCTGGGTGTGATCAGCGCCAGGTGCTCGTCGGCGGGGTCGGAGACCGCCAGGACCATGCCCCGGCTCTCCACGCCGCAGAGGGTGGCGGGCTTGAGGTTCGCCACCAGCACCACGGTCTTCCCCACCAGGTCGGCGGGGGCGTACCACTTCTTGATGCCGGAGACCACGGTCCGCTCCTCCCCGGCTACGTCCAGCGTCAGCTTCAGCAGCTTCTTGGACTTCTTGACCTCCTCGCAGGCCAGGACCTTGGCGAGCCGCAGGTCCACCTTCATGAAGTCGTCGTAGCTGATCTCCTCCTTGAGGGGCGGCAGGGCGGGCTGCTCCGGCTCGGCCACAGGCGCAGGCGCGGGGGCCTCCTCCTTCACGCCCACCTTATCGAGGACCTCCTTGAGGTCCAGCCGGGCGAAGAGGATCTCGGGCTTCTCCGCCACCTTGTTGCCGGACGGGTAGAGGCCGAAATCGTCGAGGGCGTCGAAGGGCCGGGGATCGGCGTTGAGCTCCGAAAGGATCTTCGCGCCGGTGTCCGGCAGGAAGGGGATGAGGAGGCTGGCTCCGATGGCGATGCTCTCGGTCAGGTTGTAGAGGACCTCCTTCAGGCGGTCGGCCTTGGTGGGGTCCTTGGCGAGGGTCCAGGGGGCGGTCTCGTCGATGTACTTGTTGCAGCGCTTGAAGAGGTTGAAGATCTCCGTGATGGCGTCGGCCACCCGAAGCTCGTCCATCTTGGCGGTGACCCTGGTCACGGCGGCGGCGGCAACTTCCTTCAGCTCCTCGTCCACGGCCTCCCGGGCGCCGGTCTTTTCCACCACGCCGCCGAAGTACTTGTTGGACATGGCGACGGTCCGGTTCACGAGATTCCCCAGGGTGTTGGCGAGATCCGCGTTCAGCCGCTCCACCAGCAGCTCGTAGGTGCAGTTGCCGTCGCTGTCGAAGGGCATCTCGTGGATGAGGAAGTACCGCACCGCGTCCACGCCGAAGAGGTTCACGAGATCGTGGGCGTACATGACGTTGCCCTTAGACTTGCTCATCTTCCCGTCGTTCATGAGGAGCCAGGGGTGGCCGAAGACCTGCTTCGGCAGCGGCAGATCCAGGGCCATCAGGAAGATGGGCCAGTAGATGGTATGGAAGCGGATGATGTCCTTGCCGATGAGGTGCAGATCCGCGGGCCAGAGCTTCCTAAATTGCGCCGTGCTCTCCCCGTCGGGCTCGTAGCCGATGCCGGTGATGTAGTTGGTTAAGGCGTCCAGCCACACGTAGACCACGTGCTTGGGGTCGAAGTCCACGGGGATGCCCCACGTAAAGGAGGACCGGGACACGCACAGGTCCTGGAGCCCCGGCAGCAGGAAATTGTTCATCATCTCGTTCTTCCGGGCCACGGGCTGGATGAACTCGGGATGCTGGTTGATGTAGTCGATGAGCCGGGGGGCGTACTTGCTCATCTTGAAGAAGTAGGCCTCCTCCTTGGCAGGCTTCACCTCGCCGCCGCAGTCGGGGCAGCGGCCGTCCTTCAGCTGGGAGGGGGTGAAGAAGGATTCGCAGGGCGTGCAGTACATGCCCTCGTAGGCGCCCTTGTAGATGTCCCCCTGGTCGTAGAGCTTCTTGAAGATGCGCTGGACCTTCCGCTCGTGGTCCCTGTCCGTGGTGCGGATGAACTTATCGTAGGAGGTGTTCATGAGGTCCCAGATGTTCCTGATATTGCCGGCCACCTGGTCCACGTAGGCCTGGGGCTCCATGCCTCGATCTTCTGGCCGTGCTCGTCGGTGCCGGTCTGGAAGAACACGTCGTAGCCCATGAACCGCTTGTAGCGGGCGATGGCGTCCGCCAGCACGATCTCGTAAACGTTGCCGATGTGGGGCGTGGCCGAGGCGTAGGCGATGGCCGTGGTGATGTAGTAGGGTCGCTTTTCCATGAACATATCCTCCTTCCCGCTGATGCGGGATGTATCTTAGATTTTTAGAATTTTAACAGCGCACATCGTCCCTGTCAACCACAAATATCCAGGGCAGCAGGCCCCCGGCCTCGGTGCGCTTGCGCTCCCGGAGCACCAGGCCCCGCGTCCTGTCGAGGCAGGTTTTCAGGAGCTTGTACTCCATGGTGTACAGCACCGCCACGCCTCCGGGGGCCAGGAGGTCCGGCAGCCGCCGGACGAACCGGTCGTAGAGGCGGGTATTGTCCTCGTGGCTCCCCACCCGGTTCCCGAAGGGCAGGTTGGAGAGGATGAGGTCGAAGCCCTCCCTTCCCTCGAACCGCAGGATGTCCTTGGTGACGAAGGACGCTTTCGACTTCCCCGCCCGGGCGTTCGCGCGGGCGCTCTCCACGGCGCTGCCGCTCTTATCGACGCCCATGAGCACCCGGCAGGGGCCCAGGCTTTCCCTTGCAAAGAGCAGCGAGCCGCAGCCGCAGAAGGGGTCCAGCACCCGGGGCCGCTCCCGCTTCTCAAATTTCATGGCGTAGCGGGCGAGGCACGACGCCGTGGCCGGGTGGATGGAGGCGCTGACGGTCCGCTGCCGCCAGGGGTAGCGGCCGTCCGCCACGTTCCAAAGCTTCCAATATAGATCCGCCCTGTCCAGGCGGCAGTCCACCCGAAGCTCCGCGTCGTAGGCCGAGGGGTTGTTCTGCCCCGGCAGCGCCTTGGCGAGGGCGGCGATGAGCTTCCGCCGATCCCGGGTGTAGCCCCGAAGCTCGATCCGGTACCGGTCCGCGGGCAGGGGCCCCACCTTCCGGGCGATCTCCTCCGCGTCCAGGGCCACGTCCTGGCCCACGGGCAGCAGGGCCTCCGTCATGCAGTCGGCCCGGTACACGAGGTCGATCCGATCCGTCGTGACGGCGGCGGCCCCGCTCTCCGGCCGGGGGTCGAAGCTAAGCTCCCTGAGCTCCTCCATCAGCATATCCAAAAACCCCTCGGGGGCATAACAGAGGACCTTGTGGGGCGCGGGCAGCCGGTCGATCTGCTCCGCCCCGTAGCTTTCGAAGCTCTGCAGGGCCTTCTCCTTCGCCAGCACGATCTGGGCCACCAGGCCGTCGGTCTCGGGGCTCAGGGAAGCGGGGGGCTCATAGGCCCGGAGGGTCTCCTCGTCCCCCAGCCGGCCCAGGGCCAAGAGGAGACTGGGGACGGCGAACAGCGTTTCTTCCTTTTGTAAAGCTTCCCGCAGCACGGGCAGGTCCCGCCCATCCTCCAGGGCACCCATGAGCCGGTAGGCGTTCTTGCGGACCTTGGGCTTCTCGGAGGCGGCGGCCCCGTGGAGGGACAGCCTGTCCCCCAGCAGGCCGTTGATCTCCTCCCGCCCCGCCTTGGTCTTGCCGAGGGCGCACAAAGCGGACAGGGCCTCCCCCGCCGCTTCGCCGTTCAGTTGTTCGATATACCCTTGGGCCGTCATTCCTTCACCGCTTGGAAGATGAGATGGAGGATGTTCTCCGTGCCGTCGCTGCCGGGGGCGGCGGCCATGGCGTCGATATACTTCTGCCGGTCCCGGTAGAGGGCCAGCACGGTCTCCACCAGCTTCTCCGGCGTAGCCTCCGCCTGGGGGAGGTGCACGGCGTAGCCGTTCTTCTCGAAATACTTGGCGTTCAAAATCTGGTCGCCCCGGCTCGCTTCCAGGGGCAGGGGGATCAGCACCGCCGGCTTTTTCAGGGCCAGGAGCTCGAAGACCGCGTTGGCCCCCGCCCGGCTCACCACCACGTCCGCCGCCGCCAGTACGTCCGCCATCTGCTCGTTCACGTACTCGAAGCGCACGTACCCGGGCCGGGGGGCGGTGTCGTCCAGCTTCCCCTGGCCGCAGAGGTGGATGACGTCGAAGGTCTTGAGAAGTTCGTCCAAAGCCGCCTCCACCGCCTCGTTGACGGCCTTGGCGCCGGTGCTGCCGCCCACCACCAGGAGGACGGGCTTTTGGCCCGAAAGGCCCGCAAAATCGAGGCCCCTCTCCCGGCTGCCCGCGAAGAGGGCCGCCCGGATGGGGGTGCCGGTGTGAACGCCCTTGCCCGCGGGGACCTTGGAGACGGTGTCGGCGAAGGTGGTGCAGATGGTGTCCGCGAACCGGGCCGCGATCTTATTGGCGAGGCCCGGGGAATAGTCGCTCTCGTGGCAGAGGACGGGGCAGCGGCCCTTGGCCGCCATGACCACGGGCACGGATACGTAGCCCCCCTTGCTGAAGAGCACGTCGGGCTTCACGGTCCGGATGATCCGCCGGGACTGGAAGTACCCCTTCACCACCCGGAAGGGGTCCGTGAAGTTCTTCCAGGAGAAGTACCGCCTGAGCTTCCCCCAGGCCACGGCGTGATAGATCACCTCCGGCCGACCCTTGAGGAGCTCGTGCTCGATGCCCTCCTGGGTGCCGATGTAATGGATGGTCCACTCATTTTTGTCCAGCCGATCCATCAGCGCCAGATTGGGCATCACGTGGCCCGCCGTGCCGCCGCCGGTAAAGATGATGGTTTTCATGCCTCGTCCCCCTCGCTGTTCTCGGTGTCTGCTATTCTATGCCGCCCTCAGCCCGCATTGTTCCCGCCTGCGGCGCCCGCGCCGGCGGCGGTGTTCACCGTGTCGCCCTCGATGCAGGTGTCGGTGGTGGGCGACTCCGTCAGGCTGTCGTCCTTCAACAGGGCCTGGGCGATCAAAAACTTCATCTGGGTCCATTCGTCCACCTGCTTTGTCATGTCGATCTCCAGCATGACCAGCACCAGCCGCTCCTCCTCAGGCTCCAGCTCGGTGCCGTCGATATGGCGGCTGCGGAAGGCCACGAACCAGGCCAGCTCCTTGTCCGCGTCCTTGGCGTTCAGCTTCTTAGCTAACTCGGCGGTGCCCGTCTTGCCGGCGCAGGTGTAGGTCCGAAGGATGCTCAAAAACCGGCCCGTGCCGTAGCCGCCCCAGTGCTCCTTGGTCACCGGGTTCTTGCCCATGTTGCTGGGCGCTTCCACGACCCCCTCCAGCATGTCCCGGATGGCCTCCGCCGTGCCGGTGGCGCAGATCTCCTTCCACACGGTGGGCTCGTGGCGGCTGACCTCGGTATACTCGGTCTTGTCCTCCTGCCAGACGGACTCGATCACGTAGGGCGCGTAGACGGTGCCTCCGTTGCGGAAGGCGGAGATGTAGCTCGCGAGCTGCAGCCCTGTCCGTACCCGGTCATGGCCAAAAGGTCCATGGTCTCCTCGGAGGCCTCCTTCTCGCCGTCGCCGGTGTTCTTGATCTGGGATTTCTGGGTGGGCAGGTCGAAGGGGACCGCCTCGCCCATGCCCATGACCGTCAGATACCGCTTCAGGGTGTCCCAGCCGATCTTCATCCCCAGATACGCGAAGTAGATGTTGTCCGACTGGATCATGCAGTTCTTCATGTTCATGGGCCCCCGCCGGTTGGTGCTGTAGGTGCGGGTGACCTTGGTGACGCCGGACTCGGGGATCAACGTGCCCTTCGTGGGGTTCCAGATGGTGTCGATGCCCCTCAAATGCTCCTGCTCCTCGGGGAAGGCCCAGTCCAGGGTCATGTTCCCGGATTCCAGGCCGGTGATGGCCACCAGGGGCTTAAAGGTGGACCCCGGCGGGTAGAGGCCCTGGATGGCTCGATTCAAGAGGGGGGTCTTGGGGTCCTTCTCCATGGCCGCCCAGGCCTCGTCGTCCAAGTCGCCCCGGGTGAAACTGTTGGGATCGTAGCCCGGGAAGGAGACCATGGCCTCCACGGCCCCGGTGGTGGGGTTCATGACGATGACCGTGCCGGAGATGGCGTCGTCGTAGACGATGTTTTGGATGACCTCCTCGGTCCGCTTCTGCAGATTGATCTTCACGGAGAGGTGCAGATCCTCCCCGTCCACGGCGGGCACGTTGTACAGGATCTGCTTCACCTGGCCGCCCTTGCCCTGGATGTAGGCGAAGCTCCCCTTGACGCCGCGAAGCTTCTCCTCGTACTGCTTTTCGAGGCCCGCGTAGCCCAGCCAGCTGTCGCCGTCGTAGTTGGGGTCGTTGACCTTCTTGCCCGTCACCGGATCGATGACGTAAAGCCATTCCTTGTTGGGCTGACCGGTCTTGGGATCGAACTGGTTGATATACTCCTTCTGGATGATGCCGGCGTAGCCCAACAGGTGGGCGAGGCTGGTGCCGTAGGGGTACTGGCGGAGGGTGCCGTAGTTGTTGCTGTCCACGCCCACGCCGGGGATGGCCAACAGGCGAGCCTCCAGCTCCGGGTTCATCTCGTCCGGGTACAGGACCTTCAATTTGGCGAAGTCGCGGAAGGTCCTTGCCAGGCTGTTCCTCACGTCCGCCTCGGTGAGCTCCAGCTCCGGCACGGCGGCCACCGCCTGCTCGAAGGGCACGTAGAGCTCCTTCTCCAGGAGCTGGTCCGGGGTCAGCTGCTTGTCCTCGGCCTTAAAGAGGGTCTTCACGTCGGTGACGGCCTTGCCCCCGTCCTTCAGCTGGATCTTGCTGGGGATGCAGTAGATGGTGACGGCGGGCACGTTCTCGGCGAGGAGGATGCCCTCGGCGTCGAAGATCTCGCCCCGGTCCGGGTAGTTGGTGCCCACCAGCATGGTGTCGCCCCACTCCATGTTGGGGAAGATGAGGCTGGGGTCCCACATGACCACCCACTGGCCGTCGTGATACTCGCTGTTGACGGTGAAGTCGAAGATCAGGTTCCCGGCCTTGTTGGTGAGGTAGGCCATGCGATAGACCACGCTGGCGTTCAGGGTGCCGTTCACCTCGGAGACGATCTGGGAGGTGATGGCGGTGAGCTCCATGGCGTCGAAGATGTCCGTGTACCGCTTCTTGAACTCCGCCCGGGTCATGCGATGATCCGTGACGTCCGCCGGCACCGCCGTGGGCTCCGCGGTGGGCAGCGGCGTGGCCGTGGGCTTGGCCGTAGGCGCGGCGGTCTCCCCGGGGCCCGGCGTGGGGCCCTTGGTGGGCTTGACCGGCTGGGGCGGGTCCTCCTTCCTCAGGTCCGCGGCGATGAGCTCATAGGCGGCGTCGAAGTTCTGCTCCGCCAGGTATTGTATGAATTGACGGCACACCACGCTCCCCTGGCCCCGGTCCGGGCCGCAGCCCGTGAGCACGAGAGGCAGGAGCATGGCGAGGATAAGCAATGCGGCGAGGGTGCGTTTCAACGATCTCCTCCAAAGTACATAATAAGCTGTTTATACTATAGCAGAAAACCCGTCCGTTTGCATCCGAATTCGCAAACTTTTTCAAAAATTCCGCTTTTCGCCGTTTGCGCTTCATCCGCACCTGCTTTTGGCCAGGCAGTCGAGGGGGGCGTTGTAGAGGCAGGACATGAGGTAGGTTTCCCCGCAGGTGACATGAGCCGTGGCCTCCCTTAGCTGACGCTCCACGAAGTCGATGTGGTCGATGGTGAGGAGCGCCATGGCCTCCCGGACCGTCTCCCGGGGGATCCTCTCCCCCTTCACCCGGATGCTGTCGCTATGGTACATGCGCCGAAGGGCGTGGCGGACGGCCTTAGCAAAGGGCCTGTCCATGAACAGGTCCAGCTGCAGCCGGGAGAGGATGGTTTTGAGGCTCGTTTCCCCCCGGTCCGGGTCCGGGTCAGGGTCCGTCGTCTCTACGGACGGACTGTGACCTTTGGGAACGTCTATCGTAATCTCTCTATCATCTCTTAGTCCTTCATCGGCTGAAGTACCCTCCTTCACCGGTTGAAGGAGGGGTCCTTCATCTTTGGACGGCAAAAAAAGAAGGGTATATATGTGAGAGGTATGGCGAAGGCGGCCCTGCTTCGTGGGCAGATCCCGGGCGGTGACGGAAATGAAGCCCGCCGCCTCCAGCTCCCGGAGGGCCTTGCGGGCGGAGTTCTCGCAGCAGCCGCACTTCTCGGCGATGGTGGGCACGGCGGGCCAGCTCTGCCCCTGTGTGTTGCTGACGCGGGAGAGGTACGCCAAAACGAGCTTGGCCCGGGGGCTGATCTTCGCCTCGAACAGGTCCGCTCGCGTATAGAATGTCTGCCGCTTCGCCATGGTCTTTTCCTTCCTTTCGGCTCCATTCTACACCCGGAAGGGCCCCTTGGTTTCCGATAATTCGTTCATATTCCCCGCCGCGTCCTTGTCAAATCCGGGGTTTTCCTGTATACTGGCTCCATGGAATACGATCGTGAGGAAGCCCGCAAGCGGGCCGCCCGCCGCAGGGCCGCTGAAAAGAGAAGAAGGAAGCGCCGCCGCCGGCTCATGGCGCTGGGGGCCGCGGCGCTCGTTTTGGTGCTGGTCGTCGTCGGGGCCATATCCCTGATCGTCCGGGCGGTGCGCAAGAGCAGGCAGGCCTCCGCCCTGGAGCCGGGCCTCGCCCAGGCCGCGGCGGCCACCGCCGCGGCGACGGCCACCGCCCAGCCCACCGCTGTGCCTACCCCGGCCCCCACAGCCGTGCCGGCCACGCCGGCCCCGGCCATCGAGGCGGCCTGGTATCAGGAGCGGATGGCCCAGCTCTATTACAACCTGTCCACCTACGGCAGCTACCCGGACGCCGCCGCCCTCTATAGGGCTCTCGACGAGATGCAGATCGACCCCAACGGCAAGATGCTGGCCATCACCTTCGACGACGGGCCCTACCCGCCCATCACCAATGAGATTCTGGACGTGCTGGAGGCGAACCACGCCCGGGCCACCTTCTTCATCAAGGGCGCGTATATCGACGCCAACCAGGACCTCATCAAGCGGGAGCTGGGATTGGGCTGCGAGATCGGCAACCACACCATGAACCACGACGATCTCGAGAAGCTGTCCGCCGCGGAGCGCCGGGCCACCGTGGGCGGGGTGAACGACAAGATGCAGGAGCTCTTCGGCTACCGGGTCCACCTGCTCCGGCCCCCCTACATCTCCTACGGCAAGAAGGGCGACGCCAACCGGGAGGACATCGTGGCCATGGCCAAGGAGTACGAGCTGGCCATCATCAACCACACCCGGTCCAGCCACGATTCCCACGACGACTACACCGCCCAAATGATGATCGACCGCATCCTGGCCGAGAAGGACGAGCTGGGCAAGGGGCTCAACGGGTCCATCCTCCTGTTCCACGACAAGTACGCGAAGACCGTGGAGGCCATGAAGGTCATTCTCCCCGCCCTCCAGCAGCAGGGGTACCAGCTGGTGACGGTGTCGGAGCTCCTCAACTGCTCCCAGGAGGGCCTCCACTGGGGCTGGATCTACTCCAAGGCGGACTAAGCCCGAAAGAAATGAAAAAGCATCGCTGAGGCGATGCTTTTTTTGTATGCGCGCCGTTCCCGATCCCTCGTCACGGCGTCCAGTCCGACACCTTCATCTTCGCCGTCAGCACCCGGACCACGCTCTCCTCGAGCCGTTCCTCGCTGATGGTGCCGTCCGCCACGGCCTCCGTGAGCCCCTTCAAGATGGCCCGCTGGTACTCGTGGTTGGCCCCGCAGAGGATGATATCGCCCCCCGCCAGGATGAACCGGACCGCCGCCTGCTCCAGAGTGGTCTTGGACCGAAGCCCGTTCATGCGGAAGTCGTCGGCCAGGATCACCCCCTCGAAGCCCATCTCCTCCCGCAGGATGTCCGTCATGAAGATCTCGCTCTGGGAGGCGATATGATCCGGGTCCACCTCGGGATAGAGGATGTGGGCCATCATGACCCCGTCCGCCCCCGCCGCCACAGCCCGCTGGAAGGGCAGGAACTCGTAGGAACGCAGCTCGTCAAGGCCCTTCTTCACCACGGGCGTCACGTTGTGGGAGTCGGACGCGGTGGCCCCGTGGCCGGGAAAATGCTTCACCACGGACAGGCACCCGCCCTCCTGGAGCCCCGCCACCGAGGCACAGCCGATCCGGGCCGCAACTTCCGCGTCCCGGCTGATGATCCGTTTGCCCAGGAAGGTCTTGGACGGGTCCTTCGCTACGTCCAGCACCGGACCGAGGTCCGTGTTGATGCCCACGTCGTAGAGGGCGGTGGCGATGCGCTGGAACTGGAGCCGGGCCGCCTCCGCGTCGTCGCTCTGGCCCAGGGCGTCGGCCCCCGCCAGCTTGTTCCGCCAGCGGAAGCGGGTCACGGTGCCCCCCTCCACGTCGATGCTGATGAGCAGGGGGATGCTGGTGGCGCTGCGGGCGCGGATGTCCTCCGTCAGCTGGGCGCATCGGTCGAAGCCGCCGTCCTTGTCGTCCCTGCTGATGTTCTGGCCGTAGAGGATCACGTTGCCCACGGCCCAGTCCGCCATGATCTTCCCAAACTCCGAGGACACCGATTTGGTGCCGGAGAAGCCGAACATGACCAGCTGGCCGATCTTCTCCTTATCGGACATGCCCGCCACGTAGTCCCTCAGCCGCACCTCCATGGGCACGGGCGTGGGCTCCGGGGTGGGCGTAGGCTCCGGGGTCGCCGTTGGCTCGGGCGTTGGCGCTGGCGTGGGCGCGACCGTGAACAGGGGCGCGGCGGTGGCCGCGGCCGTCACCTGGCCGGGGCGGCCGGCTGTCTCCGAGGGCACGTATGTGATTTTCCCGTCCGCCGCCTTCCCGCCGCAGCCCATGAGCAGGAGCAGGAGGCAAAGGAGGCTCCAAAGTCTTTTCACGGTATCAGTATATCACAGGCCCGCCCCTTTGACCACCGGAAAAAAACGCCTATATTGACTGGCCCGGAAAAGGATGGTATGCTCTTTCAAAAACAACGGGAAGGAGGGGATCGTCATGAAGCCGCGGCTTACGGAAGCGCTGGAGAATATGCGGCGGCACAACGCCGGGGTCATGAGCCGGGAATGCTTCGGCTTCGAGCCGGAGGTCCCCTACGACGCCCTGGTGGCGGCCACGAGCTGGAAGCCGGACAAGACCATTCTGGACCCGTCCTTCACCGTGACGCAGCTCACCCAGCACGCCTATTTCTCCGGGTTCCTGGTGGAGAAGGACGGCCTCAGGATCGCCTGGGCCCAGACCGCCTCGGGGGCCTGCAACGTACTGGACCATCTCCTCGTCTGCGCGGAGCTGTCCTTCAAAAAGATGATCTTCGCGGGGGCCGTGGGCGGGCTCGCGCCTTCTTTCCCCGTGGGGACCGTCTGCACGCCGGAGGTCTGCTTCGACGGCACCTACGCCGGGGCGTACTTCGAAGAAAAGCTGCCCGCCTTCACGCCCTTCGCCCCCGTCCTGCCGCCGGATCGGGCGTACGTGGACCGGGTGATCGGTCTCGGGCGGCGGCTGGGGTACGAGATCCGGCCGGGGAAGGTGTTCTGTACGGATTCCATCGCCCTCGAATACTCCCACCTGGACGAGATACGCGCCATAGGCGCAGAGCTCATCGAGATGGAGACGGCTCTTTTCTATCGGCTGGCGGACCTGTTCGAGGTGCCCGCCGTGGCCCTGCTGGCGGTGTCGGACAACTCCGCCACCGGCGCGCCCCTGCTGGGACGGCAGGAGCCCTGTATGGACTATCACCGGGCCCGGGGCTGGACCATACCGGACCTGATCTATCACATCGCCAAGGAGGATCTTTGATATGCTGCTGATCGAACCTACCATGGAATACGCCAGGGATATCGAAGCCTACCGGCAGGAGTTTTTGGATATAGAGGGGTCCATGGACGGGTGCGGGTCGTTGCGCCGGTGCGCCACCGGGGCGGAGTGGATCGAGAAGTCCCTTCAGGGCAAGGACCCGAAGTTCGTGCCCGAGGGCCGGGTCCCGGCCACCCAGTTCGTCTACGTCCGGGAGGAGGACAACAGGGTGGTGGGCATGCTGCAGCTTCGGCACTGTTTCAACGAGTATCTGGAGAAGTACGCCGGGCATATCGGCTACAGCGTCCGCCCCTCCGAGCGCCGGAAGGGGTACGCCACCGCCATGCTCCACGACGCCCTGCCCCACTGTCGGGCGCTGGGCATCCGGGACGTGCTCATCTCCTGCCTCACGGACAACGAGGGCTCCCGCCGCACCATCCTCGCGAACGGCGGCGTCTACGAGTCCACCGTCCACGAGCCGGAGATGGATAGGGATTTGGAAAGGTACTGGATTCACCTTGATTAAGTTTACCTTTTGCCGCTTTTTCTTTTCAGTGAAAAGCAAAAGCGGCGGAAAAAGAAAAGCTTAAGAATGCAAAAATGGATCGCAGACATTCTGTGATCCATTCTTAAGTTTCTCTTTTTGGGCGACTTTTTCTCCTTTGTCCAAAGAGAAAAAGTCGCATAATGATTCCTCTATTTCCCTGCCGTAAACGGGATATTCAGCTTCTGCAGCAGGGCCGTGACCTCGTCGTAGGCGGCCTTGATGGCGTGGTCGTCCTTGAGCTCCACGGCGGTCTCCGCCTTGTAGTCCTTCAAGAGGTTCTCCTCCAGCTGTGCCAAAGTCACCTCCTGCCCCTCGTAGAGGAGCTTGTCCTCCTGGACGGTGACGGTCAGCACCCCGTCGTCCTGGGGCGCCGTGACCTCCTGCACCTTCTCCTGGATCGTCTCCACGGTCTCCTCCGCCTTCTCCTGGACCTGCTCCACGGTCTCGGCCGCCTTCTCCTGGGCCGTCTCCAACGCCTGCCCGGTCAAGAGGCCGCCGCCCTCCCGGCCGATGCCCAGCCCGAAGTGGCCGCCCGCCAGCAGCAGCGCCAGGATCACCGCCCCCGCGGTCACCTTGCCGCCCGTATGCCGATTCCTTTTGGGACTGCGCTTGTTTTCTTCCATCGTTTTGTACCTCCTTATGGGTCTATCCTTCGTGAATGTCCAGTTCCAGCACGCTCAGCGGGATGTCCCGGTCCCGGGCCTCCCCCTTCACCTCCTGGACGATGCGCTCGATCATGTCGTATTCCGCGTGATAGACGCGGGCCCGATCGTATTGGAACACCAGGAACGCCGCCTCCCGGTCCGTGCTCTTCAGCTTGTCCAGCAGGAGCCCCCGAAGCCGGTTGTAGGCGTAGGTGTCGTCGTCCCAGTCGTAGTCGATGAGGACGGCCCCCGCCCCCTCCGTCTCCAGGCGGATATCGCCCCCCTTGTCCACGCTGACGGTCATCACCAGGGAGTTGTCGAGGACGATGTTCTCCGTCCACAGCTGCCGCTGCAGGCCCTCCGCCCGCTCCGCCTGAACCTCCGCCCGCCGGGCCTCCGCGTCGGCCCGGTCCCGCTGGGCCTGAGCCTCCGCCTCCAGGGCCGCCCGCTCGCTCCGGGCCTCGGTGAGCTCCGCCTCCATCTGGGCGGCGGCGGTCTCGGCCTGGGCCGAAGCGTCCATGGCCTGGGCCGTGGTGGTCTTGGCCTGGATGAGCAGGATGAAGAGCATGATGAGGATCACGTCCAGCAAGGACGTGAGCTCGATGAAGATCTCCCGCCGCCTCACCGGTCCCTATCCTCCGTGAGCAGCTCCCGCCGCTGCAGCAGCAGGTCCACGGCCTTGTCGTTGTCCTCCATGCGGGCGGATAGGAACCCGTCCAGGAGCTTGAAGATAATGGCGAACACCAGCCCCCAGAAGGTGGACGTGAGGGCGGCGAAGAAGTTGGTCTGCATGTCGGCCATGTCCGCCACCATGGGCAGGAGCGACACCACCGTGCCCAATATGCCCAGCAGGGGGAAGATGGCGGTCACGTTCACGAACACGGAATACAGGCTCTCGGACCGCTTGCGCATGGCCACCACCTGCTCCTCGTCGATGTCCCGGATGGCCTTGGATACGCTGTCCGGGTCGTTCCGCCGGGAGGGGACGAAGACGATCATATGGAGCTTCCGGTAGAGCCTGTCCGCGTTCTTGCGGGCGAAATAGTAGCAGACCCCGTTCAGCGCCGCGGCCACGAAGATGATGAGGTCGAACCCCAGCAGATTGTGAGCGATCACCTGAAAAACCGACATAGTCCGCACCTCCTGCCTATCAGTATACAGAATCCGCGGCCCCATGGCAACAGGAAACTGTTTCCCCCATCTCAGCGATCCCCCGGCCCGTCCAGCAGCAGCGCCGAAAGGGCCGTGTACTCCCGCTGGTAGATGCCCCGGCGCTCCTCGTCGGTGGCTGCATAGTCGTCGTGGCGGGAGAAGATTTGAAGGGCTTCCGCCACGGGCAGCCAGCGGGATTCCAGACCCATCCGTCGCTCCGTTTCCATGAGCTTTGACTGGCAGCGGCCCACCACGGTCCCGAAGAAATAGCGGCTGACGTACCTGGTATCCTCGTAGTATTCATCCAGCTCCAAGGCGCAATCTGACGGCAGGATGACCCGGCCCGTCTCCTCCGCCAGCTCCCGGACGCAGCAGGTCCCCTCGTCCTCCCCCGCCTCCAGGCCGCCGCCGGGGATCATCCAAAGATCGTCCCGCACAGCGTAGGATAAAAGGACGCGGCCGTCCTCAATCACGACGCCCCGGCAAGCGGTGCGCTCATGGGTCCAATGGCCGAAATAGTTTTTGCCCACGATCTCGATGGTCCTCATGGCGCTTTCCCCTCCTCGGGCCGGTAGCCCTCGAAGATGACGGCGTGGTTCTCCTCCATGAGCCGGGCGTGGTCCCGAGGGTCCCGGGCGGTCCAGAGGACCTTCATGGGGCCCATGGTTTCGCACACGCGGACGGAGAGGGGCTTCGGGCCCAGGCGGTAGGCGACGAACTGGGGCCGGGTCAGGCAGTTGGTCAGGAGCCGGGACATCATGAAGGCAAGGTACCATTTTACGTGCTGTTTGGAGAAGCAGGCCGCCTCGGACAGCTGCCCCCGGAGGCGCTTGGGGTCGTGCTGCTTGAACCAGCGGACCATGGCCGGATGGAAGCTCTCCACGCAGACGGGGCCGCCGTACTGGTCCAGCATCCGGCGGGTGGCCTCGCAGAGGAGCTGCCAGTCGGGGCCGTATTTCAGCTCCACGATCAGGGGCTGCTTGCCGTCGAATATCTGCAAGACCTCCGAGAACAGGGGTATCCGTTCCTCGGTGCCGAACAGGGGGAAGGCTTGCAATTCCTCGTAGGTGAAGTCCCTAATAGGCCGGTCCACGCCGCAGGCCCTTTGCATGCTGTCGTCGTGGAAGACCACGATCTTTCCGTCCCGCGTCCGCTGCACGTCCAGCTCCGCCCCGTAGCCCTGGGCCGCCGCCCGGCGGAAGGCCTCCAGGGAGTTTTCGGGCACGGTTTGGTCCGGTTCGTAGAGCCCCCGGTGGGCGAAGGCCCGGCCCTCGAAGGGGGCCCGCTGCGCCTGGGACGCCCGGCCCGGGGCGATCAGATAGAGCCACAGGGCCAGAAGGAGCGCCAGCGCCAGAAAATAGCCCATGGGAACCTCCTTTTTTGGCGAAATCTTTGTTGTTATTATAGCGAAAGTGCGCTAAAATGTACATAGCCTATCTATGGGAGGGGACCTTATGAAACTCAACTACAAGCGCACCATCCTGGTCGGCTTCGCGTTCTTCCTGATCTGCACCTTCTGGAACGCCTACGACACCATCATCCCCAAGATCCTGACCGACAAGTTCGGCATGACCCAGGCCAACTCCGGCATCATCATGGCCCTGGACAACGTGCTGGCCCTGTTCATGCTGCCGCTGTTCGGCACCCTCTCCGACAAGTGCCGCCACAAGCTGGGCCGCCGGACCCCCTTCATCCTCTACGGCACCATCGTGGCCGCGGTGATGCTGGTGGTCCTGTCCTTCGTGGACGGGCAGCAGCTCAAGAACATCGAGGCCGTGGCGAAGATCGACGATCCCGCCTCCCTGGAGGCCCTCTACGACGCGGAGAAGGACGCCCAGCTCCAGACCCCCGACGGGGAGAAGTTCGTGCTGGCGGACAAGTTCAGCAAGGCGGAGTTCGCCGCCGTCACCTCCCAGAAGGTGGACCCGGACACGGGCAAGACCGTGAAGAACGAGCTGTACAGCAACTACGTGGTCCCCGCCCGGCAGCACTACGCCCACGAGGTGACGAAAGCGAACCCCAAGACCCTGATCCTGTTCATCGCGGTGCTCCTGATCATCCTCATCGCCATGGCCACCTTCCGGTCCCCGGCGGTGGCGCTGATGCCGGACGTGACCATGAAGCCCCTTAGGTCCAAGGCCAACGCCATCATCAACCTCATGGGCACGGCGGGCGGCATCCTGGTGCTGATCCTGGGCTCGGTGTTCGCCACCGGCGCGGTGAAGAATTCCCTCATGAGCTACACGGTGTTCTTCGGGGTGGTGGCCGCCATCATGCTCGTCGCCCTGGCGGTGTTCAAGCTCACGGTGGATGAGCCCCGGTTCGTCCGGGAGATGGAGGAGGAAAGCGCCAAGTACGGCCTCGATGAGGCCACCCCCGAGGAGATGGAAAAGGGCGAGACCCGGAAGCTGACGAAGGGCGAGTTCACATCCCTCATTTTGATCCTCGCCTCCGTGGTGTTCTGGTTCATGGGCTACAACGCCGTCACCTCCAAGTATTCCGTCTACGCCGGGAACGTGCTGTCGTTGGACTACAACAGCACCCTGCTGGTGGCCAACGCCGCCGCCATCGTGTCCTACATCCCCGTGGGCCTGGTGGCCAGCAAGATCGGCCGGAAGAAGACCATCCTCATCGGCATCGGGTTTTTGGCCCTGTCCTTCTTCATCGCCTCCTTCCTCAGGGAAGGGAGCTCGGCCATGCTCATGAACTGCATGTTCGCCCTCGCCGGCATCGGCTGGGCCACCATCAACGTGAACAGCTTCCCCATGGTGGTGGAGCTCTCCCGGGGCGGCGACGTGGGCAAGTACACCGGCTTCTACTACACCGCCAGCATGGCCGCCCAGACCTTCACCCCCTACTTCTCCGGCGCCCTCATGGACAAGGTGGGCATGACCGCCCTGTTCCCCTACGCCACGGTGTTCGTCATCCTGGCCGCCTTCACCATGGCCTTCGTCAAGCACGGCGACAGCAAGCCCATCCCGGCGAAGAGCAAGCTGGAAGCGCTGGATGTGGGAGATTGATATTGTTCGTCTCTTTTGCCGCTTTTTCTTTTCAGTGAAAAGAAAAAGCGGCGGAAAAAGAAAAGCACAAGAAGAGAAAAAAGGAGAGGCAACGAAGCTTCTCCTTTTTCTTAAGTTCTTTTGGGGCGCCTTTTCTTTTCGAAGAAAAGGCGCGCAGCTTTTAATCCCTTCCATTAACCGCCAGCTTCACGACCTCGTAGCCGCCGTCATACACGCCCTGGTTTTTGAGCTCCACGATCCGGCGGCACATGTGCCTGAGGATGGCGGGGTCGTTGATGAGGGTGTCGATCATGTCCGCGAGGGCCGGGGCGGTCTCGCACTCGAAGGTGGAATCCCCCAGCTCCTGGGCGTGGACGGCGCCGTAGACCTCGTGGCCGCCGATGTGCCGCATCATGAGCTTGGGCACCGGGTAGAAGGCCAGCTCCGAGGGCTTGGTCACCAGCACGTCGCAGTAGCGCATGAGGAGGTTCGTGGAGTACACGGCCTCGAAGATGTCCTTGTGGCAGAAGGCGGTGATCCCCGCCGGGCTGTCCCCGTCCAAGGTGGAAGCCCAGGCCTTCAGGCCCGCGTAGTTGTCGAAATAGGTCTTGACGATGCCTTTGAGCTCCGGCATCTCCTTTTGGAACACGTCCCACATGGTGAGATGGTCGCCGAAGTTGATCCACAGCTCCGCCTTCCCCGCCTTCACGTAGGGCAGCAGATGCCGCGTCATGGCGAGGTACAGGTCCCCGCCGGCGCCGGCGCCGCCCACGGTCATGAGGAACCGGACGGGCTTGCCGTTCTCGAGGCGCTCGAGCCGCTTGCCGCAGTCGTGCTCCACGCCCTCCACCAGCTCGTGGTCGATATAGTGGCCCACGTCGTAGAGGTCAGCGTCGGGCATGGGCTTCAGGGCGGTCTTCGCCATGCCGTTGAGCTTCTTGTACCCCAGGTACGCGAAGGGCGTCTGGACCGTGTGGATGGACCCCTCACTTAGGTGCAATCCCATGGGCCAGTTGTCCGGGATGGCGTTCACCACGTGGGTGAGGCCCGCATGGACCGCGCCCTGGCTGGGCCACACGTGGGTGCCCACGTAGGGCACGTCCTTGGGGAGGTCCCTAAACAGGGGCACCAGCAGCTCCGCGTTCTTCTGATCCCCCGCGTTGTAGGTGATCTGCCGAAAGCCCTCGCTGTTGAGGGGCTCCCAGTAGAGCTTGTTGAAAAGGCCCACCTTCTGGGAGAGCTTGGACCCCATGGAGTATAGGTCGTTCTGATGCCGGATCATCTTGGACCCGGTGGCGTCGAAACTAGCCAGGTCGAACCAGATCGGCTGCCGGCCCAGGGCCTTGGCGCAGGAGGCGATGGCCATGGCGATGCGGTAGTGGCCGAAGCCCATGCGGATGTTGCCCACGATGAGGGCGTTCTCCGGGAGCTCCAAGGGCTGGTCGCTGTGGACCAGGTTTTGGATGGATAGCTCCGGGATCTGGTCGATGGGCTTGAGACCCAGGTGGTAGACCTTGTTCGTATCGTCCCCGAACTTCTTGAGGAAGCCCGCCTTGGCCTTCTCGGCCTTGCGGACGGTCTTTTCGTCGATGGGGTTGCCGAAGATCACGCTGCTCTTATCCATGGCGCGCCTCACTTGTCGGCGTTGTCGCCGATGGTCTTCATGACCTTCTTCTCGTCGTAGGCGGCCAGGATCACGGCGCCCAGCACGCAGAAGCAGATGGCCACGATGGCCACGATCCTAAGGCCGATGGGGGACGCGGTGAGGTCGTTGCTCTTGAGGTCCTGGGTGGTGCCGAGGACCGCCAACGAGGTGAACACCAGCATGGCCACGCTTTGGCCCATCTTCATGGCGAAGGTCCGGGCGGCGAAGAACATGCCCTCCCGCTTCTCGCCGGTGACGATGGCGTCCTGCTCCGCAACGTCAGCCACGATGGCCTGGGGGATGATGCCGAGGAGCGCCATGGGGAAGGCGGAGATGACCACGATCAAAATGCCGGGGACGATGCCCTTGAAGCCCGGGAGGATGCCGATGAGGGCGGTGACCACGTAGGCGAGGGCCAGGCCCAGGAAGCCCGTGATGACCAGCTTCTTCTTGCCGAACTTACTGACCAGCTTCGACACGATGGGATAGAAGCAGGCGGAGAGCACCGTCATGCCCCCCAGCAGGTACATGGCCCAGGAAGCGTCCAGCTCCATGGACACCTTCACGAAGAAGGGCAGGCCCGTCTGGAACAGGGTGAGGCCGATCCAGTAGGCGATGTCGGAGGCGGCGAACTTCACGAATTCCTTGTTCTGGAAGGTCTTGCCGAGGCTCTTGATGGCGTTGCTGTCGCTGGGCACCGCGTCCACGAACTCCTTTTCGTTGAGCTTGAACACGGGGATCAGCATGCAGATCAGGGCCACGATGGCGAGGACGATGAAGCAGGCCCGATAGCTCCAGGCGAAGGACACGGCCATGCCATGCCCTGGAGGACCCCCGCGAACACGAAGGGCAGGTAGGCGATGAGGGTGCCGAAGAAGAAGGTCAGGGAGATGGCCGTGGAGATGTACATGCGGTCCTCCTGGGTCTTGCCGAACTCGGAGATGAGGGCGTTGTAGGGGGTGCAGTACATGGTCATAAAGAGGTAGAACAGGATCAACGTGCACAGGACCCAGGCGATGTTCACGCCGCTCACGCCGTTCACCGGAGCGAAGAACACCAGCACGGCGATGACGGCGAAGGGGATGGCGGCCCGCTTCATGAAGGGGATGCGGCGGCCCTTGGGGTTGGTGCTCCGATCGGACAGGGAGGCGATCCAGGGGTCGGTGACCGCGTCGAAGATGCGGCAGATGAAGGCGATGAGGCCCAGGATGGTCAAAATGCCGAAGATGATGAGGCCCGTGGGCAGATAGAAGTGGGCGCCCTTCTCCACGTCCTGGGTGGTGGGCAGATAGAAGGTGACCAGCCACGCGTTGATAAGGCCGCTCAGGATGGACCAGCCCAGCTGGCCCACGGCGAAGATCCGCATTTCCTTCTTGGTGAGACGTCTCGTTTTCATAGGTTGTTCTCCCCGCTTGTAAGATTCCGCCGCCGGGCCCATAGAGGCACACGATACGACATACTGAAAGTATACCGTATGCGGCCCAAAAAACAAAGGGGATACGGGGCCCCAACATTATATATTCTTCGCCATGCCCCGCCCCGGGGCTTGACAGGCGGCAGGGGAACGGGTATACTCACGTTATATAACAGATGTTATACAAAGGAGGAGAGCCCATGCCGCCCAAAGCGAAGGTCACCCGGGACATGATATTGGACGCCGCCTTCGACCTGGTCCGCACCGAGGGCCAGGGGGCCCTGAACGTCCGGGCCCTGAGCAGGCGCCTGGGCTGCTCCACCCAGCCCATCCTCTACAACTTCGCCACCATGGAGGAACTGACCGCCGCCGTCTACGAGAAGGCGGACGCCTTCCACACGGCCTGCATCCTGCCCCGGGACGAGGAGGGGCCCGACGCCCTGCTCCGCCTGGGCCTCAACTACGTGCGTTTCGGCCACGAGGAGCGGCACCTCTTTCGGTTCCTGTTCGAAAGCAACCGGTTCGGGGGGTTGGATCTCCCCGCCCTGATGCAGGGGCCGGGCACAGGCGAGCTGGTGGACATCCTGGCCCAGGGCCTATGCTGCGAGCGGGCGGAAGCCGAAAAGGTGTTCCTGGCCTTCTTCGCCGTGGTTCACGGGTTGGGGAGCCTCCTCGCCAACAACGCCATGGCCTACGACGAAACCCGATGCGCCGAGATGCTGGAGACCGTGTTTTACGGGGCCCTGGCCTCTCTGAAAGGAGATACACATGCGTAAATTCTATGAAACCAAACCGGTGCTGTTCGCGGTCCTGTGGATCGTGATCTACGTGGTGCTGATGGCCCCCCTCCGGGGCAGCTACGGCGACGGGAGCCTGCAGATGCTTTTGGGGCTGGTGGCCGTCTCCACGGCCCTGCTGCTGGTGATCCGCCTGTTGGGCATAGAGAAGGAGCTGGGCATGACCCGCTGGCTCCAGAACGGGAAGGCCCTGCTGTGGCTCCTGCCCATGTGGGTCCTCTCCACGGGGAACCTGTGGGGCGGAATGAGCCTTCGGTATGACGGGATCACCACGGTCATGGCGGTGCTGTCCTTCCTGCTGGTGGGCGTGGCGGAGGAGATCGTCTTTCGGGGCTTCCTGTTCAACGGCATGAAGAAGACCGGGAGCCTGACCGTGGCCATCATCGTGTCCGCCGTGACCTTCGGCATGGGCCACATCGTGAACCTGCTGACAGGCCACGCCACCATGGAGACCCTGGTGCAGATGATCTTTGCCGTGGCCTGGGGCTTTTTGTTCACCTTCGCCTATCTCAAAGGCGGGAGCCTGCTGCCCTGCATCGCGATCCACAGCCTCATCGACGTCTTCAGCGTATTTGCCCGGGACAACGAAACCGCCCACTGGGCCTACATCGTCGCCACCGTGGCGGCGGCCCTGGTCTACTGCCTATACCTCAAAAAGCTCCCCACGCCGGAGCCGGAGAAATAAAACAGATGCATACAAAAAAGCTCCCTCGCAGGGAGCTTTTTTCGATTGTTTACCCGATCTCTACAGAGACCAGCTCGCCGTCCGGGGTCACGTCGTAGTAGGTGTCCAGGACGGGCGACCCGTTCCAGGTCACCTCGCTGCAGTCGTAGAAGCACAGCATGGGGCTGGGCACGTCGTGGATGCGGCAGTCCTCGAAGGCCGCGCCCCGGACGCCGTAGAGCACCGCCCCGCTGATGGAGCAGTCGTAGATCTCCGTGTCCGTCACCTTCAGATCCCGGGCGTAGGAGGCGTTGATGCCCATGGTGCCGCAGCCGTAGAGGCGGCAGCGGTCCACGGCGATGCCCATGCAGTTCTCGAAGCTCAGCACCGCGCCGGAACATTCGCTGGCGCCTTCGGAATGGCCCAGGGTCAGGCCCTCCACCCGCACGTCGTCGCAGCCCTTGAAGGCGATCACGTCCGCATAGCGGGGCGACGCCACCAGCAAGGTGGCCGACGGATTGGCCGCCTCAGCGCGGATGGTCAGACCCGTGGCCCCGGTGATCACCAGCTGGGGCCCGTCGTAGCAATCCTCCCACCGGTAGTACCGGCCGGCCCCTTCGCCGTAGTTGGCGGCGTCCACCAGGAAGAAGGACTCTCCCTCCAGCACGATGGTCCTCTCGGGACCGATGGCGGCCAGGAACTCGTCCACGGTGGTCACCACGATCTCGCCGCCGGGAGCCACCTCCGTGGGCTCCTGCAGGCCGGGCGTCTCCTCCCTAAGCTGGATGGGCCGGATCTCCATGGCGGCCAGATCCGCGGGCTCCAGGCCCTCCCCCTCGCTGTTCTGGGCAAAGAGGGTGGGCTCGTCGTACCCCTCGGCGTACCAGTTGTAGATATCGTTCCGATGGAAGGCGCAGCCGTCCACCGTGGCGGGCATGCCGTAGAGGGCGAAGGCGCTGTAGAAGGTGTTGTACTCCACCCGGTTGGACAGGAACGCGGCGCGGCCGGTGCTGGCGCTGGAGAACAGGGCGGTGGCGGTGTTGTCGTGGATATTGCAGCCCGACACCACGAAGCCGTCCCCGGCGTAGGACTGGAACAGGCTGGAGGCGATGGTCTCCTCGTTCTTCCAGCTGTTGTGGTCGATCTCACAGTCCGTGACCGTCACGTCCCGGCAGCTGTCCACGTTCACGGCGCTGTCGCTGCACTCGTAGATCCGGCAGAACTGGACTGCCAATCCCCGGCAGCCCGAGGCCCACACGCCCACGGTGCCGCAGCCGAAGAGGGAGCAGTCCTCCACCTTCACGTCGCCGCAGTTCTGCATATACAGCACGCCGCCGGAGCAGAAGCCCGGCTGGGGGGTATGGCCCGCGGTGAGCCCGGCCACGGTCAGGCCCTGGCAGTTCGCGAAGGAGAGGATGTTGGCGTAGCGATCCTTCCCCAGGATCACGGTCTCGTCGATGCCCGCGCCATGGATGTTCAGGCCGTCGACGTCCACGATCTGCAGCTCGTAGCCGTCCTCCGTGACCTCCTCCCAGTGGCAGTAGGGGTTGCCCGTCTCCGCGCCGTAGCTGGCGGCGGAGGCCAAATAGTACTCGCCCGGGGCCAGTTCCAGCGTCACGTTGGGGCCGATGACGGAGATGAGCTCGTTCACGTCCTTCACCTCCACCACGGGTCCGTCGGGGCCCGGGGTCCCCTGGGCCGATTCGGCGGCGGCGGCCCTGACGGGGGTCCCGCCCAAAAGGGTCAGCAGCATCAGGGCGACGACCAGCAGCCCCAAGATGCGCACGTTCATAGCATGCTTCATGTTTTTCTACCTCCTGTAGGTCTTTCTTTGTGCATACCCTACCACGGCTCCCGCTCCTTGTCAATCCGGCAGGGCCTCGGCGCTCTTGGCGAGGCGGATGAAATCGCTGCGGATAGCCCAGGGCTTCTCCCGTTCCGGCCACCCGAACTTCACCGCGTACCGAGTCCCGCTGCCGGAGAAGGGCAGCACGGTCATGGCCCGAATCTGCTTCTCCGCCAGCAGATGCCGCAGGAGCTCCTGGGGGCAGAAGCAGGCGCCCTCCCCCAAAAAGCACATCTCGATCAGGGTCTCCATGTTGCCGGAGCTGGTCTTGATCTCGGGCACGATGCCCGCCTGCCGCAGGATGTTCCGGGCGATCCGGCCGGACACGCTGAGGGCGCTGCTCATGAGGAAGGGCACCTCCGCCAGGGGGCGGATGTCCTTCGTCTCCATGAGGGACGCCTTCACCTGGGCCATCCGGCCGCCGAAGCGATCTATTAGCAGATCGTCGGACAGGGCCAGCACGATCTCGTCCTCGTAGTAGTCCTCCACGGCGATGCCCCGACAGTCCTCCGGGAAGTCCGCGATAGCGAGGTCGATCTCCCCCTCGTGGAGCGCCTCCAGCAGGGCGTCGTTCTTCCCCTCCACCACCGCCACCTCCACCATGGGATGGACCTCATGGAAGGCGTGGATCAGCTTGGGCAGCAGCAGCCGCCCCCGGTTGACCGCCACCCCCACCCTGAGCCGCCCCCGGACGCCGGCGCCGATCTCTGCAAAGTCCCGGAGCATGCGGTCGTAATTCTGCTGAAAGGACGTGGCGTACTTTAGGAACTGCTCGCCGCCGTAGGTCAGCTCCAGGGGGATATGGCGCAAAAACAGCTTGCAGCCCAGCTCCCGCTCCAATGCGGCGATGCTGGCGCTCAGGGTCTGCTGGGTGATGAACAGCTCCTCCGCCGCCTGGGAGAAGCTCCGCTTGCGCGCCACCTGCAGGAAGTATTGGATGGTCTGAAAGTTCATGGAACACCCCTTAGAAACAAATTCTATTTGTATTATATACAACTTTTAACAGTTTGACAACGATAATATTCGGTAGTATCGTGAAGGCAGAAAGAAGAAGCGATCAACGACCACCTCGCCACAGAAAGGAGAAATACCATGAGCAGGATCCGCAACACCGAGAACAACGCATACGAAAAGAAGGTCTATTCCGACTTCGAATTGAACATCGACGTGATCACCGCCGAGATCAACGACTATCTGAAGAACAAGGGCGGCTGCCCCGTGATCCTTTCGGGACTTGGCCCCATGTAAATCTCCTGAAAAAAGCGAAGGCGGAGGGATGCGTTCATCCCTCCGCTTTTGCGTGCCGGAAAGCCTGCCCGGCCCCCGTTCGTTCGCCGCAAAGCCTCACAGCTTCCGGCAGGTATACTCGTCGAACATGAGGCAGCCGTCCCCGAAGGTCAGCGTGAGCATGCCGCCCTTGCGGCCGAACTCGTTCTCCCCCAGGGGGTAGAGCCGGAAGGTCATCCCGTCCCCGTCCTCGTCGACGGCGTTGGCGTGGAGCTCGCCGTCCTTCAAAAAGATCTCGTCCACGACGAAATCGGCGTTCTCGGGATGCTCGTACTTGCCGCAGAAGGTCTCCCACTTGGACTTGTCCGGGTCCTGGACGGCGATGTCCTCGATGGAGAGGACGGGCTCCGGCGCCTTGTCCCGGGCTACGGCCTCCATGCCGTTCCAGTAGCCCAGATACGCTCTCACGTCCCGGTAGTCCCGGTTGCTGAGGATCACCAGGACCCTGTCCGCGTCGATGAAGCGCTCGAACCAGGTGGCGACCCCCGGCATGCCGCCGCTGTGGCTGACCACCAGCCCCAGCGCCTCCTCCCGGCCCACGGCCCAGCCCAGGCCGTAGCCCAGCCCCTCCTCCTCGTCGTACACGGCGTCCTCGCCGCTGTTGAGCTTGCCGGGGGTGTACGCGAGCTGCTGCTCCTCGAGGGTGAGCACCTTGCCCTCCCGGAGGGCCCGGTCCCATTTGAGCATGTCGAAGATGGTGGTATACACGTAGTCGTCGCCGTTGAGCCCATCGAAGGCGGCCACGTCGCCGTCCTCCTCGGAGTCCACGTCGGCCACCCATCTGCCGTTCTCGAACACCGTGGCCTGGGCGTAATTCTCAAAGGGCACCCCGTCCCGGCGGATATGGCAGCAGCGGGTGGCGGTCATGCCAGCGGGCTCGAAGATGTTCCGCTGCAGGAATTCCTCGTAGGGGACGCCGGAGAGCCGCTCCACCAGCAGGGCCAGCAGGTTGTAGCCGGTGTTGGAGTAGTGCAGCCCCTCCCCCGGGGCGAAGTAGGGCTTCGCCTTGGTCTCTCGGAGGAAGCGCAATATCTCGTCGTTGCCTGGCACTCGTTTTTCTTCCTTCCAGATGTCGATGAACCAATCGGCGTCGTCGAAGTAATCGGGGATGCCGCTGGTGTGGTTCAAAAGATGCCGGATCGTCACGCCCTCGTAGGCCGTGAGCTCCGGGAAATACTTCGTGATCCTGTCATCGAGGCCCAGCTTGCCCTGCCGCACCACCAGCAATGTCGCCGCCCCTGTGAACGTCTTGCTGACGGAGGCCAGCTGAAAGATGGTGTCCTCCGTGATGGGCAGCTTATCCTCCGCGTCCCGGAAGCCGAGAGCTCCCTTGGACACGATCTCTCCCTTTTCCGCATAGAGCCAGGCCCCGTTGAAGACGTCCTTTTCCTGCAGCGCCCGGGCCAGGTTTTCCATCATTTCATGTTTATCCATGTTTCTTTATTCTCCGATCAAAAGTTTTTCCGCAGATCGTATTCCCGATGGCCCTGAGGCAGGTCCTCCAGGACGCCCGTGACGGCGTAGCCCCGTTTTGTGAAGAAGTCCGCCGCCCAGTCAAAGGCAGTCACCATGATCATATAGGCCCCGTTCTCCTGCATTTCCTTCTCGGCTTCCTGCAGCAGCCAGGTGCCGATGCCCTGGTTCCGGTAGGGCTCCTCCACCCAGAGGGAGTGGACCGCGCCGTCGTTCCAGCCGCCCACACCCGCCACGATCCCGGCGATCATGTCCCCGTTCTCGTTCAGGACCTTCTTGTTGAGCCGGATGTAGTCGTGCTCATCGGGGGCGATGGCGTCGTTGTGGGCGCCCAGCCCGTCGCAGATGACCTCGGCGTCCTCCTCGGTGCCCATCTCGATCTGGTACTTCTCCCAGGCGCTGTGGTCCGTGGGCACATAGTCGCTGAGGCCCTTATCAAGGTGCTTGCTGAGGCTGTAATTGCAGTGGCCTTTGGGCCAGTCCGTTCGGACCCCGTCCACGGTGTAGCCGTGCTTTTCGTAGAGAGGCCGGGCCTGGAAGTCGAAGGTGCCCAGGACGATCATGTAGCAGCCCCGGTCCCTGGCCGCCTGCTCCGCAGCCCGGATGAGAAGGGACCCCAGGCCCTGGTGACGGTACTTTTCGTCCACCCACAGCACGTCCAGGTCCATGAAGTTCCAGTTGTAGATCCCGCAGAGGCACCCGGCGATGATGTTCCCGTCCCCGTCGGTGATCTTGAACACCAACTCCTCGTCCTCGGGGGCGTCGGAAGCCGGGGGGACCACGGTGTCGTTGTAGTCGTCGATCTTCTTCTCGAATATCTCTCCCGCGCCCTTCTCCAGGGGCAGGACTTCATATTTTCCAAACAGCTTTTCCATGTTCTTTTTCCTTTCTTATGATAGCTTTTTGCAGACAACCTCCCCATCGAGGATCAGGGCGTCGGGGGTGAAGGAAACGCGGTCGTCCCCCCACAGAAGACCGAAGGTGTCCGGGCCGATGGGCCAGAACTTCAGGTCCATGGGCTTGCCTTCCGAGTTCACAAAGTGCAGATACAGGTCGCCGTCCTTCAGGCTCACCTCGTAGATGCGGTGATCCTTGATGGGCAGCTCATACTCGCCGCAGAAGGAGGGCCAGTTGGTTTTGTCTGGGTCCTTGACGACGATGTCGAGGAGGGCGTCCAGCCAGTAGCAGGGGTACTCGTGGCTGAATTCGTACCCCAGCTTTTCGGCCAGGCGGACGGAGTCCATGTTGGCCGCGTCCCAGCTGGGATAGAGGCCGTCGTCGAGGCAGGACAGGATCAGCCGGGCGCACACCGCACTGGCGAGGCCCTTGCGGCGCTCTTCTTCCAGGGTGTCGATCTCGATATCGATGCCCTCCCGGTACACGGTGTAGGAGGAGGCCACGGACACGGGCTCCCCGTCCTTCACGGCGGCGAAGCCCCGGCCCATCTCGAGATATTGCTCCTTGGACGCGAAATGGCACACGGCGTCCTCGAAATCGTCGATCTCCATGCACTTATCATAGAGCGCCCCGTCGATCCGTTGGATCTCATACCCCTCGGGCAGGGCATCCACCAGCCTTTGGAGGTTCGCCCGGTCGAACTTCGCACCCTTTTTGATGGCGTAGCGGGTCACCTTGTCGGCGTCGGGCTGGCATTCCTCGATGAGCTTTGCCCAGGCCTCCGAACAGGGCACCATGCCCACCACGCCCTTGGGCTTGAAGGAAGCCAGCTCCTTGTCCGGCTCCCCCGCGAAGAAGGCGAACTCCGCGAGAAAAGCCATGGCGGACCTGGGGTTTTCAGGGTCGGTCACGTAGATCTTGCTGTCCATCATCCCCTGCAGGCAGGAGGTGACCAGGGAATCCACCGGACCTTCAAACAGTTGTTCGACTTTGGATGTATCGTTCAGTTCGTAAATCATAGTTTTCTTTTACTCCTTCGCATTTTTGTAGATCTCGCAGGCGATGTTTTCCATGGCTTCGTCGGCGGCTTCCGTCACGTTGTTATACATCACGGCCACGCAGACGTCCTTCTTGCGGGAGAAGGTCCAGCTGGTCAGAAAGCCCCAGTTTTCTCCCGTGTGGCCGGCGACGCTGTCCTGGCGCGCCTTCGATTTCCAGACGTCCAGGCAAAGGCCGTAATCGTCCATGATGGGCGTCATCATGCGCCGGGCGGTCTTCTTCTTCAGCAGGCCGCCCTTGCGGTAGCTCTGCGACAGGGCCAGGCCCACCTTGACCAGCTCCGTGGGCGTGGACCAAAGGCCCGCCGCCGCGTGCTCGGGATAGTAGTGATAGCCGTGGGCCGGGTCCTCCTTTTGGGCCAGCCGCCAGCCGAAGGCCGCGTTCCCCACCAGCGCCTCGTCCAGGGGCTGGAAGAAGCCGGTGCGCTTGAGGCCCAGGGGCTCTGCCACCTCCTTCCGGAAGGCGTCCCGGAGGGTGGTGCCGGTGATGCGCTCAAAGGCCAGCTGCGCCAGGGTGATGCCGCCGCCGGAGTACATATGCTGCTTCCCATAAGGCCGGATACGGCGGATGCGGGGGGTGTTGCCCTTGCCCGAGAGCACGTCCTCCAAGCTGAGGGGCTCGTGGGCGGCCGGATAACCCGGGAAGCCGTGGACGTTGTACCCCGCCGTGTGGCTGAGGAGGGCGGCGAAGGTCACCGGGCCCTTCTTCACGAACTCCGGCACCACGGCCGAGATGTCCGAATCGAGGTCGATGAGGCCCTTGTCCACGTAGCGAAGGAGAGTCAGGGCGAACATGGGCTTCGATACGGAGCCCGCCTGAAACAGCATGTCCGGGTTCACGGGGAAGTCCTGGCCGTAGCGTCCGCTGCCGGCGCAATAGGTGTTGAAATCGCCGTCGCCGTCCATAACCGCGATGCTCACGCCGTAGCCCTTCCTGCCTTTGATCCGCATGGCCTTGTCCACGTCCACGCCGTAGAAGTTCTTGACGATCCGGTTGGGGCCCTTCAGCATCCGCATGAGGACGGCTTCGTCGTCGTCGATGATGCCGGTCTCCCGGAAACCCGCCTTGTGATAGAGGTGCAAGCCCCGCTCGTTCTCCGGCTCCGTGGAAAGAAAGAGCCGGTCGGCGCCGTTCGTTTTGAAATAGCGGACGATCTCGGCCAGGGCCGCCTGGCCGTAGCCCTTGCCCTGCTCGGTTTGGTCGATCATGAAGCGCCAGAGCCAGTAGCGGTCGTCCTCGTCCTCGTCTTCAGGATTGAATGCGAACATACAGAAGCCCACCAGATTCTCATCTGCATAGATGGCAAAGGGCCGGGCCACGCCGGGCTGCTTGGCGTTGGCCTCGTCCGCCTGCCGCAGGGATACGTCGTTGGGGGCCACGAAGGGCTGATCCTCCCGGACGGACAGGGCCAGGACCTGTTCCCGGTTGCTGTCGTCGATGGGTCGCAGCGTGATATTCATAAATCATTCCTCCAAAATATATTATTGTATAAATGGGTAAAAAAACACCGTGACGAGCGGACGCCACGGTTACATGTCAAAGAATATGCGCCCCGAAACCGGGGGTCACGCACGCACCGAGGTCATCCTGTTGTATTTCGTTTTTACTGTCCACTTGTTGTTGCCCACGGCAGATGACCTCCTTTCTTAGATTTTGCTTATATATCGTATCAGAAAAACACCCGCAAGTCAACGATTTCTTTCGTATATTCTTTTTTCGAAACTGGGGCTTGCTTTCGGCAAAAACCTCCGATATACTATCCCCCATGGAAACTGTAAGAAAGAACAAAATGGCTACCGCGCCGGAGGGGCGGCTGCTCCTGTCCATGGGCTGGCCCATCATCGTCTCCATGCTGGTGCAGGCCCTCTACAACATCGTGGACAGCGTGTTCGTGTCCCGGCTCTCCACGTTGAGCCCGGAGCAGCTCACCGGCATCTTGGGGGACCTCTACGTGCCCGGCACGGAGAGCACCATCGGCGACAAGGCCCTGAACGCCCTCTCCACCGTGAACCCCCTGCAGATGCTCATGATCTCCGTGGCCGTGGGCACCGCCGTGGGCATGAATTCCCTCATCTCCCGGCGGCTGGGCGAGCAGCGGGGCGAGGACGCCAACCGGGCCGCGGGCAACGGCCTGGTGGTCCTGATCATCAGCTCCCTCTTCTTTACCTGCATCGGTTTGTTCCTCTCCCGCGCCTTCATGAACTGGCAGGACAACGACCCCATCGTCCGCCTCTTCGGCCGGGAGTACATGTCCATCTGCCTGTCCCTCTCCGTGGGCATCTTCCTCTCCGTGGGCATCGAGCGGATCATGACCGCCCAGGGCCGGACCATGGTGGCCATGATGATGCAATTGACCGGCGCGGTTTCCAACATCATCCTGGACCGTATCTTCGTGCTGGGTCTCGGGCCCATCCCGGCCATGGGCGTCACCGGCGCGGCCATCGCCACGGTGGCGGGCCAGTTCGCGTCCATGACCCTGGCCCTCGTCATGCTCACCCGTTCCAGGAGCGAGATACAGCTCCGGCGGCAGCATTTCCAGGTCAAAAAGCAGACCGTGAAGGACATCTACAGCGTGGGCGTGCCCTCCATCCTCATGCAGGCCGTGGGCACGGTGATGTACCTCGGCATGAACGGCATTTTGAAGGGCCTCGGCGAATACCACACGGCGCATCTCGATCCCAACGTGAACTACGTGGACGCCTACAAGAGCGCCTTCGGCACCTACTTCCGCCTCCAGTCCGTGATCTTCATGCCGGTCTTCGGCCTCAACAACGCGGCCATGAGCATCCTGGGCTATAACTTCGGCGCCCGGAACAAGAAGCGGTTCATGCGGGCCTACGGCATGCTGACGTTGTTCTGCGCCGTGTTCATGATCGCGGGCACCGCCCTCTTCGAGCTGGGGGCCCCCACCCTCATGGAGCTGTTCGCCGTCAGCGACTTCACCTACGGGGTCACCGTCACCACCATCCACATCATCGCCTGGGGCTTCGTGTGCGCGGCCGTGGGCATCTCCATGGGCACGGTCTACGGGGCCACGGACACCGGCGTCTACGGCATGATCACGTCCCTTGCCCGGCAGCTCGTGATCCTGCTGCCGGTAGCGTACCTCATGGCCACCCTGACCCACCGCATCGAGGCGGTGTGGTGGGCCTTCCCCATCGCGGAATTCAGCCACCTGATCCTGGCCGGCATCCTGATGCTGCGGCTGTACCGACAGAAGATCAAGCCCTTGGGGGAATAGGAGTTTTTTCTTTGCCGCTTTTTCTTTTCTGTGAAGGGGTGCGAAGCCGAGCGCTGCCTGCGGCAGAAACAGCGAGGTGAAGCACGGGCAAAACAACGAGAAACCAAACAGCGTGCAGGTTTCGACTATGTTTTGCCCCTGGGTAAAAGCGGCGTAAAAAAGAGAAGCTTAAGAAGAAAAGAGGGCTGTGCGCATAGCATAGTCCTCTTCTTAAGTTCTTTTGGTGTTCCCTTTTCTTGTCTAAGAAAAGGGAACGAAGCTTTTAATCCTTCCTTAATGAAAACATCCTCTGGGGGATGTGGCAGTAGCCGCCGGGGTTCTTCTCGAGGTACTTTTGGTGGTACTCCTCGGCGGGGAAGAAGTTGTGAAGGGGCAGCAGCTCTACTTTAAGGGGCGCGCCCACCTTGGCGGCCTCGGCGTCGAAGGCGGCCTGAAGGGCCGGCAGCTGATCCGGGTCCGTGTAGTAGACGCCGGTCCGATACTGGACGCCCTCGTCGCCCCCCTGCTTGTTGACGGACAGAGGGTCGATCACCATAAAATAAAGGTCCATGAGCTCCCCAAGGGACAGCTTCCCCTGGTCGTAGTCGATCCGCACCGTCTCGGCGTGGCCGCTGTTTCGGCACACGTCCTGGTAGCTGGGCGCGGCGTCGGGGCCGTTGGCGTACCCCACCTGGGTGGCGGTCACCCCCGCGAACTGATCGAAAAACTTCTGCATGCCCCAGAAGCATCCCCCGGCCAGATAGATGGTTTGCATGAAACGAACTCCCTTCCGTTGATGGAAGACAGTATATCATTTCCCAACCGTCTTGAAAAGGGGTCGTCGAAGGACGGCGAACCCCCTCCCCTGCCGACATGCGGATGAAAACCGCCTGTTTTCGCAGCCGTCGATCCACCATTTTACTCTTGCATTTTGGCGGACGGTCTGATACTATAGGGCGATTTGAAAAAAAGGTACGCATATATGAATCTGACTGTGAAAGAAGAATACCTGGCCGCCCTGAAGGAGGGCCAGAAGGAGCAGGCGAAGCTGACGGCCCTGGGGAAAGACCCGGAGCCGGCGGTGCTGGAGGAGTTGCTGCCGGACATGAGCAAGATGGCCGTCCAGGAGATCCGGAGCCAGGAGATCCCCATGGACCGGATCGTGGGCACCGTGACCCGGGGCCGGATCTCGGCCCTGACGGCGGGGTTCCTGCCCCTGCTCCCGGAGGAGACCGAGTTCGCCCTGAAGTGGATGGCCCTGTGCGAGGCGCACCTCTCCGACACGGGCCTTCGGGACCCGATCCTCTGCTACGAATACCTGGGCAGCTTCTACGTCCAGGAGGGGAACAAGCGGGTCAGCGTCCTCAAGCACTTCGGGAACACCCGCATTTTGAGCGATATCCGCCGCATTCTGCCCGAACGGTCCGACGATCCCCGCATCCGGGCCTACTACGAGTTCGTGGACTTCCATCGGGCCACGGGCTCCTACGACATACAGTTTCAAAAGCCCGGCGAATACGCCAAGCTCCTGGCCGCCCTGGACCGGAAACCCGGCGAAGTCTGGACCGAAGAGGAGCGCCGCCGGTTCTCCGCCCGCTGCCATTATTTCAAGGAGGCCTTCGCCGCCCTGGGCGGGCAGAGCAAGGACCTCAAATGTGAGGACGCCCTGCTCCTGTGGCTGCGGGTCTATCCCTACGAACAGCTGGGGACCATGAACGCCAAGGAGCTGAAGGAGTCCCTGTCGGGCCTCTGGGAGGACGTGCAGGTCACGGCGGACCCGGAGCCCGTCCAGGTCCATACCGCCCCGGAGGAAGCCCAGCCGAGCCTGATCACCAAGCTCATCTCCCCCGCCCCCAAGCGGCTGAACGTGGGGATGATCTACCAGCAGGACGAAAAGATCAGCACCTGGACGAAGGGCCACGCCCAGGGGGCGGCCCACCTGCAGGCGGCCTTCCCCGACCAGGTGACGGTCCGGGAATACCGCCACGCCGACACGCCCGAGGAGACGCTGGCCCTCCTCGATCAGGCGGTGGAGGAGGGAGCGGACCTGGTCTTCACCACCACGCCGCCCCTGTTGAGCGCCACGTTGAAGGCGGCGGTGAAGTACCCCAAGGTGCGGTTCTTGAACTGCTCCGCCGGGACCAGCCTTTCCAGCGTCCGCAGCTACTACTGCCGCATCTACGAGGGCAAGTTCATCACCGGCATGATCGCCGGGGCCATGGCCAAGAACGACCTCATCGGCTACGTGGCCTCCTACCCCATTCTGGGGGTGCCCGCCTCCATCAACGCCTTCACCCTGGGGGCCCGCATGACCAACCCCCGGGCAAAAGTGCTCCTCGAATGGAGCTGTCTTGAAGGGAACGCGGTGGAAAAGCTCATCGCCCGGGGCGCCCGGGTGATCTCCAACCGGGACGTGCCCCTGCCCAACGCCCACTACATGGGCCTCGGGGAATACGGCACCTACCTCATCGACGAGGCGGGCCGGCTCTCGCCGCTAGCCTCCCCCTGCTGGATGTGGGGGAAGCTCTACGAGAACCTGGTCCGGACGGTCCTCTCCGGCAGCTACGACCAGAAGAAGGCCCCCGAGGCCATCAACTACTGGTGGGGCATGGACAGCGGTGTCATCGACGTGCAGATGACGGAGCTGGTGCCCGAGGGCATCCGCACCCTGGCCGCCGCCATGATGGATCGGATCAAGACCGGGGCCCTGCTGCCCTTCCAGCGGGAGCTGGTGAGCCAGGACGGAGAGATGAAGAACGACGGCAGCCGGGACCTTTCCTCTCGGGAGCTGCTGACCATGGACTACCTTTTGGAGGGGGTGGAGGGCGCCATCCCCGCCTACGAGGAGCTGCTGCCCATGTCCCGAGCCCTGGTGCGGGAGCTGGGCCTCCACCCGGAGGACCTGCCCCAGGAGGTGTAGCCATGCGCATCCTGACCGTTTCCGACGAGGAATGCCCGGCCCTGTGGGACCACTACCGGCCCGGGCGGCTGGACGGGTACGATCTCATCCTGTCCGCCGGGGATCTGAAGGCGGACTACCTTTCCTTTTTGGTGACCATGGCCCATGCCCCCCTCCTCTACGTCCACGGGAACCACGACGAGGGCTATGCCCGCCGGCCGCCGGAGGGCTGCGACTGCATCGACGATCAGCTGGTGGTCTATCGGGGCCTGCGCATTTTGGGTCTCGGCGGCTGCCTCCAGTATCGGCCCGACGCCCCCCAGCAGTTCACGGAGCGGCAGATGGCCAAACGGATCGCCCGTCTCCGCTTCGCCCTGTGGCGCAGCGGCGGCGTGGACGTGGTGGTGACCCACGCCCCGCCCCGGGGCCTCGGCGACGAGGAGGACCTGCCCCACCGGGGCTTCGCCTGCTTCCGTAAGCTTTTAGACCGGTATGAGCCCGCCCTCTGGGTCCACGGCCACGTGCACATGCGGGGCTGGCCCCTGCCGGCGCGGGAGCTCCTTCAGGGGGGCACCCGGCTCGTCAACGCCTCGGAACGGTACGAACTGGAGCTCCCCGATCGGCCCTTCGCCCCGGAGGACCGCAACGCCCTCCGCTACGTCACCCGCCACCGGGAGGCCGAGGACCGACTTTGCCTGTAAAGGAGCCGTTCGGCTCCTTTTTTTGCAGAAAGACTCTTGCGCTGGTTTTCAATGCAGGGTATACTGTATGTGTATACAATTCTGCTCATTGCTGACATACCGAAACACGCAAAGGGGGTTATCGACTTATGAAAACCGGTTCTTTCCGCGTCAAACGATGGATCAGCCTGGGGCTGCTGCTGGTGATGGTGCTGTCCTTCGCAGCGCCTGCGTTCGCCGAGCCGGCCACTTGGGTCAAAGAGATCACGATCAAAACGAATCCAAGCAAGATGACCTATGAGATCGGGGAATCCTTCGATCCCGCCGGGATGGTGGTACAGGCCAGAGTTTACAGCAACGTTGGAAAACCAACTATAAAGTACCTCACAATAAAGCATGCTGATCTGACTTTTTCTCCCTCCAAATTCACCAAAGCGGGCAGTCAGAAGGTGACGGTGAAGTACCACGCCATTGGAAAAAGCGGCAGCACTGAAACCTTCACCGCCTCCCTCTATGTGACGGTCAACGAGTCCGGCGATTCTCCCACCGCGTATTACACGGACATCTTCGTGGCGGCCCAGCCCAAGAAGACCGTGTATAAGGTCGGCGAGTCCTTCAAGACCGCGGGCCTGTCCATCTCCGGTCACGAATACCGGGAGGAGGACGGCAAGAAGCACACGGTGACCAAGCTGAGCCAGAAGAACATGAAGATCTCCCCCACCAAGTTCACCAAGGCGGGCAAGCAGAAGGTGAAGCTGAGTTTGAAGCTCCTCTCCAAGAGCGGCGAGGAGAAATGGTTCTCCACCTCGGTGGAGGTCCTGGTGGAGAAGGGCCCGGTGAAGATCACCAAGCACCCCTACGGAGAGACCGTCCAGGAGGGCGGCTCCTGCGGGTTCATCTCCCGGGCGGACAACGCCAACAGCCGCCACTGGTACTTCACCAAGGGCGGCACCGTAGTGGACGCCAAGGAGGCCTCGTCCTACTTCCCCGGCCTCACGGTCTCCGGCGCCACCAATGAGCATATCAAGCTCCGCAACATCCCCGCCTCCATGAACGGCTGGTCCGCCTACTGCGTGTTCTATGGGGACGACGGCTCCGCCACCAGCAACAAGGCCGGCATCGTGGTCCTTTCCGACGGCTCCTCCACGGTCCCCGACACCGAACCGCCGGTGGAGGTCACGCCCAAGGCCATCACCACCACGCCCCAGCCCACCGAGGAGCCCGAGGTCACCGATGAGCCGGAGGTGACCGAAGCGCCCAACGCCCCCCAGACCACCGCCACCCCCAAGGCCACCAAGACCCCCAAGCCCACCCCCGAGCCGGAATACGCCGAGGGCATCCACTGCACCATCAACGGCGAGACCCAGGTCCCCATCGTGGGGGAAACCCTGCTGCAGTGCGAGGCGGAGAACATCGAGGGCTTCGTCTTCGACCACTGGGAGATCAACGGCGAGCCTGACTACGAGTCCGGCTCATCCGCCGTCTTCGTCGCCGAGGACGCCTGCGTCATCCAGGCCTACTACCACGAGCGCAAGGTGCTTAGGACCGTCAACTGCTTCTTCCAGCTGCTGACCAAGAACAACAACGCCTCCGGCACCAAGTACACGGAGTTCGATTTCGAGGAGGCCTACTACAGCCCCGTCACCAATACCTACTGCCCCGCCGGCACCCTCTCCTGCTACGTCACCGCCGTGATCCCCCGGAAGGCCGAGATCGCCTACTGGCTCATCAACGGCGTCAAGTACGAGTTCACCAACACCAAGGTCGTCAAGTTCCGCCTTGTGGATCTCAACGAGGCCACCACCATCGAGCCGGTGTTCAAGGGCGTCTCCCCCACCAACAAGTACCCCCGGCCCTATGCCGCCCGGGAGCTGGAGAAGCAGATCCCCATGGTCATGCACTGCATCAACTGCTGGGGCCAGTTCATGAACGCCTCCGGCAGCCCGGCGGGCCAGGAATACCTGGAGTTCGACTTCGAGAACAACTACACCAACCCCGTGACCCGCAAGACGCTGCCCGGCGGCAAGCTGGACATCTTCATCTCCACCAAGCTTCCCAAGGGCTGCGCCGTAGACACCTGGATCATCAACGACGTGAAGTATCAGTTCGCCGGCAACGCCGTGCTGAAGTTCCGGGTCACCGGCCTGGACGAGGGCACCACCTACGAGGTCCGCTTCCGGGGCATCTCCACCGCCTCTCCGTCGCCCACCGTTCCCGGGACCGTGTATTATCCTCGGGATCCCGCCGGCGGCAGCTGGGAGATCAATTGACGGAACGGATCAAGGATCCCAAAGCAAAGCGAAGCGGCAGACCGAAAACGGTCTGCCGCTTTTTTGTGTGTTGCCGTCAGTCTGCGACCGGCGCCGGGTCCGGGGACCCGGTGGGTCCCTGGGGCTCAGGGGCCGCTTCCGGCTGAGGCGCGGGCTCTGGCTTCTTGTCCCGGCGCAGGATGTCGTAGAGCACGGGGACGATGAACACGGTCATCAGCGTGGCGTAGGTGAGGCCGCCGATGCACACGATGGCCACGGGCTGGATGATCTCCGCCCCGGTGCCCATGCCGACGCCCAGGGGCAGCAGGCCCAATATGGTGGTGAGGGCCGTCATAAGCACGGGCCGGATGCGCATGGTGGCCGCCTTCACGATGGCCTCCCGCTTAGCTAAGCCCTCCTCCTCCCGGAGCCGGTTGGCGCAGTCCACCAGCACGATGCCGTTGTTGACCACCACGCCCACCAGCATGATCATGCCCACCATGGACACGATGCTCATATGGAAGCCCGCCGCCAGCAGCCCGACGAAGCCGCCGGTAAAGGCCAGGGGCACCGTCAGTATGACGATGAAGGGCGAGAGCAGGGACTGGAACTGGGCCACCATGATGAGGTAGATGATGAGCACGCCCAGCAGCATCAAAAACACCAGATCCTTCATGGCGTCCATGATGGTCTCGTTTTCGCCGGCGTACTCCACCTGGCAGCCCTCGGGGAGCTCCACGTCCTGAAGGGCCCGGCGGGCCTCGGTGGATACCAGCGTCACGTTGTAGCCGTCCACCACGGTGGCGGTGACGGAGATGTACCGCCGCTGCTCCAGCCGGTGGATGGAGGAAAGGGTCTCGGTCTCCGAGATGGTGATGATGTCCTTCAGGGGTACCTCCTCGGTGGTGCCGTCCCGCTGCGTAGCGGTGACGGTCATCTTCTCCAGCTTCTGCCGATCCGTGTCCCCGTCCGCCGAATGGATGGTGGCGGAGAGGGCGGAGGTGCTGGTGGTGACCTGGGAGGTGCTGACGGAGCTGGTCAGCTCCTGAACGATGGCGAGATACACCTGGGCGGTGGTCAGATTGTGCTCGATGGCCTTCTCCTTGTCCACGGTGATGTGCAGGGCCGGGGAGGTGTCCTCCGCCCCGCCGGTGACCTCCTTGAGGCCCTCCACCGTCTTGAGCCGCTCCGCCACGGCCTTGGCCGCCATGCGTAGATCGTCGAGATCGTTGGAATAGATGTTCATGGTGAAGCCGCCGCTTTGGAGCATGGAGCCCATGCTCATGGTGGACACCGTGGCCACCTCGAAGTCCACCTCCCCCTTGAAGGGGGCCAGGACCTGCCGGATGTCCTTCGTGGCCTCGATGCTGCTGTAGCCGCTGTTCTCGTCCACCAGAGCGTAAACGGTGATCTGGTCCCCGCCGCCGGAGGACAGGCCCACCAGGCTCTCCATGCCGCCGTTGATCATGCCGCCGATGTCGGTGAGGTGGGGCACCGCTTCCATGGCGGCCATCATCTCGTCCGCCACCCGGCACCGGTCCTCGAAGGTGTACTCCTCCGGCACGGACACGGTGATGGAGATCTGGGTGCCGCCGCTTTCGGGGAAGTATTCATAGCCCTGCCGCAGGGAATACCAGGCCGACCCGCCCAGCAGCGCCAAAGCGAGCAGCAGGGCCAGCGCCCGATGGCGCAAGGTGAAGCGGACCGTTCGTTCGAAGCCCCCCATGAGCTTTTTCGCCAGGTTGCTCATGGGCTTCACGTTCCGCCGCAGCAGCCCCTGGGCCATGGCGGGGATCACGGTGAGGGCCACGATGAGGCTGGCCATGAGGGAATAGGTGATGGTCAGGATCATGTCCATGAAGATCTGCCGGGTCATGCCGTGGACGAAGATGATGGGCACGAACACGCAGATGGTGGTCAAGGTGGAGGCGGTGATGGCCCCCATGACCTCCCGGGCCCCCTGGATGGCGGCCTCCTTGGGCGCCATGCCCTCGGCCCGGAGCCGATAGATGTTCTCGATGACCACGATGGAGTTGTCCACCAGCATGCCGATCCCGATGGCCAGGCCCGCCATGGAGATCACGTTCATGGTGACCCCGGAGAAATACATGAGCACCAGTGCAAAGAGCACGGACACGGGGATGGAGATGCCCACGGCGAAGGTGGGCCGGATGTCCCTGAGGAACAGGAACAGAATGAGGATGGCCAACGCGCCGCCTAAAAGCAGGCTTTGGACCACGGCGGACATGGCCATATGGATGTAGTCCCCCTGGTCCATGAGGGACACGAAGCTGAGCCCCGGATATTGGGCCTCCAGCTCCCGGAATTTGGCGTCGATGGTGTCCGCCACGGTGGCGGTGGCGTAGGCGCTCTGGCGGGTGAAGGTGAGCAGGACCCCGTTCTCCCCGTTGATGCGGGCGTAGGTGGTGTCGCTGTTGTCCACGATGCGCACGTCGGCCACGTCGGCGAGGCGCACCAGATCCAGGCCGTCCAGTCCCAGGGACAGGATGGCCACGTTCTCCAGGGCCTCCACGCCCTTCACCTTGTCGCCCACGTTGACGATCCAGCTCACGTCCCCGTCGGACACGAACCCGGCGGGCATCTCGAAGTTCTGCGCCTGGACCAGCTGGGCCACCAGCTCCTTGGTGAGGATGGTGTGGAGGTCCGCCGCATCCTTGGCGGCGGCCAGCTGACTCGTGGCCTCGGCCAGGGCGTTGTCCAGCTGCTGCTGGCTGGTCTCCAGGGCCGTCGCCCCGTCCTCGATCTGTTTGCGGCCCTCGTCGATCTGCTGCTGGGCGCCGATCAGCTGACCGTTGACGGAGGTCTGCTGCTTGTCCAGCTCGGTATAGCCGCCCTGGACCTGGGCAAGGCCGGCCTTGGCCGCCTCTATGTTCTCGTCCAGGGTGGCGATGCCCGCGTCCAGCTGATCCATCTGATCCAGGATCTCCGCGATCTGCCCTTCGGAGAGGCCGTTCTGCGCCAGCTGCACCTCGATGAGGGCCAGGCCCTGGTTCACCCCGTCCAGCTCCATCTGCAGATCGGCCAACGCCGCCGCCTTCTCCTCAGGGGTCATGTCCTCCCGGGCGCTGGTCTCGGCGATGGACGCTTCCAGCGCCGCCTTCCGGCCCTCCAAAAGGGCGATGGACGACTGCAGGGCGCTGAGCAGCTGCCGCTGCTCCTGAAGGCTGTCCCGCTGGGCCACCAGCTCGGCCCGCTGGTCCTCCATCATGGCGATGGCGTCCGTCAGCTCCTTCTTGTTCTTGTCCAGCTCGGCCCGGGCGTCCCGGAACCCTATTTCGGCGGCGGTGCTGCCGGTCCACAGGGCCTGCTGGCCCTTGTCCAGCTCCGTCCGGGCGCTCTCCAGCTCCTGCCGGCCCTCGTCGATCTTCTGCTGGCCCTCGTCGATCTTGTCGAAGGCCGCCTGGGCCGCCTCGTCCATGGAGTCGTAGAGCCTTCGGTTCAGCTTGGTGATCTTCTCCTTGTTGAGCTCGATCTCGATCTGCTCCACCACCAGGCCCGTGGCGTTCACCGACGCCACGCCGTTGGTGCCCTCCAGGGCCGGGATCAGCTTGTCGCTGACGAAGCCCGAGAGGTCGATGGGGTCCATGTCCTTATAGTGGACCGCCGCCACCACCGTGGGGATCAGGTCCGTGGACAGCTCCAGCATGTTGGTGGTGCCCACCGCTTCCGGCCAATCCCCTTTGAGACGGGTCACCACCTGCTGGATGTCCAGCATGGCCCGGTCCACGTTCACCGTGTCCTCGAAGGTGAGATACACCACGGACACGTTCTCCGAGGAGACGGAGGCTATCTCCTTGAGATCGTCCAGGGCCGCCAGGCTCTGCTCCAGGGGCTTGGAGACGGTGGTCTCCACCTCCTCCGGGGCGGCGCCCACGTAGGGGGTCACCAGGACGATGTAGGGGAAGCTCATCTCCGGCAGCAGGTCAGGGGTCATCCTGGTCACGGAGACCGTGCCCAAAACCAGGACCAATATGACCGCCACCAGCACGGTGAAGGGCTTTTTAACGCTGAATTTGGAGATCATCGTCCGCTCCGGTTATGTATGATGCACTATTGTATCAGAAACCATGCCCCACATTGTGAAAGGGATGTGAAAAAAACGGGGGATCGCCGATCCCTGGACCGGACGCGCCCCCCGCTCGTCAAAACCAAAGCTTTTTGATGTCCATGACCTCGCTGCTCTGCAGATACTCCTTCAGGTAGATGCCGCAGCACTCCTCCCAGGTACAGTCCCCCTCGTTGTTCTCCACCATGATGGCGATGACCCGGCCGGGGACCACGATGTCCCTGCCCTTGGCGCTCTCCCGGTGGTATCGGGCCATGGCGCCCACGATCTCCCGGATGTCGGCGTGAGCGAAGACCTCGCTGAAGTAGGCCGCTTCCTCCTCCCGCCGCCGGTCGAAGGTCCGGTTGTGGAAGATGCGGATGACCGTGGCGATGAGGAAGGTGAGGGGCATGATGGACACCATGGGTATCCAGACCGGCAGGCGGGTGGCGAAGCCGTAGAAGTCGTTCCAGCCGCCCTTGTCCTCGCCCAGGACCACCACCATCACGTAGTAGAGGACGGCGTAGATCAGCACGGGCACCAGGGCGAACAGGGTGTCCTTAAAGCGGATGCGCTGCTCGCTGATGAAGAAGCAGAAGGCCACGATGGCCAGGATGGGGCAGAGGCCGTGGAGGAAGAACCGGGAGCCCGTGAAGATCAGCACGAAGCCCTTCACCGGCGCCAGCACGCACAGGGAGATGAGGAAGGTCAGCGCCACGGCCGTGACCCCGGCGTAGACCATGTCCACGACCCAGCGGGGCAGGTGGAAGTTGTGCTTGCGAAGGCCGTCCAGGGAATAGGGGAACACCAGCGCCATGGACGCGCCCATGAGGATGTTGGAGTTCACCGTGAACATGCAGAAGGTCCTCAGGCCCATATGGTCGAAGTTCTCGTCGTAGATGGTGGTCAGGTTCATGGTCACGCCGATGCAGACGCAGATCACCACCACCGCGGCGCTGACCATGGTGAACAGGCAGTGGCGCCGGGTCACCGTTATGGTCTTGTCCGTGCCCTCCCGTCGAGCGGCGGGCCGTTCCTCCACGGACTTGGCGACGATCTTCTCCTCTACGGGGGTTTCGACGGGCTTTTCCTCCATGAATCTCCCTCCTCTATTCCACCTCTATCTCCTTGATGATGCACTCGTTCCCCCGCAGCAGCCAGGTCTCCCCGCTGTGGCAGTAGGGGCACTCCCGGCCGTACTGGACCGTGGGGTAGGTCTTCTCGCAGTTTGAGCAGAAGGTCACGGCGGGGATGGTCTCCAGTTCCAGCTCCGCCGTGCTGAGAACCGGGTGGCGCTTGCGGAAATAGTTCCAGCAGTCGGTGAAGTAGTCCGTCATGATGCCGGACACCTCCCCCACCTGCAGCGTCACCCGGAGGATCTTTTGAATGTCCTGGGCCCGGGCCTCCTCCTCCAGGGATTTGGCCAGGTGCAGGATGATGCCCATCTCGTGCATGTCAGTCCTTCATCAGGGCTTCCACGTCCACGCCGTTGCCCGTGTGGGGATGGGTCTTGTGGAACTCCTTGGTGGCCCGGTTGTATTCCTTCCGCTTGCGGCGCATCATCTTCGCCTCCTCGGAGCCGCTGTGGGCCACGATCTTGAAGGCCCGCTTGACGGCGTAGCTCAAGAGGCCGCCCACCTTGTCCTCGGCCCGGCGCATGTCGGAGTTCTGGGGATGATCCCGCAGCAGATGGATGGCGTCGAACTCGCACCGGGTGGTACACAGCCCGCAGCCGATGCACTTGTTCTCGTCCACGATGGTGGCGCCGCAGCCCAGGCACCGGGCCGTCTCGATCTTCACCTGCTCCTCGGTCAGGGTGAGCCGAGGATCGGTGAAGCTGTTCTTGGCGTCCACGGTCTCGTCCACCGCCGGGACCTGCCGCTGGGCGCTGTCGTAGGAGTCGATGGCGATATTGTCCTTGTCCAGGGACTTGAAGTAGCGCCGATCCCGGCCCAGGGTCTGGGACACGTTGTTCTTGGAGACGAACCGGGCCAGCGACTCGGCGGCCTCATGGCCCTGACCGATGGCGTCGATGACGAACTTGGGGCCGGTGAACACGTCGCCGCCCACGAAGATGGCGGGATCGTCGGTCTGATAGGTGAACTTGTCCGCCACGGGGTAGTTGCCGTGCCAGAACTTCACGCCGGTGCCCTCCAGGAGCTTGCCCCACTCAATGGCCTGGCCGATGGCGAAGACGATGTTCTTGGCGTCCACGGTCATGGTCTCGTTCTCGTCGTATTGGGGATTGAACTTGCCGGTCTCGGGATCGACGGTAGAGGTGCAGCGCTTGAGCACGATGCCCTTCACCTTCCCCGCCTCGTCCACCAGGACCTCCTTGGGACCCCAGGAGGGGAAGATCTTCACGTTCTCCTCCTCGGCCTCGGCGATCTCCTCGGGGGAGGCGGGCATGGTGTCCCGGCTCTCCAGGCAGAACATGGATACGCTGCCCGCGCCCATGCGGTGGGCGGTCCGGGCGCAGTCGATGGCCACGTTGCCGCCGCCGATGATCACGGTGTCCCCGGTGAGCTTGCGGCTGTTGTCGCCCAGCGCCTTCTCCAGGAAGCTCACGGCGATCTCGGTGCCCTCGGCGGTCTCGTTGGGCACGCCGGGGAGACGGCCGCCCTGGCAGCCGATGGCGATGTAGAAGGCCTCGTAGCCCTCCTCCTTCAGCTGCTGGATGGTCACGTCCTTGCCCACTTCCACGCCGCAGCGGATCTCGGCGCCCAGGGCGCGGATCACGTCGATCTCGGCGTCCACCACGGCCTTGTCCAGCTTGAAGGCGGGGATGCCGTAGGTCAGCATGCCGCCGGGCTTGCTGTTCTTCTCGAAGACGGTGGGCTTGTAGCCCCGTTCCGCCAGATAGTAGGCGCAGGACAGGCCCGCCGGGCCGCCGCCGATGATGGCGATCTTCTGGGGCCACTCGCCGGACACCCGGTTGATGGTCTTCTTGGGCACGTAGCGGGTCTCGGCGTGGAGGTCCCGCTCGGCCAGGAACTTCTTCACGTCGTCGATGGCCACGGGGGCGTCGATGGTGCCCCGGGTGCAGGCGTCCTCACAGCGCTTGTTGCACACCCGGCCGCAGATGGCGGGGAAGGGATTCTCCCGCTTGATGAGGGCCAGCGCCTCGTCGTACCGGCCTTCCCGGGCCATCTTGAGGTAGCCCTGGATGGACACGTGGGCGGGACAGGCGGCCTTGCAGGGGGCGGAGCCGGTCTTATGGGTGTTGACCCGGGCGGTGTCCCGGTAGTTCTCGTCCCAGGCGTACTTGCCCCAGCGGATGCGGTCGGGCAGCACGGACTTGGGGTATTCGACGGGCTTGCCGTCCTTCTGGCACAGTTTCTGGCCCAGCTTCAGCGCGCCGGCGGGGCAGAACTCCACGCAGCGGCCGCAGGCCACGCACTTCTCCTTGTCCACCCGGGCGGTGTAGGCGCTCTTGGACATGTTGGGGGTGTTGTACAGCAGGGAGGTCCTCAAGGCGTTACAGATCTGCACGTTGCAGTTGCAGATGTCGAAGATGTGGTCGGCGCCGTCGATGTTGGTGACCTGGTGCACGTAGCCGTTCTCCTCGGCCCGGCGCAGGATGTCCAGCGCCTCCTCCTTGGTGATGTAGTGGGCGCGGCCGGTCTCCACGGTGTAATCCGCCATATCGCCCACCTGGATGCACCAGTCGTTCACGTCGTCGGTGCAGCCCTCGCCCAGCATGGCCCGGGAGGCCCGGCAGGAGCAGATGCCCGCAGAGAGATGCCCGTCGTATTTCTGCAGCCAGTAGGAGATCTTCTCGATGTCCACGGCGGTGCGCTCCGCCGCCACTTCCTTCTCCACGGGGATCACGTGCATGCCGATGCCGTTGCCGCCGGGGCGGACCATGGACGTGATGTGCTCCAGGGGCAAAAAGGTCATGCGCTCGAACATCTTGGCCACGGGCGGGTTCTTCTCGATCCGATCCACGGAGGAGTTGAACAGCTCCGCGCTGCCCGGCACGAAGTAGCTGGTCCGGTACCGAAGCTCCTTGGGCGCGCCGGGGATGGGACCGTTGTCGTCGTAATGATCGCCGTAGTCGTACTCCACGAAGCCGTGGACGCACAGCAGGTCCAGCGTCTTCTTGAAGGTCTCGGCGTCCATGTTCTTCCTGTTCATCTCCAGCAGCTGGTCGTAGGTGTACCACTTGCGCTGCTTCATGGTCAAAGCGACGTCCACCTCGGGCTCGGTCAGGATCTCCCGAAGGCCCCAGTACTCCTCGTCCGTGGTCTTGAGGCCGAAGAGCTTGTGAGGCACGTTGTCGGTGATGCGGGCGCCCAGCTTGGCGTACTTCTTGTTGCGGACCGCCTCGCCGTCATACTTGGACTTGGTGCGTGGATTGGAATCATAGATCTCCGGCATGGTGATTCTCCTTTATTTAATGTATTAGTTCCCTTTGTTTTCCAAAATGGCCCTGGCGAGCCACTCCTCCCAGGCGTCGAACCCCGCGCCGGTCTTGGCGGACACCTCGAAGATCTCGATGCGGGGGTTCAGCTGCCTGGCCCGCCGCTTGCAGGCGTCGAAATCGAAGTCGAAGTAGGGAGCCACATCCGTCTTGGTCAGGATGAGCACGTCGCTGACGGAGAACATGAGGGGGTATTTGAGGGGCTTGTCGTCCCCCTCGGGGACGCTCAGCAGCATGACCCGCTTCTGGGCGCCGGTGTCGAACTCCGCGGGGCAGATGAGGTTGCCCACGTTCTCCAGCACCACCAGGTCGAAATGGTCCGCCCCCAGCTCGTCCAGCGCCGTCCGGGTCATGCCCGCGTCCATGTGGCACATGCCGCCGGTGTGGGCCTGGACCGCCTTTGCCCCCAGCTTCTCGATGCGCACGGCGTCCACGTCGGAGTCCATGTCCCGGATGATCCGCTCCAGCAGGGTGGTCTTCCCCGCCCCCGGCGACGCCATGAGGTTGACCAGCAAGGTCCCCTTCGCCTTCAGTTCGCCCCGCAGCACCTCCGCGTCCCTGTCGTTGGACGCGGTGACGGTCTCCTTGAGTTCGATGATCCGCATATGCTCCTCCTTGCCCCATTTTTCATCCTTATTGTATCGGATTGTCCCGGAAAGTGCAAGGCCATGTACAGGAATCATCTTGACAAATGACCTATAAAAGTTCAGAATGTATGCAGCGGCAATTTATGCCCGCAAATTGCATTAGGAGGAAAGTTACATGAAGAAGGTATTTGCTTTGCTGCTGGCCCTGGTCATGGTCCTGGGTGCTCTGGTCGCCTGCAGCGGCAAGAAGGAAGAAGCCAAGACCGCCGACACCGAAGGCGAGCTGGTCGTCTACGGCTCCTGCGAAGAGGACTATCTGGCGGCTGCCTGCAAGAAGTTCGAAGAGCTCTACGGCATCAAGACCACCTATCAGCGCATGTCCACCGGTGAGGTCCCTGCCAAGATCGCCGAGGAGAAGGGCAAGCCCTCCGCGGACGTCTGGTTCGGCGGCACCAACAACCCCTATGATCAGGCGGCGGCCGACGGGCTCCTGGACAACAGCTACGTGCCCGAGAACGCCAAGCACCTGCTCAAGGACATGTACAAGGACCCCAACGGCTACTGGTACGGCATCTACACCGGCCTGCTGGGCTTCATGGTGAACACCGACGAGCTCAAGCGCCTGGGTCTTGAAGCGCCCCAGACCTGGGACGACCTGCTCAAGCCCGAGTACAAGGGCCTCATCTGGCTGTCCAACTACAACACCGCCGGCACCCCCAAGCTGGTCGCCAACCTGATGATCCAGCTCAAGGGCCACGACGAGGGCATCCAGTACCTGGTGGACCTCGATAAGAACGTCCAGATCTACACCAAGTCCGGCTCCGGCCCCAGCAAGAACGTGGGCACCGGTGAGTGCGTCATCGGCATCGGCTTCCTCCACGACGGCATCACCCAGATCGTGGACAACGGCTATGAGAACGTCCAGCTGATCGTTCCCGCCGACGGCACCGCCTGCGAGATCGGCCCCGTGGCTATCTTCAAGGGCGCCGCCCATCCCAAGGCTGCCCAGAAGTTCATGGAGTTCGCCCTGTCTCCCGAGTGCGTGGAGCTGGCCGCTCAGAACGGTTCCTACCAGTTCCTGGTGATCGACAACGCCAAGCAGCCCGAGGCTGCCGCCAAGTTCGGTCTCGATCCCTCGCTGGTGTGGGACGGCTATGACTTCGGCAAGGCCGTGACCGACACCAAGCAGAACGTGGAGGACGTCATGAAGGCCCTCAACGGCGGCGACGACCGGTTCAAGACCGAGTAACCTAAAAAACACGGGAATTCAAGCTTATCCGTAAGCTGGGTCCCCGCCCTCCGGGGCGGGGACCTTCCTTTTTACAAACAAGCAAGGAGGCTACCCTATGGCAAAAACCGCTCAGGGTGCGGCGCTGGACCGAAAGAAGCTCATGGCCGATCCCATCATGGTGACGACCATCGTGCTTTTGATCACCTTCCTGACGCTGTTCATCCTCTACCCCCTGGCGATCCTGCTGGTGGACAGCGTCCTCTCGGACGGCCATGTGACGCTGAAAATCTTCCAAAGGATCTTTACCGACCCCACCTCCAATTTCCCCACCGCCATCACCAACACCCTTCGGGTGGGCTTCGTGGTGGGCATCCTCTCCACCATCATCGGCCTGCTGTTCGCCTACGTGGAGGTCTACGTCCGCATGAACAAGATAGCCGGCGGCCTCTTCAAGGTGGTCTCCATGCTGCCCGTGGTGTCCCCGCCCTTCGTGCTGAGCTTGTCCATGATCATGCTCTTCGGCAAGGCGGGCCTCATCACCCGGTTCCTGCTGGGCATCTACGATAACGACGTGTACGGCTACTGGGGCATCGTCATCGTCCAGACCCTCACCTTCTTCCCCGTGTGCTACATGATGCTCAAGGGCCTTTTGAAGAACATCGACCCGTCGCTGGAGGAGGCGGCCCGGGACATGGGCGCTTCCCGCATGAAGGTGTTCACCAGCGTCACCCTGCCCCTGCTCCTGCCCGGCCTCGGCAACGCCTTTTTGGTGACCTTCATCGAGTCCATCGCCGACTTCGCCAACCCCATGATCATCGGCGGCAACTACAACACGCTGGCCACCACCATCTACCTGCAGATCACCAGCGGATATGAACGAGAGAACGCCACCGCCATGGCCGTGGTGCTGCTGTGCATCACGCTGGCTATGTTCGCGGTGCAGAAATACTACCTGGAGTCCAAGACCGCCGCCACCTTGACGGGCAAGGCCTCCCGGGCCCGGATGCTCATCGAGGACAAGTCCGTCACCATCCCCCTGACCATCCTTTGCGCCCTGGCCGCCATCTTCGTCATCGGCATGTACGTCTGCGTGCCCATCGGCGCCCTGTTCCCCACCTGGGGCTACAAGCTGACGCCCCTGACCTTCAAGTGGTTCGGGCAGGTGTTCCAGCGGTATCACGGCCTCAAGGCCTTCAAGGACTCCTTCGTCCTGTCCCTCATCGCCGCCCCCATCACGGCCCTTTTGAGCATGATCATCTCCTACCTGGTGGTCAAGCGGAAGTTCAAGGGCAAGGGCTTCATCGAGGCCGTGTCCATGCTGGCCATGGCCGTGCCCGGCACGGTGTTGGGCGTGGGCTACATCCGCGGCTACTCCCAGGGCCTGTTCCACACGGGGGCGCTGTCCTTCCTCTATAACAGCGCGGCGATCCTCATCATCGTCTTCGTGGTCCGAAGCCTGCCCACGGGCACCCGGAGCGGCATCTCCGCCCTCCGGCAGATCGACAAGAGCATCGAGGAGAGCGCCTACGACATGGGCGCGGACAGCTTCAAGGTGTTCATGACCGTGACGCTGCCGCTCATCAAGGATTCGTTCCTCAGCGGTCTCGTCACCGCGTTCGTCCGCTCCATCACCGCCATCTCCGCCATCATCCTGTTGGTGACGCCCTCGTTCCTGCTCATCACCGTGCAGATCAACGAGTTCGCGGAGAAGGGCGCCTTCAGCATCGCCTGCGCCTTCGCCACCATACTGATACTCATCACCTACGGCGCAGTGCTGCTCATGAACCTTGTCATGAAATTCTTCGGTACCAGCAGAAAATTGAAAGAGGAGGACTAAGGCTGTGGCTAAAGAGAAAAAAGGCGTACGCCTGGAACATATTTCCAAGATCTATCAGGATCCCAAGACCAAGAAGAACTTTTACGCCGTGAAGGACACTAACCTGGAGATCGAGCCCGGGTCCTTCGTGACGCTGCTGGGCCCCTCGGGCTGCGGCAAGACCACCACGCTCCGGATGATCGCGGGCTTTGAGAGCCCCGACGAGGGCGAGATCTACCTGGGCGACGAACCCATCAACGCCCTGACCCCCAACAAGCGGGATACGGCCATGGTGTTCCAGAGCTACGCCCTGCTCCCCCACTACAACATCTTCGACAACGTGGCCTACGGCCTGAAGATCCGCAAGGTGCCCAAGGACGAGATCAAGCGCAAGGTCACCGACATCCTGGCCCTGGTGGGCCTCGAGGGCATGGAGAGCCGCATGACCAACCAGCTCTCCGGCGGCCAGCAGCAGCGTGTGGCATTGGCCCGCGCGTTGGTCATGGAGCCCGGCGTGCTGCTGTTCGACGAGCCCCTCTCCAACCTGGACGCCAAGCTCCGCGTGACCATGCGGACCGAGATCCGCCGCATCCAGCAGCGGGCGGGCATCACCGCCGTGTACGTGACCCACGACCAGAGCGAGGCCATGGCCCTCTCCGACAAGATCATCGTCATGGAGAAGGGCCTCGTCTCCCAGATGGGCACGCCCCAGGAGATCTACTACCATCCCAAGAACAAGTTCGTGGCCGACTTCATCGGCGACGCCAACTTCCTGGAGGGCAGGATGGTCCGCCACGAGGGCGACGTGGGCGTCGTGGACATCAACGGCGTGGAGGTGAAGGTGGCCGAGGCTACCAACGTGGCTGACGGCGCGGACACCACCGTGGTCCTCAGGCCCGAGTCCACCATGCTGCGGTGGTGTCCAACTTCATGGGCGCCTACCAGCTGTACCACGTGATGCTGGGGAACGTGAAGCTCATCATCCACGAGTACAACCCCAAGGACAAGAAGATCTACGGGGCCGGCGAGACCGCGTACATCGACTTCGCCCCCGGCGACGCGCACTGCATCTGACGCCTTCGAGCGGGAGGAACGACGTTCCCCCCGCTCTTTTTATGGGTTTTCTCTCTTGTCCTTTCGTCGCCACCTGTGCTACAATCAATGAAACGTCATCGGTTTTTACAGCGTGCCGCAAGCACGGCAAAAGCGGATCGCATGGGGGGACATAAATGAAAAAAACTATGGTTTTCTTGCTGGCGGCGGCGCTGCTGACAGCCGCGCTGGCGGGGTGCGCCAAGGCCCCCGAGGCGGCGGCCGATCCCAACGACGGGATCGCCGTCTGTGACGACGGTCGGGCCCGGCCGTCCAGCTGCGGCAAGCTCCAGGTGCTGAACGGGAAGCTCTGCGGCGAGGACGGCCAGTCCGCCATGCTGCGGGGCGTCAGCACCCACGACCTTATCGTGACGGAGTCCTTCCTCAACGACCAGCTCTTCGAGGAGCTGGCAAGGGACGGGGGCGTCAATCTGTTCCGCCTGGCCATGTACACCCACGGCGTGGGCGTCATGGGCTACTGCACCGGCGGCGACCGGGCCCGCTACGAGGAGGACATCTTCAAGGGCGTGGAGCTGGCCAAACAGCACGACATGTACGTCATCATCGACTGGCACATCCTGAGCGACGGGGACCCCAACCTCTACGTGGACCAGGCCAAGGCCTTCTTCGCCCGGATGGCGGAGAAGTACAGCGGCTACAACAACGTGCTCTACGAGATCTGCAACGAGCCCAACGGCGTGGACTGGGCAGCCGTGAAGCGGTACGCCCAGGAGGTGATCCCCGTCATCCGGGAGAAGGACCCCCGCGCCGTGGTCATCGTGGGCGACCCCCAGTGGTCCAGCGACTTGAGATCCGTGCTGGCGGACCCCCTGGACTACGAGAACGTCCTCTACACCCTCCACTTCTACGCCGCCAGCCACAAGGAGGACTCCCGCGCCGCGGTGGCGGAGGCCAGCGCCCAGGGCCTGCCCATCTTCGTCACCGAGTACGGCGTCACGGCTGCCAACGGCGGCTTCCCCCGGGACCTGGAGAGCGCGGATCTGTGGGTGGAGCTGCTGGAGCGGGAGCGCATCTCCTACTGCATGTGGACCTTCTCCAAGGTGGCCGAGCCCTGCTCCGCCGTCCGGTCCACCGTGCCCAAGTACAACGGCTTCATCCGGGAGGACTACACCGCCACGGGCCTGTGGCTCCTGGACACCCTGGCGAAGCGCAACACGAGGTAGATCCCCATGGCAGGAACCAACACGGCCTTCGAAGAATTCATCGCGGAAGAGATCAAACAGTATAAGGGCGTGTACGTGCCCGTGAAGGCGGGCCTGCTGCGGCGGGCCCTCATCCGCTGGGCGCCCTGCGACAAGCTCCACCCCAACCCGGACGACGAGTTCTGCTCGCCCAAGGTGGGGCCCAACTACCGGATCGTCGCGGAGTACATGGACAGCTTCCGCCGGGAACGGCTCCATTCCAAGCGCTACTGCGAGGAAGCGGTGACCGTGGAGAAGATCCGTCCCGACGGGTATCTCATCCTGAACGGCCACCACCGCTGGGCGGCGGCCCTGCGGCTGGGCTTCTCCCGGATCCCTGTCGAGATCGTGGATCTGACCTCGGAGATGGACGTCAGGACCATCCTGGAGAACACCAAGCACGACAAGCGGGTGACCCTGGATCTGGACGAGGTGGTGTTCTGCAAATCGGAGGACGCTCCGGCGGAGAAGCCCCTGCCCTTCCCCTGGCGCACCGTCTACAAGGAGCGGCTGCGGCTGGGCGTCCCGGCCCTGTTCCGCTATCTCAACAAGAAGGGGTACGACATCTGGGTATACACCGCCGGGTACTACTCCGCCGACTATATCCAGCGGCTGTTCAAAAAGTATCACGTCCACGTCACCGGCGCCATCACGGGCACCGGGCGCAAGGTGGCCGGCAGCGCCCAGGTCAAGAAGGAGCTGACCGCCATGATCGCCGCCAAGTACCCCGAGACCGTGCACGTGGACAACGAGACCGTGCTCCGCATCTTCAACCGGACGAAGGCCGTGGAGGAGTACGCTTTGGGCGGCGCCGGGGAGGGCTGGTCCCAGCGGGTCATGGACGCGATGGAGACCTTCCAAAGCCATGCGTAAGGACGTTCCCGCCCCCGTCATGCGGGTCTCCTTCGACCTGGACGAGGTGCTGTTCGTATCCCCCCAGACCCACAGGACGGAGCCGCCCCTGCCCTTCCCCCTGGGGCTGATCTTCCGGGAACGGCTGCGCCTGGGCACGCCGGACCTTATCCGCACCCTGCAGGCCACCGGCTACGCCGTCTGGATCTACACCTCTTCCTTCCGTTCGGAGCGGTACATCCGCTGGCTCTTCCGGCTGTACGGCGTCCGCCTGGACGGGATCGTCAACGCCCAGCGGCATCAGCGGGAGGTCCAGCGGGACCGCCGGGAGACGCTGCCCCAAAAGCTGCCCAACCGATACAGGATCTCCCTCCACGTGGACGACGAGACGGTCATCGCCTCCTGGGGGCGGCAGTACGGCTTCCACACCTTTCTGCTGAACGCTCAGGACGACGACTGGAAGGAGAAGATCCTGGCCTATGCCGATCGGATACGGCGCATGGAGCACCCGGAGCCGTCCGAAGGAGCGGCGGCGACGCCCAGCGAAACATAGCCAAGATATGGCAAAACCGGCCGGTAGCATGAACCCGGCCGGTTTTGTCGTATGCCTTAGGAGGAAGGCAAGAAGAAAGCAGGTCAGAACTCCAAGTTCCTGTCGGTCTCCTTGGAGAACACGTGGGCCACGTTCCCCTGGAAGGAGAAGCGGACGATGTCGCCCATCTCGTAGTTGCCCTTCATGTCCGTGGTGGGCACGATGATGATCACGTCGTGGCCGTCCGCGTTCACGTGCAGATGGACGCTGGAACCCATCATCTCCGCCACCTCCACCGTGGCCGCCACGCCGGTGTCGGAAACGTCCGTGTGCTCCGGGCGCACGCCCAGGGTGACGGGCTGGGACTGAACGTCGTTGTTGTAGAGCCGCTCCTCCTTCTCGGGGGCCAGCTCGGTGCGGTAGCCGCCCACTTCCACGAAGTACTTGCTGCCCTCACGGATGAGCTCCGCGTCGAAGAAGTTCATCACCGGCATGCCGATGAATCCGGCCACGAAGAGGTTCGCGGGATGGTTGAACACCTCCTGGGGGGTGCCGATCTGCTGGATATAGCCGTCCTTCATGATGACGATCCGATCGCCCAAGGTCATGGCCTCGGTCTGGTCGTGGGTCACGTAGATGAAGGTGGTGTCGATGCGCTTGCGGAGCTTGATGATCTCGGCCCGCATCTCGTTACGGAGCTTGGCGTCCAGGTTGGAGAGAGGCTCGTCCATAAGCATCACCTTGGGGGCGCGGACGATGGCGCGGCCGATGGCCACGCGCTGCCGCTGGCCGCCGGACAGAGCCTTGGGCTTACGGTTCAGGTACTGGGTGATATCGAGGATCTCCGCCGCCTCCCGGACCTTCTTATCGATCTCGGCCTTGGGCACGTGCTTGAGCTTCAGGGAGAAGGCCATGTTCTCGTACACGGTCATGTGGGGGTACAGGGCGTAGTTCTGGAAGACCATGGCGATATCCCGATCCTTGGGCGGGATGTCGTTCACCAGCTTGCCGTCGATCAAGAGCTCGCCGTCGGTGATCTCCTCGAGACCGGCCACCATGCGGAGCGTGGTGCTCTTGCCGCAGCCGGAGGGGCCCACCAGCACGATGAACTCCTTGTCGGCGATGTCCAGACTGAACTGCTGGACGGCCACCACGCCCTCGTCGGTGATCTGCAGGTTGATCTTCTTCTTCGGCTGGTCCTCAGCCTTCTTCTTGCTCTTCTTCTGCTCGCCGCTGATGTAGGGGTAGACCTTCTTGATGTTCTTGAGTTGTACGGTTGCCATCTTGTTTGTTCATGGCGGTTCCGCCTCCGCGTCCCCGTCTCGCCCATGGGAAGCCTTCGCCCGTGGGCCTTACGGCAGGTCTCCACGCTGCCGCACCGCTGAACAAAGCGGTATCGCTCCTTTCTTTTGCTCATCCCCGACATAAAGTGGAGTGCCGTGGGACGGGTTTAAGTGGGATCTATAACAGGAAGGCCCATGCCCTCTCTATTATACAAACAGTATACCGGCTCCTTCGCCGTTTGGCAATTGTCAGCCACAGCTTTTTTTGCCTTTTCTCGGCGGAAACGGGCAGGGATCGTCAGATGGTGACGGTCACGCGGACCACCGGTCCCGCGGACAGGGGCGCCAGGTCCCCTTCCACAGGCTGGCCGTCCACGACCAGGCCCTTGGTTTCGCCCCGCCGGACGGTGATCTCGTAGCGCACGCCCCGGAAGATCCGGCAGGCGGTGAAGCCGTCCATGGCGTCCGGCAGGCAGGGATGGACCCGAAGGCCGTCGTGATCGGGCCGGATGCCCAATATGCCCTGGCTGACCGCCACGAAGGACCAGGCGGCGGTGCCGGTGAGCCAGGAGTTCTTGGCCTCGCCGTAGTTCTGGGCGTCCCGACCGGCGATGGTCTGGCTGTAGCAGTAGGGCTCGGTCCGGTGCACCTCGCTCCTGTCCTCGATGTAGGCGGGGGCGTTGCGGGTGTACAGGTCGAAGGCGCCGTTGCCGTCGTCCAGGGCGCAGTAGGCCAGGGTGACCCAGGGGTTGTTGTGGCAGAACACGGACCCATTCTCCTTGTAGCCCGGGGGGTAGGAGGAGATCTCGCCCAGATAGTCCCGATAGGTGGTGTAGCAGGGGTGCAGGACCTCCAGACCGAAGTCGTTGCCCAGGTACTTCCTGGCGGAGGCCAGGGCCTTCTCGCCGTATTCCCGGCCGCCGATGCCCGCCATGACGCAGAAGCCCTGGGGCTCGATGAAGATCTGTCCCTCGTCGTTGAGGCGGCTGCCCACAGGCCGCTCGAAGGCGTCGTAGGCCCGGCGGAACCATTCGCCGTCCCAGCCGGCGGTCCTGGCGGCGGTCTCGATCTCGTCCACGGCGGACAGGACCGCTTTCGCCTCGTCCCCCAGGCCCAACCGCTGGATGAGCTCCGCGTACTCGTTCCCGTACTTCACGAACATGCCCGCGATGAACACGCTCTCCGCCTTGCCGCTCTCGAAGTTGGAGCAGGTCTGGAAGCTTTCGCCGGGGGTGTGGCTGAAGCAGTTCAGGTTCAAACAGTCGTTCCAGTCGGCCCGGCCGATGAGGGGCAGGCCGTGGGGGCCCCGATGGGTCATGGTGAAGTTCACGCTGCGGCGCAGGTGCTCCAGCAGGGGCGCTTCGGTGCCCTTCTCGTTGTTGAAGGGGGTGGGCTCCTCCAAAATGGTGAAGTCGCCGGTCTCCCGGATGTAGGCGCAGGTGCAGGCCACCAGCCACAGGGGATCGTCGTTGAAGCCGGAGCCCACGTCCGCGTTGCCCCGCTTGTCCAGGGGCTGGTACTGGTGGTAGGTGCTGCCGTCGGGGAACTGGATGGCGGCGATGTCCAAGATCCGCTCCCGGGCCCGCTCCGGGATCAGGTGCACGAAGCCCAGCAGGTCCTGGCAGCTGTCCCGAAAGCCCATGCCCCGGCCGGTGCCGCTCTCATAATAGGAAGCGCTGCGGCTCATGTTGAAGGTGACCATGCACTGGTACTGGTTCCAGACGTTCACCATCCGATCCAGCTTCTCCTCGCTGCTCTGGACGGTGAACCGGCTCAGCAGCCCGGCCCAGTATTCCTTCAGCTCCGCCAAAGCCCCGTCGAACTGCTCCACCGTCTCGTAGGCGGAGAGCAGGGCGTGGGCCCGGGCCTTGTTGACGACGCCGGGGGCGGAGAACTTCTCCGCCTCGGGGTTCTCCACGTAGCCCAGGCGGAACAGGAAGCTCTTCTCCTCCCCGGGGGCCAACGTGATCTCCAGCCGCAGGGCCGCCATGGGGGCCCAGCCGGAAGCCTTGCTGTTATAGGAGAGGCGGTTTTCCACCGCCTGAGGCTCGCTCCAGCCCCGGAACCGGCCCAGGAAGGTGTCCCGATCCGTGTCGAAGCCGGCGATGGGGACGTTGACGGAGTAGAAGGCGTAGTGGTCCCGGCGCTCCCGGTACTCGGTCTTGTGGTAGACGGTGCTGCCCTCGATCTCCACCTCGCCGATGTTCCAGTTCCGCTGGTAGTTGGTGGAATCGTCCACCGCGTTCCAGAGGCACCACTCCACGGCGCCGTAGACCGTGAGGCGCTTGACTTCCTTCTCATTATTATACAGGGTCAGCTTCTGCAGCTCGCAGGGAGCGCCCATGGGCACCAGGCAGGTGAGCTGGGCCGAAACGCCCTGCTTCTTCCCCTCGAAGACGGAATACCCCAGGCCGTGGCGGCAGCGGTAGCTGTCCAGGGGGGTCTTGGCCGGCAGGAAGTCGTGGGGCACGTTGTTGTAGCGGAAGCGGGTGATGCGCCGGAGCTTGGCGTCCCGATAGAAGGCGTAGCCGCCGCAGGTGTTGGAGATCAGGGAGAAAAAGCCCTGGTTGCCCAGGTAGTTGATCCAGGGCAGGGGCGTGTCGGGGCGGGTGATGACGTATTCCCGAGCCTCGTCGTCGAAATAACCGTATTGCATGGCGCACCTCTTTTCTGTGCTGACAAACCTTTACGTAATCGATTAAGTTATCACGTATACTATAAAGGAAACACGTCCCGTTGTAAAGGGCAAATGCAAAAAAAGCCTGAAAAAATTTGGATATATTTTTTGAAATAGGGGGTTGACGAGATCAAAAGAGCCCTTTATAATACAAGTATCGAAATCGATTACGTTCAAAAAACTCCGTTTCTGAGCAAAAATTCTTTTTTTCGAACTAAATCGTTTTCAGGACTCCCGACAGAGGCGCAGAAAGGACGGTGCGGCATGGTTACGATCACGGATATCTCCCGGCGATGCAACGTGTCCCGCGCCACCGTCAGCAAGGCCCTCAACGGCCACAGTGACATCAACGCGGAAACGGCTGCCCACATCCGCCAGGCGGCCAAGGAGATGGGGTATCTGCCCAACGCCACCGCGCGGGCGCTGAAGCTGGGACGGTCCCACAACATCGGGGTCCTGTTCGTGGACAAGACCAGCAGCGGCCTGGGCCACGAGTACTTCTCTCAGATCCTGGAGAGCGTGAAGCAGGAGGCGGAGCGAAGCGGTTACGATATCACCTTCATCTCCCGGGATATCGGCACCCTTCACATGGACTATTACGAGCACGCCAAGTACCGCAACTGCGACGGCGTGATCGTGGCTTCGGTGGATTTTACGGACCCCGCCGTGATCAAGCTGGTGAACAGCGACATCCCCACCGTCACCCTGGATTACGTGTTCGACAGCCACAGCGCGGTGCTGTCCGACAACGTGGGGGGCATGGCGGACCTGGTGCGGTTCGTGTACGACAGAGGCCATCGGAAGATCGCCTTCATCCACGGGGAACCCACCTCCGTCACCCAGAAGCGGCTCGCCAGCTTCCACAAGACCTGCAGCGAGCTGGGGCTGACGATCCCGGAGGAGTACGTGGAGGCGGCCACCTTCCACGATCCCAAAGCGAGCGGCCTGGCCACCCGGCGGCTGCTGGCCCTGAAGGATCGGCCCACCTGCATCCTCTACCCCGACGATTTCTCCTTCATCGGAGGGATGAACGAGCTGGAGAAGCAGGGCGTCTCCATCCCGGGGGACATGAGCGTGGCGGGGTACGACGGCATCCTCCTTTCCCAGGTGCTTCGTCCCCGGCTCACCACCTACCGGCAGGACGCGGAGGCCATGGGCCGAGAGGCCGCCCACGAGCTGGTGGAGATCATTGAGCGGCCCAAGGAGTGGATCCCCCGGCAGATCATGATCCCCGGCAGGCTCCTCACCGGAGACACGGTCCGGGATATCCGCGAAGGATTTTAAGATGCGCGAGCATCTCGAAATAAAAGAGTCGAAAGGCTCAATAATAAAAAAGGAGAGAACCGAAATGAAAAAGCTCATCGCCATCGTCCTGTGCCTCGTCATGGTAGTCGCCGCTGTGGCCTGCACCAGCAAGCCCGCCACCGAGACCAAGACCGAGACCAAGACCGAGACCGCTGCCCAGGGCAAGGTGTTCAACATCTACGCCTGGAACGAAGAGTTCAAGGGATTCTTCGAGAAGTACTACACCGTGCCCGAGGGCGTGACCGTCAACTGGATCATCAACCCCAGCGACGGCGGCGTCTACCAGCAGAAGCTGGACGAGGCCCTGCTCAACCAGGCCAATGCCGCTGACGACGAGAAGGTCGACATGTTCCTGGCCGAGGCCGACTACATCGGCAAGTACGTCAACTCCGACGCCACCATGGGCATCGACGCCATCGGCTTCAAGAATGCCGACACCATGTACAAGTACACCATCCAGGCCGCCACGGACGACAACGGCGTGTGCAAGGGCGTTTCCTTCCAGTGCTGCCCCTCCGCGCTGATCTATCGCCGCAGCATCGCCAAGGACGTGTTGGGCACCGACGATCCCGATGAGGTCCAGTCCAAGCTGGATTCCTGGGAGAAGTTCGAAGCCGTGGCCGCCGACGCCAAGGCCAAGGGCTACTACATGACCGCCTCCTTCGCCGAGACCTTCCGCACCTTCTCCAACAACTGCACCATGCCCTGGGTCGACGCCAACAAGAATCTCCAGTTCGATCCCATGATCAACGCCTGGATCGAGCAGACCGAGAAGTTCATCGCCAACGGCTACACCCTGGACTGCGGCATCTGGGACGATGAGAAGAATCAGCAGATGTTCGCCGACGGCAAGACCATGTGCTTCTTCGGACCCGCCTGGTACTTCAACTTCTGCATGGGCAACGCCCAGGATCCCGAGAAGGGCTGCTCCGGCGATTGGGCCATCTGCGAAGGCCCCATGGCTCACTTCTGGGGCGGCACCTGGCTGCTGGCTGCCACCGGTTCCGACAACGCCGAGATGCTCAAGGACATCTTTGAGACCTTCACCGTGAACGAGGACGTCTGCTCCAAGCTGGTTGCGAACGAGAAGCAGTTCCCCAACAACACCAAGGTCGTGGACAAGTTCGCCAACGACGCCACCTACGGCAGCGAGTTCCTGGGCGGCCAGAACGACATCCTGGCCTTCTCCAAGCTGACCGGCAACATCAAGTGGGAGAACCACACCAACTACGATCAGATCCTCAACGAGAGCCTCCAGAGCTGCCTGCAGGAGTACTTCAAGGGTTCCGTGGACAAGGACACCGCCCTGGCCACCTTCTATCAGAAGATCAACGAGACCTACCCCGACATCGTCACTCCGTAAGCTGACTCATCGCTGAAAACCCATCGCTGCGGCGGGGCGACCCCCGCCGCAGCGTTCCTTTTAAACCGAATGGAGGCTTCTATGTCCTTGGAAAACCGGCCGTCGAGCGGAAGGCGCAAGTCCATCAGCTACGCCAAATGGGGCTATATCTTCATACTCCCCTTCTTCCTCGTCTATCTCGTTTTTACCCTGGTCCCCCAGGTGCTGACCATCTATAACAGCTTCTTCACGAACTATATGGACGGTCTCAAGCAAGTGGGCCCCGATTTCGTGGGCCTGAAGAACTACGTGACGCTGTTCACGCCCAACAAGCAGGGCATCATTTTGATCCTGAAGTACGCCGGGAATACCTTGATTTTGTGGCTCCTGGGTGCTATCCCGCAATTTGCGATCGCCCTCCTGCTGGCGGTGTTCTTCACCAGCTATCGGCTGAATATCAAGGGACAGGGCTTCTTTAAGACGGTCATCTACATGCCCAACCTGATCATGGCCTCCGCCTTCTCCATGCTGTTCTTCACTCTCTTCTCCAAGGTGGGCCCGGTGAACCAGCTCCTGCAGCAGACGGGGCTGGCGGACAAGACCATAGACTTCTTCGTCAGCAAGGTCACGGTGCGCGGCCTCATCGCCCTCATGAACTTCCTCATGTGGTTCGGCAACACCACCATCGTGCTCATGGCCGGCATCATGGGCATCGACCAGACCCTCTTTGAGGCGGCCACCATCGACGGCGCCAACGCCGTGAAGGTCTTCTTCCGGGTGACCATGCCCCTGCTCATGCCCATCTTCGTCTACTGCCTCATCACGGCCATGATCGGCGGCATCCAGATGTTCGACGTGCCTCAGGTCCTGACCAACCGGCTGGGCATGCCCGATCGGACCTCCTTCACCCTGGTCATGTACCTCAACAACTATCTCTCCACCAGCAAGAACTACGGCATGTCCGGCGCCATCTCCGTGATCATCTTCATCATCACGGGCATCCTGGGCGGCGTCGTCTACAAGTTCCTGTCGGCCCAGTATAAGGACCCCGTGGAGAAGCCCCGCCGGGTGCGGAAAGGAGCGCGCAAATGAACGAGAACGCCAAAAGTCGGCTGATGCTGATCCTGCTTCGGGTCCTGGTATACGCCATATTGATCTTCCTGACGGCCCTGTGCCTGTTCTCCTTCTACCTGATGATCATCAACGCCACCCGGTCCAACGCCCAGCTCCAGGCCGGGTTCCGGCTCCTGCCCCAGGAGCACTTCATGGACAACCTGAAGAACGCCTGGACCGACGCCTCCATCAACATTCCCCGGGGCATGCTGAACTCCCTCTTCATCGCCCTGACTTCGGCGGCCCTGACCACCTACTTCTCCGCCCTCACGGCCTACGGCGTCCACGTCTACGACTTCAAGGGCAAGAACCTGGTGTTCACCTTCATCATGGCCATCATGATGATCCCCGCCCAGGTCAGCGCGGTGGGCTTCGTGCAGATGATGAACAAGCTCCACCTGACCAACAACTACATCCCCCTCATCGTGCCCAGCATCGCCGCCCCCGTGGTGTTCTTCTACATGAAGCAGTACATGGAGAGCGTCCTGCCCCTGGAGATCGTGGAGGCGGCCCGGTGCGACGGCTCCGGCGAGTTCCGCACCTTCAACACCATCATCCTGCCCATCATGAAGCCCGCCATCGCCGTCCAGGCCATCTTCTCCTTCGTGAGCTCCTGGAATAACTACTTCATCCCCGCCTTGCTGCTCGATAAGGCGGAGATGAAGACCGTGCCCATCATGATCGCCCAGCTCAGGAGCGCGGACTACTCCAAGTTCGACATGGGCAAGGTGTACATGTTCATCCTGCTGGCCATCCTGCCGGTCATGCTGGTGTACATCATTCTGAGCAAGTCCATCATCAAAGGCGTTACCTCGGGAAGCGTAAAGGGATGACGCTTCTTCAGTTCCTTCTCCTTTGCCGCCTTGCCCCTCGGGGCAGGGCGGTTTTCTGACAAAACGACCTGAAAAGAAAGGAAATACCATGCGCATCTTTACGGGATATCAAAAGGGCGTGGACCTGGGGGGCTGGTTCTCCCAGTGCGATCACACCGAGGAACGGTACGACACCTTCATCACGGCGTCCGATTTCGCCGCCATCCAAAGCTGGGGCTGCGACCACGTGCGCCTGCCCGTGGACTACGATCTGCTGGAGGACAAGTACGGCGCGCCTCGGGAGAAGGGGTACGAGCGGCTGGAACGGGCCGTGGGCTGGGCCCGGGCCAACGGGCTCAACATGGTGCTGGACCTGCACAAGACCGCCGGCTTCTCCTTCGATCCCGGCGAGCAGGAGGCGGGCTTCTTCGAGAACGAGAAGTACCAGGAGCGCTTCTGCGCCCTGTGGGAGCGGATCGCCCGGCGGTTCGGCCGCTATTCGAGCATGCTGGCCTTCGAGCTCCTCAACGAGGTCACCGAGCAGAAGTACGGCCCCGTGTGGAACCGGATCGCCGCGGAATGCGTCCGCCGGATCCGAGCCTATGCGCCGGACGTGAAGATCCTGATCGGCGGCTACTGGCACAACAGCGCCGCGGCCGTGAAGGACCTGCCGGCGCCCTTCGACGAGAACATCGTCTACAACTTCCACTGCTACGAGCCGTTGATCTTCACCCACCAGGGGGCCTACTGGATGCCGCCCATGGACACGTCCTTCCGCATCCCCGTCACGGCCACCTACGGGGAGATGGCCCAAGCCGGCCGGCGGTATCTTGACGGGTCCCTGGCGGGGCTGGAGGCGCTGCCCCCGGAGGGACGCCTGGACAGCGCCTATTTCGAGGCCTTCATGGTGGAAGCCGTCCGGGTGGCCGAGGCGCGGAACGTGCCCCTCTACTGCGGGGAGTACGGCGTCATCGACAAGGCTTCGCCGGAGGACGCCCTCGTCTGGTACAGCCTGATCCACGCCGCCTTCGAGAAGTACGGCATCGGCCGGGCCGCCTGGAGCTATCGGCAGATGGACTTCGGCCTCTCCGACCCCCGCATGGACGCCGTGCGTCCCGAACTGCTCCGGTATCTGTGATCTCAAGGCCGTCATACAAGAAAAAAGGACGCAAGGCTGCGTCCTTTTTCCGTTGTATGAGCCATCGCCTGCCCGCCGCAAAAAACGGTGGAAAAAGCGGTGGAAAAAGCGGATGGATGCGGGTATAATGAGAAAAACAGGTTTTAGGAGGAACAGCCCATGCAAGTCGATCCCTTCACCAAATTCGAAAAGGACTGGGGCCTGCTGACGGCGGGCACGAAGGACCGTTTCAACAGCATGACCATCGGCTGGGGGGCCCTGGGCACGGTGTGGAACCGGGACGCGCTGACGGTCTACGTGCGGCCGGACCGGTACACCTGGCAGTTCATGAAGGACAGCGAGTATTTCACCGTGTCCTTCTTCCCCGAGAGCTGCCGGGAGGCGCTGCTCCTCATGGGCCGCCTGTCCGGCCGGGACGGGGACAAGGCGGCCGCCGCCGGGCTCACGCCCCGGTCCCTCCCCGAGGGCGTCACCTTCGAGGAGGCCCGGGAGACCTTCGTCTGCAAGAAGATCTACATGGCGCCCATGGCCTACGAGGACGTGCCCCCCTACGCCCAGAAGATCTACCAGAACGGCGTCGAGCCCCACTGGATCTTCATGGGCGAGGTCGTGGCCCATCTGACCGTCTGAAGGGAGGTACGTATGGATAATCGGAATCTGAGGGTCCTGTTTTTGATCGCTTGGGTGGGGCTCGCCGTCGCCGGGATCATTTCGCTCCTGTCGGCTTTGTTCACGAGGACCGGTTCGATCGTGTCCAGTCTAATCGGTCTGGGCCTGTCCCTGGTCTTCTACCTGCTGTGGAAGGACGCCAAGGATCGAGCGTAGCATGCACCGGAGAGCGGAACAGACATAGAAAGGACGAAAACCATGCACGAGATCGAGATCTTTTACCTGCGGGGCTGCCCCTACTGCGAGAACGCCCGAAGGGCCGTGGCGGAGCTGCTCCGGGAGGAGCCCGCCTACGGGGCCCTGCGCCTGCGCTGGATCGAGGAGAGCGAGGAACAAGCCCTGGCCGACAGCTACGACTACTTCCGGGTGCCGTCGGTGTTCCATCAGGGGGACAAGCTCTACGAGTGCTCGCCCCTCCACGGGTACGAGGCCATCAAGGAGCACTTTCGGGCGGCCTTCGACCGGGCCCTGGCGGCATGAGTGGGCTTAGATACAAGTGCCTGGTGCTGGACCACGACGACACGGTCATGGACAGCACCCGGCTCATCCATCACCCGGCCTTCGAGGTGTTCCTGAAGGAGGTGCGGCCCGGGGTCACGGTGAGCCTGGAGGAGTACTTCCGGGCCAACTTCCACCCGGGGTTCCTGGAATACTGCGAGCAGGTCCTGCGCCTGACTCCGGCGGAGCTCATGCGGGAGATGCAGGTCTGGACGGAGTACGTCTCTACCCACGTGCCCCGGGCCTTCCCGGGCATCCGCGAGATCATGGCGGAGCAGCTGCGGCGGGGCGGCAGCATCGCGGTGGTCTCCCACTCCCTGCGGCAGAACATCCTGCGGGACTTTCGGGCAAACGGGCTGCCGGAGCCGTCCATGGTCTTCGGCTGGGAGCTGCCCCGGGAACAGCGCAAGCCCAACCCCTTCGCCCTGGACCGGCTCATGGCGTGCATGGACCTCGACCCCGCCGACATGCTGGTGGTGGACGATCTGAAGCCCGGCTACGACATGGCAAAACAGCGCCGCGTCCCCTTCGCCGCCGCGGGCTGGGCCTACGACGTGCCGGAGATCCGGGCCTTTTTGCAGCAGAACTGCCCCCTGTACTTCGACACGACGGAGGGGCTGTACGAGTACCTTTTTGGAGAGGAATGATGGAAAGCTTCGCATGACCAGGGGCAAAACATAGTCGAAACCTGCGCAAAGCTTGGTTTCTTGTTGTTTTGCCCGTGCTGCGCCTCGCTGTATCTGCCACTGGCAGCGCTCAGCTTCGCACCCTTTCTCGAAAAGAAAAGGTGCGGCCAAAAGAACTTAAGAAGAGGACTATGCTTCGCGCACAGTCCTCTTTCTCTTCTTAAGTTTCTCTTTTTCCGCCGCTTTTTCTCTTTGTCTAAAGAGAAAAAGCGGCAAAATAATCACAATTGCTTAAGAATATACGCCTTCACCTTATCGAGCTTCGAATACTTCCAGGCGCCCTCCTCGGCGGTCTTAGAGAAGGGGACGATCACATGGAAGTCCATATGGGTGCCCTCGTAGTACCCGTCGGGCTCGGTGCTGAAGAAATACCCGTCCCAGACGGCCTGAGGCGCGTCGGTGAACCGATCCGGCTCCAGGTAGATCATCTTGCGCATATCCTCCGCCACGAAGGCCTTGGCAGCGAGGGGCGACAGCAGGGCGTACTCGCCCGCGGGGATATTGGTGAAGATGTCCGGCAGGGGCGCTTCCACGATCTTCTCCGGGCCCCGGACGATCTCGATACCCATGGCCTCGAAGTCCAGCTTCTCCGGGGTGAAGATCAGCTTCAGCAGCACGCCCACGTCGGTGTACAGGTGGGCCCGCTGGTAGTTGGTGTCGAAGATGAAGTTGCCCAGGGAGTAGAAGATGGCCTTCCCGTCGGGGAACAGCTCGTAGTTCTCCGGCACGTGGGGATGGTGGGCCACCACCACGTCCGCCCCCAGCTCCAGGAACCGGAGATACCGATCCCGGGTGTAGGGGCTGGGCATGCTGGTGAACTCCTCGCCGCCGTGGGAGACCACCACGCACCAGCGGCACTTCGCCTTCACCTCGTCGATGCGCTTCTTGATGTAGTCCATGTCGTCCCAGCGGAAGATGCCGGGCTCCGTGGCGGTGGCGGGGATGCACTCGGCCATATACGCCACGCCGAACATGCCGATGCCGCCGGCCTCGTCGAGATAGATGGGCTCCGACGCCTCCACCTCGTTGAGGCCCGCGCCGATGGTGAGGCACCCCATCTCCTGGGCGATCTTCCGGGTGCTGACGACGCCCTCCCGGCCCGCGTCCATGGTGTGGTTGTTGCCCACGCACCAGATGTCCGCGTGCATGTTTTTCAGCACCTTGGTGGCGGCGGGGTTCATGGCGTGGAAGAACACGCCCCGGCTGCCGTCGTCCACGGCGTCGATGAGGGCCCCCTCCACGTTGGCGGCCACGTGATCCGCACTGTGGAAGAAGTCCAGAATGGGCTGTGAGAGGAGCTCGTCGTCCTCCCAGCGGCGGTCCATATACCGGTCGAAACCGATGTCGCCGGTGAATACGATGGAGGTCTTATCCTTGCTCATATGCGTTCCTCCTTATTTCAGGCGCTTGAGGGTCTCCAGCGTCAGCTTCCAGGTCCGCTCCGTGGAGGCGATGTGCAGCCGCTCCCGGGGGGTGTGGATGTTGGTGAGGTCCGGTCCGAAGGAGATGCAATCGAGGTCCGGCATCTTCCCGGACAATATCCCGCACTCCAGGCCCGCGTGCAGGGCCGCGATCCTGGGCTCCTCGCCGTACACCGCCCGAAAGGCCTCCACCATCACGTCCCGGAGGTGGGAATCGGGCCGATACTGCCAGGCGGAGTAGGAAGCGGGGATCTCCACGGCGCCGCCCAGGGCCCGGGTCAGAGTGACTACCTTCTCGGTGGTCTCGGCGGCCTGGGAATTGACGCTGGACCGGATCATGAACCGGCCCCCCACCGCGTCCCCGTCCGTGTACACCTGCCCAAGGTTCAGGGAGGTCTGGACCAGCCCCGGCACCTCGGCGCTCATCATCTGGACCCCGTTGGGCGCGCAGAACAGGAACGCCGCCACCCGGCGGGTGCTGTCCTCGTCCATGGGGATCAGGCCGCTGTCGGCCGGGACCAGGGACACCCGGATGTCCGGGTCGGCGGTCCGATACTCGTTCTTCAGGGCGTCGCCCAGGGCCAGGGCCGCCGCCTCAGCCGCCTTCACGTCCTTCACGGCCACCAGCGCCCTGGCGTCCCGGGGGATGGCGTTGTCCTTGGCGCCGCCGGAGACGGTCAACAGCCGAAGGTCCGTGGCGTTCATAAGCTCCGTCAGCGCCCGGCCCATAAGGATGTTGGAATTGGCCCGGCCCTTGTGGATCTCCTCGCCGGAGTGGCCGCCCATGAGCCCGTCCACCACCAGCTCGCAGACCGCGCCGTCGAAGGCCGCCCGCCGTACGGGCAGGGTGCAGACCGCCCGGGTGGACCCGGCGCAGCTGACGGTGAGGACCTTCTCCTCCTCGGAGTCCAGGTTCAGCAGGAACCTGGCCTGCAGATCGGAGGCGTCCAGGCCCCGGGCGCCCAGCATGCCCACCTCTTCATCCACGGTGAACAGACACTCCAGCGGCCCGTGAGGGATGCCGTTGTCCGCCAGGATCGCCAGCATCATGGCCACGGCGATGCCGTCGTCACCGCCCAGGGTGGTGCCCCGAGCGCCCACCAAATCCCCCTCCACGAACAGGTCCAGCCCCTCGGTCTCCATGTCCTTCGTACAGTCGGCGTCCTTCTCGGCCACCATGTCCACATGGCCCTGGAGCATGACGGCGGGGGAATGCTCATACCCCGCCGTGGGGGCTTTCCAGATGATCACGTTGTTCAGTTCGTCCCGACGGAACTTCAGCCGATGGGCCTCGGCAAAATCCTTCAGATAATCGCTGATGGCCCTGGTGTTGTGGGAGCCGTGGGGGATGGCGCACAGCTCCTCGAAGAAACGGAAGACGTTTTGCGGCTGCAAACCGGATAAAACACCCATACTTTTTCTCCTTTTCCTCCTAATATGACACGATGCAAGTGAAGGTCACTTGCATCGCGTCCGCAGTTCATTTGTTTAGAATTTAACCAAATATCGACATAAGGTAGCCAACGCCGATGCCGCCGAAGGTACCCACTACGTAGCCCATGAGGGCCATCAGGACGCCCACGGAGACCAGGGAGCCGGAGTAGGACCCGGCCAGGATAGGGGCGGAAGCGGTGCCGCCGATGTTGGCCAGGGAGGCAACGCCGCTGGTGAACATATCGAGCTTGAACAGCTTGGCGGCCAGGATCATCAGCACACCGTGGATCAGCAGGATGACGAAGCCCGCCACGATCCACCAGGCCATGCCCGCCTCGAAGAGCTCCAGGAAGGAGGCCCGGGAAGCGATGAGGCCGATGACCATGTACAGCATGATGTTGGAGAGCTCGGTGGAGCCGGCGATCTTGCCGATGGGCGTCATGGCGAGGACCAGACCGATGATGGAGACCAGCACGATCCGGAAGGTGGCCACGTCAAAGACCTGCAGCCACTTGGGGGAAGCGTTCCGGAGGATGGTGCCCAGGTTGGTGCAGATGGCGGAGACGAACAGGGCGAGACCCAGCAGGAAGATCAGAGAGGGGAAGTCCACCTTCTTGGTCTTGGCCTGGGCGAACTCCGCGTCGAGGCGGGTGGAGACTTCGTCCAGGGTCTTGGTGTTGGCCTTGACCCACTTGTTGAACTTGGGCGCCAGGGTGATGGCCCACAGCAGGAACATGACCCAGATGGAATAGTCGATGGAGTCCACGATGGATGCGCCGGCCAGCTGCGCTTCCGTGGCCTGCAGGGCGTCGGCTACGGCCACCAGGTTGCCGGAGCCGCCCATCCAGCTGCCACACAGAGCGCCCAGGCCCCGCCATGCGCCCTCACCCAGCAGAGGATGCATGATGGCGTAGGTGGCCACGAAGCCGATGGCGATGGTGATGGTGGCGGTGAAGAAGCCCAGGAGCATCTTGGGTCCCAGCTTCAGGATCTGACGGATGTCGCACCGCAGCAGCATCACGAAGATCATGGCGTACAGGATCGGGTTGCGCAGGGCGTTGTAGGCGTCCTTGGTGGCGGTGGTGTCCCAGAGCTTGAAGGTGCAGCCCAGCATGCCGATGAGGTACAGCAGCACCACCGGGGGAACATACTCAAAGAACTTCCACTTGGTCAGCCTCTGTGCGCCGACCAGGAGCCCGGCGATCAACACCAGGGTCGCAAAATAGGTAAAGCCATTGGTGATCATTGGATTCCCTCCCATTTTGATTTTCTATCCCAAAGCCCCGTTAAGGCGGAGCTGAGTGACCGTCAATTGTGTCGCCAGCGTGAACACTTTTACTTTTTAAAGTATAATCCTATATAGTATATATGTCAACAAACGGACGAAAAAACAAAAAAAGATATGGGCCTTGGCGAAAAAGCCCATATCTTTTCGGTTTTTCCCTTATTTGAGCCGCCGCAGGGTCTCCCGAAGCAACGCCCATGTGCGCCAGGTGGAGGCCACCTTGAGCCGCTCCCGGGGGGTGTGGACGTTGACCACGTCCGGCCCGATGGAGATGCAGTCGAGGTCCGGGATCTTCCCCGAGAAGATGCCGCACTCCAAACTGGCGTGCTGGGCCGCGATCCTGGGCTCGATGCCGTACACCGTGCGGAAGGCGTCGGTCATCACGTCCCGCAGATGGGATTGGGGCCGATACTGCCAGGCGGAATAGGAGGAGGGGATGGCGGCGGTGCCGCCCAGAGCCCTGGTCAGGGCCATGACCCGGCGGGCCGTCTCCTCCGCCTGGGAGTTGATGCTGGAACGGATCATGAACCGGGCCACCACGTCGTCGTCCTCGGTATAGACCTGGGCGAAGTTCAAAGAGGTCTGGACCAGCCCCGGCACCTCCACGCTCATCATCTGGACCCCGTTGGGGGCGCAGAACAGGAAGGTGGCCGCCCGGCGGGTGCTCTCCCCGTCCATAGCCACGAAGTGGCTGCGGGTGGGGAACAGCCGGACGCGGACCTTGCTCTCCGCGGCCCGATACTCGCTCTCCAGGATGGGGCCCAGGGCCTGGGCCGCCGCCTTGGCCGCCGCCAGGTCCTTCACCTGGATCAGGGCCGCCGCGTCCCGGGGGATGGTGTTGTCCTTGGCGCCGCCGGAGACGGTGAGGAGCCGAAGCTCCGTCCTGTCCATGAGCTCCGTGAGCACCCGGCCCATGAGATGGTTGGCGTTGGCCCGGCCCCGGTGGATGTCCTCGCCGGAGTGCCCCCCCACCAGCCCGTCCACCATGAGGGCGCAGACGGTGCCCTCGAAGGGCTCCCGCTTCACGGGCAGGGTGCTGACCACCCGGGTGGACCCGGCGCAGCTCACGGTGAAGACCCGCTCCTCCAGGGAGTCCAGGTTGATCATGTACCGGGCCTTGAGATCGGACACGTCCAGGGCCCGCACGCCTTGCATGCCCACCTCCTCGTCCACGGTGAACACGCATTCGAGGGGCCCGTGCCGCAGCTGATCGTCGTCCAGCACAGCGAGAGCCATGGCCACGCCGATGCCGTCGTCCGCCCCCAGGGTGGTGCCCCGGGCGCCGATCTCGTCCCCCGCCACGAAGATGTCCAGACCCACTTCCTCCGTGTTCCGGGTGCAGTTGTGCTCCTTCTCCACCAGCATGTCCATGTGTCCCTGGAGCATGACCGCCGGCGCGTCCTCGTAGCCGGGGGCAGCGTCCTTCCAGATGATCACGTTGTTCACCTCGTCTTGGCGATACCGGAGACCCCGCTGCTGGGCGAAGGCCACCATGTAGTCGCTGACGGGCCTCGTGTGCCGGGACCCGTGAGGAAGAGCGCACAAATCCTCGAAGAAAGCAAACACCGCTTTCGGCTCCAGGCCGGATAAAACACCCATGTTCGTACCTCCTTATACTTGGATCAAAGATCAGTCCTCATACATCAGATTCAGCCGGAACAGCTTCCGCTCCCTGTCCCCGCTGAGCAGGAAGGCGGCCCCCTGCACCCCGTAGGTCAGGGTCACGGCCTCACCCAGCTTCGCTTCGCCGCTGAATTCCGCCCGCACCTCCCGAATGGGCCGGGCCCGCAGATCCGCCGGCATCCGATCCTCCGCAAGGTCCAGATACCGGGTGTTGTTCATGTGCCCGTTCAAGTCCACGTAGCTGTAGGGCACGGTGAACTGCTCCCTCGTCCCCTCCCGGGCGGGCTTGGGGGCGGCGGGCAGAGGCAGGGGCCTCTCCCCCGTCTCCCCGTGGATGCGGACGCCGTGATCCTCGGGGAACACCATCTTCCGGCTCTCCCGGTCCATGAGGGCCCAGAGGGCGCTGCCGGTGAGCAGGGTGCGGCCCTCCCTATCCTCCATCCGATAGTACCGGGGGAAGTAGAGGTGCATGGTCTCCCCGGGCCAGGAGAGGAGCTTCACGTCCTCGTCGTAGACCGGGAGCCGCGCCACCTGCACCTGCTGCAGCGTGACGATCCAGAGGAGCCCCCTGTCCAGGGTCTTCTCCCGGCCCATGCCCAGCTCGGTGGTGTGGGCGATGGACGCCTCCTGCAGAAAGGTGAACAGACGGGAAAGCCGCAGCCGCTGGTCCGCGTCCACGTCGCTGCTCAGCAGCCGATAGCTTTTTTCGTACACGCTCATGCCTGGGGCATCCGCTTCTCGATGGCGTCCACCACGTCCCCCAGGGTGGACAGCTTCTGCCACTGGCGGTTGGGGATGCGCACGTCGAAGGCCGCCTCCAGGCGGCAGATGATGAGGGTGAAGCCCATGGAGTCGATGCCCGTGTCCGTGTTGATGACGGTGCTTTCGTCGAACTGCTGTCCCTCCAGCTCCGGCAAGGACTCCACGATGATGGTCTTGGCTTTCTCTAAGATTTCCTCTCTGCGGGTCATTTCTCCTCTTTCCCTTCCCGTTGGACGGCCCAACGCATGATCTTGCCGCTGGCGGTCCGGGGCAGCGGCCCCCCGTAAAACGCGATATCCCTCAGCTGCTGGCCCCGGGGCAGCTCTGCCATGACGGGCCTGAGCTTCTCCCACAGGGGCCCCTTCTCCTGCTCCGGCCCCTCGACGACGAGGACGGGTCCCTTGTCCTCCAGGACCACGCACAGATCGGGGGTGCCCAGGGCCCGGGCGATGGCCCCCTCGTACTCCGGCAAAAACAGCTTGGTGCCGTCCATGAGCACCAGCATCTCCTTCTTCCGGCCCGTGAGGATCAGCCGCCCGGCCCAGTCGAGCCGCCCCAGATCCCCCGTGTGGAGGACGCCGCCCCGCAGGGCCGCGCGGGTGTCCTCGGGCCGCCGCCAGTACCCCTCCATGACGCAGGTGGGGGCGCTGATCAAAACCTCCCCGTCGGGGGCGATGTCTATGGCGTCGTCGGGGCAGACGGTCATGGCGTAGGGGTCGCTGCCCAGGCTCAAGGCCACGCCGGAGCTGGTCTCCGTCAGGCCGTAGCCGAAGTGGACCGCCTTGCCCATGGCCCGCACCGCGTCCAGCAGGGGCTTGGGGCAGCCGCCCGCGCCCACCAGGATGAGCTTCAAGCCCTCGTTCAGGGCCTGATGCTGAAGCAAAAAGCCCAGCAGCATGGGCACGGCGGACAGGGCGGTGGGCTGGAAAAAGGCGCAGTCGTCCAGATAGTGCCGGGCGCCGCGGCCGAGAGCCACGGAGGCCCCGCAGGAAAGGCCCCACAAAAGGCCGCAGACGAAGCCGAACACGTGATCGAGGGGCAGCATGCACAGGAGCCTATCCTCCGGCTGAAGGGGCAGCAGGGCGCTGCCGTTGTAGGCGCTGCTCATGAGGGAGGCGCTGGTGAGCACCACGGCCTTGGATCGGCTGGTGGTGCCGGAGGTGAAGAACAGCACCCGGCCCGGGCCGCCCTCAGCCTTGGGGTTCAGATAGGGGGTGAGGTCGTCCACCAGATCGGGATCGCCCCACAGGGAGGCTATGTCCGCCTCCTTCACCATGTCGACGAGGGCGGCGTCGGAAGCGTTCTCGCTGAGGAGCACCAGGCGCTTTCCGAAGATTACGGTGGCGAAGATCTCTACGACGCAGTCGAAGCTGCCGTCTGCCAGGATCCCCCGGCAGAGTCCCGGCTCCCGGCCCAGCTCGTTGGCCCGAACAAGGACCCGCTCCTGGAGCTCCGAAAAGGTGCATACGGTGGGCTGGCCGCCCCGCTCGTAGACGAGGGCGGGCCGATCCGGCGCCTTCCGAGCCCAATGGCTCAAAAGCTCGTCAAAGCCTGTAAACCGCATAGTTCCACCTCCCTATGGTACATAGTAGCACAGGGCACGGGAAAAGGAAAGATTGTTTTTCTTTTCCATAAAAAAGTCGTGCAATTTGCGTATGTTTGCGCTACAATAAAAAGGATGGAAACCATCAATATTCAGGAGGAGTTTGGTATGGATAAAAACATCCGCATCTGCATCGTGGGCGGCGGCCCCGCGGGCCTTTCCGCCGGCATGTATCTGGAAAAGAAGGGGTATGAGAACTACACCACTGGAGCGTCTCGACCGGGTGGGCGGCAAGTGCTGGTCCCCCACCTACAACGGCCGCCGCTATGAGATGGGCGCCATCATGGGCGTGCCCAGCTACTATGCGGTCCACGACGTGGAGGAGTTCTGCGGCATCACCCACGACGGTCCCAAACTGAACCGGAACTACAAGAACAGCAAGGGCGACGTGATCGAGCCCTTCGAGCCCAAGAAGAACATCCTGAAGATCCCCCGCCTGCTGAAGATGAAGAAGCAGGTGAAGAAGCTGGGCGAGATCCTGGAGACCAAGTACAAGGGCTACGACGTGAACGGTCACAGGGGCGTTGCCCAGGGCCGGTACGACGGCTTCTCCCAGGCCAACGCCAAGCGGGAGCCCATCAGCGGCGAGAACCCCAATCTGAAGGATCTCTGCCTGCCCTTCAACCAGTTCTGCAAGCTCAACGGCGTGGAGCTGACCCAGGACATCTGGATCGGGCCCTACACCTCCTTCGGCTACGGCTACTTCGACGAGATCCCCGCGGCCTATGTGCTGAAGTATCTGGACTTCCAGACCTGCATGAACTTCGTGAAGGTGAATCTGTGGACCTGGAAGAACGGGACCCAGTACATCTGGGAGCAGCTCAACGACCACCTCAAGCACCCCGCCCGTCTGAACAGCAAGATCGACAAGGTGGAGCGCAAGGACGGCAAGGTGTTCGTCACCGTCAACGGTGAGGTGGAGGAGTACGACAAGATCATCGTCACCGCGCCCCTCTACATCCCCAACAAGCGGACCGACGGCCAGATCGGCATGGTGGACTACTTCGACGCCCGGGAGGACGAGAAGGCCCTGTTCTCCAAGATCGACTACGAGCGGTACGACGTGCTGGCCGTGGAGACCAAGCCCGAGGATCATCCCGAGATCTCCTACTACGTGTTCGAGAACATGCAGAAGGAGCGCCTGGGCCATCTGATGGTCTACTACCGCCGCTGGAAGGACACCAAGGACCAGGTCATCACCACCTATGCCCTCCGCAAGCACAAGGACACGGCGGAAATCCCCTACGAGACCTGCCGTCAGATGGTGCTGGACGACCTCAAGACCATGCACAACCCCGCCTCCAACGTGATCAACGAGTGGAGCGTCTACTACTTCCCCCATGTCTTCAGCAAGGACTACGCCGCCGGCTGGTACGACAAGGTGGAGGCCATGCAGGGCAAGTACGACACCTACTACGCGGGCGAGGTCATGAGCTTCGGCGACATGGACGAGACCGCCGAGTACTCCCGCGAGCTGGTCGAACGGTTCTTCTAAGATACCCCTTGCACGAGGGAGCGTTTCCATTCGCTCCCTCATCTTTCGTATAAGGAGAAAAGCATGAAATTCTACAAAGACCACTACGACGTCATCGTCATCGGCGGGGCCCTGGCGGGGCTTTCTTCCGCGCTGATGCTGGCGGACAAGGGGCTGGACGTGTTGGTGCTGGAGCGGCACAACCTGCCCGGCGGCATCGCCACCAGCTTCGTCCGGGGCGGCATCGAGATCGAGGCGGCCCTCCACGAGATGATGAGCATCGGCCCCGAGGGGAACCGGCTGAAGGTAGGCAAGTTTTTGGAGGACATGGGCGTGAACGTGGACTGGCTGAAGGTCCCCGAAGCCTACCACGCCTCCCTGCCCGGCATCGAGGTCACCCTGCATCCGGGCCTCGAGACCTTCGCTAAGGAAGTGGACCAGGAGGTCCCCGGCACCTACGACAAGGTGCTGAAGCTGTTGAACCTCTGCCACACCGTCTTCGACAGCGTCAACGAGCTCTCCATCCACCCCATGAGCAAGCCCAAGATGCTCCTGAAGCACGAGGCCTTCGTGAAGACCGCGGGCTACTCCACAGCGGAGGTCATGGACACCTTCGACCTGCCCCAGAAGGCAAGGGACCTCTTGGCCCCCTACTGGATCTACGTGGGCAGCGGCTTTAGTGACCTGCCCTTCACCATCTTCGCCGTGCTCATGGCGGACTATATCGGCTACGGCTCCTACATCCCCCACAAGTTCAGCCACGAGATCAGCCTCAAGATGGCCGAGCGGGCGGAAGAGATGGGCGTGCAAATCGAGTACCGGCAGCACGTGGAGAAGATTCTCGTCAAGGACGGCAAGGTCTACGGCGTCCGCACCGCCCGGGGCGACGAGATCCACGCGGACTACGTGATCTCGGCCCCCTACCCCAACAAGGTCTACACCTCCATGATCGAGCCCATCAGCGAAGTGCCCGAAAAGGCGCTGAAGATGGTCAACGGCCGGCGGCTCAGCCTCACGGCCTTCAGCGTCATCATGATCCTCGATAAGCCCGCCGAAGAGCTGGGCATCCACGACTACAGCATCTTCATCGGCGACACCATGGACACCGACGAGCTCTATAAGGACCTGGCGGGCCTCGGTCCCTACCGGTACCTGACCTGCATCTGCCACAACTACGGCAACCCCGACGCCACGCCTGCGGGCACCTGCTCCTTCTCCATCACCACCCTGCCCCGGGTGGACGGCTGGAAGACCGTCACCGCCGACGAGTACGACGCGGTGAAGCACAAAGTGGCCGAACAGATGATCGACGACATGTCCAAGTATTACGGCGTCAATCTCAAGGACCACATCCTGGAGATCGTCATCGAGACGCCCATGACCGTGGCCCACTACACCGGCATGTGGAACGGCTGCATCTACGGCTACGCCCACACCATGGAGGACCACATCGTGGCAAGGCTTCAGACCGCCCACGAGGAGAAGTTCATCGAGGGGCTGGAGTTCGCCGGCGCCCACCAGATCTCCGGCGACGGCATGGGCCCCGCCGTGACCAACGGCCGGAAGGCGGCCAAGAACGTGCTGGACGACATCAAGGCGAAGAAGGAGGCGGCCGCGAAATGAAAGTCAAGGGATTTCTGAAGGATGTAGGCGGCGCGTCCCGGGTCACCAAGGCCCGTTTGAGCGCCTTTGAGAACGCCTCCCCGGTCCCCGTGAAGGAGGACCCCATCGGGAACGTGGCCCGGGAGTGGCATCCCGGGAAGCTGGAGCTGGTTGTCAAGGACATCTATCCCGTGAGCCCCACGGCGAAGACCGTCCGCTTCGTCCGGGCCGACGGGAAGAAGCTGCCCCCCTTCTACGCGGGCCAGTTCATCTCGTTGGAATTCAACGTGAACGGGGAGATCGTCTCCCGGCCCTACTCCCTCTCCTCCGCCCCCTACGAGGCCCGGCAGGAGAACGGGTACGTGGAGATCACCGTCCGTAAATCGAAGGGCGACGGCTTCATCGCCGACTACGTGAACAACGAGTTGAAGGTGGGGGACCATCTGCTGGGCAACGTGGGCCTCGGCCAGTTCTACTACGAGCCCCTGCGGGACGCCAAGCGGGTCATGGCCCTGGCCGGCGGGGTGGGCATCACCCCCTTCGCCTCCATGGCCAAGGAGATCGCCCACGGGACCCTCGATATGGATTTGACCATCCTCTACGGCTCCGTGTCCTCCGACGACATCATCCTGAAGGACCAGCTGGCGGCCCTTACCTGTGACCGCGTGAAGGTGGTCCACGTCCTCTCCGGGGACGAGCCAAATTGGACCGGCGAGCGGGGCTTCCTCTCCGCCGAGCTCATCGAGAAGTACACCCAGGGCGACACCTCCTACTTCATCTGCGGCCCCCAGGTCATGTACAAGTTCCTCCGGGGGGAGATACAGAAGCTGAACGTGCCCCAGCGCCGGGTCCGCTTCGAGGTCTTCGGCCAGGCCAAGGACATCACCGCCTTCCCCGGCTACCCTGTGGAGAAGCGGGACCAGGTCTACACCCTCACCGTGCGCCGGGGCATCCACGAGGACAGGATCCCCGCCAAGGCCACGGAAAGCCTGGTGGTGGCTCTCGAACGGGCCAACATCCGCATCGACACCGCCTGCCGCAGCGGCGAGTGCGGCTTCTGCCGCACCAAGGTCCTCTCCGGCGACTACTACGTTTGCCCCGAGAACGACGGCCGCCGGGCCGCGGACAGGGATTTCAACTACGTCCACGCCTGCGCCGCCTATCCCCTCAGCGACATGACCATCAAGATCCCCATCGAATAAGGAGAAGAGCATGGTAAAAGAAGTGAATCCCCGCATCCACGTGAACGAGCGGGATTATCCCCAGACGGCCCATACCTGCAGCGACCCGGAGAAGAAAAAGCTGGTCAAAAAGCTGGCGCTGCTCATCACCGACAACATCCCCCGGAAGCTTCCCGGCGGCATGAAGGAAAACCACATGGATTTCTGGATCCTGGATCGGCTCCTCACCAAGGACGAAGTGAAGTTCATGCTGAGCTTCGAGAAGCGGCGGACGGGCCGGACCACCCAATGGCTGGCCCAAAAGAACGGCATCAGCGAGGAAGCCGCCCAGAAGATCATCGACCATCTGCTGTGGATCGGCATCCTGGAACAGAACCGGGACAACGAAGACCAGCACATCCAGTACTGCATCCCCAAGTGGGTGGTGGGCTCCGGCGAATACATGGTGGAGCATCCCACCCTGCCCGACGAGCATCCCGAGGTGGCCACCATGTTCAACCTGGCCCCCCAGGAGCCCCTGGAGCTGGCGGCCAAGCTGGTGCCCCCCGGCGGCGCCGGCATCGGCATGCACGTGATCCCCGTGGAGAAGGCCATCGACGCCAGCAGCCAATCCGTCAGCGTGGAGCACCTGTCCCACTGGCTCCAGAAGTACGACACCTTCTGCACCATGGTCTGCGCCTGCCGCAAGGCCCAGCGCATCCGGGGCGAGGGCGTGGGCGACATCGAGGGCTACATGTGCATCGGCGTGGGCGACATCGCGGAGTTTTTGGTGGAGTCCGGCAAGGACGCCCACTACATCACCCGGGACGAGGCCATGGAGATCATCATGCGGGCGGAGCGCAAGGGCTACGTCCACCAGATCACCAACCTGGACGGCCCCAATCGCATCGTGGGCATCTGCAACTGCTCGCCGGGGAGCTGCTACGGCCTGAGGACCAGCCAGCTGTTCAACACGCCCAACATGTCCGCCTCCGCCTACCGGGCCCACGTGGACAAGACCAAGTGCGTGGCCTGCGGCAAGTGCGTGGAGGTCTGCCCCGTGGGCGCCGCCAAGCTGGGGCAGAAGCTCTGCAAGGCCGACGGCACCCGGGTGAAGTACCCGGTCCACGACCTGCCTACGGACCACGTCTGGGGCGAGGATCGCTGGGACAGAGACTACCGGGACCACAACAGGATCAACTGCTACGACACCGGCACCTCCCCCTGCAAGACCGCCTGCCCGGCCCATATCGCCGTCCAGGGCTATATCAAGATGGCCGCCGAGGGCCGGTACGCCGAAGCCGTGAAGCTGATCCGGCAGGACAACCCCTTCCCCGCCGTGTGCGGGGCCGTGTGCAACCGGCGCTGCGAGGACCGCTGCACCCGGGGCACCGTAGATAAGCCCGTGGCCATCGACGAGATCAAGAAGTTCCTGGCCCAGTGGGAGCTGGAGCATCCGGAAAGCTACGCCGAGATCTGCGAGAACATGGACGGCCAGCAGTGGACCGAGTTCCCCATCGCCATCGTGGGCGCGGGCCCGGCGGGCCTTTCCGCGGCCTACTACCTGCGCAAGGAGGGCTACCCCGTCACCGTCTTCGACAAAGCGAAGCGGCCCGGCGGCATGCTCCTCAACGGCATCCCCTCCTTCCGGCTTGAAAAGGACGTGCTGGAGAAGGAGATCGGCATCCTCAAGACCATGGGCGTCGAATTCCGCTGCGGCGTGGAGGTAGGCAAAGACGTGACCATCCAGGAGCTTAGGGAGCAGGGCTTCAAGGCCTTCTTCCTGGCCATCGGCCTCCAGGGCGGCCGCAAGGCGGGGGTCCCCGGCGAGGAGGGCCCGGGCGTGGAGTCCGGCGTGGACTTCCTCTACCGGGTCAACAACGATCCCACCCAAAAGCTTGTGGGCGACGTGGTGGTGGTAGGCGGCGGCAACGTAGCCGCCGACGTGGCGAGGACGGCCCTCAGAGCCACCGACGGCCAGGTCACCATGCTCTGTCTCGAAGGCCGGGAGGAGATGCCCGCGGCCAAGGACGAGGTGGCGGAGGTGCTGGAGGAAGGCATCGCCATCGAGAACGGCTGGGGCCCCAAGGAGGTCCTGCGGGACGGCGACGGGAAGGTCACGGCCGTGGTCTTCAAGCGCTGCACCCGGGTCTACGACGAGCAGCACCGGTTCAGCCCCCTCTACGACGAGAACGACACCAAGACCGTCCCCTGCCGGAACGTGCTCATGGCCATCGGCCAGAGCGCCCAGTGGGGCGACCTCCTCAAGGGCACCAAGGTGGAGCTGCGGCCCAACGGCGGCGCTATCGCCGACCCGGTGACGCTCCAGACCGCGGAGCCCGACATCTTCGTGGGCGGCGACATCTACCACGGGGCCAAGTTCGCCATCGACGCCATCGCCGACGGCCGGGAGGCCATGGTCTCCATCAACCGGTTCGTCCACCCCGGCCAGAGCCTGACCATCGGCCGGGATCGGCGGGAGTTCATCGAGTTCGATAGGGAGGATATCACCCGGCCCGAGTCCTTCGACAACTCCCCCCGCCAGCGGCCCGGCATGCAGCCCGGCGAGGCCCGGAAGACCTTCCGCGACCTTCGCCTCCCCCTCACCGAGGAGCAGGTGAAGATCGAAGCGAACCGGTGCCTTGGCTGCGGCGCCACCACCGTGGACTTCAACAAGTGCGTGGGCTGCGGGCTGTGCACCACCCGGTGCGAGTTCGACGCCATCCACCTGACCAGGGACATGCCCGCCGCCAGCGACATGCACACGGCGGAGGAGATGATGAAGCTGGTGGGGCCCTACGCCCTCAAGCGCATGGGCAAGATCATCAAGCGCAAATTGACCGGCAAAGGCGACTACCCCTCCGAGCAGGAATAACCCCTTCAGGCCGTCATAAAAGGCGGCAGAACATTTGCGGCAAGGAAAAATAAAGAATAATCAAGGTAGAAAGGACGCATGACTGCGTCCTTTCCCAATTAAATGCCGCAAATTAGCCGTTTTTCCGGCCCTTCGCATAGCGTACTATAGCTCGGGCGCGGAGAAAACGGCTTCTGCCATCCTTCCTGACGGCCTTTCAATATCTTTTCAGTCCAGCTCCACCAGCTCGTACTCCCGGCTGCCGAAGCCCAGGTCCGCGGCGGCCTCCACGGTATGGACCCCGTGGCGGCTCTCCACCCGATCCAGGAAGTGGCGCTGGCCCGGGTCGTCCGTGGCGGCGTAGATAAGATCGAGGCCCGCCTGGTCGATGGCCACCGGGTCCAGGGAGGCGAGGATGCCGATATCCTTCATGCAGGGGTCCTCGGCCACGGCGCAGCAGTCGCAGTCCACGGAAAGGTTCTTCATGACGCTGATATAGGCGATCTTCCCCTCGAAGAACTTCGCCACAGTGGAGGCCGCGTCGGCCATGGCCTCGCAGAAGGTGTCCTGGGGGGCGTGGTGCCTCCAGGTGTCCATGTTGCTGTCCGTAAAGCCGCCGGAGTGTATGAGGGCCTTGCCCCGGCTGCTAGCGCAGCCGATGGACAGCTGCTTGAGCGCCCCGCCGAAGCCCCCCGCGGGATGGCCCTTGAAGTGGGCCAGGACCAGCATGGAATCATAGTTCTTCATGTGCTTGCCCACCAGGTTGGTTTTCAGCACCTTCCCGCCCGGGACGGGCAGCACGTCGTCGGGCCCCTCGGCGTCCATGAGGTCCACGTCGAAGGCGTTCCAGCCGTGGAGCTCCAACAGCTTCAGGTGGGATGCCGTATGGTCCCGGACGCCCACGTCGAAATCACCGTAGGCGGTGTTGCACTCCACCACGGTGCCGTTGACCTTCTCGATCATGGGAGCCCAGAAATCGGGATGGAGGAAGTTTTGGTTGCCCTTCTCGCCAGAATGGACCTTCACGGCCACCTTGCCGGGCAGGTCGACGCCCAGGGCGTCGTACAGCTCCACCACCTTCTCGGGGGTGATCTTCTTCGTGAAAAATACTTTCGGCTTCATTGCCTGACCCTCCTTTTTGCAATAGTCGTTTCGTGTCACAGCAGGGGCAGCAGGTCCCTAAGGAGCGCGTCCACGTTCTCCTTGGGGGTGGCCCAGCTGGTGCAGATGCGGGTGGCGGTGTGTTCATCGTCCACCCGGCCCCAGCCCTCGAAAGCATATCTGTCCGACAACTTCTCCACCACCGCGTCGGGCAGGATGGGGAACTGCTGGTTGGTGGGGGACTCGTAGAGGAAGGGCACGCCCTTGGCTTTCAATGCGTCCCGGATGACCATGGCGAGGTCCACCGCGTGCCGGGCGATGCGGGTGTATAGCCCGTCGGTGAACAGCGTCTCGAACTGGATGCCCAGGAGCCGGCCTTTCGCCAGCATGCCGCCCTGGCGCTTGATCATGTAGCGGAAATCCTTTTGAAGATCAGGATGCAGCAGCACCACCGCCTCCCCGAAGAGGGCGCCCACCTTGGTACCGCCGATATAGAAGGCGTCGGTGAGCCGGGCGATGTCCCGAATGGTCACATCCGCGGCGGGGGAAACGAGGCCGTAGCCTAGCCGCGCCCCGTCCAGATAGAGATACAGGCCGTGCTTGTCGCAGACCTCCCGCAACGCTTCCAGCTCACGGAGGCTGTAGAGGAGCCCGCCCTCGGTGGGGTGGGAGATATAGACCATCCGGGGCTGGACCGTGTGCTCGTGGCTGGGGTCCGCCCAATGGGCCTTCACATAATCGTCCACGGTGGCGGCCCGGACCTTTCCCTCGGGATCGGGCAGGGCCAGAACCTTGTGTCCCGTGGCTTCGATGGCCCCGGTCTCGTGGACGTTGATATGGCCGGTGGATGCGGCCAGCACCCCCTGGAAGGGCCGCAGGGCCGCGGCGATGACGGTGGTGTTGGCCTGGGTCCCGCCCACCAGGAACTGGACGTAGGCGTCCTCTCGACCGATGGCCTCCTTAATCAGCGCCCTTGCGCGGTCACAGTGGGGGTCCTCCCCGTAGCCGGGGTTCTGTTCGAAGTTGGTGGCGGCGAGGGCCGCCATGATCTCGGGGCAGGCGCCCTCGTCGTAATCGCAGGCGAAGCGGATGATCTTAGAGCTCATGATATATCCCTTCCAAATACGCGATAAAGTCCTTTCGGGGCAGGGGCTTCTCGTGCCCCGCCACCAGCCAGGTCTCGGCGCGGCCCTTCAGCTTTTCGATGAACGCCCCCAGGCGCCCCTTGTCGTACTGCCGGTCCAGCTCGTAGAAATCCTCGTAGCCCGCGTCGCCGATGATGAGCACATCGCCGGTGCTGACCAGCAGGGCGTCCCGGCTGTGGGGGGAATCGCAGGTCTCGCAACGGACGGTGACGCCGCCGATGTCCATGGTCCCCTCCCCCTCCAGCGTCATGTCGGCGGGGATGACCTGGATCCACTCGGGCCGCCGGTATTCGAGGCAGATGTGCTCGTGGCAGAAGGGGATCTCCTCCCCGGTCCGGAGCCGTTCCTCCATGGCCTCGGGAGTCCAGGCCCATTCGGCCATCTTCCTAAGCCGCGCGTCGGTCTGTTTCGACGCCATGGTGAAGCCGTTCACCGCGCATAGGCCGAAGCTGTGGTCCCAGTGCCAGTGGGTCAGGACGGTGATCTCGGGGATGGACAGCCGCCTCCCGCACGTGGGCGGGGCTGGCCCCGGCATCCACGGCCACGGAGAGCTGGTCCCCCTCGATATAGGTGAGCACGGGCCGGTCCGAGGGCTCGTCGTGAGGCAGGTACCACACCCGCTCGGTCAGTTGTTGGAGCATGGAAAACAAAACCTCCTGTTGGTTGGTGGTTCCATTCTATCAAGCTTTGGAAGCAGGGTCAAGGAAAAGACCGTCGGTTCAGAAAGCCCACTTGCCCCGTCGGAAGATGGGAACGATCCGGCCGTCCTTCGTCACGGCGTCGATGTCCAATCCCTCGTAGCCGATCATGAAGTCGGTGTGCTCCATGGAGTCGTTGACGCCCATTTCACGGCACTCGTCCAACGTCTTGTCCTCAAACCCCCGGATGGTGTTGGTGAAGCCCATGCCCAACGCCAGATGGCAAGCGGCGTTCTCGTCGAAGAGGGTGCGGAAGAACAGGATCCCCGACTGGTTGATGGGGGAATCCACAGGCACCAGGGCGCACTCGCCCAGATAGGCCGCCCCCTCGTCCATGGCGATCATCTGCTCCAGCAGGGCCTGGTTCTTCTCGGCGTGGACTTCCACGGCCTTGCCCTTTTCAAAGCGAATGGAGAAGTTCTCGATGAGCTGTCCGTTGTAGGAAAGGGGCTTGGTGGCGTAGACGATGCCCTCTGCCTTGCCCCGCATAGGGGTGGTGAAGCACTCCTCGCTGGGGATGTTGGGGTTGAAGGTGATGCCTTGGAGGCTGGTATCGGCGCCGCCCAGGAACAGTCCCTCCGGGATCATGCCCACGGTGAGGTCAGTGCCGTTGTCGCCCTTATAGCGAAGCTCGGCGATGCCCAGACTGTTGAGATAGGCGCATCGGTCGCTGAGATCTTTGTCATGGGCCTCCCATTCCGCCACGGGATCCTCCGTCACCCGGGAGGTGGAGAGGATGGCCTCCCACAGCTTTTCTATGGCCCGGCCCCGGGGCAGCTCCGGGAAAAGCTTCTTGGCCCAGGCCGCGCCAGGCACGGCGGCGATGCACCACTGCTGCTTGTTCTCCATCTGATCATAGTAGGGCTTGACGATGGGCCAGCTCTTCTGGTCGGCTTTGGCGATCTTCTTCTGGTTGATGCCCTTGAGGCCGTCAGGATCGGAGGAGGTCAGGCTGATGGTGCAGGGCAGGGTGTCCACATAGTGCTGGAGCCGCGCCTTCTCCCATTCCTCCACCTTGGCCAAGGTGGTGACGGTCTGGTGACGCACGTTCAGCTTGTACAGCGGCTGGTGGCTGAACTCCACCTTGACCGATCTGGCGCCGGCCTTGTAGCACTCGTCCACCAGCAGCTCCACGAATTTCGGCTGGTCCAGCTGACAATAGACGATCACGTCCTGGCCCTTTTGGACGTTGACGCCGCTGCGGGCGATGAGGCGGGCGTATTTGCGAAGTATGGTCTGTTTCATGATAGGGTCTCCTTTTTCAGATCTGTTGGTCTCCGCTTTTCCATATACCAGATACCGTCTGAAATGTCAACAGTCCGCCATCCTTTCCGCCCGCAAAGATATATTTGATATTTGCAGTGGCATGTGTCGGCGAACACATGAAGAAGCTGTTGTTGGGCAACGCCGCCGCCGCTCGGGGTCTCTACGAGGCGGGGTGTTCCTTTGTATCCTCCTATCCGGGCACGCCCTCCACGGAGATCACCGAGGAAGCGGCCAAGTTCCCGGAGGTCTACGCCGAATGGGCGCCCAATGAGAAGTGCGCCCTGGAGGCCGCCCTGGGCGCGTCCATCGCCGGGGCCCGGGCCATGTGCGCCATGAAGCACGTGGGCCTCAACGTGGCCGCCGACCCCCTCTACACCGCCGCCTACACCGGCGTCAACGGGGGCTTGGTCATCGCGGTGGCCGACGATCCCGGCATGCACTCCTCCCAGAACGAGCAGGACTCCCGGCACCACGCCATCGCGTCCAAGGTGCCCATGGTGGAGCCCGCCGACTCCGGGGAGTGCCGGGACTTCATGAAGCTGGCCTTCGAGCTGTCGGAAGCATACGACACGCCGGTGCTGTTCCGCACCTGCACCCGGGTGGCCCACTCCCAGAGCCTGGTGGAGCTCCATGACCGGCAGGAAGCGCCCCTGAAAGAATATGTGAAGAACCCCCGCAAGTACGTCATGGCCCCCGGCAACGCCATTCCCCAGCACGTGGTGGTGGAGAATAGGACCGCGAAGCTCCGGGAATACGGCGAGGACTGCCCCTTCAACCGGGTGGAGATGGCCGACACCACCTGGGGCGTCATCACCTCCGGCATCAGCTACCAGTACGTGAAGGAGGCCCTGCCCGAAGTGAGCGTCCTAAAGCTGGGCCTGGTGAACCCCCTGCCCGAAAAGATCATCCGGGACTTCGCTTCCAAGGTCGACAAGCTGGCCGTGGTGGAGGAGCTGGACCCCATCATCGAAACACATCTTCGGAACCTGGGCATTCGGGTGGATCTCGGCAAGGCGGAGCTGGGCCTCTTGGGCGAGTTCTCCCAGAATAGGATCCGGGCCGCCTTCGGCCGTCCCCTGCCCGAAAGCGACAAGCTGGACGAGGCTTTACCCGTCCGGCCCCCGGTGCTCTGCCCCGGCTGCCCCCATCGTGGTCTCTTCCACGTGCTCCACAAGCTGAAGGTCACCGTCTCCGGCGACATCGGCTGCTATACCCTGGGCGCCTCCGCGCCTCTCTCCGCCATGGACAGCACCATCTGCATGGGCGCGTCCATCGGCGTCCTCCACGGCTTTGAAAAGGTCCGGCCCGAGGCGGCCAAGAAGATGGTGGCCGTCATCGGCGACTCCACCTTCATGCACAGCGGCATGACCGGCCTCGTGAACCTGGTGTACAACCAGGGCGTAGGCGTGGTGCTGATCCTCGATAACTCCATCACCGGCATGACCGGCCATCAGCAGAACCCCCTGACCGGCATGACGCTCAAAGAGCAGCCCACGGCCCAGCTCTCCGCCGAAAAGATCGCGGAGGCCTGCGGCGTGAAGCGGGTCCGGGTCGTCGATCCTCAGGATCTGAAGGCCACGGAAGCGGCCATCCGGGAGGAATTGGCGGCGGACGAGCCCTCGGTCATCGTGGTCCGGCGGCCCTGCGCCCTCCTCAAGTGGGTGAAGCACAAGCCCGCCTTCCACATCGATCAGGACAAGTGCAAAAGCTGCAAGGCCTGCATGCAGATCGGCTGCCCGGCCATCGTCTTCAGCGGCAAGGCCGCCATCGATCCCACCCTCTGCGTGGGCTGCGGCCTGTGCCAGCAGCTCTGCAAGTTCGGCGCCATCTGCGAATAAGGAGTCGTGTGAAAAACAGGTTTTTCACACACGTAGTTTGTGCCTTTGCCGCGGACCGGCGCGGCAATTTCGCAGGCGAAACCGGCAAAACTACTGAAAAGGAATGAGAAATATTATGGAAACGAAATCCATCATGATCGTCGGCGTAGGCGGCCAGGGCACCCTGCTGGCCTCCCGCCTCATCGGCAACGCCCTCATCTCCACGGGCTGCGACGTGAAGCTTTCCGAGGTCCACGGCATGTCCCAGCGGGGCGGCTCCGTGGTGACCTACGTGAAGTACGGCGACACCGTCCACTCCCCCCTCATCGATCTGGGCGAGGCGGACTACATCCTGTCCTTCGAGGCCCTGGAAGCGGGCCGGTTCCTGCCCTACCTCAAGAAGGGCGGCACCATCATCACCAACACCCAGCACGTCCTGCCCATGCCCGTGATCACCGGGCAGATGGCCTATCCCGAGACCGTCCTGGAGGACCTGAAGGCGAAGGCCCACGTGATCGCCGTGGACGCCCTCTCCCTCGCGGAGCAGGCGGGCAGCCCCAAGGCCGTGAACGTGGTTTTGACCGGCGTCCTGTCCAAGGCCATGGACCTACCTGAATCCGTCTGGCAGGCATCCCTCGAGGCCACCGTCCCCCCCAAGTTCCTGGAGCTGAACAAGAAGGCGTTCCAGCTGGGCCGGGAGTCCTGACCCCAAAACACACGAAAGCCTCCCCGCGGGGAGGCTTTTTCGTATGCACTACGGCAATCCCTTTCCTTACGGCAAATCCAGGGGGAAGCTGGTCAGGGGCTTGGCGCTGGTGGTGATATCCCAGCCGTTCTCCGGGAAGGTGGTTTGTTTCCAGGCCTCCCCCACGGGTTCCCCATCGAAGGAATCCACGGTGTGGAGGGTCAAATGGACGGTGACGCCCCGCTGCTTGAGAGTCTCATAATCCGAGGGGAAGATGGGCAGCACCACCGTGTAGGCCCAGGTGCCGTCCTCCTGGGCCACCACCTCCGGGAAGCTGGGTTCATAGACGGTTTCGTCCCCGCCCAGGGTGTAGCTCACGGACATGCCCTGGAACTTGCCCCTCTCGTTGGTGGGATCAAGGAGGCTGCGCCGCATCTGGCTGGTCCAATCGGCAGGCGCTTCCTTCACCCGGTAGCTCAGGTAGACGCCGGTGCTCCTAAAGCTGGCCGTTTCCTCCAGCACCACCCCGTCCAGGTTCACAGGCTGGTTCCACATGGTGTCGTAGTCCATGGTCAGCACGGCCCTGCCCGACAGGGGCCGCTGGGCGGTGCGGGTGTCCGCGTTGGTGGCGGCCAGGGCTCCGTTCACATCGAAGGAGAAAGTGTAGTAGATGGTCCCCAGGGTACCGATGTGGGCCATGTCGTCCACATTCACGTCCATGATGCTGATCTCAGCGGTGAAGCTGACTCGCCCGCTGCCGGTGAGGGGTCCGTTCAGGCTGTCCTCGATGTGGAGGGTGATGCCGTCCTCCGTAAATGTCTCCTCCTGCAGGCCGGTCTCTCCGGTGACCGTGGCGATCTTCTCCCCGGTGTCCGTGTACATGGTCTGCTCCACAAAGGCGTCCAGCCATTGGTCGCCGTGGTGCTCCTGAGAGAAGGCGGCGGCGTGGTCCGTGTTCAGGCGAATGGTGTAGGCGAAGGTGGTGCCGTCGTAGAGGACCTCCTGTATTTCGGGCCGAATGTCCCGGACCCAGGCCCAGGCCGCCTCATCATATTTCGGCTGGCCCATCTTCACCCGCCACTCATTCAGGGTGTCGGCGTCGGCCATCTCCGGCAGCATGACCACCCGGACGCCCTCGGACTTAGGCGCGGCATTTTGCACCACCTGCTCCACCTCGGGGATGGCCGAAGCTTCGGTCCGCTGCTCGGGAGGCGTGTCCAGATAGTCCCCGGGCTTGTAGTCCTCCCGGCCGATCCAGCTCGAAATGGCGTAGACCGTGCCGGACAGCAGCAGCACCAGGGCGATACACGCCGCAGCGAAGCCCACGGGGGCCCGGCGGGCGAAGGCGCCCACCCAAGCGAAGGGCGGCGTCTCGATCCTGTCCAGGGTCCGCCGGACCCGCTCCCGGCTTTCCCGGGACGGCTGGGGCCGGTGCTCCCGCAGCAGATCGTATAGGGGGTCAGCCCGCAATTCCTGTTCCTGTGTTGCGATATCCTTATATTCCATAGTCCTTTAACTCCTCTCTCAAACGCTCCCGGCCCCGATGGAGCTGGGAGATCACCGTGCCCTGGGGCAGGTCCAGCGCCTTGGCGATGTCCGCCACGGCCATGCCCTCGAAGTAGAACAGCATCACCGGCAACCGATACTTTTCGGGCAGGTCGTATACCGCCTGCCGCACGTCCACCTGCAGGTCCCGATCCTTCGGCGCGTCGGCCACGTTCTCCTTTAGCTCCAGGTCGAAGCCCCGGCGGATCAGGTTCTTGCTCTCGTTGATGGCGATCTTCACCAGCCAGGGTTTGAAGCTCTGGGGGTCCTTCACGCTGTATCGGCTGCGCCAGCCCTTCAAGAGGGCGCTTTGCACCGCGTCCGCCGCCAGATCCCAGCTGTGGAGCACGCCGTAGCTCACGGTGAGCAGCAGCCGCTCCAAGGGGGCGCACGCCAGTCCGAACCCCTCTCGGGTGGTGATGTCCGGTTTGTTTGGTCCTTGTGTCATTTGGTTTCCTTTCTCGAAACGCGTTTCTGTCAATAGGACACGCAGGAGAGGCGAAAGATTGCATAGAAAAAAGCGGCTGGGCCGCTTTTGGGAACGAAAGATCTTAGCTTTGGGGCCCGGCCCAGGGGTTCTCGGGCTCCCGCCGGACGCGGAAGAACCGGAGCCAGACCACGCCGATCACGATGAACAGGCCGCCCATGCCCATGAACATGACCGGCAAGAACAGGGCCATGGCGCCCCCAGCCTCCATCCGATAGGGGGCCGCGGGATCGTATCGTATCGTCAGCTCGTCCCCCAGGCGCATGGTGCTGGAGGTAAAGTTGCTCCGCTGCTCATAGGTCTGCCCGTCGGCCTCGTAGGCCACGTAGGGGTGGCCGTCCCGATCGAACCCGACGATGACGCCCTCCGTCTCCACGTATATTCCGGCCCGTCTTTGGGTGAACGTGAGAAAGATCGACCCCAAAATGAAGAACAGCAGCCCGATGCCCAGGAAGATGAACCCGCCCAGGCGCAGGAGCTTCCGGCCGCTGTCGTCCATCGATCCGTCGTATTGATTCATTTCCATATCCCTTCTCCTTTCCTATGGTTCCTGGCCGGCCGCGCCCTGCAGCATCTCCCCCGCCCGCCGCAGAATGGGCAGCTCCCGGGCGGCGATGAGCCGGCCGATGGGGGTGCAGGCCCGGCGGCGATACTCCGCCTGGGCCTCCTCATAGGTCAGCCGCAGGGTGGACAGGTGGAAGTCGCGGATCTCGTCCGGCATCAGATGCCTGTCCTTCAGGTTGTGGCGGTGGATGAGGTTGTAGTAGTCGCTGACCGTGCCGATGGGACCGATGACCTCCACCTCCGCCCCCAGCTCCTCCCGGAGCTCCCGGCGGATGGCGGTGAGCAGCTCCTCTCCCTTCTCCACCCCGCCGCCGGAGGTCTCGATAAGGGTGGCGCGGCCAAACTGGTCGTCCCGTTCCGCCCGGACGAAATAGAACCGGCCCAGATCGTCGAAGACGATGGCCCGGACGATCTCGCGATCGTGGTCCGTATAGGTGAAGGGCCACTCCCGGTCCTCCAATTCGAGATGGATGGGCGGCAGAAGCTTCATAGGCAGACGCGCATCCTTTCGTGAGCGTCGGGCAGGGCCTTCTGCAGGCTGACGATGCGGCCGTCCTTCATAAAGCAGTGGGCGCTGTGGGCGGTGGCGCAGAGCTCGTCCCGGGTTTTGTTGAAGAAGGTGTAGGCGACCTCCAGCCGGACGCCGGTGTATTTGGCCACTTCGAGCCGCACCTCCAGCTCGTCGTCGAACCGGGCGGGGCGCTTGTACTCGATGCTGAGGCTCACCACCGGGGAAAGGACCCCGGCTTCCTCCATGGCCCGATAGCTCACGCCCAAGCTGTCCAGAAAGGCCACCCGGGCCTCCTCCATCCACTTGGGGTAGTTGGCGTGATGGACCACGCCCATCTGATCGGTCTCGTGATAATGGGCTTTGCGGGAATAAACGAACATGACACCTCCTTACGCGATGGGCAGATAGGGCACGGCGTTGAAATCCAAATCCGAAATATGGCCCTTCATCAGCAGGTAGAAGCCCGCCGAGCCGATCATGGCCCCATTGTCCGTACAGTATTTGAAGTCCGGGCAGCAGAAGCGGATGCCCCGGCGCTGGGCCTTCTCAGTCAGCATCTGCCGCAGATTTTTATTGGCGGACACGCCCCCGGCCAGGGCCAGGACGCCGTGGCCGTTTTCAACGGCGGCCCGGACGGCCTTGTCGCTGAGGATGGTGTTCACGGCGAACTGGAAGCTGGCGGCCACGTCCGCCCGGTTTATCTCGTCCCCCCGCTGTTTAGCATTGGAAAGGTGGTTGATGACCGCGGTCTTGAGGCCGGAAAAGCTCATGTCGAAGCCCTCCCCCTCGTTGAAGGCGGAATGGAAGCGGATGGCGTGGGGGTTCCCAGTTTGGGCCAGCTTCTCCAGCTCCGGCCCGCCGGGGTACGGCAGCTCCAGCACCCGGGCCACCTTGTCGTAGGCCTCCCCCGCGGCGTCGTCCCGGGTCCTGCCGAGAAGGACGCACCGGTCGTAGTCCGCCACCTCGATGATGTGGCTGTGGCCCCCCGAGGCCACGAGACAGGTGAAGGGGGGCTCAAGGTCCGGGAAGGTGAGGTAGTTGGCGGCGATATGGCCCAGGATGTGGTGGGTGTTGACGAGGGGCTTGCCGGTGGCGAAGGCCAGACCCTTAGCATAGCTCACCCCCACCAGCAGGGCGCCCACCAGGCCCGGCCCGCCGGTGACGGCGATGGCGTCCACGTCGGCGAGGGTCAATCCCGCGTCCGCCAAGGCGCTCTCCACCACGGGGCCCACCTGGTCCACGTGGTTGCGGCTGGCCAGCTCCGGCACCACCCCGCCGAACTTCCGGTGGATGGGGATCTGGGTGTAGACGGCGTTAGAGAGCACCTGCCGCCCGTTTTTCACCAGGGCGGCGGCGGTCTCGTCGCAGGAGGTCTCTATGGAAAGGACGGTGGCCTCCCCCCCTTGCTGCAGGGCGCTCAACCGTGCCCGGGCGATGTCATAATAGCTCATCATAGTCGTCGTCTTCCTCTTCCGGCTCCTCCGCGGGAGCGAACTCGATCTTCTTCCGGCTCTCCACCGGGGTGTCCAGGGCGGCGTCCCTGAAATCGGCCTCGTCCCCCTCGTCGGGGGTGGCCAGGGCCTGCCTCTGCCGCTCCTGCTCCTCCAGGAGCTTGCGGCGCTCGGAGACGGTCATGTTGGCCCGCTTGTGGACGGCCAGCAGGTCCGGCCCCTGGACGGCGGCCAGCTCCTCCGCGGGGGTCTTGGGCTTGTTGTTGGGCGCGTTCATGGCTTCCTTAGCCCGCTGCCGGCGCTGGAGGGCCACCAAAATGAGGACGCACACCAGGGCCAGGGCCAGGAAGATCAGCAGCATCCGCCCGCCCATGCGCATGACCAGGTCCCGGAACAGCTCCGAGGGCAGCATCTGGATCATGCGGGACTCCATGGGCAAAAGCCAGTTCTCGCTGTTGGGGAAGATCAGCCGGTGGAAGGCGGTCCAGAAGCTGTCGAAGTTGATGGCGGCCCAGGTGCCGGCGAAGGCCACCAGCACCAGGAAGGCCCCCAGGGCCCAGAAGTAGCCCCAGCACAGGTTATGAAGGGCGTCCTTCCCGTCCAGGACCACGCCCATCAGGCACAGCACCGCGGCCAGGAGCAGCCCCACGTTCCGGGCGCCTACGAACCACTGCCACAGATCCTTCACCTCCCGCATGTGGACGATCTCGATGTCCAGATCGAACATGCGGACCTGCTGGCCGTTGACGGTGACCAGCACGTCGATGGTCTCGGTCTGGCCGTTGAGATAGTTCACCAGCGTCCGCACCGACGCGCCCAAATCCCCCAGGGTCATGCCCATGTCCTCGGCCAGGGCGAGCTTGGTGAACTCCTGCTCGAACCAGGCGGTCTCGGCGGCGGTGAGCTGGACCACGGTGAAGGCGGCGCAGAGGATCAGCAGAAAGAACCCCACGGCGAGGCAGGTGATGGAAACGGTCTTACGCATAGGTCTCCGCCTCCCGCTTGAGATAGAAGGTGTTGCCGCCGATGAACTCCCTGAGGATGCTGGTGGGGGGTATCTCGTCCTCCACCGAGGCGTCCTGGACGTAGTTCAGGAACTTGACGATGTTGCGGACCTGGTCGTAGCAGGGGCTGGTGGGGTCCGCGGACTGTAAGAGGGGGAAGATGTGCCGCTTGAGGACGGCCAGCTCGTAGACCAAGGCGGTGTTGAAGATGGCGTCGGCCCCCTCCTGATAGGGGAAGATCCACCGGTGCTCCCCCCGCTGGACGCTGTCCCACATGGTGAGGGTCCGTTCCACGGTGGCGCCCCGGGTGAGGTAGTCCCGGACGAGGCGCCTTAGGAGCCGCACGTCCGAGGTGGGGATCCGGTTGTGGTCGTCCAGGTTCAGGGTGGTCAGGGCGGACACGTAGAGCTTGAACACGTCCTTAGGGTCGATCTCCGGGGTCAGCAGCTGGGGGTTCAGGGCGTGGAGGCCCTCGATGACGAGGGGGGTGTCCACGGTGAGGCGGATGGCCTTGCCCCCGGGCAGGCTCCGGCCCGTGGCGAAATCGAAGGTGGGCGGCTCCACGCTCTCCCCCCGGAGAAGGGCGGACAGGTCCTCGTTGAACCGCTCCACGTCGATCATCTTGATATGCTCGTAGTCGAAGGTGCCGTCGGGCTCCGGCTCCACCAAGCTCCGATCCTTATAATAATCGTCCAGGGAGAAGAGCAGGGGCGTCTTGCCCAGGACCCTAAGCTGGGTGCAGAGCCGGTTGGCGCTGGTGGTCTTGCCGGAGGAGGAGGGGCCCGCGATCAGGATGGCCCGGGCGCCCCGGCCCACGATCTCGGAGGCGATCTCCGCGAAGCGCTTCTCATGAAGGGCTTCGTTCACCCGGATGAGCTCCCGGACGCTGCCGTTCATGACCATGTCGTTGAGATCCGCCACCGAGGAACAGTGCATGAGGCCCGCCCACCGGTCGCTCTCGGCGAAGACGGCGGCGAACCGGGGGGACTTCACGTAGGTGGAGGGCTTGTTCACGTCCTTCGCCGAGGGCCTAAGCAGGAACAGGCCCGGGGCCTCGTACTGCAGGTTCATGACGCTGGCGTAGCCGGTGGAGGGGCACATCTCGCCGTAGAAATAGTCCACGTAGTCCCCGTGGCGGTAGATGTCGAAGAAGGTGAACTGGCGATAGTTGAGGAGCCGCACCTTGTCATTTTGCCCGTCCTTCTCGAAGAAGGCGATGGCTTCGTCGATATCGAGGCGCTTGCGCTCCAGCACGTAGTCCGCGGCCACGATCTCCCGGCACTTGCGGCGCAGGGCGTCCACCTCGGAGCGAATGAGGGGCGTATCCTTCTTCACGGTGATGTAGAGGCCCGCGCCGATGGCGTAGTTCACCTTCACGTGGGCCTCCGGGAACAGCTCCCGGACCGCCAGCAGGAACACGAACAGCAGCGTCCGGTCATAGACCCTCTGGCCCCGGTTCTCCCCGTAGCGGATGAGGCTGATACGGCCCTTGCTGCGGCGGATGCCCCGGCGCTCCCGAAATCCTACGGAGGCGGGGAGCTTGTCCTGCTCCCGGCAGGGCACGTAATTGAGGGTGAACACCTCGCCGCCCAGGTCCGCGGCCAGGGGGCGCTTGGATAGGTCCTGGGAATCGAGACCCATCCGCTGCACGATGGCCAGCAGGCTTTCGCCTATCCGGGCCTCCACGGCCATGTCGTCAATGAATATCTGCATGGGAACCTCCCTATGGTTTGCTTTTCTTCGTAGGGGAGGGGCTTGCCCCTCCCGCAGGAATGGATATCAGCCCCAGATAAGGGACAGCGTGGGCACGATCTGCTTCTTCCGGCTCATGACCCCGGGGAGCATGGCCGCGTTGTCCTTGAACTTCACGTTGAACACCTGGCCCAGCTCGTTGAGGTCGCCCACGGCCAGGAGCCGGGTGCTCTTCTTCAGCACGTCGGTGAGCATGAAGAGGAGCATGTCGTAGTTGTGTTTCGCCCGCTCCTCCTCCATGATGGCGATGACCTCCCCGTGGCGGGGGATCAGCTGCTCGCAGTTGGTGCTGGTGAACTGGCCGATGCCCAAAGAGTGGCCCGCGATCTGGAACTGCTTGAAGTCGCTGAACAGCAGATCCTTCACGTCCGCGTCGGCGGGGAGCGTGGAGGAGAAGATGTCCTGACCGAGCTCCGTCAGGGACAGGCCCGCAAGCCGCGCCATGCGCTCCGCCATGACCCGGTCCCGCTCCGTGCAGGTGGGGGACTGGAAGAGGATGGTGTCGGAGAGGATGCCCGCCGCCATAAGCCCCGCCAGCTTCTGGCCGGGCATGATGCCCCGCTCCTGGAACATGGTGGCGATGATGGTGGTGCTGGCGCCCACGGCCTCGGTGCGCACGTAGATGGGGTCCACGGTCTCCACGTCCGCCAGGCGATGATGGTCGATGATGGCCAGGATCTGGGCCTCATGGAGACCGTCCACGCTCTGGGCGGTCTCGCTGTGGTCCACCAGGACCACCTTCTTCCGGTTGGGCCTGAGCAGGTGGTACCGGGACAGGGTCCCCACCACGTTCTCCTGGCTGTCCAGCACCGGATAGCTCCTATAGCGGCTCTTTAACGTGGCCTCGCGGACGGTGTCCAGATAGTCCTCCTCGTGGAAGACCGTGAGATCGCTGGCCCGGGCGATCCGGGACACGGGGATGGACTGGATCATGAGCCGGGCGGCCCGATAGGGATCGTAGGGGGTGGTGATGACCACGGTGCTGCCCCGGTCCGCCATGTCCTCCGGCTGGAGCTGGCCCCCGCAGACGATGACGGCGGCGGCTTTGGCGGCGTAGGCGGCCTGGATGACGGCGCTGTCCCGGCCGGTGATGACGATGCCGCCCTCCGGGAAGGACTGGGTCATGCCGGGCACGGCGATGCACATCTCGCCGGAGAGGCCGGTCACGTCCCCGTAGTCCCCCCAGATCTGCCCGTCCAGGCAGGAGAGGAGGTTGAAGAGGGGCACGTCGCTGAGCAGCGTCTCCTCCACGAACCGCAGGTCGTACTGGGCGATGTCCCCGGAGGTGAGCATGCCGAAGAGCTTCCCCGCCTCGTTGGCGATGGGGAGGGACGCCGAGGGGAGCTCGCTGTCGCTCATGAGCTCCCAGGCCCGGTGGACCGTCACCGCGTCGGACAGGATGGGCGGCCTGTCGAAACTAAGATCCTTCACCTGGGTGCGCACGTCGTGAAGGCGCATGGGGGACTCGAAGCCGAACCGCTGCAGGATGCGGCTGGTCTCGTCGCTCAGCACCCCCAGGCGGCAGGCCACGTACTGCCTGTCCCCCAGGGCGTTGCGGAGGCTGGCGTAGGCGATGGCGGCCACGATGGAGTCGGTGTCCGGGTTCTTGTGTCCGAAGACGTATACGGGGTCCATAAAATTCCTCCTCGGCATCTTGTAATATTTTATTATATCAGATTCATGGCGGCGCGCAAGGCATAAATGCGAAGCAGGCTGCCAAGATGGGCGTCAGAAACGGCGTTCTTCACCCCGAAGCTGTACTATGTACCGCGAGAGGGGGAAAACGCCGTTCATTTGCGGCGCCAAATCAATTGAAACGGCGCCGAAGCGCCGTTTCTTCCTGTCAGTGATCCCTCCAACATATCTGCCGCAAATGGTCTGGCGCCCATATCGGCAGTCTTACAGGTTCTTGCTGGCGTCGATGTAGGAATACAGGGTATACTTGCTGATGCCGAAATACTTGCTGACCTTGTCGCCGCTCTTGGTGACCAGGAAGGCCCCGGCCTTGTTGAGGAAACGGATGGCGGCGATCTTGTCGTCCTTGGTCATGAGGGCCACGGGCTTGCCCACCTGCTGGACGCTCTGCTCGATGAGGTCGTCCAAAAGCTCGTTCACGTTCTGGGGGATGCTGGCGGGGGCCTTGGGCTCCTCCCCGTGGGAGAGGAGGCTCCCCACGGCCTTCTGGGCCATGAGCAGGTTGGTGATGTCGTAGTTCACGCAGAAGATGCCGTCCACGCCCCCCTGCTCGTTGCGGATGTAGACGGTGCTGGACTTGACGATCCGCCCGTCGTGGGTCTTCAAGAGGTACCCGGACCGATCCTCCAGCTCCTCGGGGTGCTCCGCCTGCATGGCCTCCAGGGCCACCCGGGAGGGGCCGTCGCCGGTCTGTCGCTGGGATACGTGGCCGTTTTCGATGGCTACGATGGTGTGCTCCGGGTCGCCGCCGGTGAGATCGTGGACCAGCACCTCGCAGTTCTCCCCGAACTCCGCCGCCAGGGCCTTGGCCAGCCGCTTGTAAAAATCCAGCTCCATAGTAGATTCCTTTCTGGGCATGGGGTCTCCATACCTATACAGTATAATGATATAGAAAAGGCCTTGGGATTTCAACTGTTTTTTCAGATTCGAAAAAGTTTTTTCAGGCCGCGGGACCGGCCGGCGGAAAAACCAAAATGCCTATTGAAAAAAGCCGAGGGATAGGGTAGAATATCCCCATCATAGAGACAAAGGAGAAAAAACCATGGAAAATATAAACAACGACGAGCTGGATCTGGTCACGTTTTCCGACGAGGAAGGCAACGAATTTCAGATGGAGGTCTGGGATTACTTCGAGCATGAGGGCCAGGAGTACGCCATCCTGTTCGATCTCGAGTCCGAGCAGGACGAGGACGCCGAGACCGAGGTCTATATCATGAAGGTCACCGTGGAGGGCGAGGACGAGGTCTTCCTGCCCGCCGACGAGGACAAGATGGACGAGCTCACCGAGATCGTGGAGAAGATGCTGGACGAGGCCTTCTGCGACGAGGACTGCGCCAACTGCGACCAGGCCGACTGCGAGGACCGGAAATAAGGCAGGCTGCCGATAAGGGCAGCAGACCATTTGCGGCGGATCAAATCTAACAATACCGGCAGGTAGAAATGGCGCTTTCAGGCGCCATTTCTTTTCATTCCATGCGCCGCAAATTAGCCGCGTTTTCGCCCTCTTGCGGTACATAGTACAGCTTCGGGGCGAAGAACGCGGCTTCTGCGCCCCTTCTTGACAGCCTGCTAAAGCTATATTCAACGAAAACGCCCCCTGCGGGGCGTTTTTTGTTGCGCGAAGCTGGGGAAGGGCCGGTCAGACGATCTCGTACACGGGCTCCGGGGCCGGGGGCTCCGGCTTCCTCCGTTTATAGAGGATGCGCCAGGCCAACAGGGACAGGAGGACCAGAGCCAGGACCAGGAGGATCAGGCTTCGGACTTTAGCGTAGGGCTCGTACCAGGTCTTCAGGAGCATATCCGCCGCCGTGAGAAGGAGGGCGCTGACGGCCATCCAAAGGAGGTTCTTCTTCGTCAGCAGGTCCTTGAGCTTTTTATTCGGGAACAGGAGCTTCAGCGCCAAAGCGAAGAGGCCGAAGAGCAGGGCGAACTGAAAGAGGAACGTGAGGATGGACCCGCCGAAGACCTTGGCGAACAGGCTGAGGAGGAGCGACAGGGCGTAGTTGGCGATGGCGCCGATGGTCCAGAGGGGCAGCAGCACCAGCCCCTTCACCGGGGCGGGCAGGGATATGACCTTCTCCCGAAGGAGCTCCGCCTTGGTGGGGGCGGGAGCCTTCTCCACCCGGGTCCCCTTCACGGTGTAGACGGGGGCGGTCCCGGACTGGACGTGGGCGGAGCTGGCGCTCTGGGCCTTCTTCTCCGGCGAGGTCAAAAGGTCCTCCGGCTCCACGGCGGCGTTCAAGAGCATGCCCGCGGCGGTCACCGTCCCGGCGGCCTTGATGGCGGCGGACTTGAGCTTCGTCTTCGCATCGGTCTTCTTCGAGGCTTCCATGGCTACCTCCCGAACATATATATATATAGAAAGTATACCACCATCCTGACAAATTTCAATTTTATCTGCCATTATCTACCAAAAATCCACATTTCAGGCCCCCGGACGGCAGATTATTTACAGTTCGGACACGGTTTTTTCGCACCAAACCGGGGTGAGACGGTTGAAAAAAACGGTCGGCTCGGGTACAATTGGTACATCTAAAAATAGGCATCCACAGAGGTACTGACGGTATGGACCGAGAAACCAAGAAAAACACCATCCCGGAGCCGGAGCAAACGCCCGAGAAAAAGTCCTCCCGGGGCCTTCGGCGCGCTCTCCAGCGGGCATATGAGAAGACCGCGCCGGCCCGGGCCCGATTCGTGGCGGGCCGAAACGCCTTCTGCCGGGCCCTGCGCAGCGCCTTCGATTCTGTGGCCGCCTTCTTCCTGAAGATCTGGGCGTTCATCGGCCCCCCCTGTAAGAAGGTGGCCCACGCCGTGGCGGTGGCCGCCAGGGCCCTGTGGAAGGTGCTGAGGCCCCTGCTCAAGAAGCTTTGGCAGTGGATGAAGCCCGGCCTCCTTTTCCTGGGGAACAAGGTCAAGGCGGGCGCGGCCTATCTCGCCGCCCGGTTCAAGGCCCTCAACAAGCCCATGCAGATCGGCATCGGCGCGGTCAGCGGCTCGTTGGTCCTGCTCATCATCGCCCTGATGGTCAGCTCCCACGTGTCCCGGACCGCCCTGTTGGCGGCGGAAGCCACCCCCAGCGGGGACAGCACCCTGCCCGTGGTCAGCGAAACCGAAGCCCCCACCCTGCCCCCTGCCTCCCCCACCCCCGTGCCGGAGCCCCTGCAGAACAAGGTCCTGAAGAAGGGGGACGACTCCCCCACCGTAGCCATCGTCCAGACCCGACTGATGGAGCTTGGGTACATGGACAGCGACGAGCCCACGGAGCACTTCGGCAGCATCACCGAGGCGGCCCTCCTCCGCTTCCAGAAGCATAACGATTTGAACGCCGACGGGCATCTTGGTGAGGGCACCTGGCTGCTGCTCATGAACGAGGGCGTCCAGATCTGCGTCATGCAGGACGGGGACACCGGCGACGACGTGGAGAGCGTCCAGACCCGCCTCTACGAGCTGGGGTACCTGGGCAAGAACTTCATCACCGGCACCTACGGGGAGAAGACCGCCGCCGCCGTCATGGACTTCCAGAAGGCCAACGGCATCGCCCCCGACGGCATGGTGGGCCACGAGACCATGGAGGTCCTCTACGCCGACGACGTGGTGGGCAACTTCTTCTCTAAGGGCGAGACCAGCGACACCATCGCCGTCTACCAGGAGCGGCTCAAGAAGCTGGGATACCTGGTTTCCAGCTACAAGGTGAAGGGGAAGATGGACGAGGCCACCATCACCGCCATCCGCAAGTTCCAAGACAACAACGATTTGACCCCCGACGGGTGCCTGGGCCCCACCACCATGGCCGCCATGGACGCCAAGGACGCCAAGGCCTACACCCTGAAGCTGGGCATGAAGGGCGCCGAGGTGAAGGCGGTCCAGAAGCGGCTGAAGGCCCTGGGGTATCTCACCACCAACGGCCAGGTCAACGGCTACTATGGCGACGTGACGGAGAGCGCCGTGGAGGAGTTTCAGCGGCGCAACGGCCTCAGTGCCGACGGCACCGTGGGCGCCAAGACCCTGGAAAAGCTGAACAGCTCCTCCGCCAAGAAGGCCAAGGCCACCCCCAAGCCCACCGCCAAACCCAAGCCCAAAGCTACGCCCAAGACCACCGCCAAGCCGGGTTCCAACAAGACCACCAAGCCGGGCTCCAACGCCACCACCAAGCCGGGCTCCAACGCCACCACCAAGCCCGTGAACACCAGCGCTCACGGCGCGGAGAAGCTGATCTCCATCGCCGAAAGCAAGATCGGCTGCCCCTATTCCCGGGGCGCCAAGGGGCCCAACCGGTTCGACTGCTCCGGCTTCGTCTACTGGTGCATGAAGCAGGCGGGCTTCAGCGGCGGCTATATGACCAGCATCACCTGGCGGTCCTGCACCCGCTACCCCCGGATCAACAGCATGAGCCAGATCCAGCGGGGCGACATCCTGGTGTTCAAGGGCAACTCCATGGATTCGGGCCACGTGGGCATCTACCTGGGCGGCGGCAAGATGATCGACGCCAGCTCCGGCGCGGGCCAGGTGCGCATCACCACCTCCGTCCTCTCCGGCAACTACTGGAAGCAGCACTTCCTCATGGCGTATCGGATCTATAACTGACGATAAGACCAGGGGCGTCGGGAGAAACCCGGCGCCCTTTTGTATTCAGGAGGATCTATGGGAAACAGTTTCATGGCCCGGGCGGCGGAGCTGTACTTTCGGCTCCAGCCCAAGCCCACGGAGGCCCAGTATGATGGGAGCCTGGCGGCGCTGCGGGAGAAGCCGCAGCCCCTTTCGTCCCCGCCCCGGGGCATGGCCTGCCGGACGGAGGACGGGCCCAGGGGCCGCGTCTTTTGGCTCAACGAAGAGGGCAAGGGGCCCTATACCGTCTTCTACCTCCACGGCGGGTCCTATATCCACGACTTTTCCTATTTTCATTGGCGGTTTTTGAAAAAGCTGATCCGGCCCACGGACGCCGCCGTGGCGGCCCCGGCCTATACGCTCGCCCCCTGGGGGACCTGGCGGGAGGCCTTCGAGCTGATCCTCCCTCGGTTCACGGCCTACGCCGCGGCCCACCCGGAGCGGAAGCTGATCCTTATGGGCGATTCGGCGGGGGGCGGTCTCGCGGCGGCGGTGGCGCTGGAACTGAAGCGGATCGGGGCCAGGCTCCCCGACGAGCTGATCCTCCTGTCCCCCTGGATGGACGTGACCATCAGCGACCCGGCCATCGACGCCTTTATCCCCAGGGACCCCTGGCTGACCCCTGCCCATCGGGCCTGCGGCCGGTGGTGGGCCGGGGAGCTGGACCTGCGGGACCCCCGGGTGAGCCCCGGCTATGGGGACTGGACGGGCATGGACCATGTGACGATCTTCGCGGGGACAAGGGAGATATTGAACCCGGACAGCGTGAAGCTCTATGAAAAGCTGGACCGGGAGGGTGCCAACGAGCTCGTGGTCCGGGAGGGCATGTTCCACGTCTACCCCCTGCTGCCCGTCCCGGAGGCAGGGCCGGCCGTGGACAGGATCGTGGAGATCATACGGAGGGAGGCGCCCAAGGCATGAGCGTTCAGGACATACAGCAGGAGCTGTTCCGGCTCCAAGACCAGGGCTATCGGGATTTTCAGGCGAAGCTCCTCCCCACCGTGGCGCCGGAGCGCATGATCGGGGTCCGCACCCCGGCCCTGAGGGCCTACGCCAAGGCCCTGCTGAAGGAGCCCGCGGCGGAGGGTTTTTTGCAGGCGCTGCCCCACCGGTATTTCGACGAGGACCAGCTCCACGCCTTCCTCCTGTCCGAGATCAGGGATTTCGACCGGTGCGTCAACCAGGTGGATCGGTTCCTGCCCTTCGTGGACAACTGGGCCACCTGCGATCAGCTGTCGCCCCGGTGCTTCAAAAAGCACCGGCGGGAGCTCCTGCCCTACATCCTTCTCTGGAGGAGGACTTCGACCCCGCGTACCCGCGGCTGGTGGCGGACCTTCGCTCCGAGGAATACTACGTGAACATGATGCGGGCCTGGTACTTCGCCACGGCCCTGGCCAAGCGGTACGAGGATATCCTGCCCTATCTGGAAGGGAGCGCGCTGGACCCCTGGACCCACAACAAGGCCATCCAGAAGGCGACGGAGAGCTATCGCGTCAGCCCGGAGCGGAAGGCGCATCTGAAAGGTTTGAAAAGGAGGGAACGGTAATAGCGTCCAGCAAGGAATATCTCGAATATGTTTTGGAGCAGCTCTCGGAGGCGGAGGGGCTCCGGGAGGAACCCTACCCCGGCGGCAAGGCGATGCTGCTGGTGACGGAGATGGAAAACAAGAGCCTCCTGCGGGAACTGCTGGAGGCTGTGGCGGGGAAAGTCTGAATTTTCAGCTCTTCTTCACGAACTGGTGTTTGCACTTGGGGCAGGTGATGCGGATCTTGCCCTTGCCCCTGGGCACCCGGACGGTGGCTTTGCACTGGGGGCAGCGGAAGTACCGGTGGGCCTTGCGATCCTGCCAGCGGGCCTTGCCGCGGCGGAACCAGCCCAGGACCTTGTTCTTGCAGACGAAGTACTTATAGTTCTCCGAGGCCCGCTCCTGGGTGCGCTTGGAGAAGGTCCGAAAGAGGCTGTAGATGAGCAGGGCCCAGGACAGGGTCACCAGCACCGAGCCTGCGATCAGGGCGACCTTGCTGTCGATCCCCGACAGCACGAAGCCTATGAGCAGCAGCACCCAGCCGCAAAGGGTCAAAAACCGGTTCAGCTCGTCGGCCCCGTAGCGGCCCTCCATGAATTTGCGCAGTCGTTCCTTCATATCTCTCCCACCCCTCGTTTCGATGGCACCAGTATGGCGCATCATTTTGAACCCACTGTGAAAACAGATGGTTTTTCATGCAAAGTTTTGTTGACGGAAGGGGACGGAGGCTTTACACTGGATGTACGCGGACGGTCTGCGGCGATGCAGGCCCCCGCCCTGAATCTGCTGATGGGAGCGAAACAGCCAATGGCCAAGAAACGCTACGTTCGGAAAAAGAAAAGATCCCGCCGCCTGGGCTGCTTCCTGTGGCTGGTCATGCTGGGCCTCGTTACGGGGCTCGTGGTGTTTTTGATCCTCCACTCGGCCAGCGGCTCGGCCGACAAGGCCGCCCCGGCCCTGGACCCCCTTTGGGACGGCAGCTGGTACGTGGACGAGCTGGGCCGCATCGACGACGACCAAGCCCTGGTGAAGGGCATGGAGGCCTTTGAGAAGCGGACCGGCGTCCGGCCCTACCTCACCATCCTGGACGGCGTGGCCCCGGAAGCCCTGGACGGCTTCGTCCAGGCGCAGTACGAGGCCCTCTTCGGCGGCGACGATCATCTGCTGGTGGTCTACGACGAATGGGGGAACGACGAATACTACCTCTCCGGCCGTACGGGGAAGACGAGCGCCCTGTCCGCCGCGGACGTGGAAGCGGTCCTCGCCTGCCTCGAAGCCGCCTACGCCGACCCGGCCAACCGATCCTACGCCGAGGCCTTCGGCGCGGGCTTCCAGCAGGGGGCCAAGCAGGCGTCCGCCCGGGGGACGGCCGGCGCGGGGCTGCTGCTGGCGTTGGGGCTCCTGCTCATCGCGCTGAGCGTCGTCCTTATCCTCTTTTTGCGCAAAAAAGCTCGAGACAACGCCCGCCGGGACCGGGAGGACGGTTGACTATCCCCGGTATTTATGGTACACTTTCAGATGGTATGTGGAGGACCTTCCGGCCCTTTGCAAAATAAAGAAAGAGAAAGGGAAAAGACATGAAAAAGTTTGTTGCTATCCTGCTGTGCCTGGTGATGATCCTCGCCATCGTGGCCTGCAAGAAGACCGAAACCAAGACCGAAGAGCCCAAGGCGGAAGCCGGCTCCAGCAAGCTTCAGGTGGTCAACCTGGTCAACGGCAACCTGGGCGACAAGTCCTTCTTCGATTCCGCTGAGAGCGGCATGGTCGCCCTGAAGAACGCGGGCCTCGTGGACTATCGCACCATCGAGATGGGCACCGACGAGAGCACCTGGAAGAACTACGTGGAAGAGGTCGCCGCCTCCAAGAAGTACGACATCATCGTCTGCGGCACCTGGCAGATGCCCGACAACCTGATCCCCGTGGCCCAGAAGTACCCCGATCAGCTCTTCATCATCTATGATACCGAGGTGAAGGTGGACGACAAGTACCTGCCCAACGTGGCCTCCATCCAGTATAACCAGAACGACATGGGCTATCTCGTGGGCGTGTACGCGGCGCTCCTCGAGACCCAGTCCGACCTCAAGGGCCTCAACGATCAGAAGATCCTGGGCTTCGTGGGCGGCGAGGACTCCCCCGTCATCTGCGACTTCTTGGTAGGCTACATCGAGGGCGCCCAGTCCATCGATCCTGAGATCAAGATCGACTGGCGCTGGATCGGCAACTACATCGACTCCGCTCTCGGCAAGGAGATCGGCGCTGCCGAGATCGAAGCGGGCGCGGACATCATCTGGGGCGTGGGCGGCAATGCCGGCACCGGCGCCGTGGAAGCCTGCTATGAGAAGGGCATGTACTTCATCGGCGTCGACTCCGACCAGGAGCAGACCCTCGATCCCAAGTACGCGGCCATCACCATGACCTCCGGCCTCAAGAACGTCGGCACCTCCCTGGAGTACGTCATCAAGAAGTACCTGGAGGGCGACAAGTCCTTCTGGGGCACCTGCTCCTACCTGGGCCTCGCTGAGGACGGCGTGGGCATCGCCACCGCCGGCAACTTCGCCAAGCAGCCCAAGGAGATCCAGGACGCCGTCAACGCCGTGAAGGACAAGATCCTCTCCGGCGAAGTGAAGGTCGATACCGCGTTCGACGCCAACTTCGACTACTACGCCCTGATGAACGCCGTCAAGGCCGGCAACTAATTTCACAGCGTCCTTAGGTACAAGCTAAGGGAAGGGGGAGCCAACGAACGGCTCCCCCGTTTGGATTATGGGGGGAAGGCCCTTCCCCCTGTCTCAAAAAGCAAAGGAAGGGGAAATCGGATGCAGAACAACGAATATGTCGTTGGGATGCGGGGCATCGACAAGATCTACCCCAACGGCATCGCCGCCAACCAGGGGGTGGACTTCCTGGTGAAGAAGGGCGAGATCCATGCCCTCATGGGGGAGAACGGGGCGGGCAAGTCCACCCTGATGAAGATGCTCTTCGGCATGGAGCAGCCCACCAACGGCGAGATCTATATCAACGGGGAGAAGGTGGCCATCACCTCCCCCACCGTAGCCATCGCCCACGGGATCGGCATGGTCCATCAGCACTTCATGCTGGTGCCCAGCCTGACGGTGGCGGAGAACGTTGTCCTGGGCATGGAACCCAAGAAGGGCAAGCTCTTCGTGGATTTCCGCAAGGCCATCGCCCTCACCGAGGAATACAGCAAAAAGTTTAATTTGGAGGTGGACCCCAACGCCAAGGTCATGGACATCCCGGTGGGCATGAAGCAGAAGGTGGAGATCCTCAAAGCCCTGGTCCGAGGCGCCAAGATCCTCATCCTGGACGAGCCCACCGCCGTGCTCACCACCCAGGAGACGGCGGAGCTCTTCAAGGAGCTGATCCATCTCAAGGAGCAGGGCTACACCATCATCTTCATCTCCCACAAGCTGAAGGAGATCAAGGAGATCACCGACCGCATGACCATCCTGCGGGGCGGCCGGTCCATGGGCGTCTACAACACCGCCGACACCTCCGAGCAGGAGATCAGCCGCCTGATGGTGGGCCGGGACGTGATCCTGACCGTCCAGAAGGAGCAGGCCCAGCCCAGGTCGCCGGTGCTGCAAGTCCGGGATTTGGAATTCACCAACGACTGGAACCGGAAGATGCTGAACAAGGTCTCCTTCACGGTCCGCAAGGGCGAGATCCTGGGCATCGCCGGCGTGGAGGGCAACGGCCAGCGGGAGCTCGTCGACATCCTCTACAATTTCAGCAAGCCCGACGCCGGGTCCGTCACCGTGGACGGCAAGTCCACGCTGGGCCTCCATCAGGATAAGCTCCGGGACATGGGCATCTCCCTGATCCCCGAGGACCGGATGATCTACGGCATCGCGGACTCCGCCAGCATCGAGGAGAACGTGATCTCCGACCGGTTCGACGAGAAGAAGTTCAACAACGGCCCCCTCTTCAACATGAAGGCCATCCACAAGGAGAGCGAGCGGCTGGTGGAGGAGTATCAGGTCCTCTGCAAGTCCCCCCAGCAGCAGGTGAAGATGCTCTCCGGCGGCAACATCCAGAAGGTGGTGGTGGCCCGGGAGTTCTCCTCCGAGCCGGCGCTGATCATCGCCGACCAGCCCACCCGCGGCATCGACGTGGGCGCCACGGAGTTCATCCGCAAGAAGCTGGTGGAGCTCTCGCGGGCGGGGGCGGCGGTGCTGCTGGTCTCCGCTGACCTGAACGAGGTCATCGAGCTCTCCGACAGTTTGGTGGTGTTCCACGGCGGCGAGATCGTGGCCTACTTCGAGGACACCAAGAAGATGGACGAAATGGAGATGGGCGAATACATGCTTGGCCTCAAGCGGCAGAGCCCTGAGGAAGTTAGGAGGGTGGTCCATGAAAAGTAAGAGTCTGCGTCTGTTCGGCTACGTGCGGGGCGCGGCGGCCCTGCTGGTGGCCTTCTTGGTGGCCCTGGCGCTGATCTTTCTCAGCACCGACGAGCCCCTGACGGCCCTTCGGTACATGCTCCTCGGTCCGGCGGCCAGCTGGAGCAAGATCTGCCGGGTGCTGGCCTACATGATCCCCATCACGTTCACGGGCCTGGGCACCTGCATCATGTTCTCCGCCAACCAGTTCAACCTGGCGGGCGAGGGCTGTATCTCCGCGGGCGGCTTCGTGGGGGCCCTGGTGGCCATCTACTGCCCCATGCCCACGGTGCTCCACCAGATCGTCTGCATCCTGGCGGGCGCGGTGATCGGCGGCCTCATCATGCTGATCCCCGGCTTCCTCAAGACCAAGTGGGGGGTCTCCGAGATGGTGGTCTCCCTCATGCTCAACTACATCATCCTGGACGTGACCATGCAGTTCCTCACCCAGAACTTCGCGGACCGGTCCCAGGGCGCTACCATGACCTTCCCCTATAAGAGCACGGCCATCATCCCCAAGATCTTCGAAGGGGAGCAGGTGAGTTACGGCATCTTCATCGCCATCGCCATGGCGGTGCTCTGCTGGTTCTTCCTCTATCGGACCCGCTGGGGCTACGCCATCCGCATGGTGGGCATCAACAAGGAGTTCTCCCAGTACTCCGGCATCAAGGTGGGGGCCATCGTGATCCTCTGCCAGGTGGTGGGCGGTATCCTGGCCGGCATGGGCGGCGTGGTCACCCAGCTGGGCTACTTCTCCCAGTACCGCTGGACGGCCCTGACCGGCTACGGCTGGGACGGCATCACCCTGGCCATCCTGGCGGGCAACAACCCCATCTTCATCCCCATCGCGGCCTTCTTCGTGGCCTACCTCCAGTACGGCTGCGAGCTCATGAACACCTGGACCACGGTGCCCGTGGAGATGATGGACCTCATTTCCGTGGTCATCTTCCTGTTCTTCGCGGCGGATCAGTTCCTCTCCGGCTTCCGGCAGAAGCTGGTGGTCCGGGAGACCCAGAAGGAGCTGGCCGAAAAAGCGGTCCAGACCGGGCGGAAAGGAGGCGAGGAGCATGTCTAACATCCTGTCCTCCATCCTCACCACGTCCTTCGCGGCCTCCATCATCCGCATCATGGTGCCCATCCTGTTCGCCGCCCTGGCCGCCTCCATCACGGAGAAGGCCGGCGTGGTCAACATCGGCCTCGAAGGCACCATGTCCCTCTGCGCCCTCATCGCGGTCACCTGCGCCTGGAAGAGCGGCAGCACCTTCGTGGGCGTCCTGGGCGCCATGGTCCTGGGCGTGCTCCTGTCCCTCATGATCGGCTTCTTCGCCTTCAAGTTCAAGACGGACATCATCCTCTGCGGTATCGCCGTGAACACCCTGGGCGAGGGCGGCGCGGTGCTGCTGCTGTACCTGTTGACCGGATCGAAGGGCGACACCCAGACCGTCATGGGCGCCTGGAACCTGCCCCGGGTCACCATCCCCGTGCTCTCCAAGATCCCCGTCATCGGCGAGATCTTCTTCACCAACCAGTCCGTGCTGACCTACGTGGCCTTCCTCTGCGTGCTGCTGGTGTGGATATTGCTCTACAAGACCCCCCTGGGCATCCGCATCCGGGCGGTGGGCGAGAACGATCACGCCGCCGATTCCGTGGGCGTGGGCGTGTACAAGATCAAGTACATCTCCCTGATCCTCTGCGGCCTCCTCTGCGGCATGGCCGGCGCCTACATGTCCATGTCCTACATGACCATGTTCTCTAAGGGCATGATCGCAGGCCGCGGCTTCATCGCCCTGGCGGCCCAGGCCATGGGCCGGGGCGAGCCTGTGGGCGTCATGCTCTCCAGCTTGCTCTTCGGCTTTGCCCAGGCCCTCGCCAACTACGTGAAGGGCACCAACCTGCCCGCCCGTCTCGTGGAGGCCCTGCCCTACGTGGTGACCATCCTGGGCATCACCATCTATGCCATCTCCACCTTCAACAAGGCCCGGAAGATCCGCGCCCGGCAGGAGAAGAAAGAGCAGAAGAAGGCGGCGGCGTAAGATGGATAGGCAGAAAAAGATACCCGTGATCCTGGACGGCGACCCGGGCCACGACGACGCCATCGCCTGGGTCCTCGCCAAGTCCTCTCCCCTTCTCGACATCAAGGCCGTCACCTCCGTGTGCGGCAACCAGACCATCGAGAAGACCACCTACAACGCCCTCAGGATCTGCACCCTCATCGGCAACCACGCCCCCTTCGGCGTGGGGCGGCCCCGGCCCCTGGTGGCGGAGCCCATCGTGGTGCCCACGGTCCACGGCAAGAGCGGCCTCGACGGTCCGGACCTGCCGGAACCGGACTTCGAGCCCTGCGGCCTCTCCGCCCCGGCCCTCATGGAGAAGGTCATCGAGGAGAGCGACGAACCCGTGACCATCGTGCCCACGGGCCCCCTCACCAACGTGGCGGCCCTGCTCCTGACCCGGCCGGACCTCAAGCCCAAGATCGCCCGCATCTCCCTCATGGGCGGCGGCATCGCCTACGGCAACTGGACCCCCGCGGCGGAGTTCAACATCCTGGTGGACCCGGAGGCGGCTAAGATCGTCTACGAAAGCGGCATCCCCATCTACATGGCGGGCCTGGACGTGACGGAAAAGGCCCTGGTGTTCCCGGAGGACTTCGAGCGCATCCGGGCCGTGGGCAACAAGGTGGCTGAGGTGGTGGCGGACTGGCTGGAGTTCTTCTACGGCTTCCATCGGAAGCTGGGCTATCCCGGCGCGCCGGTCCACGATGCGGTGGCCGTGGCGGCCCTCATCAAGCCCGAGATCATGACCTTCAAGGACCTGTACGTCCAGGTGGAGACCGCCGGCGACTACTGCAAGGGCACCACCGTGGGCGACTGGTACGGCGTCACGGGCAAGGCCCCCAACGCGTCCTGCATCCTGGACATCGACCGGCAGGGCTTCGTGGATCTTCTGGTAGAGGCGGTGAAGACCTATGCTTGAGAAAAAGATACCCGTCTGGCTGGACACGGACCCCGGCGTGGACGACGCCATGGCCATGGCCCTGCTGTTCGCCATCGAAGAATACGACGTGAAGGGCGTCTCGGCGGTAGCCGGGAACGTGGAGCTTCCTAAGACCTTCCAAAACGCCCGGGATCTCGTGGCTTTCTTCGGAAGGAAGGACGTGCCGGTGTACCCCGGCGCCGCCCGGCCCCTGTTCCGGGAGCCCAGGACCTGCTACTTCATCCACGGCCAGAACGGCCTCGGGGACGTGCCCCTGCCCGCCTCCGACGCCCCCGTGGAGAAGAAGCCCGCCTGGGACGCCCTCTACGAGGCGGCCAAGGCGGCGGAGGGAGAGCTGACGCTGATCGCCGTGGGGCCCCTCACCAACGTGGCCCTGGCCCTCGGCAAGTACGGGACCCTCTCTAAGCTCCTGAAGCGGATCGTCATCATGGGCGGCTCCGCCACCTACGGCAACGCCACCCCGGCGGCGGAGGCCAACATCTTCTGCGACCCGGAGGCGGCCAGCACCGTGTTCCAAAGCGGCGTGCCCATCGTCATGTGCGGCCTCGACATGACGCTGAAGACCGTCATGTCCCCGGCGGAGCTGGACGACATGGGCGCCTTGAACCCCACGGCCAAATTCCTGCGGGACGCGGCCCAGCACGGCCTTAGCTACTCCCAGGCCCACGGCATCGACGGCATGGCCCTCCACGATCCCACCGCGGTGCTCTACCCCCTGTACCCCGAGCTGTTCTCCGGCGAGGAGGCGGGGGTGGCCGTGGAGACCAAGGGCACCATCACCTACGGCAAGACGGTGACGGACCTCTTTTCCGACAAGCAGTTCCCCTTCAAAAACGCCCTGGTCATGCTGGACGTCAATAAGGCGAAGCTGTTCGAGACGGTACGGGAGCTCTTAGCTCGCTATTGAATCCAACAGAAAAAGGACCCCCGGCATCGGCCAGGGGTCCTTTCTATATGGTGGGCTTTTCTTTTTCCGCCGCTTTTTCTTTTCACTGAAAAGAAAAAGCGGCAAAGAAAGAAGTTTACAGCTCCCGGGCCGCCTGGGCCGCCCGCTCACAAGCTTCCGCCAGGATCCCCGGCGTCTGGGCGGGGTCCATGTCCACCCCGTCGGCGGCGACGCAGCGGTAGGTCCCGGTGCCGAAGAAGCGGCAGAGGGCCTCCATGTACCGGGAGCCCATCTCGTCGGGGCTGTTCTCGTAGAACCCGCCCCGGCTGGTGAGGAAGGTCATGCTCTCGGCACGGCAGTTCCCCCTGAGACCCTGGGCGTCGCAAAGGAAGGTGATCCCGTCCACGGACACGTTCTCGATGTACACCTTCAGGAGCGCCGGGATGGACAGATCGTAGAAGGGCGCGGCGATGAGGATGGCGTCCGCCCGCTGGAACTGCCAGGCGTAGTCGAACCGCCGGTGGCTGAAGTCGCCCCGCTGCAGCAGCTCGTCCCTCTGGGCGAACCCGCCCTCCATCAGCGGCAGCAGGGGCTCGTCCATGAGCACCACCTTCTCCACCCGCCACCCCTTCGGCAGGTTCCCCAGGAACGATTCCGCCAGTTTCCTGGTCCGGGAAGCCTCTCGGCGTATGCAGCAATCTACAAACAACAGTGTTTTCATGGAACCCTCCTCAGTATCCCCTTGCGTTTCTCTTTTTGCGCCGCTTTTTCTCTTTGTACAAAGAGAAAAAGCGGCAAAGAAGAACTCTTACGGCACCAGGGCCACTTTGATGACCCCGTCCTCCTTGTTCTCAAAGAGCCTGTATGCTTCCATGGCGTCCTTGAGGGGGTAGCGGTGGGTGATGAGGAAGCTGGGGTCCAGCCGCCCGGCCTGGATGAGCTTCAATATCTCCTCGCACTTGTTCCCGTCCACGCCGCCGGTCTTGAAGATCAGGTTCTTGCCGTACATATCGGGCAGGGGGATCACCTGCGGCTGGTCGTACAGGGCCACCACGCACACCACCGCGTTGGGCCGGGCGATCCGCCAGGCGAGCTCGAAGGTGTTCCTGGCCCCGGCCACCTCCAGCACCGTGTCCGCGCCCCGGCCCTCGGTGAGGGCCTTCACCTCCGCCTCCACGTCGCAGGTCAGGGGGTTCAGCGTCACGTCCGCCAGCCCCTTCTCCCGGGCCAAGGCCAGCCGATCCTCGTTGGTATCGATGGCGATGAGGGTGGCCGGGCTGTAGAGCCGGCAGCTCATGAGGGTGCACATGCCCGTGGGCCCGGCGCCGATGACGGCCACCGTGTCCGCCGGCTGGATCTCCCCAAGGCCAGCGGCCCAATAGCCCGTGGCCAGGATGTCGCCGGTGAACAGCGCCTTCTCGTCGCTGATCCCCTCCGGGATGGGCGTAAGCCCGTTGTCCGCGAAGGGCACCCGCACGAAGGGCGCCTGGCCCCCGTCGATGCGGCACCCCAGGGCCCAGCCGCCGTTCTTGTCGGTACAGTTGTTCACGAACCCCCGCTTGCAGAAGAAGCACTCCCCGCAGAAGGTCTCCACGTTGGCGGCCACCCGCATGCCGGGCTTCAGCTTCTTCACGCCGGAGCCCACCTCCTCCACCACGCCCACGAACTCGTGGCCCACGGTGGTGCCGGGGACGGCCCGGGGCACGCTCCCGTGCTTGATGTGGATGTCGCTCTGGCAGATGGAAGAGAGGGTCACCCGCACGATGGCGTCCTTCTCGTCCAGGAGCCGGGGCAGAGGCTTGTCCAGCAAAGCAAAGTCGCCCTTGCCGCGATAGACAACAGACAGCATAGCAAAAACTCTCCTTCGTTCAGATGCCCCTACCATACCACAAACAGGCGGTTTCTTCAAGGCGGATATGGAGATATATAGGGGGCGCTTTTTTCTCTCTCCCGCCGAAGGCGCATATTAAGAGAGTCTTTATCTTAGTTCCTTTTGCCTTCCAGAAAAAGGTTTACGCGATCTTAACCTCCATGTTGCAATTCTGTGACATCTTGGATTACAATATATAAGTAGAATTATGACGCTGCAGAAGCGGGAGGACCTATATGAACGATCCCAAAGGCATCCTGGACGAAGTGAAAAAAGCGGTGGTGGGCAAGGACGGCGTGCTGGTCATGGCGCTCCTCGCGATCCTGGCCGGGGGGCACATCCTCCTGGAGGACATCCCCGGCGTGGGCAAGACCACCATGGCCCTGGCCTTCAGCAAGGCCCTGAGCCTCAAATACAACCGGGTCCAGTTCACCCCGGACGTGCTG
>CADACQ010000007.1 GCA_902786465.1 uncultured Eubacteriales bacterium | reverse complement strand
GGAGGTGGACGTGTACATGGGCACCTTCTCCAAGTCCCTGGCCAGCCTGGGCGGGTACATGGCCGCGGACGCGCGAGTGGTGGATTACGTGCGCCACAACTCCCGGCCCTTCATCTTCTCCGCCTCCATCCCTCCCGCCAGCTGCGCCACGGCCCTGGCGGCTTTGCGGCATTTGGAGCAGCACCCGGAGCTGCCTCAACGGCTGTCTGAACTCAGCGAGTATTTCAGAACGGCGCTGAAATCCCGGGGCGTGGCCATCCGGGAGAGCAAGACGCCCATCGTGCCCATCTTCACCTATCAGGCGGAGCGGACCATGATCGTGGCCAACGCCCTCTACGAGGACGGGGTCTATGTGAACACGGTCCTGCCCCCCGCCGCCCCGGCGGACGGGTGCATGCTGCGGACCAGTCTGATGGCCACCCATTCGGAGGCCCTGCTGGACGAGGCCGCAGAAGCCATCCGGCGCACGTTGGAGGTCTATCATGAATAAGGTGGTCATCGTCACCGGCGGCACCAGCGGCATCGGCCTGGCTGCGGTGAAGGCACTCCGGGCAAAGGGATGCACCGTCTACGCCCTGAGCCGCCGCGGGGAGATCCCCTGCGACGTGTCGGATGAGGCGAGCGCCCGGGCCGCCGTGCAGACGGTCCTCGACAGGGAGGGGTGCGTCGATATTTTGGTGAACTGCGCGGGCTTCGGCATCTCCGGGGCCGGGGAGCTGACGCCCCTGGAGGCGGCGAAAAAGCAGCTGGACGTGAACCTCTTCGGCACGGCCAATATGGTGAACGCGGTGATCCCCGCCATGCGACAGCAGGGAGTCGGGCGGATCGTGAACACCGGCTCCGTGGCCGGGTTCGTGCCCATCCCCTTCCAGACCTGGTACTCCGCCTCCAAGGCCGCCGTCCAGTCCTATACCATGGCCATGGGGAACGAGCTCAGGCCCTTCGGCATCACCCTCACCGCCGTGCTCCCCGGGGACACCAAGACCGGCTTCACCGCCGCCCGGCAAAAGATCGACGACCCCGAGGGCCTCTACGGCGGCCGGATAGAACGGTCCGTAGAGCGCATGGAGCACGACGAGCAAAACGGGGTCCCGGCCCAAAAGGTGGGGGATCTCATCGCCAAGGTGGCCCTGAAACGCCGCGTGAAGCCCCTCTACATCCCCGGCTTCTCCTATAACCTGGTCAACGTCCTCATGCGCCTCCTACCCAGCGGGGTAGCCAATCGGTTGATAGGGATGCTGTATGCGAAATAGTTTTGTTCCTTTTTCTTTTCGGTGAAAAGAAAAAGGAACCGAAAAAGAAAAGCACAAGAAGAATAAAAGGGATCACTGTAAAAAAGTGATCCCTTCTTAAGTTTCTCTTTTCCCGCCGCCTTTTCTCTTTGTCTAAAGAGAAAAGGCGGCAAATGCTATGTTTCCTTAGAATCCGAACAACTTGTGATACTCCCCGTGCTGGGCGTCGCCGGGCGTAAAGTCCGCCTTGTGGAGGGTGAAGGTGACGGAGCTGCCGTTCCAGTTGACGGTCACATCGAAGGTGTCGGGCAGGAGCCTGAGGGCCGGGGCGTCCAGCCAGAAGCCCACCCGTTTGCCATCCCTGTCATAGCCGCCCATGAAGTCGTTGGGGTCCTGGATGTAGTTGGTGTGGTTGTTGAGCCGCACCCCGTTCAGCGTGACCTCGGGCTGCCGGTCCATGCCGTGGAGGGGCTTGTCGACGGCCTGGTCCGTCTCCACCACCAAAGCAAAGTACCCGGCCCAGTTGTTGAGGAAGACCGCCTGGGTGACCCGGAAGGTGTCCGCTTTGGCGTCGCATTTGGCGATATAGTCCGTGCCGTAGTCCGGGGCGCTGAGCTCCATGCTCTCCTTGCGCCAGGCATTGTATTCCGCCTCGTCCTTGGGTCCCGTCACCTTCCCCGTGGCCCACTCCACCCGGAAGATGACCCGCATCATGGACAGCAGGGACGCTGCGGGCAGATCATCCTCATCGTAGGGGAAGTAGGCCCGGTAGATGGCGTGGTTCACCCCGTTCTCGTCGTCGGAGGCGCTGACGAACTCGTCCTCGTAGAGCATGCCGTCCACCGCCAGCCAGAGGCCATCGTCGTAGGTGTCGTAGGGCGGGCCTGGGTGGTCCTTGCCGGCGGGCCAAGCCGGGTCCAGGGTTGCCGTATAGTAGATGAAATGATCGACAAGGGCGATCTCCTCCACCAGGTACCCGCAGCCGGTCACGTTCACGGGGATGGTCTCGTCGGGAATGGCGTTGATCACCGCGCCGATGGCGTTGACCTCCTGGAGCTGGGTCTGGCGGAGGGCCTCATACCGCTCCTCGGTGAAGGTGTAAGTTAGAGAGAAGGGCTCGCTGTTCAGCTTTCCGGTGAGGGTGAAGGTGTTCCCGGCCCGGAGGGGGTTTTCCGCCACAGGGAAGGTGACCATGTTGTCGTCCCTGTCGTCAAAGTCCCAGTCTGCATAGGGCAGGGGCGTGGGCCTCACGCCGCCGCCCTCCCGTTCGAATTCCATTTCCTCAAAGGTCTTCATGGGCTCGCCGCCGTTGATGCTGAGGTGCATGTCCGTTAGGGCGTAGGGCACGGGCTTCTCCCCCTCGATCCAAAGATACATCCAGATGCGCTGATGGTCCGAACTGTAGGCCAGATTCTCCATCCGCACCCGCAGATCCCCCGCCTGGGTGCTGACGTTGATGTCCGGAATGGAGCCCGGCAGCCACTTGCCCTCCGCATCGGCATTGAACTGGGCGTAGGTGATGTAGGGCGAAGGATGGGGCACGCTGTCCTTTGGCAGCTCCGCCGAGCCCTCCGGCAGCCCCTTCCCCTCCAGCACCGCCTGGTAGGAGGCCACGGCCTGGGCCGCCCTGTCCCGGGTGCCGATCATGGCGTTGATGCCCAGGGCCAGAGCCGTGCCGCCGATGAGGAGGATGGCCGCCGCGATGAGCACCGTCAGCGTCCGCTTCTTCACCCGCCGGGGGATGGACACGGTGCGCCGGGCGCGCTCCTGAGGCTCTGCCTCGTTCAGCTCCTGCATCCGCGCCACCATGCGCTGTTTGAATGTGTCGGAAGCGCGCACTTCGTCAAAGGCGCTGCTGTATCTGTCTTCCATGATTGCCTCCTTCCAAGATGGCTTTGAGCTTCTTCCTGGCCCGGGAGAGCCGGGAGCTGATGGTGCCCTCGGGTTCCTTCAGGAGCTTGCCGATCTCCTTCACCCCGTAGCCCTCATAGTAGTAGAGATACACCGCGTACCGGTCCGGGGTGGGCAGGGTCTGGACCGCGTCCAGGACCTCGTAGCTCTCCTCCCCGTAGCTTTGGGCGATGTCCTCGTTGAGGGGCAGCTCCCCGTGGCGGCTCTCCGTCCTCAAATCGGTCAAACACAGGTTCACCGCCGTGCGGATGAGCCAGGCCTTCTCGTGCTCCCGGCTCTCGAAGATAGGCCGCCGGCGCATGAGCCGCTCGAAGACGGTCTGCACGATGTCCTCCGCCGCCGGGACGCTCTTGACCCGGTTGAGGGCGATCCTCAGCAGCATGTCCGAATAGGTCTCCACGATGCGGACGATGTCGCTGTCGCTAAGATACTTGTCTTTGTTTCTTTCCATGTCCGCCTCCTTTCACCTGTAATACGCACGGGGACGCCAAAATCTTGCAATAGAGGAAACAATAAAAGCACGCACCCTTTCCTTCGGAGAAAGGGTGCTATGATCGGGATGTATGATCAGCGCTGCGACGCCGCGGGAACCGCTTAAGTCAGCAGGCGCTGGATGGTTTCCTCACTCCTTGGACAGGGTGCCCTTGCCGGCGCGGGTCTTGGAGTAGAGGAAGAGAAGGAGCGTGCCGATGACGCCCATGGAGATGGCGTTCCACAGGGCCGCCACGGCGCCCTGGGTGAACACCAGGTTGGCGGGCTCCCCGTAGACCACGATGTCCAGCACCGGGGCCACCACGATCCAGGCGATCACGTTGGCGACGATCTGGAAGATGTTGAAGGTCAGAACGTCCTTCCAGCCGAAGACGCCTTCGTCCACCTTGAGCCGGGGATAGGCCAGGCCCACGATGAAGCAGGAGATGCCGGAGGCCACGACCCAGCTCCACCAGGGGGAGCCGTACTGCACGGCGTCAGAGATGGCATGGCCGATGAAGGCGATCAGGAAGCCCGCGATGGGTCCGAACAGGGCGGCGAAGAAGGAGCCCAGGCCGTAGGCCGTCTGCACGTCCGTCTCGGGGATGCCGGTGGGCACCTTGACGTACATGAACAGCAGCATGAACAGGGCGGCGCCGATACCGGTGGCGACGATGGTTTTGGTCTTGAACTCAAACAGTTTTTTCATGGGAAGCCTCCTTATTTTCACTATAGTATATAAAAACCACGGTTTGCGGTTTTTGTCAAGCCTTAGTAAAGTCGACGATCCAATCGTTTCCGAAGCCGACGCCGTATTGGCGCTCCATGGACCCCTGGGTCACCGCCATGCCGATCTTCATGAGCTCGTTGTTATAGAGCATGGGCGCGCCCTTTTGGGCAAAGCCGAAGCTTTGATGGAACAGCACGTCCCCTTCGAAGACCGGCTCCGTTCCATGGAACACCTTCGTGTGGACCATGTCCCCGTAGGCAAAGCCCGCCCCGTTGAAGTCGGCCAGGGGCACGTTGGTCCACAGGTTCCCGAAGTTGGGGTCGTCGATCTCGAAGATGCCCCGCACGTGACCGGGCTCCACCGTGGGTTCGGGGATGGGATGGCAAACGATCTCCTCCACCGGATAGGCGGGGCCCACCCCTTCAAAATCGATGATGCCGGATGCGAGCCGGGCGGCGGTATATCCGAACAGGTCCCGGCCGTGGAAGATGGCCACGCCCCGGGTGGACTGGAGCCGGTTCACCCTCTCGTCGATCTCGCGGACCTCCAGGATGCCGAACTCCTTTTTGATGTGGGTCAGGGCGCCGTTGTCCGGCGTGACCACGTAATAGCCGTTGGCCGTCTTCGCCACGCAGGCCCGGCGGGACGTGCCCACCCCGGGGTCCACCACCGACACGTAGATGGTGCCCTTGGGCCAGAAGGGAAGGCTCTGCAGCAGCCGATAGCTGGCGGACCAGGTATCGTACTGCGGGATCTCGTGGGTGCCGTCGAAGATCTCCAGCTCCCGATCCACGGTCTTGACCACGCCGTACATGGCGCTGACTGCGCCCTCCTTGTAGGTGAAATCCGTTTGGAAGACCAGGATCGGCTTGTCGAACATACCCATATAGTTTCCTCCTATGCGACGAACGGGTTCCAATACCGTCCGTGATCTATAAAGAACGCCACGGCCAGGGCCGCCAGGGCGATGGCGACGCACAGGGCGATGGCCAGGCCGTCGTTTTTCACCAGGGGCTTGAAGGCGTACCAGGTGCGCTTTTTGTGCTTGCCGAAGCCTCGCAGGTCCATGGCGTTGCTGATGACCTCCACCCGATCCAGGGAGGAGAAGATCAGCGGCACAAAGATGTTCATGATGTTTTTGAGCCGGGTGCCCAGCCGCTCCTTCCGGGAGAGGTCCAACCCCCGGGCCTGCTGCGCCAGGGCGATATCGTTATAGTCCCGGATCATGTCGGGAAAATACCGCAACGTCAGCGACACGGCGAAGGCCGCCTTGTAGCTGACGCCGATGGAGCTCAGCGACGCGGCGAACTCGCTGGGATTGGTGGTCAGCAAAAACAACATGCCCAGGGGGATGACGGACAGATACTTGACCACCTTGGTCCCCTGATAGAGGAGCTGCTCCGCCGTGACGGTATACCGTTCCGTCAAAGCAAACAGTTCGTGCTTCGATCCATAGAGCTCCACGCCGTACTGGGGGCTGAAGAGGAACGTGAGGACGAAGTTGATGGCGATGAACACCAGCACGTAGTAGAGCATGATCTTGATCTGGGCGAACTTGATCTCGGAAACGTGCAGCACCCAGAAGGAGAAGATCAGGACGGGCAGGATCACCCGCACGTCATAGGAATACATGACCGTGAACGTGAGGATGAGGAAGCAAAGGAGCTTGGTCACGCCCGACAGGTTGAACACGAAGTTGTCCTTCTCGATGTAGTCGAACAGTTTCGCTTTCATGAGCGGCAGGCCTCCTCATAATCGATGAACTGCTGGACGAAGTTTTGCGGATCGGGCAGCTCCGCCCTTTGGGCCAGCTCGTACAGGGAGGTCAGCTTCAGATTGGCCTGTTCCGCCATGCTTTCGTCCGTCAGGATCGCCACGGCGCTGTCGTCGCCGATCTTCCGCCCGCCGGCGATGACGATGGCGTGGGGCGTGTATTCCAGCATCAGGTGCATGTCGTGGGTGATCATCAAAATGGTGATGCCCTGCTGGTTGAGGCCCCGCAAGAACTCCATGATGTCGGTGTAGTGGCGATAGTCCTGGCCGGCGGTGGGCTCGTCCAGGATGAGGATCTGGGGGTCCATGACCAGCATGGAGGCGATGGTCACCCGCTTCTTCTGCCCGAAGGACAGGGCCGCCACAGGCCAGTTGCGCATGGGATAGAGGCCGCAGATCTTCAGTGCCTGCTCCACCCTTTCCCGGATCTCCCCTTCGGCCACGCCGCGGATGCGCAGCCCCAGGGCCACCTCGTCAAAGATCATGGGCTTGGAGATCATCTGGTTGGGGTTCTGCATGACGTAGCCGATCTTCAGCGAACGCTCCTTGATGGTCCAGTCCCGGATGGACTGTCCTTCATAGAGGATCTCCCCGGCGTCCTCATGGACGAAGCCGCAGATCACCTTGGCCAGGGTGCTCTTTCCCGCCCCGTTGGTGCCCACGATGGAGACCATCTCCCCCCGCCGGATGTTGAAGGAGATGTTCTGCAGAATCTTTCGCTTTTTCGTATACTGGAAGCACAGGTCCCGCACGGACAGGATCACCTGGCCCTGGGGCTTCTCGGGGTGGGGCGGCTGGGCGGCGTACCAGCGAAGAAGGGGCTCCTTGACCCGGTCTATGTCCAGGGTATCGAGATACCCGGGATGCAGGTCCGGCGTCAATTCCACGCCCGCATATTTGAGGGCCGTCACGTACAGGGGCTCCCGGTTGCCCAGGCGGCGCAGGATATCGGAGCACACCAGCTGGTCCGGAGAGGTGTCGGACACGATGCGGCCGTCGCTGATCACCAGCACCCGGTCCACATGCCGGTACAGCACGTCCTCCATGCGGTGCTCGATGATGACGATGGTCTTTTGATAGTCCCGATGGATCCGGTCGATGAGATCGATGGCGGTCTTGCCGGTCAGGGGGTCCAAATTGGCCAGGGGCTCGTCGAAGAGGAGCACGTCCACGTCGTCCACCATGACACCGGCCAGGGCCGTCCGCTGCTTCTGACCGCCGGACAGCTCGAAGGGCGAGGAGGAGAGCAAGGTCCCCATGTCCACCATGTTGGCCACCCGCTGGACGGTCTCCTTCATCTGGGGCTGGGCCACCCGGTCGTTTTCCAGGGAGAAGGCGATGTCCTCCCCCACGGTCAGGCCCACGAACTGGCTGTCGGAATCCTGCAGGACCGTGCCCACCTTCCGGGACCGCTCGAAGAGGCTGCTTTCCTCGGGGGTCTTGCCGTCCACCGTCAGCGTGCCCGTGATGGTGCCCTTGTAGGCGTAGGGGATGAGGCCGTTGATGCAGTGGGCCAGGGTGCTCTTGCCGGACCCTGAGGGGCCCACGATCAGGATCTTTTCCCCCGGATAGATATCGAAGTCGATATCCAGCAGGGTCGGCTCCTTCTGGCTGAAATACTGAAAGCTGAAATTATGAAAGGAAATGATGGGCGTTTTCTGCATAGTTTCTCCCGGACCGTCCATATCCACAGGCTCCTGCGAGAGGATCCCTTATACAACGATGAAAAAGCAAGCTGTGCAGGCGACCTTATTCCGGTTTCGTCGCCTGCTCCTCCTTCTCCTTCTCGAAGCGCTCGGCCAGGACCTTGGTGGTGAGATACGCCGCGATGGCGTCGATGGCCATGCGGTTCTTGCCGCCCCGCATGATGGCGAAGTCAGCATCGTTGATGTAGTCCTTGATGTACTTCTCGAACATGGGCTTGACCGTAGCGAGATACTGCTCCGAAATGTTCTCGATGGTCCGGCCCCGGCTCTTGATATCCCGAAAGATACGTCGGAGGAGGCATACGTCGATATCCACGTGCATGTACACCTTCAGAGACATCATCTCGCAGAGCCGCTTGTCGTAGAAGATATGGATGCCCTCCAGGATCAGGACCTCCGGGGGATCGATGAGGTCCGTGGAATCCTCCCTGAGATGCCGGGCGTAGTTGTAGCCCTTCTTGGTGATGGGCTGGCCCGAGGACAGGGTCTTGAGGTCCTCGATCATCTCGTCGTAGTTGAAGATGGTGGGTTCGTCGTAATTGAGATGCACCCGCTGCTCGAAGGGTATCTCCGGGAAGCTCCTGTAGTAGCAGTCCTGCCCGATGATCTCACAGCTGCAGGACAGGGCCTCCTTGATGCGCTTTGCCAACGTGCTCTTCCCACTGCCGGACGCGCCGCATACGCCTACGATGATCATACGCTTTCCCCCTTGTATCCATTTGTTTCATTGTACCACGCTTCGACGAAAAAGCAACGAAAAACCGATCCTTTCGGATCGGTTTTCGCTGCTTGTCAATACTTGGTGGTGAGCTGCCGTTCCAGGATCTGGTTGCAGACGTGGACGCCGCTCTTGTAGAACACCAGCGTCCCCTCCGCCGTCACCCGGCAGCGAAGCTCCCGCTGCTCGGTCTCGTTGTGATCCGCGAAGATCAGCGGCGTGCCCCAAAGGGCCATCTCCCCCGCCTCGTCGATCCTGTACTGATACACCCTCTGCCCGGCCGGGAACACCAGCCGCCTCGTGGCCGGATCGTAATCCATCCGGGAGGGGTCCTCCAGAAGCAGCGCCATATCGTTTCGCACGTCCGCCGCGCCGAGGGCCTTCAAAGCGTCTTCCGCCAGGGAGACCAACTGCATCTTCCCGTCCGCCGAGAACACCAGCAGCTTATCCTCCGACAGCCGCCTGAGGCCGTCGCCGGTGACCTCCAGCGCCCGATCTCCCGCCGGGCTGAGCCAGTAAAGCTCGCTGTCCGTCAGGAACGCGGCCCCGTCCTCGAACACCTGTCCGCAGCGGATGCTGCCCGCCTGGGCGGCGACGGAGCTCGTCTCGTTGAGCTCGCCGTCCATCGTCAGCAGGGTTGCCCCGTCCCCCGTCTGCAGCAGGAGCGTCAGGCCGCTGTCCCCGGCCGCGGCCTCTGCGACGGCGCCGGGCAGCGCCCTCTCCGCCGTCAGGGTCAGCCCCTCCTCGCCCATGGTGAAAGCGTACAGGGCGGCCTCCGCCCCGGTCCACAAAAACAGCTTATCCCCCATGGCCTCCGCGCCCTGAGCCTCCAGCAGCAGCGCCGTCTGGGAAACGAACTCGCCCTGGGCGGGATCGTAGACCGTGAGCACGGTATACACGTCCCCGGGCCGTTCTCCGTCCAGCAGCACGTCGGCAAAATCGATCCTTTCCCCGTTCACCCAGGGCCGGGGCTCCTGATCGGTGGCCTTATAGAGGGACAGGACGTACAGCCGCCCGTCCAGCTCCCCCGCCCCCAGGAACGTCCCGCTTTGGGTCAGGTTCTTACGGTGTTTGGGCGCTTTCCAGTCGGTCACGTCGAAGCGCATGAGCTCCGTGTCGCCGGCATGCTCCCGAAGGGCCAGCATCTCGCTGCCTATCCAGAACAGCTGCTCCACCTTGGCGCCCCTCTCCCGCAGTCCCAGGGAGAACACCAGGTTCACCCGTCGATTGGCGTACTGGATCACCCGCACCTGGTCGGTGGTGGGCAGGAACACGACCATCAGCTCGTCCCGGGTCAGGATCTGCCCCACGGGATAATCTGCCTCCACGGCTTTCGCCGCCGCCTTGGCCTGAGGCGCATCCATCTCCGCTTCCACGCTGTCCTCCGCCTCGCCTCGATCGGCGAAGCCGTAGTGCAGGGCGTCCTCTACCTCCGCCTCGTCCGCCGCCCGATGCATGCCCTTGGGCGCTTCATACGGCGAAGCTGCCAGCATGGCTTCGGCAGGCGCCACGCCCTGGGCCTCCGTTTCGTTGACGGCCGCGTCGGCGGTGGTGGCGGTGACGATCTTCGCCTCCTCCATGGCCACCATGCTCTCCGCCATCTGGGGCGCTTCAGCTGCGGCGGAGGCCGATTTGCTCTGCATGCCCCGGCTGCGGCTGTAGAGCAGCACGGAGCCCATCCCAAGGCCCACGCAGAGCAGGACCCCGGCGGCCATGCCCACGTACTTGGCCCAGGCGGGGAAGGCGACGACCTTGCTCTCCTCTTCCTCCTGGTGGGCTTGTTCTTCCGCCCACTTCGCTTCCATTTCCTTCAACAGGTCCTTCCGGGGATGTATCCGGTCGTTGGCTCGCTTATACTGTTGTTCAAACATCCGGCTCATCCTCCTTCAGCACCTTGCGCAGGGCCTCCCGGGCCCGATGCAGGTGGGATTTCACGGTGGAAGGATTGGTTTCCGTCATCTTCCCGATCTCCTCCACGGAATAGCCCTCGTAATAGAACAGGTGCACGGCGGTGCGGTACTTCTCCGGCAGCTGCATGACGGCGTTGTAGACGCTGTTGTCCGTATCGTCCTCCGTGGACAGGAATTCCAGCGCCTCCGGTCCCACCCCGTGACGACGGTCGGCCCGGCCCAAGAGGCTCTTGCTGGAATTGATGGCCGCCGTGATCAGCCAGGCCTTCTGATGCTCCCGATCCCGGAAGTGCGGCTGACGGCGCAGGCACCGAAAGAACACGTCCTGCAGCACGTCCTCCGCGTCCGCCCGGTTGCGGGTGCGCACCAGGGCCAGCCGGTAGATCATATCGGCGTAGGCCTCATAGAGGGCGTCCAGCTCCAGCGGCACGGTGGCAGCCGCTGTGGGTCTGATCCTTTCTTCCACCCCATGCTCCCTTCTTCATCCACAACACCCCGCAGCCGGTCTTCGGGTTGCGGGAGATGAAAAAATTATCCTTCTTTGACGAGCTTCTCCATGGCCTTGATGAACTCGATGTTCTCCGCGGCCACGGGATACTTTGCCTTGATGGTGTTATAGCTGACGCTGCCCTTGGGCTGATACCAGGGGTAGTTGGAATAGAACTTGGTATAGACGCTGGTGTCGGAGAACTTGTTCCCGCAGCGGGCGAAGATCTCGTTGCGTCCGTAGCCCAAGAGCTGCAGCAGGGTCTTGTCCGCCGGGATGGCCAACGACCAAACGTCCCCGTCGGCGATCCGCTCCGTCAGGCTGTTGGGGAACAGAAGCCCGTCGCCGTCGAAGGGGGACGCGCCGCCGTCCTCGGCGTAAACCATGCCGCCGTCCGTCAGCACGTGGACGGTGTAGGCGCTGCTGTCGAAAGCGTCCGTAGACAGGGCCTCCTGCTGGGATTTGACCACCGTCAGCCGCACGTCCGCCATGGGCAGCCCGTCCCCTCTAAGATCGAAGGCGTCCGCCACCAGGTACTCCTTGCCGCCGGTGGTGGTGATGGCGTACACCAGCCGGAAGACGTTCCCGTGCTCCGCGCTGTCGGTCTTCGCCACCGCGAAGCAGTTGCCGATGACCTCGCTGCTCTTGAGGGCGGCTCCGTACTTCTGCTCCTTGGCCTGTTGGATGGCCTTGCGGACCGGGGTCTGGTCCACGTGGTAGAGGCTGGTCAGGATCTGCTGGCTGTCGGGCTCCTTCCCTTCCGGCGCAGGGCTGGCGGCCGGGGCCGGCTCGCTCTCCGGGGCAGGCGTGGCCGCCGGGGCCGCGTGCTGCTCGGCGTACAGGTCCTCCACCTCCGCCAGGGTATAGACCCAGGTGGTGTCCGTGAGCCGCACCCCGTTGTCGAGGAGCATGGCGTACACGTTCTCCAACGTGCTGCTGGTCTCCACCAGGAAGCCGTCCGTCAGGGGCGATACGTAGTAGCCCAGGCTCACGATGGCCTTATAGCCCGTGTGGGCCTTGCGGACGGATTCGTCCTCGGGCAGATCCCAGCCGGTGGCTCGGAGCATCCGCTCGTGGTCCACCGTCAGCACGTAGCCGCCCATGCTGTTCTTGCCGCAGAGCACGTATTTCTTCATGCTGAGCCGACGGGGGTATTCGAGGCCGTCCCGGTAGGCGTTCTTCATGTCCTGCTCGGTCCAGATCCACTCGGTGTTCACCAGCCGAAGGCCGCCCTGCTTCAGATCTTCCGCGGCGGTGGGCCGATCGCTCCCGGTCTGGATGGACCAGCCGCCCTCCTCCCGGGGGGTCACCAGGAAGGTCAGGGAGTAGACCGCCTCCACGTCGGGGAAGCGGGTCAGGTCCAGATTGGTGGTCTTGGGGTTGGGCAGGTGGAAATCCTTCACGATGGCGTCCGCGTCCACGGACACGGTGTACACCTCGTCCTCCATCTCCACCTTGGCGTATTTGCGCATGTCCACGTCCTTCAGGTTCCGGCCCTGGCTGTAGTAGTTCACGCACAGCAGCACCCCCGCCGCCAGCACGGCCAGGCACAGCAGCACGGTGAGGATCATGAACAGGGTTTGTCTTCCTTTCGCATCCATGGGTCCTACCCCTTACATCATCTTGCCGCAGTTCGGGCAGATCTTGACGCCCCGCGCTACGCTCCCGCCGCAGAAGACGCAGCGGACCATGTCCTCCTTCGCGGGGGCAGGCTCCTCCGCCGGGGCCTCCTCGGCCGCCTCGGGGGCTTCCTCCGGCTCGGGGGTGGACTCGGGCTCGGGCACTTCCACCGCTTCCGGCTCCTGTTCAGGCGCCGCCACGGGCTCCTCGACCGGCGCTTCTTCCGCCAACGTCTCTTTCACCTGAGCTTCCTCTGCCGGCGTTTCTTCCACAGGCGCGGGCGCTTCCGCCGCCGGTACCGGCACGGGCTCCACCGCCGGGGCTTCCTCCGCCGGGGGCGCGGGCTTCTTCGCCTTCTTCACCGGAGCTTCCTCCCGCCGAAGGACGATGTCGTCCGGGTTCTCCGTGGCCCGTTCCCGCTTCTTGGGCCTGGGCTGCTCTGCCGTCGCCTTGGCCTTGGGCCGGGCAAAGCCGTCCTCCTGGCCTGCGTTCAGCTGGGCCCTGGGCTGGGGCCGGGTCACCCGGCGATAGGGCTGCTCTCCAGGCATCCGCTCCGCGGCAGGCCGGCGCTGGGGCCGCCGGGGCGGCTCCTCCTCGTCCTCCTCATCCTCCTCGTCGTTCTCGGTGCTGACGATGGCCACGGTGAGGATCACGGCGATGAGCAAAAAGGCGCAGCCCATGACCAGGGCCACCACGAAGGTCTGGTCGAAGCCCTGATAGATGGTGCGCTGTATGAAGGCGGCGTTCCGGCGGACGCTGAACCAGGCCACCAGGGCGAAGGTCAGCAGCACCCCGGACAGGGTCGCGATGATCGTGCGGATCGTTTTCATATCAAGTACCTCCGATAGTTTGCAATCAAGATTCCAGCAGGTCCTTCAGCCGGCGCACCAGGTTCAGGTTCTCGCGCTCCGTGGCGGTCATGAACCGTTCCGGGGCGTCCTCTTTGGCCCTGTACCAATCGCAGGCTTCAAAATGCTGCCGATAGGCGGCCTGATCCTCGTTGGGGAAGGTGTAGCCGCGGCGGGCATAGATCTCCATGCACACATAGTCCAGCAGCTCCGTCATGGTGTACTCCCCGTTGCCCACCAGCCGCCACAGATCGTCCTCCTCCAAAGGATCTGAGCTGGGGGACCACAGGCTCCCGTCGGGCAGGGGATGGCTCATGGGCAGGCCCACGAAACGGACGAAGCCGTTGTAATCGAAGCTGGGGCGCTCCGGGCCCGGGACGCTGCCGCCCGCCAGCGCCGTGATGGCGCAGCCCTGGGCCGTGAACTCGCCCAGATCCGACGCCTCCTCGTAGGTGGGATAGATGGCCACGTCCGTTTTGGCGAAGCCCACTCCGGTCCCCGCCCGGTAGCTGAGGTCCAGCACGTCCACGGTGAAGCAGCAGTTCCGAATGGACCGGACCTCCGCCTCCCCCGTCTCCGCCAGGGTGAAGACGGCCCGATACACGTTATGTCGCTGGCCGCCCTCCGGATACACTATAAACCATACATTCGTCTTTATTGTAACATAGTTGTTACCAAATATCTCTTTTGAGAGCCGATCCCGCTCGAAGCGCACTTTTTCGCACACGGGCCCCAGGTTCAGCCCCTTGCCCTCCTCGTCCAGCAGGGCGGTGAGATACCCCTCCTGCAGCACGGTCTTGGGCTTGTCCACCGTCTGCCCGATCAGGGCCGGCTCCTCCGGGGCCGTTCGGGGCAGGACCTTGGCGGGGCTGGTCCAGGTCCTTTCCTTCAGCACGATGCCTTTGCGTTTGAGGGCCCCTTCGTTCACGTCCGCTGTCACGGCGATCACGTCCGGCTCCTCGGTGAAAGCCAGGGTAAGCTGCATGTTCAGGATGGCCTTTACCGCCGGGTTGCGGGCGGCCTTGGGGTCGGTCCTGGGATCGGGAAGCTCCAGCTCGGTCAAAAGGCTGTCCACGTCCAGCACCGCCGTGACGGTCTCCCCCGTCCGCGTCAGGGTGGTGTAGGCCGCCAGGTCCGCCGTGTGCCGCCGCACCCGGCCCAGGAACAACACCCATCCCAGGACCAGCAGCAGGACGCCCACGGCGACCGCCGTCACGGCGGCCAGCCGGGCCGGGTTTTTCACGGCGTACGTCTTTTTCTTCCCCTGCTCCATGGGCCTTTCTCCTTTTGCGTATGAGGATGCTTTGGCAATATTATACGCGAAGGATCGAACAAATTCAAGAAAGCGGGAACCTCCCCAGGGAGATTCCCGCATTGTTAAACGTTCTTTTACATTTGCCGCCGTCAGAAGGCGAAGTTGCCGTTCCTAAAGACGGGGATGCAGCGGCCGTCCGAGGTGTAGCCGTCGATAGAGAGGTCCGCCGTGCCCACCATGAAGTCCACATGGGTGATGGACTTGTTGAGGCCCGCGGCCAGGCGCTCCTCCTCGCTCATGTCCATGGCCCCCTGCACCGTCATGGGATAGGCCTCGCCGAAGGCCAGGTGGCAGGCGGCGTTCTCGTCGAAGAGGGTGTTGTAGAAGAGGGTCTTCGCATTGCTGATGGGGGAATCATAGGGCACCAGGGCCACCTCGCCGAAGCGGCACGCGCCCTCGTCCACCTCGATGGACTTTTGGAGGACCTCTTCATTTTGGGAGGCTGCGGCCTCCACGATCTTCCCTTGCTTCACCACGAAGCGGATGTTTTCGATCACGTTCCCGTCCTTGCAGAGGGGCAGGGCCGCGCAGATGACGCCCTCGCACCGGTTCCGATCGGGGGCGGTGAACACCTCCTCCGTGGGCATGTTGGGCATGAAGAACTGGCCCTTGGGCGTGGATTCCCCGCCGGCGCACCAGATGTGGCCCTTACAGAGGCCCACGGTGAAGTCGGACCCCAGGGCGTTGTAGTAGTGGAGCCGGTCGAAGGCGTAGCCGTTCAAAATCTCCACGTGATGCTGCAGGTTCTCCTGATGCTGCCGCCACTTCTCCACGGCGGTGCCGTCGCCGGTGACCCGAACGGCCATGAAGATCCTCTCCCACAGGGCCGCCACGGCTTCCGCCTCGGGAAGGTCCGGGAACACCAGCTTGGCCCAGGAGGGGGACGCCAAAGCCCCGATGCTCCAGGGGACGGCGCTGCTCATGAGCAGGGCCCGATAGCGCTTCATCTGCCGACCTGAGGCCCGGTGCATCCGCTCCAGACGGCCGGGGTCCACGCCCTTGAGGTTCTCCGGGTCGGAGGACACCAGGCGCAGGAAGCAGGCGTTCTTTTCGGCGAAGTCCGTGTTGAACCGGACCCGATACTCGGGGATGGAATCGAACACGTCGTCCGCGGCGTTCAAAAAGGTCATGCGGCTGACGGCGTCGTCGCCCCAGTCCACGACCACAGACCGGGCCCCCGCCTCATAGGCGGCCTTCACGCACATGCGGGCGAAGGGCGCCTGATCCACCTGGGCGGTGACGACCAGGTCCTGGCCCTTCTGCACGTTCACGCCCACCCGGACCAGCAGCTCGGCGTATTCCTTCAGCTTGTCTTCAAAAGTGTACATTTTTACGTTCCTTTCCAGTTTCTCAAGCGCGGTGTAGCCGCGCGCACGCGATCTGCGAAGGAAGAACGCGCGGCTGCGAATATGTGAGATTCAGCGACATGCGCGGTGAATCTCACACCTTACAGGTCCCGCTGCCCGGTACGCCGCAGGCGTATAAGCGGGACCTGCAAGCGAAGCGAAGGCGGAGCCTCAGTCTGGCGAATCTGCAGGATTCGGCAGACTGAATTATTCGTTGGAAGCACGGTTCAAACTCTTCTGTTTGGAGGAGATGATTAGGAACAGGAAGCCCAGGGCGAAGAAGATGGCCAGGGACGCCACAGCGATGTTGATGGTGCCGCCCGCCAGCTTGACCCAGGCGATGACGGCGGAGCCCAGGAAGGAGGCGCCCTTGCAGAAGATGTCGTAGATGCCGAAGTACTCGCCGGAGTTCTCGGGCGGGATGATCTTGGAGTAGTAGGACCGGGACAGGGACTGTATGGAGCCCTGGAAGCAGCCCACGCCGAAGGCCAGGATGCCGAAGTGAAGCAGGGTCTTCAGCGTCAGGGCGTAGAGACAGACGGCGAAGTAGCCCGCGATGCAGACCAGGATCAGCGGCACGGTCTTATACTTTTTGCTAAGCTTGGCGAAGACCAACGAGCCGACCCAGGCCACCACCTGGGTAGCCAGCAGGAACACCACCTGGCCCACGGTGGGCAGGCCCAAGTCGGTGCCGATGTTGATGCAGTTGTCGATGATGGTGCCCACGCCGTCGATGTAGAGGAAGAAGGCGATGAGGAAGAACAGGACCTTCTTGTCCCGGACGGCGATCTTCTTGAGGGTGGCGAAGATCTTTTTGAACACCTTGCCCACGGAGGTGTGGGTGTGCTCCACGTAGTTCTTCTGCTGATAGTTCCGGATGAGGGGCAGCGTCACCAGCAGCCACCAGATGGCGGTGACGCCGAAGCCGATGATCTTGCCCACCAAGGGGGAGAACAGCATCAGGCTCTCAGAGAGGCCGCCGCTCAGGATATAGGCCACCATGGCCACCAGGAAGGGGATGCAGGAGCCGATGTAGCCCCAGGCGTAGCCGTAGGAGGAGACCTCATCCATGCGCTCCTCGGTGGTCACGTCGTTGAGCATGGAATCGTAGAAGGTCAGGGACGCCTGATAGAACACCTTGGTCAGCACGTAGACGATGAGGAACAGCATCCAGCTCCAGGTGAAGCTGTTGAGGACGCAGCCGATGACGCCTGCGGCCACGGTGGTCTGGAAGAAGATCTTCTTGGACTCCTTGCGGTCAGCCAGCGCGCCCAGCACCGGGCCCAGCAGGGCCACGATGACCGTCACGATGGAGATGGCGATGGAATAGTAGGCGGTGGCCTGGTCGCCGGTGATCTGCCCCGGGTTCGTGCCGATGGCCAGCTCCTTGAACCAAATCGGGATCAGCGAGCAGGCAAGCATGGTATAAGCCGAGTTGCCCACGTCGTACAGCACCCAAGAGAACTCCTGCGGCGACAGGTCGCGGAAGACCTTGGTCTTGTTCAGCCAGTTAAAGAGACCTTTCATGTCCATTCCCCTTATCGGTCATATTTCGGGATGACTCCCTTCCTTTATTAATGCCATAAAACGCGGTTTTACACAAGGGGCAAATTGCAGGAAATCGAAAAAAGAGGGGCGTATCCCTATTCTGTCTTGTTTGGGTCCACCCTGACTTCCTATGGCGAAACCATCCTTCCCTTTTTTTCGTGTGCTATGCTTGCCTCCGATATCACAAAGAAGAAAGGGGGTCCTTCGATCCATGCTTCGTTCGTTGCGCGTCCTGCTCGTCACCATCCTCATCACCCTGTCCCTGCCGCTGCTGAAATGCGACGCCCAGCCCGCCGCCGCCGTCAAAACGGGGCAGACGCCCCTAAAGGTGGAGGTGCAACTCCAAAGCGCCTCAGAGCGCGTCACCGACTATATGGCCGTGGAAGCCACCGCTTCGCCTTCGCCCACGCCCACCGCTACGCCCACGCCCTCCCCCACCCCCGTGCCCACGCCCTTCAGCCTGTACTGGATCAGCGACACCCAGGTCTACGCCTACCGATATCCCAAGGTGTTCAACAAAGTCTTCGCCTATATGGCCAACGCCTGCGCGGAGCAGAACGCCCTGGGGGTCCTCATGACCGGGGACATCGTGGACAATCGAAACGCCCAGCGGCACTGGGACAACGCCAAGGCCGCCATCGGCCTCATTGAGGGCCGGCTCCCCCTGTGGTGCGTGGCGGGGAACCACGACGTGGGAGCCACCAAGACGGACTACAGCGCCTTCCTGGCCTGCGGGTTCTGCGCCGCCGACGAGGGGGATCAGCTCTATCAGGACGGGGTCTGCTGGTACGACACCTTCACGGCGGCGGGCGAAGACGTGCTGCTGCTGGGCATCGGCTGGCAGACCGACAAGGAGTATCTCCCCTGGGCCAAGACGGTGCTGACGGACCATGCCGACCTGCCGGCGATCCTGCTGGTCCACAGCTTCCTGACGGACAAGGGGAATCTGACCCCCATGGGCAAGACCCTGGAAAGCGAGCTGCTGTCAACCTGCCCCAACCTTCGCCTGGTCCTCTGCGGCCACAACGACGGTTCTGTCCGCTGGGCGAAGACCTACGAGGACGGCCACACCGTGAACGCCCTCATGTACAACTTCCAGGACGACAAGAAGAACGGGCTGGGGTATCTGCGCATTTTGACCTTTGACCCCCTGTTCAGGTCCATCCACGTGACCACCTACTCCCCCTGGTTCGACGACTACGACTACCAGAAGGATAGCGAGAAAGACACCTTCCTCCTGGAAAACGCCTGGTAAGAGCAAAAAGGACGCCCCATCCGGGGCGTCCTTTCTATTTTGGGGTCGTTACGCCTTTTTGTTGAGGGCGTCGGGGGCGGAAAGGCCCGCCTTGTGGACCAGCAGGGCGCCGACGAGCAGCAGGGCTTGGCCCAGGGTGTTGACGCTCTGGGCGATCCAGTGCATGGAGGCCTGGGCGAAGTCGCGGCTGGAGAGGTAGCCCATCATCATGGAGCACACGAACGCCACGATGAACAGAGGCACGGCGGCCTTCTTCACCTTGCTGGCGATCCATACCAGGCCCGCCGACGCGCCCAGGTTCCCCAGGACCGTCAGCATGACCCAGACCATGGTCAGGGACCGGGCGCTCTTGCGCTTGCCGTACATGAGGGCCAGCATGGCCACCGCCATGAGCAGGAAGCCCACGGACTGGGTGGGGAACATCATCTTATTGAACAGCTCCACCGGCGCGGCGCCGATGGCGTTCTGCATCTTCCAGGTGGCCTTCAGGAACCCAGCCAGGAACACCAGAGCGGCCCCCAGGGGCAGCAGCACGCCGGAGCAAAGGTCCAGCTTGTTCTTGAGATCCCTATAGAGGATCAGCCAGGCCGCTCCGAAGAGCAGCACCGGCACGAAGTCCATCAACGCCATGGGGACGGTCATCTTGGTACCTCCTTATCGCTTGCTATCCTTAGTCCCGGTACACCTTCATGGAGTGGAATTGCTTGGTGAAGGGGAAGAGCAGGGGCACGGTATCGGAATACTTCTGGTACTCGGGGTCCAGGCCGTAGGTCTTCTCGTGGCGGAGCTCCAGGCGGCTGGCGGAATTGTACATGACGTAGGTGATGAGGGCCAGGGCGATGAGGACGATGATCCACTGCTTGCCCTGGACGGCGCCGATGCCGGACACGGTGACGCCCACCCAGAACATGACCTCGGAGAAGTAGTTGGGGCAGCGGACGATCTTATAGAGGCCCGTGTCGCAGAACCGCTTGGGGTTCACCTTCTTGGCGGCGGACTTCTGCCTGTCCGCGGTGGCCTCGCCCACGATGGCCAGGGCCATGATCACGATGCCGATCCACACCCACAGGTTGTCCTTGGCCTGGTTGATGTACCGATAGGTCAGGGCGGAGGTCTGGGCGGTGTACATGAACATGGAGTAGATCCACATAAACAGGGACACGGGGATGGGCATGGCCTTGGCGGAGCCGGTGCTCTCCAGCGTCTTCTTATAGGCGGCGTTGGTCAGCTCCCGCTTCAGGATATAGCCGCCCAGCCGGTAGCCGTAGATCACGAACAGGCCCGCCATGATGCCCCGGGCGGGGGTCAGATACCCCTTGATGAGGCCCAGGATCAGCAGGTAGGCGCCGATGCACATGACCGCGAAGCCATAGCCCACGGACATGAACCAGACGAACTCCTTGAAGCCCATGCAGCAGCCGATGGCCGCCACGATGATGACGCCCCACATGAACAGGGGCCACACCTGGCCGATGTATTCAGCAAGCAGCTCGAACATCATTCTTTCCTCCCAAAGTATTCTTTGATGTATTCGGCGAAGGAGCCTTCGCCGGTCTCGTCCTTGCCGACGAGGTCATGGGACAGCGTCCACTTGGAGAAGAGGATGATGTCGTGCTTGCCGGCCTTCTTGATGGCGGGGAGGTTCGCCAGGAGCCCAAACATCCAGATGGGGCTGTCCTTGATGACGCAGGGCTTGCCGGCCGCGCGGAAGCACATCTTGGCCATCTCCTCGTAGGTGTAGGTCTCCTTGCCGCCCACCTCGTAGAGCTTGTTGGTGTCCAGCATGTGGTCGTAGATGAACTTGGCGAAGTCGGGGCAGTCCACCACGTTGGCCTTCACGCCGTGATAGCCCTTGAGGAGCTGCATCTCGCCCTTGTCCACGTAGGGCTTCGTGGGCCGGTAGATCACGTACTCCATGTCGCCCTTCTTGATCTCGTTCTCCAGCATGAACTTGGCGTGGAGCATGGGCACCTTCTCGGCGCCGGGCTGATCGCAGGCGATGACGGAGATGTAGTTGAACTTCTTGACGCCGGCGGCTTTGGCCTCGTTGTAGAGGTTCAGGTTGCCCCTGTAGTCGATGTCGTAGGACGTGAACTTGGTGGACGCGGTGGTGAGGCCCATGGTGGTGATGACCACGTCGACCCCGTCGCAGATGCCCTTGAGGGTCTCGGGGTTGGTGGCGTCGATGGCCTGGAAGGTGTACTTGCCCTCGAGGCCGTTCTCGGGACGCTCCTTCAAGTCGGCGGCCACGACCTCGCAGCCCTTTTCGGTCAGAATCTTCAAGATCTCGAAGCCCAGGTTGCCGAAGGCTCCTGCCAATAATACCTTCATACTTCTTTCCTCCTTGATGTATTTGCTTTTTCTTTATCCAAAAAGTACTTCCGTAAACAGCTTCCCGGTCTTCTCCGGGCCCCAGAACTTGAGGAAGGCGTCGGTGGCGGGGCCGCCGTGGCTCAACAGGCCGTCACGATAGGCGTCGGCCTTCACCCGCTTCTCCTTTACGTCACAGGGGGCGGCGTCCTTCAACAGCTCCACGTACCGCTGGCCGAAGGTCATGATGAGCTTAGAGAGGTCCTCGGCCTGCTCCGCCGTGGCCAGCTTGGCGCAGGAGGCGTGGTACTGGATGTCGTCGTACCAGTTGGGCTTGTGGGGGATGTCCATGATGTGGGCGTACCTGTCCTTGATGGTCTGGAAGGGCGCCTCGTCCCGGGGCGTGTCCACCAGGGTGTCGTAGAGCTCCATCATCAGGGTGTACTTGCCCTGGGCGGAGATGAGATCCAGGGAGAACAGGGGCCCGTCCACGGAAAAGGGGTTCACGATCATGGACTCCATCTCCATGGCCCCGCCCATGCCGGAGGCGGTCTGCACGGACACGTGGCCCAGCTTCTCCGACTCGTAGCCCTGGGCCTTGAAGTCCAGGCCCACCATCTGGAAGGTCTCGTACTCCGAGGGCGGGCAGGGAGTCAGGTCGAAGAGCTCGTTAAGTTGGGCCAGGAGCCTATCGGAATGATCCAGCTTCATATTCATATCTCCTTATCCACGATCTGGCGCACGTCGTAGCCCTGCTTTACGAAGTCGGTGTCGTACATTTCGAACCGGTAGGGCACCACCCGGACCACGGCCACCTCCACCGCGGCGGCCTTCAGCACGTCGTAGGGGATGCCCTTGAAGGCCAGGAGCTTCTTGAACTCGTCGGAGGTGTTGCTGTAGAACTCCGCCTTGCCCATGATCTGCAGGCCGTGGGAGTCCTTGGGGTTGCCGTAGTACTCGAAGATGGCCATGCCCACGTTCCGGTTCTTCTCGAGGCCGATGAACTTGCTGCCGCCCTCGCTGACGAACCAGAAGCAGCCGTCCATGTAGGTGTACTCGATGGGGGTACAGCGGATGTAGTCGCCGTAGCCCGTGGCGAAGCCGCAGGTGTTGTGGGCCTTGATAAAGCCCTCGATGTGGGCCCAGGCCGCGTCCCGGTCCATGTGCTTAGCCGTTTTCTGCTGCTCGATCCAGAAGTTCTGGAAATGGTGGAAATCCGGTACGAATTCGCTCATGGCTTACTTTCCTTTCTCCTTAGACCGCTTGTCGTTGATGATCTCCATCTCCTTCACGTCGATGACCTTCACGCCGTTCTCCTCGGCCCACTTGACGCAGCCCTTCAGGGCCGTGGGCAGGAACACCCGGGGCACCTTCACCAGCTTTTCGAGGGCCGCGTCCGTGAACTGGACGTCGGTCTGGAGCCGGTCGGCGGCGTAGCGGACGCTGGCCACGGTGGTCTGGCGCTGGGGCAGGAGCTCCGGCAGGAGCCGGCGATGCTTATGGTACCAGAAGTTCTTGGAATCCCGGTAGCCGTAGTCCACGGGCAGGTGGGGGAAATCCCCGGACTTGACGCCGTTGATGATGGCGTTCCTATACTGCTCCTTCATGAGGATCTTGTCGATCTTCAGCACGAAGTGGGCGCCGTAGGGGGTGGTGATGCCGTTGAAGTCGTGGTACTTCTCCAGCTCGTAGTGGTCCATGCCCTCGGGGATGGGCGTGTCGTCCTGGGCGTTGTCCAGGGTGTCCACCCAGGTGCACTCCACGGCCTGGACCGCCTCGGTGATGACCTGGGGGTAGGTGCCCTCCGGGTCCTCGGCCTTGCGAAGGCCGTCCTCCAGGTGGAAGCGGAAGTCCTTCATCTTCTCGGCGGGGGTGTCCCCGGGCCAGCCCAGGCGGACCATCTCCTTGAAGGACTTGCGGTCGTCCGGCAGGAAGTTGATGACGCACTTCTTGTGCTTGATCAGGTTCTGGGCGGTGTTGGAGGAGTTGCGGCACTCCAGCATGAAGGCGTAGTAGGGCTTGCCCGCCACGTAGAAGGGAGCGAGCAGGGAGTAGGGCCCGCAGGTGGTCTTCCCGTCGTCGGTGAGGGTGCTCACCAGCACCGCCGGCATGGGATAGAACAGAGACGTTTGATAGAAGTTATCGACGATACGCAGCTCCTGGAATGTGGACATTCGCTATAGTTCCTCCTTGTTTGCTGTTTATAGGGCGCAGGGGCCCACGCCCCCGCGGATACATGAAATGAGGTCCTCCGGCCCCACCTCGGGATGCTGGCTGGCGGCCAGGATGAGCTCGGAGAGCAGGATGCGCTGCCCCTTCTCCGGCACCGGGCCGAAGCGGGCATAGAGGGCGGAGAGCTGCGCCTCGATCTGAGAGAGGAGCTGCCTATGCCGGGTCCGAAACAGGCTCCCGAAGCCCTCCCCCGTGGGGTAGGAGGCCCAGACGGACTCATAGACCCGGCTGAAGGAGCGCATGGCCTCGTAAAGGCAGCGGACGCCCTCCTCGATGCTGGGGACGGCGTCGATCCTCTCCCCCGCCTTCGTGAGCTCCGCCTGCCAGTCCTGGGCCATGACGGCCGCCATAAGGCTTTCCTTGTCCCGGTAGTAGTTGTAGATGGTGCCCACGGCGATGCCGCAGTCCTCCGCGATGCCCCGGGCAGAAAAAGAGGACAGGTCTCCCCCCAGCAGCCGTTGGCGGGCCGCGCAGAGGATCCTGTTCTCCACATCTTCGATGATCTTAGGCATGTTCGTCCCTCTTTTATGAACACATTCATAATAAATCCCGGGGGACGATTTGTCAAGGCGCCGGATCGGATCCGGCGCCTGTTTCTCGCGATTATTCAGAGGCGAAAGGACGCTCAGCCTACCGTTCGAACCATTTCAGCAGCCGACGCTTCCTTTTGCCGGCGTCGCCGGAATAAGGATGCTCCCGCAGGGACAGATTGAACCGGGTCCTGCCCAGGAGCACGGTCTGGGGGTGGGTGAATTCCCGAAAGCCCCATTCCCCGTGATAGGCGCCCATGCCGGAGTGGCCGGTGCCGTTGAAGGGCACGCCCTTCACCATCATGTGGATGCACACCTCGTTGATGCAGCCGCCGCCGTACTGCTGGGTGGTCATGACGGATCGGGCCCAGGCTTTGTCACGGGTGAAGACGTACATCGCCAGGGGATGCTCCCTCTTTGCGATCACGTCCAGCAGGGCGTCCGTCTCGTTGTCCCTGAAGGGGACCACCGGCAGCAGCGGACAGAAGAGCTCCTGCTGCACGATGTCCTCATCCATGCCCACCGGATAAAGGACCGTGGGGGCAAAGCGGAGGGCTTCCCTGTCCCCGACGCCGCCGAAGATCAGCCTGTCCCGGTACTGTTCGGTGAGGCGGACGCACTTGTCGTACACCGCCGGGGTGATGAGTTTGGGATAGTCCGGGTTCTGCTCCGGCTTCTCGCCGATCTGCCGAACGAAGGCCCGCCGAAGCTCGTCAAGGAACGCTTCCGCCACCTCCTCCGCCACGGCGATCTGATTGATGTTGATGCAGATCTGCCCCGCGTTGCAGAGCTTGAAAAAGGCGATCTTTCGGGCGGCGTCCCTGAGGTCGGCATCCTTGCGGACGATGCACCAGTTGCCGGTTTCGCCCCCCAGCTCCAGGGCCACGGAGGTCAGATGACGGGACGCCTTCTCCAGCACGTGCTTTGCCACGGCGGGCGATCCGGTGTAGAAGATCTTGTCGAACCGCTCCTCCAGGCACATGTCCGCCACGTCGTGGCCCCCGTCGATCACCGTCACGAACTCCTCCGGGAAGGTGTCGGCGACGAGTTCCTTCAGCGCCCGGGTGCTGGCGGCGGACTTGGAGCTGGTCTTGAGCACCGCCGTGTTGCCGCCCGAAATGGCGGCAGCCAGGACGCCCAGGGTGAGCAGGATGGGAAAGTTGAAGGGGCTGATGATCAGCGACACACCGTAGGGCATCTTGTACACGGTGGTAGAGGTGCTGGGGAAGCACATGAGACCGCCGAAATGCCGCTCCGGCCGGGCCCATTTACGGAGCCCGCGAAGGATCTCGTTGACCTCCACGATCACGGGGCCCAGATCGCAGAGGTACGCCTCCGTGGGACTCTTGCCCAGATCCTCATAGAGGGCCGCTTCCAGTTGGGCCTCGCGGTCCAGCACCGCCTGCTTCAGCTTTCGCAGCTGTTCCATGCGCCAGTTCACGTCCAGCGTGACGCCGGTCCGGAAAAACTGGCGCTGCTTGACCACGATCTCATGTACGGTCTCCTGCGTATACGGCATATCGGTATCCCCTGCTTCTCAGATCTTTTGGAGAAGTATACCACGAAACGGCCTGCGTTGCAACGAACGAGCCGGCATACAAAAAGCGGCCCGGCATCCGCCGGACCGCTATGTACCCATTCTTTCTCAGCCGGGGAGCTTCTCGGGCTCGCCGTACTCCACGCCCCAGGTCTCCACCCGGACGGTCTCCATGACCTGGTCCTTGTAGGGCTTGTCCCGGGAATCGGTGGTGGTCTTGGCGATCCTGTCCACCACGTCCAGGCCGGAGGTCACCCGGCCGAAGGCGGCGTACTGGCCGTCCAGGTAGGTGGCGTCCGCCTGCATGATGAAGAACTGGCTGCCGGCGCTGTCGTAGGCCTTGGCCCGGGCCATGGAGATGACGCCCCGCAGGTGGGAGATGTCGTTCTTCACGCCGTTGGCCGCGAATTCGCCCTTGATACTGTAGCCGGGGCCGCCGGTGCCCTTGCCCTCCGGGTCGCCGCCCTGGATCATGAAGCCCAGGATGACCCGATGGAAGATGAGGCCGTCATAGAAGCCGCTGTTGGCCAGGGAGATGAAGTTCTTCACGCTCTCGGGCGCCACTTCGGGGTACAGCTCCAGCTGGATGACGCCGCCGTCCTGCATGGTGATGGTGGCGATGGGATGGGTCTTGTCCACGTTCGTTTCCTCCTCGGTTTCTTTGTTCTGTTCGGCCGGGGCAGCGTCAGGCTTTTGCTCCGCCGGCGCGGCGGTCTCGGCAAGGTTCTCGGTGGCGGTGGCTGCCGGAGCCGTTCCCTTGGCGCAGGCCAGGGAGCACATAAGCAGCGCCGCCAGCAGCAGCACGATGATCTTCTTCACGTCTTACTCTCTCCTCGTTTCTTGTTATCTTGTGAAGGGGCCGGATCAGACCTCCTCCAATTCCTCTGCGTTCGGCATTTCGTCTGCCAAATCCAGCTGGAGCGCGTCCGCCAGTATGGCGAGGAAGTTGTTGACCACCTGGGACCGGTAGTTGCCCCGCTGGGCCAGCAGGCAATACCTGGCCGCCAGCGTCGTGCCGTCGCTGATCTTCTTGACAGCCAGCCCCTCCGCCTCCGCAGCAGCGGCGGCACGCTCGGCCACCAGCGCCACGGCAAGACCTGCTTTGGCCATCTTCAGGGGAATGATGGGGCTGCTGGAAAGGGACTTGAGATAGACGCTGGCCTCCTTGGCCTTGAAGGCGGCGACCACCTGCCCCTGATACAGCTCCTCCATGGCGATGGGCACGTCGGAGAGCTGGGCGATGGTGACGCTGTCCTTCTTCACCTTATCCAAAAGGCCGGCGCCGGGCTTGAACACGGCTACGGTGGGGCCGGTATGGGCCGCCAGGAGCTTCACGTTATCGGGAAGATCGCTGACGGTCTTCAGGGCCGCCACCTCGATGATGCCGTTCTGCAGCATCTTGCACAGATCCGCCGGGCCGGCTTCCAGGTACTTGATCTCGGTTTGAGGATACTTCTGGGCAAAGGTCAGCAGCAGGTCCGCGATCTTCCCGTCGGAGAGGGAGGGCGTGACGCCGAAGCGCAGCATGCCCTTCTGACCCGAAAAGCCGCTGGCGATCTCGTTCTTGGCCGCCTGCTCGATCTCGCACATGCGCTTGGCCTTCTGATAGAGGATCATGCCGGCGTCGGTGAGCTCCAGCCGGCGGGCGCCGCGGAAGAAGAGCCGGGTGCCGTACTTCTGTTCCATGGCTTTGATCTGGTTGCTCAGGGCAGGCTGAGCGATGTGGAGTTTCCGGGAGGCCGCTGTCAGACTTCCTTCTTCGACGATGGTGACATAGTTGAAATAGTACTGAAGATTCATAGTCCTTTCCTCCGTATTGCAGATGGAAATAGTATATAAAATTCTGATACACAATTCAAGTCTTCTTATAGCTGATGCACATTTTTTCATTATCCTGCCCCGATGCTTTCGTTCGCCCATCTTGTCAGAGGCAGGGACGGCGTAGTATACTGATATATTAAGGAGAAACGCAGATGGAACGGGTGTTTGCCTACATCATTTCATACGGGGGCATGGCCACGGTGGGGCTGCTGGCAGCGGCGGGCTGCGCGGTGGCTGTCGGCGTCCGGGAAAAGCTGGACTGGCCCGTGCTGTTCCCCATCTTCTCCCTGAGCTTGCTGCCCCTGTACCTGGGCGCGAAGCTGTTCGGGGTCATATCCCTGTGGAGCTACCGGCTGCAGGCGGGGCTTCCCTACGACCTTGCGGGGCTGTTCCAGGACAGCGGCATCGTGTTCTACGGGGGGATGCTGTTTTTCCTCCTGTCGGTGGATCTGTGCATCCGCCGGTTCGTCCTCTACAAGCGGGCCTCCAGCTGGGGGCTGGCGGCCCTGGTGGTGCCCCTCTTTCACGGGTTCGCCCGGATCGGCTGTTACTTCGGCCACTGCTGCTACGGGATCGAGGTGGACGGGGCCTTCTTCGCCCGGTTCTTCGAGCACCGGCTGCCGGTGCAGCTGATCGAGTCGGGGTTCAACTTTCTGCTGTTCGTCGCCCTGCTGCTGCTGTTCTACTATCGGAAGAAGAGCCGGGGGAAGCTGGTGCGGGTCTATCTCTGGGCCTACGCTAGTTTCCGGTTCCTCATCGAATTCTTTCGGGCCGACGCCGTCCGCGGCGGTTTCGGGCCCCTGTCCTTCTCCCAGTGGGTCAGCGTCTGCATCCTGCTGGGGCTGATCGTCCGCGTCATCCTGCGCCATAGGAGGAAAGCTGTATGAAAAAGCGTACCTGGATCGCCCTCATCCTGGTGGGCCTGGTGGGTCAGTTCGCCTGGACCATCGAGAACATGTACTTCAACGTGTTCCTGTACAACGCCATCGCCCCGGACCCCACGGCCATCGCCTGGATGGTGGCGTTGAGCGCCGTGGCGGCCACGGTGACCACCCTGCTCATGGGGGCCCTCTCCGACCGGGTGGGCCGGCGCAAGCCCTTCATCTGCCTGGGGTACATCCTCTGGGGCCTCTCCGTCATGGCCTTCGCCCTGCTGGCAAAGCCCGAACGGCTCAGCGGTTTCCAGGCGGCGTATGCTAACGGCGTCCTGACGGGGCCCATCCTGGTGGTGGTGCTGGACTGCGTCATGACCTTCTTCGGGTCCACCGCCAACGACGCCGCCTTCAACGCCTACGTGACCGACGTGACCACGAAGGAGAACCGGGGCCGGGCGGAATCGGTCCTCGCCATCCTGCCCCTCATCTCCATGCTGGTGATCTTCGGGGTCTTCGACGGCTGGACCCAGCGAGGGGACTGGGCCCTTTTCTTCGCCTTCTTCGGGGTGATGATGATCGTGACGGGCCTCGTGTCCCTGTTCCTCGTCAAGGACAGCGACGTGCTGCAGCCCCGCCGGGACAGCTACGGCAAGAACCTCCTCTACGGGTTCACACCCAAGGTCGTCAAGGCCCTGCCGGAGCTGTATCTCTCCCTCCTTGCGTTCACCCTCTTTTCCATCGGGGTACAGGTGTTCTTCCCCTACCTCATCGTCTACTTCCAGCATTACCTCCACATGGACGACTACGCCATCGTGCTGGGGGTGGTGCTGCTGTTCGCGTCGCTGGTCAGCGTGCTGGCAGGCCGGTTCCTGGATAAATACGGCAAGCTGAACTTCGTCCTCCCCGCCGCCGCCGTCATGATCGGGGGGCTCCTGGGCCTGTACTTCGCCCGGTCCACGGTGGGGGTCATGGTGACCGGGGCTGTCATGATGTCCGGGTACATGCTGGTGACCGCCGCCCTGTCCGCCCTCATCCGGGACTACACGCCCAAGGACAAGGCGGGCCACTTCCAGGGGGTGCGGATGGTGTTCGCCGTGTGCCTGCCCATGATCGTGGGGCCCTTCATCGGCTCGGCGGTGATCCGCCGAAGCGGCGCGGTATATGAGGATCTGGGCGTGGTGAAGAACGTGCCCACCCCCGCCATCTTCCTGGCGGCGGCGGTGTGCGTGCTGCTGCTCCTGGTCCCCGTCCTCCGGCTCTACAGGAGGAAGAAGGCATGAAGACCATCTGGGGCGAGCACCTCAAAGAGAACAGCATCCTGCCGGAATACCCCCGGCCCCAGCTGAAGCGGAACAGCTTTTTGAACCTGAACGGGCCCTGGGCGTTCTACATGGGCCCGGCCGAGGAGCGGCCGGATCGGCTCCCGGATACCATCTTGGTGCCCTTCTCCCCGGAGAGCGAGCTGTCCGGCATCCGGCGGAAGAAGGGGTCCAGCGACGTGCTGGTCTACCGCAGGAGCTTCGTCCTGCCCGAGGGGTTCCATCGGGGCCGGGTGCTCCTCCACTTCGGGGCGGTGGACCTGATGGCCACCGTGTCCGTCAACGGCCGGGAGTGCGGCACCCACCGGGGCGGGTACTGGCCCTTCACCTACGACATTACGGACCTTTTGCGGGAGAAGAACGTGATCGAGGTGGTGGCGGAGGACGACGGGGCCGAGTCGAACCTGGACGCCCGGGGCAAGCAGAGCATGAAGCCCGGCGGCATCTGGTACACGGCCCAAAGCGGCATCTGGCAGACCGTGTGGCTGGAGAGCGTGCCGGAGGAGTATGTCACGGGCCTGGAGGTCACGCCCCTCTTCGACGAGGAGGCCGTGCGGATCGAGATCCATACCAACGCCCCCGGCCAGTGCCTCATCCACCTGGACGGCATGATCTACGCCGCGGCCGCCGGGACGCCCGTCCACGTGCCCGTGGAGAACATGCGGCCCTGGTCCCCGGAGGACCCGTACCTGTACCATTTCTCCGTGGCCTTCGGCGAGGATCGGGTGGAGAGCTATTTCGGCATGCGCAAGTGCTCCGTGGAGAAGGACAAGGCGGGCGTGCCCCGACTGTGTCTCAACAACAAGCCCCTGTTCCACAACGGGCTCCTGGACCAGGGTTACTGGCCCGACGGGCTCTACACGGCGCCGGCGGAGGCGGCCATGGTCTGCGATATCCAGACCATGAAGGCCCTGGGGTTCAACATGCTCCGCAAGCACATCAAGATCGAACCCCTCAGATGGTACTACCTCTGCGACACCATGGGCATGCTGGTTTGGCAGGACATGGTCTCCGGCGGCGGGCCCTACCGGCCCGGGGTGGTGACCGTGCCCGTGGCGGGGATACTGCCCCACCGGGTGGATTCGAGCTACAAGGCCTTCGGCCGCAGGAGCGAGGGGAGCCGGCTTCGGTACTACGAGGAGCTGGAGGAAACCGTGAAGCTCCTCTACAACTGTCCGTCCATCGTCATGTGGGTGCCCTTCAACGAGGGCTGGGGCCAGTTCGACGCTTTGGAGGCGGTCCGCCGCATCCGGGCGCTGGACGGGACCCGGACCATCGACCACGCCTCCGGCTGGCACGACCAGGGGGGCGGGGACGTATTCAGCCGGCACGTGTACTTCCGCGCCTTCCGGTACAAGAAGGACCGGGCGGGCCGGGCGGCGGTGCTCTCCGAGTTCGGGGGCTACGCCTGCGGCATCCCGGGGCACCGGTGGTCCAAGAAGGATTTTGGGTATAAGATGTTCTCCGGCGAAAAGGAGCTGACGGCGGGGATCGTGAAGCTGTACGACAGGGAGATCCGGCCCGCCAAGGCCCAGGGGCTCTCGGCGGCGGTGTACACCCAGGTCTCCGACGTGGAGGAGGAGATCAACGGCCTCCTCACCTACGACCGGAAGGAGCTGAAGGTGATCCCCGACGACGTGATCGCCATGAACCGGCGGCTGATGGAGCTGGGAGCGGAGCCGAGGGAATAGGAGCTGATGCTGCAACCCACGGTTGCGAAGCTTCCAGCTATGGTTGGTGGTATGGCAACCACGGCTCAAGCTATACTGGGGGCAGAACGAAGCAGGAGGACTGACCTATGACCCTTTCGGAAAAGATCATCTATTACCGGCGCAAAGCAGGACTGTCCCAGGAGCAGCTGGCGGAAAAGCTGGGCGTGTCCCGGCAGGCGGTGAGCAAGTGGGAGACCGGGGAGGCGTCCCCGGAGGTGAATAAGCTGAGGACCCTGGCCGAGGCCCTGGGGGTGACGGCAGACGAGCTGCTGAGCCCGGAGGAACCACCCCAAAGCAGGCAACAGGAGCCTGCCCATTCCTCCGCCACCCAGGAAGGAGGCTATCCCTCCTGGCTGAACGATCTACCCGGAGCCGTCGGGAAACTGGTGAAGCGGTTCGGATATCTGGCGGGAGTATACACCATGGTGGTGGGGCTGGTGTTCGTCCTCATCGGTGGCGTGACGATCCTGGCCGCCCGGAGCATGACCCGGGCCTTCGACCAGTACGCCGCAGACCCCTTCGGCACTGGCGTCAGTGGCACCGTCCAGTGGTATGACGAAAAGGGCAATCCCATCGACGCCCCAAAGGGTTGGGAGCAGATGCTGCCAGAGCAGGATCCCTCCCTGTCCCAAGTGCAGGGAAGCCGCACCGGTATCAGCTCCTTTACCAGCCCGGTGGAGGTCTTTGGCACTGTGATCCTGGGGCTGGGGCTGCTGATCTTCGCCTTCGGCGTGTGGCTCACGGTGCGGCTGCGCCGGCTGCGGCAGGAGAACCAGTAGAGTTTTAGAGGCTGTTTTTCCTTTGCCCCTTTTTCTAAAAGTGGCACAAAAAAGAAAAGCGTAAGAATTGAAATGGGGCTGTTCACGAAAAACAGTCCCATTCCTAAAGTTCTTTCGGGTGCACCCTTTCTTTCAAGAAAGGGTGCGTGCTTTCAATCATTCCATGTGAATACCCCCGCCAGGGCGTCCGCCAGGTAGGGGATGGAGTTTTCGGCGTCGTCGAAGGTGTTGGCGTTGTGGCCCACCTCCACGAGGAGGCAGTAGGGGCTCACGTGCTGGTTGTACCGGCCCACCTTCAGCCGGATGTCCAGGGCGAACTTGGGGTCCACGGCCCGGAGCCGCTCGGTGACGGCCTTGGCGAGGGCGTAGTTCCTCTGCCAGTCGTGCCGGGTGTCGTACTCCCCCTCGTAGGTGCCGATGCCGGTGCCCACCACGAAGAACATCCGGGCGCAGCGCTGGCCGTCCACCGTGACCACGTCGTCCTTCTTGGCCTTCACGTTGGCCGTGTTCCGATGGAGGTCGATGTAGACCACCGCCTCCGGGTACCGCTCCATGACCTCCAGGGACCGGGAATAGGCGCTCTTGATCTCAGGCGGCTCCACGTCCGTGTCGTCGTGGATCACGGTGAACCCCCGCTTCTCCAGCTCCCCCTTCAGCAGCTCCCCCAGAGCCGCCACGGACTTGGTTTTATCCAGGGTCTTGTAGGTGCCCTCCCCCGTCTCCTCGTAGGCGTAGCCCCGGGTCTGCCGGTAGGCCTCCTCCGCGTGGGTATGGTAGATGAGCACCACCGGCGCGCTGGGCAGGGGGAACTGGGTCTCCGTAAAGGAATCGTACAGGTCCTGGTTGATGACCAGGTCGTTGCTCCCCTCCTCCTTCGGCAGGAACAGGGGCGTGGGCGTAGGCTCCGGCGTGGCCGTGGGCGTCGGTGTCGGCGCCGCCGTAGGCGCGGCCGTGGGTTCAGCCGTGTGCTCTGGCGAAGCCGTAGGCGCGGCGGTCACGATCCCGGCCATCATAGGCGATTTCGGCGTTCCTTCCATATTCTCCTTTCCACCGCAGCCCGTCAGCAACAGCAGGGCCAGCAATACCAGGGCACGTTTCAAAGGCCGTACACCTCGGTATACTTGGCTTTCAGGTAGTCCACGTAGCAGTGGGGGTCGAAGGGCGCCTCGCAGGCCTTGAGTATCAGCTCGTTGGGCTTGAGAAGCCGGCCGTATTGGTAGATGCGCTCCGTGAGCCAGGCGACGATGGGTTTCAGATCCCCCTTTGCCACCAGCTCCCACACGGGGATATCCCGCTCCATGACCTTCAGCATCTGGGCGCCGTAGGCGCTGCCCAAAGCGTAGGAAGGGAAGTAGCCGAAGGCACCGCCGGACCAGTGGGAATCCTGGAGCACGCCCTGGGTGTCGTTGGGCACGTCCACCCCCAGGTACTCTTTATATAGTTTGTTCCAGGCAGCGGGCAGGTCCTTCACAGCCAGGGTGCCGGCCATGAGCTGCTTTTCCAGCTCGTACCGGATCATGATATGGAAGGAGTAGGTGAGCTCGTCCGCCTCCGTGCGAATTAAGGACGGCTCGCTCTTGTTCACCGCCAGATAGAAGTCGTGGGCGGACACGTCCTTCAGGGCCTTGGGCCCCAGCTTCCGGATGTCGGGCAGGATGTAGGTGAGGAAGGCTTCGCTGCGGCCGATGATGTTCTCGTAGAACCGGCTCTGGGACTCGTGGATGGACATGCTGGCGCCGCTGCCCAGAGGCGAATACTTGATGTCGTCGCCGATGTTCAGCTCGTAGAGCGCGTGGCCGCCCTCATGGATCACGGAGTACATGCTGGAGGCAAAGGCCCGCTCGTGGTAGTGGGTGGTGATGCGCACGTCGTCCTTGGAGAAGTTGGTGGTGAAGGGGTGCTCCACCTCGCCGATGTTGCAGTGGTCCCGGTCGATGGTCATGACCTCCATGAGCCGGTCGGAGAGCTTCCGCTGCTTGGGGATGGAGAACCGGGCCCGGAGGAAGGAATCGTCCACCACGGGGCCCTTCTTCACCACGGCCTCCACCACGGGCAGCAGCTCCTGGCGCAAAAGGCCGAAGAACTTGTCCAGCGTCTCCATGGTCAATCCCTTTTCATACGTGTCGAGAAGCACGTCGTAGGGGGCCTTGGCGCTGTCCCAATACCCGGCGAATTTGCGGGAATAGTTCACCAGGGTCTCGAGGTGCGGCGCGAACAGAGCGAAGTCGTTGGTCACCTTGGCGGTGTGCCAGGCGTGGGAGGCGGCGTTCTGGGCCACCTGAAAGGCCACGTACTCCTCCATGGGGATCTTCTCGGTCCGCTCCATGTCCTCGTGAAGCTCCTCGGCCTCCCGGCGGGTGATGTAGTCCACCTGATCCTTGTGGGCCAATATCTCCTTCACCCAGGCCTTCAGCTCCGGGCTGGTGGTGAGCTTGTACATCTCCTCGGAAAGGACCGCGTAGGTCATCCCCAGGTGCTCGGAGCCGCCCTTGGGCATGGCGGTCTCGGAGTCGTAGCTCAAAACGCCGAAGGCGTGGTTGTAGGCGTCCATCTTCCGTAGATGCTCTTTGAATTTGCGGATGGTCTCTTCCATATGTCACCTCATGCTCGTTTTTTCCCAGTATACCAAAGCCCCCGGCCCCTGACAATTCGCCGCCCGGGATTTTAACCAAAATAACACAAAAGCAGGAAGCCTCGGCCTCCTGCTTTTATTTCGTATTCTCTTACTCTTCCGCAGCGTAGACGCTAACGGTCTTCTTCCCCAGATGACGGGTCTCGAACTTGACCACGCCGTCGATCTTGGCAAACAGGGTATCGTCCTTGCCGATCCCAACGTTGACGCACGAGGATGTTCCCCGCCAGCACGGCCTGACCGTCTGCCTTCTTGGGTCCAAGACGCTTGCTTTCGCTGTCTCTGCCGTTACGGGAAGAGCCCACGCCCTTCTTATGCGCGAACAGTTGCAGATTCATCGTAAACATAGCTCATACCTCCCTGTATGAAAACTTGAGGGACTTGGGATAGCCCTGCTGGAGGGACGTGAGGCCCGCGATCATGGTGTTGAACACGATGGCGGCCTTCGCCATATCCTCCGGGGACGTATCCCGGTTTAGTTCGCAGCGCAGGTGCCCCTCTTGGCGGGTCCAGGCTGCGTCCAATTTCAATACATCCGTGATGCCTAACAAAGCGGTCTCGGTGATGGCGGAGATGCCCGCGCACACGATGTCCTCTCCATAGGCACCTTCGTTGGCGTGTCCGTTGAGCTCGGTTCTTCTTGCGGATGTTCTTCTTGGGCTTATACTTGAAGACGATGACCTTCTTGCCCTTGCCGTGCTCCACGACCTTGCCGGTGGCCTTGACGCCCTCAACCACGGGGGTGCCCACGGTGATGGTCTCACCGTCTGCGACCAGCAATACGTCGAAGGTGACCTCGGCGCCCACTTCGGCGTCCAGCTTCTCCACGGAGATGACGTCGCCAACCTGGGCTTTATACTGCTTACCACCGGTCTGAACGATTGCGTACATGTTTGTGCTTCCTCCTTCTTCCCAGACTCGCTTGGGACGGTGACGGGCGATCGCCGTTCGATGATCGCGCGCACTTAGAAAACCGGCTCAACGCGGCTTGCCGAAGTATTATACAGCTCGGCAGGGGCTGTGTCAACAAATTTTTCCGGAGATTTTGCGTTTTTTAGTGCATTATCCGACAGGATTTCTTGCACTCCGCCACCCGCTTGTCCGGCAGGGGCTTCACGGTGAACTTCTCCGCGTGGAGGGCCGGGTTGGCCTTCACGTAAAAGTCGGCGTCCCTGGCCTCGGGGAACAACTCCCCGTCCTTCTTCATGAGCTCCTCCATGGCCGCGGCCACGTCGGGGCTGACCTCGATGTAGATGCGCTTCAGCTTGCAGCCCTTCAATACCTGCAGCGTCTGCTTGCGGAGCCGGTTGAAGACGGTGTAGGGCGAGAGGACCTTGGCCTCCCCCTGGCAGTAGGGACAGGTGACCTTCAGGGTGTCGCCGATGCTCCGGCCGGTCTTCTTCCTGGTCAGCTCCACCAAACCGAGGTGGGTGAACCCGAACACGTGGGACCGGGTATGGTCGTCCCGCATGGCGTCCTTCAGAGTCTGGAGGACCTTCTGCCGGTCCGACTCCTTCTCCATGTCGATGAAGTCGATGATGACGATGCCGCCGATGTCCCGCAGCCGGAGCTGGACGGCGATCTCCTTGGCCGCCTCGCAGTTGGTGTTGGTGATGGTCTTCTCCAGGTTGTCCTTGCCCACGTACTTGCCCGTGTTCACGTCGATGACGGTCAGGGCCTCGGCCCGGTCGATGACCAGATACCCGCCGGACTTGAGCCAAACCTGGCGGGAGAGGGCGTTCTCGATCTTCGCCTCGGTGTCGTAGCGATCGAAGAGGGCCTCGCTGTCCTTGTAGAGGATGCGGGGCTTCAGCTTGGGGGCCATGACGTCCGCGATCCCCTTGAGCTTCTCGAAGGCCTCCTGGTCGTTGACGAAGACCCGGTCCACGTCCTTCATCAAAAGGTCCCGGACGGTCCTGAACAGCAGGCTCTGCTCCGCGTGCATGAGGGCGGGGGCCTTGGTCTTCTTGGACTTCTTCTCGATGTCCTCGTAGAGGGTCAACAGGCTGTCCAGGTCCTCCTGGAAGGCCTCCTTGGTCTTCCCGGCGGAGGCGGTGCGGACGATGACGCCCTTGTTCTTGGGCTTGATCTCGTTGAGGATCTTGCGGAGCCGGGTCCGCTCGTCCTCCTTTTCGATGCGGCGGCTGACGCCCACGTAGTCCACCGTGGGCATGAGCACCAGGGAGCGCCCCGCCAGGGTGATGTGGGTGGTGACCCGGGCGCCCTTGGTGCCCACCGGGTCCTTGGCCACCTGGACCAGCACGTTCTGGCCCGGCTTCAAGAGGTCGCCGATCTTCCGGGTCTCGGGAAGCTGCTCCAGCTCGTCGTACTGATCCCCGGGGAAGAACACGTCCCCGGCGTACAGAAAGGCGTTCTTCTCGAGGCCGATGTCCACGAAGGCCGCCTGCATGCCCGGCAGCACGTTCTGGACCTTGCCGAGATAGATGTTCCCCACCAATCGTTCCGTCCCCGTCTGCTCCACGTAGAGCTCCACGGGGGTGCCGTCCTCCACCACCGCCACGCGGATGGCGAATTTGTTGGCGTCTACCAAAATTTCCTTATTCATGTTTTCCTTTCCCAAGGCTGGGGAGCCCCGGCACTTCGTCGAAGTACATCTCCTCCCGCCGGCATCTGAAAGAGCCCGCTGACCCCAGAAAATCGAGCAGCACGTTGACGAACGCTTCCGTGCGCAACCCGCCACCGGCGGTCAGCTCTCCCAAAACATCCAGCGTGAAGGATCCGCCGTCCTTTCCCGTGAGCCTTGCTTCGTAGAGCTGCGGACGGATGTTCTGGGGCACCATGGCCCCGCTCTTCGTCCGCTTCCGTACCATAATTTCTTCCCGTTCCAGCAGTTGGTTGAGGGCGCTGTTCACCTCTGCCGCCTTGACGGCCTTCTCGGGCCGGACCCACAGGGTGTACCGGGCGGCGGCAAGATGCCCGGTCAGGGTGGAGAGGCCCTCCGGGGCCTCCACGGCATGGGACACGGCCATGCCCTCGGGGAGCACCGCGTTCAACCGCGCCTCGAAATCCCCGGGGGCGATCTCCCCCTCCAGGCGCACGTCGAACCACTCCCGCTGGCTTTCGAACCCCGTGCTCAACGCCCCCGCAAAGGCCATGAGGGGGTGGGGGTTGAAGCCCTGGGAGTATTGGAGGGGCATGTCCGCCCGGCGGAGCGCCCGCTGGAGCGTCCGCTGCATGTCGAGGTGCGATAGATACGCCGCCCGACCCGTCTCATGCAAAGCAGCGATGATCCGCATAGGCCCTCCCAAAGCATCCGTTGCAGCCCTGGCGGCAGTCCTTGGTGGTGACCGCTTCCATGGCCTTCTCGTACTCCCGTTTCAAATAGTCCTCTGTGACCACCACGTCCACGTGGCCCCAGGGCAAGGGCTCGTCCAACGCCCGCTGCCGGTGGGCGTATTCCTCCACCGTGAGGCCGCACTCATGGAAGGCCTCCTGCCAGGCGTCGGGCTTGAAATGCTCGCTCCAGGAATCGAAGCGGCAGCCCTTCTCGTAGGCGCGCAGCAGCACGTCCCCCAACCGCCGGTCCCCCCGGGAGAAGGCGGCCTCCAGGACGGACAGAAAGCTGGGGTGGTAGTGGAGCTCCCCGCCCCGGACGCCCTTCATGGCGCCCACCAGGAGCCGCTGTTTCCGCCGGATCTCCTCCGGATCGTTCTGGGCGCACCACTGGAAAGCGGTGTGAGGCTTGGGCACGAAGGTGGACACGCTGACCGTCAGGCGCAGCCCCTTGCCCCGCTTCTCCTTGGGCATGGCGTAGAACAGGCGGGACACCTTCTTCGCCAGCTCCGCGATGCCCAGCACGTCCTCGTCCGTCTCCGTGGGCAGGCCGATCATGAAGTACAGCTTCACCCCGGTCCAGCCGGACTCGAAGGCGTCGGAGCAGGCCCGCAAGAGGTCCTCCTCGGTCACGTTCTTGTTGATCACGTCCCGCATGCGCTGGGTCCCCGCCTCGGGGGCGAAGGTCAATCCCGCCTTGCGGACGGACTGCATCTTCTCCAATTCCTCCTTCAGGAGGGAGTCGATGCGCAAACTGGGCAAGGCCACGGACACCCGTTTCTTCTCCATCCGGTCCATGATCTCGGGGAGCAGGTCGTGGAGATGGGAATAGTCCCCGGTAGACAGGCTGAGGAGGGAGATCTCGTCGTACCCGGTGCAGGACACCAGCCGCTCCGCCTGCTCAAGCAGGGTCTTCTCCGACCGTTCCCGCACGGGCCGGTAGATGTACCCGGCCTGGCAAAACCGGCAGCCCCGGGTGCAGCCCCGCATGACCTCCAACGCCACCCGGTCGTGGACGATCTGCATGTGGGGCACCAGCTGGTCTCCTACGAAGGGCGCAGCGTCCAGGTCCTCGAGGATGCGGCGCGTCACCTTCTCGGGGGCCTTGTCCGTGAGGCGACGGATGGCCGTAAAGCCGTTCTCGTCGTACGCCGCCTCGTAGAAGCTGGGCACGTAGACCCCGGGGATGGCGGCCAGCCGTTCCAACAGCTGCTGCTTGGTCTCCCCCGCTGCGCGCCAGGCCCGATAGGCGTTCACCAGCTCCGGCTCCGCCTCCTCCCCGTCGCCGATGACCACGGCGTCGAAGAATGGGGCGATGGGCTCCGGGTTCACGGCGCAAGGGCCGCCCGCCACGAGAAGGGGCATGTCCTCCCCCCGATCCCGGCTCAGGAAGGGGATGTGGGAGAGAGCCAGCATGGTCAGGATGTTGCTGTAGCACATCTCGTACAGCAGGGAAAAGCCCACAATATCAAAGCTCTTGAGGGGGCTCCGGGTCTCCAGGGTGAAGAGCTCCTCCCCCGCCTCCCTGAGGGCCTGCTCCATGTCCGTCCAGGGGGCGAAGCAGCGCTCGCAGCGGACGCCGTCCATGGCGTTGAGCACATGGTAGAGGATGCGGGAGCCCAGGTGGGACATGCCGATCTCGTACACGTCGGGGAAACAGAGGGCGAAGCGAAGGTCCGCCTGGTCCTTCACCTGCATGTTGTATTCGCCGCCGATATACCGGGCGGGCTTCTCCACCCGATCGAGGAGCCTGTTGAAAACTTCTTCCGTCATGCCTTTCCTGCCTACAGTATTGCCCAAACTACGGCGTTTTCAGGCCTATGCACATAAAAACGCAGTCTAACTAATGTACTATACCACAAAACCTTTCACCGGTCAAACAGGAAAAACAGCTCCCCCAGGGTGATTTTTTCGCCCCGGTCCATGAGCCCCCGAAGCAGGGCCCCCTCGTCCAGGGTGCCCAGCAGCCGATCGTTCCGATCCACCACCCGGATCAGGGTGTACCGGCCCCGGCGCAGGGCCCGCAAAGCCTCCCCGGCGGTCCGATCCGCCATAAGGGCCGCCTCCCGGACCTCCACGGGCCGCCCCGCCCGAAGGGACGCCTGCCGATCCAGCAGGCCCTCCAGGGCCCTATCCTCCCCCCGGATGGTGCGGACGCCGGAGAGGAGCAAAAAGGCGGCGAACAGCAGGGCCCTTTCGCTGCCCACGCCCAGGATGGCCCCGTAGACCCCCAGGCTGAATAGGGCCCCGCCCAGCAGGAGGCCCGTCCAGGCCGTGAGCCGCCGGGCCCGGCGGACGCCCAGGGGCCGGGAGAGCAGGGACGCCAGGGCCCGGCCCCCGTCCAGGGGCTCCGCCGGCAGCAGGTTCACCGCCGCCAGGGACAGGTTCATACAAAAGAAGGGCTCCATGACCCCCTCCGTCCGGGGCAGGAGCCGCAACAGCAGCAGGCTCATGGCCGCCGCCGCCAGGTTGCACAGGGGCCCCGCCAGGGCCACGGGCAGGGCGCCCCGGCTCCCTGTGTTCAAATCCATGCTCAGGGCCGCTCCGAAGGGCCACAGCTCCAACGACCGGACCCGGTAGCCAAGCCCCCGGGCGGTCAACAGATGCCCCGTCTCGTGGAGAAGCAGGGCCAGCAGCCCCAGGCCCGCCCGCCGGGGCCCCTCCGCCACCACCAGGAGCAGGGCGGCGGGGAGCAGCGTCCAGTGGGCCCACACCTCCGTCTCGCCCAGCTCCAAGAGCCGCTTCATGCCTGCTTCTGGACCGTCAGCGACACGTAGGCGCGGGGGTCCTGGGGCGCGCCCTTCTCGGACACGGAGAGATACACCCGCCGCCCCAGGGGCACGGTGCCCAGGAGCTGGCCCGCATTCACGGTCTGTCCGGCCCGGACGCTCACCTCTTCGAAGCCGTAGTACACCGCGTCCACGTCCCCGGCGGACCGGACCCGCACGTACTTGCCCCAGTCCTCGTCCTCGCCCACGGCGAAGACCCGGCCCCCGCAGCAGCAGCTCACTTGGGTGTCCAGGGCCGAGAAGCCCACCACGCTGTCCTCCCGAAGGAGGGTCACCTCGTCGGACCGCACCGGCGGGGCCCACTTGACCCGCTTCACATCGGCCCCCGCGCCGGGGGCGGTGGGGGCGGCGTCGGTCTCCACGTAGTAGATGGCCCCCAGATTCTCCGCCCGGGCGGTGGCCTCCGGCCGCTTATCCCCTTCCGCGAAGACCTGCCGCTGCCGGTCCTTGGCCGTGCCGCCCAGCTCCAGCACCAGGGCGATGAGCAGCACCCCCAGGCACAGGCTGACCTTCGCCATCATGCTCCCCGAGCGCACGGTCACCTTCCGTTCCGGCTCCTGCACCGTGAACCGGCCGCAGGGGCCCGCGTTCTGCTGCCGTTCGGTCACCTTCATCTCGCTGAAATCCATAGATCGCCTCCTGATCGCGTTTTGTTCCAAAATACGCGGGAAGGCGTCAGGATATGCAAAAAGCCCGGCGGACCGGGCTTTGGAAAGCGTGAGTATGCTCAGTGGAAGTCGGGCAGCATCCGGGCCGCCAGGGATTCGATCTTCCCGGAGCGGATGAGCTCGTTCATGGCGGAAACGTCCAGGCGAAGCTCGTGATCGTCCTCGCAGAAGGGGACCACCGCCCGGACCAGGTCGTAGATCTCCCTGTGGACCGGGGAGAGCTTGTCCTGGATGCCCCGAAGGTCGATGCCCTGGACCGCCGCCATGAGCTCGAAGGCCAGGACGGAATAGAGGTTCTTCACGATGGTCCGGCACTTTCTCGCGGCGGTGGTGCCCATGCTCACATGGTCCTCCTGGTTGGCGGAGGAGGGGATGCTGTCCACGCAGGCGGGATGGGCGTGGACCTTGTTCTCGGACACGATGGAGGCCGCCGAATACTGACAGATCATGTAGCCGGAGTTGAGGCCTCCGTGGGGGGTCAAAAAGGCGGGCAGGCCGTTGGAGAGGGCGGGGTTCACCATGCGCTCCAGTCGCCGCTCGCTGATGGAGCAGAGCTCCGCCGCGGCGATGCCCAGGAAGTCCATGACCAACGCCACGGGCTCCCCGTGGAAGTTGCCGCCGGAGATGACGGACTCGTCCTCGGGGAAGAGGATGGGGTTGTCGGTGACGGAGTTCATCTCGATCTCCAGCACGCCCTTCACGTAGGCGATGGAATCCCGGACGGCCCCGTGGACCTGGGGGATGCAGCGGATGGCGTAGGCGTCCTGGACCCTGAGGTCACGGGAGGCCTCGGCCGTGGGGCTGTTCTCCATGAGCAGGCGGATGTTTTTGGCCACCTGGCTCTGGCCCCGCTGGGGGCGCAGGGCGTGGATGCGGGGATCGAAGGCGGAGGTGAGGGCGGTCAGGGCTTCCATGGTCATGGAGGCGGTGATGTCTGCAAGCTTCGCGCCGCGGTCGAGGTCGTACCAGGCCAGGGCGCCCAGGGCGGTCATGCACTGGGTGCCGTTGATGAGGGCCAGGCCCTCCTTGGCCACCAGATGATAGGTGGGGATGCCGGCCCGAGCCATGGCCTCGGCCCCGGGGAGACGCTCCCCTTCGTACCAGGCTTCGCCCCGCCCCAGGAGCACCAATGCCATGTGGGCCAGGGGCGCGAGGTCACCGGAAGCCCCCAGGGACCCCTGCCGGGGCACCACGGGGGTGACGCCCTTGTTGAGCATGGCGATGAGGCACTCGATGAGCTCCCGCCGGATGCCGGAGTTGCCCTTTACGAGAGCGTTGGCCCGAAGGAGCATCATGGCTCGGACCACCTCCTGGGCCAGCGGCGTGCCCACGGCCACGCAATGGCTCAAGATCAGGTTCTCCTGGAGCTGGGCGCTCTGCTCGTGGCCCACGTTCACCTTGGAGAATTCACCGAAGCCCGTGGAGATGCCGTAGACCCGGCGGTCCTCCCGCAGGATCTTTTCCACCAGGGCCCTGGCCCGGTCGATGCCCTCATAGCAGCTTTCGCTGAGCGCCACGGGGGCGTTGTATCGAGCTACGCTCACCACCTTCTCGATGGTCAGGCTCTCTCCATCCAGAACGACCGGGGCAAGGGAATGGTCCGCATCCATGGCAAGCATACCTCCAAAAACTCTGTTTTCTCTACCGTCCATACTACCATTCTCCCGGGGGCAAGTCAATTTGCCGGAGAGAATATACACTTTTCGGCTGTTTTGAAAACGAAACGGTCTTTTGTTACGCCTTGTCGAAGACGGCCATCTTCACGCCCGTGTCCTGGCAGAGGATGGTATCGGGCTCCCTGTGGAGGCGATGGAACACATAGAAGTCCCCTGCCGCGCCGGAGAGGTTGAAGAGCTGCCAGACGTAGGGCACCCACCGCCAATTCACGGGCAGCAGGAACAGCAGGAGCAGGAAGACGACGCCCCAGAACACCACCGGGGCGGCGGCGATGATAAGATAGTCCCCCTTGTTGAAAAAGCAGTCGCTCCCGGCGTAGGCGTAGACCAGGGTGAAGCCGTACTTGGCCCTTTTGCCGGAGAAGCGGCGGATACAGATGCCGTGGACCAGCTCGTGGAGGGGGATGTAGGCCAGCATGCCCACCAGCATCACCAGGGCCTGGACGGGCAGCCCCTCGAAGTGCAGCTCCAGGAAGCCGTACCACAGGAGCTGGAAGAACAGGGCCGCCAAGACCAGCATGATGAGGATGCTGAGGCCGTTGACGATCCAGAACTGTTTCTTGTTGTCCTTCAAATCGATGAGATACTTTTGCCCGTAGCCCTCGGGCAGGGTCCAGGTGGATTTCATGGGTTTCTCCTTTATATGCGTTTGAGGATCTCCAATCCCAGGTGGAGCTTCCCCAGGTGGTGGTTGGCGCTCTTGAGGCCCGCCGTGTCGTAGCCGCTTTCCGCCAGCACGTCCCCTGCCTCCAGAAAGTCATAGAGGGTGAGGCCGTAGAAGTCGCAGAGGGCCTCCACGCCGGCCAGCTCCATCTCCACCGCAAGACACCCCTCGGCCCGGCGCCTCTGCACCAGGCCCGCCGTTTCCCGAAGCATGGAGTCCGTGGTCCAGACCCGGCCCTGCACATAGGGCGCGCCCAGGGCGTCCAGGATGGCGGCCAGCTTGTCGGCGGTCCTGATCGCAATGTAGTCGGCGGGCGGCGCGTAGTAGTAGGAAGCGCCCTCGCCCCGGTAGGCCTCGGTGGGGACGATATACTTACCCCGGGTCCTCTCCCCCTCCAAGCTCCCGCAGGAGCCGAACATGAGGAACTTGGTGGCCCCGGTCTGCCAATGGACCTCGTAGCAGCTGCCGGAGGCGATGGCGGAACCGATGGCCGACAGGTAGAAGGCCACAGGTTCTCCGTCCAGGTCGAAGCGGTAGATGGGGGTGACGCCGTTGCAGGCGCCGATGTGGCCCACCACGGCGCAGTCGTACCGCTCAAGAAGATAGTCGTGGATCTCCTTGGAAAAGAGGATCAGGCACTTGTCCAGCAGGCGCTTCTTCGGCCCGTAGAAGGCCGCAAGGTCGATCATGGGCTGGGTATGGGGGTCGTACTCATGGATGATCATGGGGTTCGTCCTTTCGGCGGTATGGAAGATATATACCACGAAACGGCGGCCCAGGCAATACCTTCCCCTCTTTTTGGCCGGAAGGCTGGACAAAGGGAGCAAAAGGCGGTATACTGTAGGCAAGCGTTATCTTTACGTAAAAATAACGGTGGGAAGGAGGTGCGGCCATGGACAGCGAGCGAAAAGCCCGGCGGGCGTTGCTCATTTTGGGACTGCTGCTGGCCGTCCTCTTTCTGGTCTCCTTCTCCCTGGGACGGTACGGAGTGCCGCCCCTCACGGTGGTAAAGATCCTGTGGACCCGGTTCCTGGAGCTGTTCACGGGCCGCGGGGCCCTTCCAAGGACCTGGACGGAGCAGATGGAGATCGCCGTGGTGAACATCCGCTTGCCCCGCATCCTGATGGCGTGCCTGGTGGGCTGTTCCCTGTCCGCGGCAGGGGCCGCCTTTCAGGGGGTGTTCCACAACCCCATGGCCTCCCCGGACATCCTGGGGGCCTCCAGCGGCGCCGCCTTCGGGGCTGCCCTGGCCATTTTGCTGGGGGCGTCCACCCGGATGATCACCGTCAGCGCCTTCTGCTTCGGCCTTCTTTCCGTGGGTCTCGTGATGCTGGTAGCCCGGCGGGCGCCGGGGGCAAGGCTCATCAACCTCATCCTGGCGGGCATCATGCTCTCCTCCCTGTTCAACGCCGGTACATCCTATATTAAGTTGGTAGCCGATCCCTCCAATCAGCTGCCCCAGATCACCTACTGGCTCATGGGCTCTCTGTCCGGGACCCGGCTTTCCGACATCCCCCTGGCCTTTCTGCCCATGGCGATCGGCCTTGCGCCCCTGTTCCTGCTCCGGTGGCAGCTGAACCTGCTGAGCCTGGGGGACAGCGAAGCCCGGGCCCTGGGGGTGAACACGGGCCGGGTGCGCCTCGCTTTGCTCCTTTCTGCCACCCTGGTCACCGCCGCCAGCGTGTCCTTCTCGGGCATGATCGGCTGGGTGGGCCTGGTGGTGCCCCATCTGTGCCGGAAGGTCCTGGGGAGCGATCACCGATATCTCATGCCCGGGAGCTTTCTCTGCGGGGCCGCCTTTCTGCTGCTGGTGGACGACGTGTCAAGGAACCTGCTGCCTGTGGAGATCCCCATCGGCATTCTGACCGCCCTGGTGGGCGCGCCCTTCTTCCTTTACCTCATCATGCGGAAGGAGGAAAAGCTATGAGTTTGACCGTGGAAAACCTGAGCTTCAGCTATGGGAAGCACCCAGTGCTCCACGAGCTGACCTTCACCGCCGAAGCCGGAGAGCTGCTGGCCATCCTGGGCCCCAACGGTGTGGGCAAGACCACCCTTTTCAAGTGCGTCATGGGCCAGGAGCGCAAATACTCGGGCCGCATCGCCGCCGACGGCGCCGATTTGGCCGCCCTCACGCCCCGGGAGCGGGCCCACCGGGTGGCCGCCATCCCCCAGGCCCATCCCCTGTCCTTCCGGTACAGCGCCTTCGATATGGTGCTCATGGGCACCAGCCACACCCTCTCCCCCTTCAACCTGCCCGGGGAGAAGGAGCGGGCCGCGGCCCGGGACGCCATGGAACGGGTGAACATCTCCCATCTTGCGGAGCGCCCCTTCGACCACCTGTCCGGCGGGGAACAGCAGCTGGTGTTCATCGCCCGAGCTCTCGCCCAGCAGGCGAAGATTTTGCTCATGGACGAGCCCACGGCCAGTTTGGACTACGGGAACCGGCTCCACGTGCTGGGCGTCGCCCGGGACCTGGCGAAGGACGGGTACACCGTCCTCCTGTCCACCCACGATCCCCAGCACGCCCTGTGGTTCGCGGATCGGGCCCTGGCCCTGCAGGAGGGGCGGATGCTGGCCCTGGGCGCGCCCCGGGAGGTGCTGACCCCCGCCCTTTTGGAGGCGCTCTATGGCCGGCGGATCGAGCTGGTGGAGACGGAGCAGGGCCCTGTGCTGGTGCCCCGGGAGGTGAGCTGATGTTCCTTTGGACCGAGGAAAGCGCCGCCTTTTGGAACGACAGCGCCGCATACACGAAGAGCTACGACCTTTTGGCCCAGAAGGCGGCGGCCCACCTGACCCCCGGCGGCGCCCTGTTCGAGGGGGGCTGCGGCCTGGGGCACCTGTCGGTGGCCCTGGCGAAGCGGGGCTACCACGTGACCGCCATGGACCTCTCCCCCCTGCCCCTCCGGTACATTCCGGGGACCTCAGGGCTCACCGTCCGACAGGGGGACGCCTTCGCTCTGCCGCCTGAGGAGGTCTACGACGGCGGCCTGTTCTGCTTCTTCGGCGGCGTGCCGGAGACCCTGGCCTGGGCTAAGAGCCACTGCCGGGACACGCTGGTCCTGTTCAAGAAGAACTGGAGCACCCACCGCTTCACCCGGGACCCGGGGGCCGTCCGCAAGTTCACCTACCCCCTGACCTGTAGGGAATTGGAGCGCCTGGGCGTGCCCTTCGCCGCCGAGACCTTCGACGCGGACATGGGCCAGCCCTTCCGGAGCATTGCCGACGCCATCCGCTTCTTCCGACTCTACGACCCCGAGACGGCCGTGACCGAGGCCGAGGCCCTTTCCCGGCTTACGGAAACGGGCGACCCCGTCTTCCCCTACTACCTGCCCGCCCTGCGGCCCGTGGGCATGATCGTCATCCGGGTCCGAGATATACCCCGATAAGGAGGAAAAAACATGAAACGCATCCTGACCTTGCTGCTGGCGGCGCTGATGCTGCTGTCCACGGCCTGCGCCGCGGCCAAAACCCCGGAGGCCCCCGCCCCCACCGAAGCGCCCAAAGCCTCCGAAGCGCCGGAAAGCGCGGCGGCCGCGCCCGCACAAACGGCTCCGCCCACGACGCGGACCTTTACCGACTCGGTGGGCCGGACCGTGGCGGTGCCCTGTACCATCGATAAGGTGGCCGTCAGCGGACCTCTTGCTCAGATCGTGCTGTTCGCCCTGTGCCCGGACAAGCTGGCGGGCATCGCCGGCAAATGGGATAAGACAGCCGAACAGTTCTTCGACAGAAAGTATTATGACCTGCCCATCCTGGGCCAGCGGCGCCCAGATAGTCATCGACGTGGGCGAGCCCAAGAAGACCATCGTGGAGGATTTGGACGCCCTGCAGGAGCAGACCGGCATCCCCTTCGTCCACATCACCGCCTTGACCGCCTCCATGGGGCACGCGTACCGAAAGCTGGGCGAGCTGCTGGACATGCCGACCGAGGCCGAAGCCCTGGCCGCCTACTGCGACCGGGTCTATGCGAGGACGGTGGAGATCGCGGGCGCTGTGGAGAAGAGAAACCTGCTGTACGTCACCGGGGACCAGGGGCTGAACGTCATCGCCCAGGGGAGCTACCACGCCGAGATCATCGACCTCTTAGGCAACAACCTGGCGGTGGTGGAGAGCCCGTCGTCGAAGGGCACGGGGAACGAGGTGGACATGGAGCAGATTTTGCTTTGGGACCCGGAGGTGATCCTCTTCGCCCCCGAGAGCATCTATGGGGACGTAAAAAACCGCCCCGAGTGGCAGGCCGTGACCGCCATTCGGAACGGTGAATACTACGAGGTGCCCTTCGGCCCCTACAACTGGATGGGCTTCCCGCCCTCCGTCCAGCGGTACCTGGGCATGCTGTGGATGAGCGAGCTTCTGTACCCCGAGGCGGCCCAGCTGGACCTGTATGCGGCGGTGCAGGAGTATTTCGAGCTGTTCTACCACTGTCACATCACCCGGGATCAGTTCGACGACCTGACGCGGAACTCCCTGGGGGCATGAGGATGGCGGAAAAGATACACATCCTCATATGCGGCGAGCGTGGGGTGGGCAAGAGCACGCTGATCGAAAGGCTGCTCCGGGCCTCCTCCCGGCCCCGGTACGGGTTCGTCACCAAGATGGCCCCGGCGAGCCCGGACGGGTTCCACCCCATCTACATCCACCCGGCGGGGCAGCCCATGGCGGAACGGGTCTACACGGAGGAGAACTGCATCGGCGTCTGCGACAGCCGGACCCATCGGCCCAACCTGGAGGTCTTCGACGGCCTGGGCGTCCGGTACGTCCGTGCGGCCCGGCCCGGCGGCATCCTCGTCATGGACGAGCTGGGGTTCTTCGAGGCCCGGGCGGAGGCCTTCACCGCCGCCGTGCTGGAGGCCCTCTCCGGGGACGTGCCCGTGATCGCTGCCGTGAAGAGCCGCAGGGACGTGGCCTTTCTGAACGCGGTCCGATCCCAGCCCCGGGCGGAGGTGTTCTATATCACGCCGGAGAACCGGGACGCGCTGTACGAGAGGCTGCTGCCCCGGATGGGGCGCCTGTGACGCTCCCTCCGCCCGTCTTCTGAGCCGCCGTCGCGGCGACGGGCAGGGGACAGCGGCCGGCAGGAGCGAACTGTCGTTTGTCGACGATCGAAGCTGAAGGTCAAAGGGCCTTCAGCTTTTTATACAGGGTATTCAAATACCGCTTGCAGGGGGCGTCCTTCTCGTAGGCCACGGCGGTGGACACGTCGGCGTCCTCGTTCTGCATGGTCTTGATGAAGGCCAGGAAGGCGTCGCTGGCGTCCCCCAGGAACGCCGGGAACTCCTCCTTGGGCATGGATACCACCATGGCGTTGTAGAGGGCCAGGGCCTTCTCGCGCCGGGTGGCGGCCTCCTCGTATCGGGTCAAAAACTGTTCTGCCAAAGCTTTGTTCATGGTATCGTCTCCTTTCGTAGGGATGGGGTCGGGTCCAGGCCCCCTCCTGTGGATCCGCCAGCAGGCGGCCAGCAGAAGGGCCGTCAGCGCCAGGGCAATCAGCAGCGGCGCCCTGGGGTACGCTTTTTCATAGTATAAATGACTTTGCCCCACCTTTTCAAGGGCTGTGGGGTCAAAAGGCAGGCCGTATTCCGCACAGAGCTGCTTCACGTTCAGCAGGCCCACGCAGGGGACGCCCAAGGCAAGATAGTGGCCCATCAGGTAGTCCTCCCCGTCGGTCACCCTCCTTTGGATCAGCCCCTGGCCCAGGGCGTAGCCCTCGCCGTGGTCCCCCAGGGCCATGTTGTGGCCGCCCACGCTGACGAAGCAGCTCACGTCCCCGTACAGCGACTCCCGCCAACGGAGGTTCGCCTGCCGGTCGGGTATCTGCGTTACGACGATCCCCGCCTTCTCCATCCTGTCCAGGGCGGCCTGCAGCGCCCCCGCCTCGTCGGGGAAGAACACCGCGCCCATGTTGAGGCCCAGGTCGTTGTCCCCGCCCAGGGTGACCCCCGCGGGGGCCGTGGCGACGAGGCCCGCTTCATACAGGTGATAGAGCATCTCCGGGGCCGTGAAGGCCGGGATATTGGCCCCATAGGTGGAGGCGCCGATGGACACGATCATGACGGGCTCCGCCCCCAGGGCTTCCGCCGCGCACAGGGCGGCCAGGTTCAGAGCCGGGAAGGAGCCGGTGCTGCAGATAGCCACCCGGTCCCCCGCCTGCACCCCGGCCCGGACGTACAGGTCGCAGACCAGGGCCGCCATGTCCGGCTGGCAGGAGGTGCGCTTGGCCTCCAGGTTCCCCAGGGTGGTGGTGATGGCGGTGAAGTCCGTGCCGAGAAGACCCGTGGAGAACCGGTCCGTTTCCTCGTCGATGGGGATGCCCCGCCGCAGGCGCTCCGCCTTCAGCTCCGCCATGCAGCTCTCCATCTGCTCTGCCGCCCGGACCATGGCCTCATAGTGGCCCTTGGGGACGGTCCGAACGCCCCAAAAGCTCCCCAGGCACCCGGCGAGCAGCACCAAGACCATGATGAGGATCAATATGCACGTTGTCCGTTCCCGCCGCTTCACAGGGCCCCCATGAGCAGCATGACGGCGGCCAGGATGCCCGTGACCGCGGCCAGGGCCAGCAGGGTCTTTCCAACGCCCTGCTTCTCCATCTCCCGCACCATGATCCCCGGCACGATGAGGCCGATGACGCCTACGGGGAAGGGCAGCAGGCCCGTGGCCACCACCGCCAGGTTCAACAGATAGGAGAGCACGATGGCCAGCGCGAAGCGCCGCTTGCCGTAGAGGATGAACAGGTTCGACAGCCCCCGGAGCAGGGCCCAGGTCAACAGGACCAAAGCGAGGGTATACCCGATCCGAAGGGGCGTGGTGAGACACAGGGCGAAATACCCGGGCACGATGATGCCCCCCGGGGACAGGCGGGTGCATTCGTAGAACAGGATGCTCAGCACGATGCCCAGCACCAGTATCTTCTCCGTCATGATCCCACCTCCTTCCCCAGGTCTCTGATCCGCTGCGTCAGCGCTTCGCCCGCGCCCTTGATGTTCCCCGCGCACAGCAGCACGGTCTTTTCTGAAAATATCAGCGGCACCTCGCCGGGATCGGCGAATATCCGCACCGGTACCCGAGGGCAGGTCCGCCTAAGCAGCCGCTTCAAAAGCCGGGGCTGCTCCCCCAGCACCCATATCTCCTCCGCCGGGAGCCGGGCTGCGAGGCGGCTCATATCCTCCGCCCGGGCCGGTCGATCCCGCCGGTTGTTCAAAATCAGTATGAGCCGACCCTCCGCTTTCTGATCTTCGTACAGCTTCAGGGTGGAGACCACGTCGTTGGCGGAGAAGGCGTTCAGGAACACCCCGTTCCCATGGTCGATGCGCTCGAAGGCGTAGGGGTCCTTCCGCACGTGGGCCATGCCGGCGAGGGCGTCCGCCTCGCTGACCCCCGCCGCCCGGCACACCGCCAGGGCCAGGGCCACGTTCTCCGGAAAGTCAGGTATGCCGGGATACCCCTCCGGCCGGGGCTCGATGACGAATACCCGTCCCCGGCCCGCCATGGCCTTCTCCATCCGGGGCGCCATGTCCGCCTCACAGGTGAACAGGTCCCCCTTGTGGGGGCGCATGGAGAGGAGGGCGTCGCAGATCTCCTCCCGGGTCTCCCCCATTACGTCCGTATGGTCCGGCCGCACGTTGGTGACGACGGCCAGGTCCGCCCGCAGCATGTCCTCCGAGGCCCGCTGGCCCTCGGGATGGATGGCCATGCACTCCACCACCAGCACCTGGGCCCCCTCCCGGCGGGCAAGGCGCATCATGTCCCCCTGCTCCCGGATGTTGGCGGGGGCGCGGCGCACGATCTGCTCCTCATGGCCGTCCACGTGAAGAATCATGGGCAGGGTGCCGGTGGACTTGGAGAGCACCCGGACGCCGCCGCCCCGCAGGCCCGCGTCGATGAGCCGGACCGTGGAGGACTTGCCCCGGATGCCGTTCACGTGGATCACGTGAACGAAAGAACTCCTACACCGGCGAAGGAGGAGCTTTTCCCCCGCCAGGTATAGGAGATATGCGGCGCACAAAGCGATCAAAATGTATTCCGGCAGGCTCATAGCATGCCCTTATAGCGCAGGACGTAGGCCACCACCTTCAGCTGATCCGATACCCGACGCTCCATGGGGAAGCCCCGGAAGGTCTCCACGGTGATGGCGGGGATCTTCAGCTGATCGGTGACGGTCCGGTTCATGCTGCCCGCCGGCCCGGGGCCGTTGTAGCCGAAGGGGCAGGAGGTCACCTCCCCCTCCTGGGTGGCGAACAGCAGGTCGAAGAACAGGTCCTCCATCCCCTCCAGGGAGGTGTAGATGAGGGTGCTGCCCAGAAAGTCCCGGCCCTCCTTGTAAACGATGGCCTCGTGGAGGTCCAGCAGCAGCTCCGGCTGTTTCTCCTCGATGTCGTGGAAGATGGCATAGCATATCCGCTGGGCCATGGTGCCCGTCTCGCTCCCGGGGAAGCAGCGGTTGGGGTCGTCCTCCCCCACCCGGCGCTGGTTCCGCTGGGCGCCCCAGGCGTTGGCCGGGGCCAGCACGTACAGGGTGCCCGCCTGGATGGTGATGTTCTGGAGCATGAGCCCCGCGTACCAGGCGGCTCGCTCGTCCCCGTGGATGCCCGCCGCCACGTAAAGGGTGGGGCCGGGGTCCTGGCCGGTGATCTTCACCACGGTGGTCTCCGTGTCCGCGCCGGGGGTCAGCAGATAGCTCTCCCGGGTCACCGGGTATGCCGTGTCGAAGTCGGCCACGAAGTCGTGGGCCGTCCTGGTGTGGATGTCGAAGGTGACCTCCGGCTCCAGGACCCGATAGCCGTCGTAGGCGAAAATTTCCCCGCCGATGGTGACGGTCATGCCCCCTTCCTCCTGGGGGTCCGGCCCGTCGTCCACCGGCAAGGGGGTGGCGTCAGCAGCGGGCGCTGCCGTCGCCTGTAGGTTTTGCGTTGTGGCCTGCCGGGGGGCGCATCCCAAAAGGAGCAGCCCCGCCAGGCAGATCAGCCATAATCTCTTCACGATGATTTACTTTCCCGGGGACAGATAGCGCCCGATGCCGTTGGTCAGTATCTCCTGATAGGAGGGCAGGCCGCCCAGTTCGATGGTCTCCTGGTTCCCCAGCTCGTTATAGGCGTTGCACAGCTGCTCGATGCCGCAGATGTGCCGGGCCACCCGCTCGTCCAGGGGGATGCCCGCCTCGGTGAACTCCACTGTGACCGACCCGGCCTTGCGGGCCCGGACGTAGTACTTGTCCACGCCCTTCACCACCAGATCCGCGTTGGTACGGCCCCGAAGCCGGCCCTGGGAGGGGTTGGCGGTCTCCATGAGGGTGGCCAGGGTGTCGGTGAAGTCCCCCAGCTCCCGGTGGGACAGGCCGTGCAGGTTGGTGGGCGACGCCTCGATGCTGATGTTCATGCCCTCCATCTGCATGTCCATGGAGGCCCAGCTGGCCAGCTCGATGGCGTCCTGATGGGCCACGATGGCGTTGACCGTGGTGTATTCCGGGGACGCCTCGTGGAGGTCCACCGTGATCTTCACGTCCCGCTGCTTCACCAGCTCCGTGATGCCGTAGGTGATCCGCTCGGTGAAGGTGCCGCTGTTGCTGCCGGGATAGGCCCGGTTCAGGTTCCGGGTCTCGCTGCCGGACAGGGTCTGGCCGCTGGTCCTATGGACGTACACGTCGGAGTCAGGCCACTGGTCGATGGGGTTGGTGGCCCGGGAGCCGAAGCGGAAGGTCCGATCCCCGCCGGGGGTTTCGATGGTAAAGAACATGGGCGCGCCCTCCTGGGGGTCCGTGCAGGTGAAGGCGCTGTGGTTGGCCCGGGGGATCACGTAGAGGACGCCGGTCTTGGGCTGGCAGTTCTCGATGAGGGCCACCGCCGCCACCACGCCCGAGGGCTCGTTGGGATGGGTGCCGCCCAGCACCAGCACCGCCGCGCCGGGCTTGCCGGAATCCAGCACGTAGACCTCCGTGTCCCCATGGGTGCCCTTGAGGCCCGGGTTGTAGTCGGAAAGCATCTCCACCGCGGTGACGCCGGGGCCGGGATATATGGGCTGGTCCTTCCACATGGAGGAGAAGGTGATTCCCAGGTACACGCACACGGCGGCGGCCAGGAGGCACAGGGCCGCGGCGGTCCAGATTCGTTTCGGTATCTTCTTCATAGCTATGCCCTCACTTGATCAGCAGCAGCCGCAGGATCAGGGGGATGATGACCAGGGCCGCGTCCAGCTGGTAGAGGAACTTGTCCTTCTTGAACATGTTGGTGAGGATCAGCACCAGCAGCAGGGCCACGATGGCCAGATACACGTATTTCAAAAACAGCATGTTCTTCCCTCCTTACCGGGTCAAAAAACCCATGTACTTGGAGTTGAGCAGGTAGATCACCGCCAGGGCGATGCACACCAGGAACGGGATCACGCAGTGCTTCAGCACGGGCTTATACTTGAGGCCCACGATCTGGGCGGCGTAGTTGCCCGCGAGAGCCGTAGGCGGCATGAGATCGCCCAGGCAGCAGATGAAGGACAGCAGGGCCGCGATGGTGATCTGATCGCCGGTGTCCAGCAGCACCAGCAAAAACGGCACGCCCATGACGCTGGCCGCCCCGTAGGAGCTGACCGCGCCGAAGCCCGGCATGATGGTGCAGATGGCGATATACAGGGCCACCAGACCCCAGCCCAGGCAGGAGACCACGATATAGCCCCGGGCGCCGGTGAGGGTCAAAATCTGGATGAACATGCCCACGCCCATGAGCTTGGCGAGGACGGGGATGGTGGTGTCCATGGCCTCCAGGCCCCCCTCCCAGGCGTTGAACCGGCGGCCCGTGAACACGGCCACCACGGCGCAAAGGAGGAAGATGAGGGGCGTGCCCAGCTGGGGCATGAGCTTGGGGACGGCCCGGGTCAGCACCAGCAGCACCACCAGCAGGACGATGGGGATATAGAGCTTGAAGCCGTACTTCTTCCCCACCTCCATATCGAGGTCCTTCTTCAGCTCCTCGATGTCCAGGTTCTTGCAGTACTTGAGCCCCAGGAACAGGACCGTGAAGATGGCGCAGGGGATGGTGATGAGGAACAGGGGCCCCTCAAAGCCGATGTAGGGCATGTCCACGCCCCCGGCGATCAGCATGGCGGGGATGTTCACCGGCGGGGCCGCCATGCCCATGATGGCGCCCACGGCCAAAATGGCGCCCGCCCGCTCCTTGGGGATGCCGATCTTCAGCAATATGGGGGCCACGATGGCGCCGGCGGAGAGGACCGCGGCGGTGGAGGAGCCGGTGATCATGCCCGGGAACATGACGATGAACATGAGCAGGATCAGCATGAGGGCCGGCACCTTATAAAACTTGGTGACGATCAGGGCGTTCAGGGCCTCCAACGCGCCGGAGCGCTGGATGGCGGTCATGAACAGCATGGCCGTGGAGATGATCAAAATGGTGTCCACATAGGTGAAGCACCCCTCGAACAGATGCCGGATGGGGATGCCCTCCCCCGCCACCAGAGCGCCGGCCACGGCGCCCAGGATCATGGAGATGCTGACGGGGAGCTTCAGCAGCAGGTTCCCGATCAGGAACACGCCCAGCATGGCCAACAGGACCAGTAATTCGATATCCAAAGCGTTCTCCTCTCTGTATCGGATCAGGAAAACATCCCGCCCGCCCCGGGGATCGGGGCGGGCAGGGCGACGAAACAGGTTCTTATTTGTTGAACAGGGCGGAGAACACGTCCATGCCGTCCTTGATGGCGTACAGGTAGGTCAGGGGGATGTTCTTCTCCTGGGCCACGGTGGTGAACTTGCCGTCGAAGTTGGCGTCCTCCACCACCACCATGTACTTGGCCACCTCCAGCACCATGTCGGTGAGCTTGTCGGACAGGACGCCCCGGCGCATGGAGCCGCCCAGGTGGCACATGATGACCGCCGGGTTGGTCTCGTTGATGGCGGCCATGATCTTCTCGGCCCGGGCGGTCTCGTCCGCCTCGGAGATGCCGGCCGCGCCCAGGCCCTTGGAGCTGGCGCCGCAGACGATGATGACGGTCTTATAGTTCTTGATGTCGGTGTCCTTGGCCAGGGCGTTGAAGGCATAGTCCTTCACGCCGGACCGCTTCATGATGGCGTCCATCATGGACGTGTCGGCGCTCTGACCGAAGGAGGTGACCAGGATGGGCGCTTCGAACAGGGAGGGGTCCACCTCGCCGATGTTGAAGGTGCGGACCTCCTCGCTGGTGTTCATGGCGAACTCGGTCTTCTGGTTGGGATCGAACCCGTCCACGGTGCCCTGGGAGGAGGTGTAGCCCTCCTGCTTCTGCTCCGCGGCGGGAGCCTGGGTGGCGGCGGGGGCGGTCTCAGCGCTCTTGCTGCCGCAGGCGGCGAGGGCGGTGACGAACAGGACGGCCAACAGGATGGCGATGATCTTTTTCATGGTTTTCTTTTCCTCTTTTCCTTATATATTCGTATGGGGTTGCCTTATTTGACGGGCTTGAAGACGCCTTCGAGGCCCAGTTGCATCATGTCGTCGTAGGAGCCGAGACAGGTGAACTCGATGGGCGCTTCGGGATGATACAGGTTGTAGGCGTCCTTCAGCTTGGTGATGCACACGATGTGCCGGGCGATCCGCTCGATGAGGGGGATGCCGTTCTCCTTCACCCGGTAGTAGATGTAGCCGTCCAGATGGGCCTGGTAGTAGTTGGGCTCGTTGCCGTTGACGATGAGGTCGTCGTCCATCTTCCCGTGAAGGGGGCCCATGGAGGGGTTGTAGGTCTCCATGAGGGTCATGAGGGCGTCGGTGTTGTCCCCCAGGCTCCGGTGGGACAGGCCGTAGCTGGTCTGCCCGGACAGCTCCGCCTTCATGTCCAGCCCTTCCATGCCCATGTCCATGGCCATGAGGGAGGCTACGTTCAGGGCCCGCTCATGGGCCATGGTGGTGTCCAGATAGTAGAACTCCGGGGAGCCCTCGTGCATGTCCATGACGATGGACACGTTCTCCTCTACGATCATGTTCTTGATGCCCGCGCAGACCTGCTCCGTGAGAACGCCGTTCTCGTTGCCGGGATAGAGCCGGTTCACGTTGCGGATCTCCGCCGTCTCCGTGCCCACCAGCTTCCGGCCGGAGGTGCCCTCATAGTAGTTCCGATCGGGCCACTGATCCACCGGGTTGGTGAGCCGGTTGCCCACCCGGAAGGTGCGGGTGGAGCCGTCCTTCAGGGTGATGGTGAACATGTCCACCATGCCGTCGAGAGGCGAGGTGTGGGTGAAGCCCGAGGTGTTGGTCCAGGGCATGATGAAGACCCGGCCTGCCGTCACCTCGATGTTCTCCGCCATGGCGATGGCCGCCATCATGCCGGCGCTCTCGTTGGGGTGGGTGCCGCCCAGCACCAGGAAGGTGCCGCCGGGCACGCCGGAATCGAACACGTAGACCGCCTCGTCCCCCACGGTGCCCTTCAGGTTGGCGCAGTACTCCGAGAGCCTGGCCACCCGGGTGAGGCCCTTGCTGGCCACCACGGGCTCCGGGGTCCGCATGGCGAGGAAGTCGTGGGCCGCCACCGCGGCGAACAGAAGGGCCACGGCCAGCACCAGGATATTTTTCCAAAGATAGCTGTATTTCTTCATGGCCGCCTCCTCACTTGACGTGCAGCGCCCTGAGGGCGAAGGTCACCAGGATGACGGCCAGGGAAATGAGCTCCGGCAGGGGGCGCTTCTTCAGCAGGTCCACCAGCAGCAGCACCGCAAGCAGGGAGATCACCACGTAATAGATGATGGATATCATGTGCTTTCCCTCCTTACAGAATGAGTCCCGTCATCTTGTCGCCGAAGACGACCATGACGACGCCCAGGACCGTCACCAGCAGGGCCGGCAGCAGCAGCTGCGGCAGGACCTGCTTATAGGTCACGTCCTCGATCCCCAGCTCCTCCTTGGTCCGGGAGAAGACGCCGCCCCGGAAGGCTATGAGGCAAACCACGCCCACGGCCGCCGCGCAGCCGGTGACGATCACCGTGTTGGCCAGCCACCCGATGGGGAACACCGCGTAGGTGATGAAGAAGGCGGGCAGGGGCGCCGACAGGAAGAAGCCCACCGCCAGGGACAGGGCCATGAGCACCAGCATCACCGCCCAGGTGAGATCCCCGTTGGTCCAGGGCAGGATATGGTAGGAGAAGATGCCCCGGATGCCGTTCATGGAGCTGACCTCGATGAAGGAGCCCAACGCCAGGACCGCCGCCGCGGGGATGGCCAGATCCGCCGTGCCCTGGAGCACGGTGTCCAGGGCCGCCTTGAGCCCCCGGCGCTCCGCCGGCAGGAGGAAGGCCAGCACCAGGCCGACGAGGAAGATGATCACCTGGCCGCCTACGTACACGTAGGAGCCCAACAGCCCCTCCACCAGCACCAGCGCCAGGACCACAACGAGGGGCAGCAGCGGCAGCAGCTTTCCCTTGGGAAGGTCAGGAGCGGTCCCCTTGAAGAGGGGCGCGCTCATGATCCCGAAGAGGAGGAAGGCAGGCAGGGCCAGCACCAGCAGCGGCAGGAAGAAGCCCACATAGGGGGTGGGCAGCACGCTCCCGGCGCCGTTAGCCGCCACGATGGCGGGGATGCAGTTGGGGGGCAGCATCATGCCCAGGAACGCGCCCACGGCGATGAAACCCACGGCCTTGGCCTTGTCGGCGCCGCGGCTGCGCAGGTAGGAATACACCGGTTTGGCGCTCATGAGCACGGAGGCCGCGGCAAAGCCCGTCAGCATGCCCGGCAGGGCCACAAAGAGCAGGGCCCCGAAGCTGGAGAGGATCGGGCTCCCTCCCAGCAGACGGCTCAGCAGCCCGTCCCAGGCCCCGTTGTCCTTCAGGACCCTGAGAAAGATCATGCCCACCACGCAGGGGAGCAGGGCGTCGAGGAAGCCGAAGGGCCCCTCCACGATCTCCCGGAAGCGCAGGCCCATGCCCGCCGCCAGGCTCCCGGCCACGGCGGCCAGCAGCAGGGCAGGCGCCCACCACTTGGGATGGTTTCGGGTGATGATCTCCACCACCGCCACCACCCCCAGCATCAGGAGGGCAAGCAAGTATTCTTCACGCATGATAAAAAACCTCCTGGGCCGGGGCGAGCTTCAGCGCTCTCCCCGGCCTCTTTTGTGAAGTGGATCAATAGGCGGCGGAACCGTAGAAGCGGCGGTAGTCCGCGGCGGCGTAGAACTTGTCGCCGGGCTTATGGTACACGGCGGCCACGCAGCCCACGTGGGAGCCCAGCTCGCCTTCGTTGGTGAGGGAGAAGCCCAGGGCGGTGAGCTTGTCCATGGTCTCCTGGCTGTACCGGCTCTCGATGGTCAGGTTCTTGCTGTTCTGGTCCCGATAGACCCGGGGCGCGTTCACGGCCTCCGCCACGTTCATGTCGTAGTCGATGACGTTGGAGATGGCGATGGCCACGGCGGACACCAGCGCCCAGTTGCCGGGGGAGCCCACGGCCAGGAAGGGCACGCCGTTCTCGTCGGCCACGATGGAGGGGCAGATGGTGGAGCGGACCCGGATGTAGGGCATGAGCCGGTTCACCTTGGCGGAGGGGCTGTTGGTCAGGTTCCCCAGGTGGGCGCTGAACACGAAGCCCGTGCCGGGCACGGCCACGGCAGAGCCGAAGTTGATGCCGTTGGTGTTGGTGGTGGAGACCACGTTCCCGTCCTTGTCCATGACGGCCAGATGGGTGGTGCCGCCCTGATCGGGGGTGTTGGCGGCGGCCACCGCTTCGCCGGTCTCGCTGAGGGTCACGGTGAGGTTCCCCTTCTTGGCGTTCTTGAGGTAGGTGTCCAGGGTGATCTTGGCCGCCCGCTCCTTGGCGTACTCCTTGCTGATCATCTCGGCCACGGGCAGGTTGTAGTAATCCGGGTCGGCCATGTAGGCCACGCCGTCCATCTCCGCCAGGGCGTAGGCGTCAGCGGTGACCTTGACGGCCTCCATGCTGTCGCGCCCAAGGGCCTTCATGTCGAAGTTCTCCATGATGTTCAGCATCTCGAGGAGGGCCACGCCGCCGTTGCTGGGGCCGCCCACGGTGTAGACGGTGTTGCCCCGGTAGGTGGTGGAGATGGCTTCCCGCTCCTTGGTCTCGTACTGGGCGAAGTCCTCCCGGGTGAGGATGCCGCCGATGGACTGGATATAGTCAACCATCTTCTGGGTGAAGTCGCTGTTGTAGAAGGCTTCCTTGCCTCCGTCGGCGATGAGATCCAGGGTGTCGGCCAGGTCCTTGTTGTAGATGGTCTGGCCGTTGGAGTAGGTGAAGCCGTCGTCGGTATACAGGCCCAGGGTGTAGGGGTACGCGGACAGGTTCTCATACCGGCCCTCGATGTTGGTGTTCCAGCGCTGGGGCAGGGTGAACCCGTTGCGGGCCAGGTCGATGACCGGCTGCAGGACCTGACGGCGGGTCAGGTTGCCGCTGCCGTACTTCTCGAGGGCCGTCATGGTGCCGTGGACCACCCCGGGGATGGCCAGGGACTCCACGGAGGGCGGGTTGGAGGAGGTGTCGGTGGAGATCTCCCCGGCAATGGCCGCCCCGGGCGCCTGGGTCATGTACTCCAGCACCAAATACCGGTCCTCCGCCTTCAGGTAGATGACCATCTGGCCTGCGCCGCCCATGCCGGAAGCGGCGGGCTCCAGCAGGCCCACGGCGTAGATCATGGCCACGGCCGCGTCTACGGCGTTGCCGCCGGCCTTCAGGATGTCCACGCCGATCTGGGACGCCACGGGGTTGGCGCAGGCAGCCGCGCCGAACTCGCCCACGGCGCCGGTGGCATACTCGTCACCGGGGTACGCGCCCTTGAAGGGGGGCTCCGTGGGGGCCGGGACCTCCGTGGCCGCCGGAGCGGCGGGGGCAGCGGTGGCAGCGGCGGGGGCCTCGGTGACCTGGGGCTTGGTTTCGACGGTCTCGGTCTTCTTGCACCCGGCCACGATGCCCAGCAGCATCACGAGAGCAAGACAAAATGCGATGGTTCTTTTCACAGCGTTTTCCTCCCTGTGGTTTGGTTTTCGCGCACGATCCTGTGATGAATAAAAAAACCTCCCCTGCAGGGGAGGTTTTTTCGCATACTCAGGCGACGGGGGTGATCTCGAGGATGTTCATCAGCGTGTAGTCGGGGTAGGCGATGGAGGTAGCGTCCACGCCGTCGCCGGCCGCGTTGATGAAGATCTTCACTTCCGCCAGATCCTCTGCGTCGATCTCCTCGGACCAGCCGTCGGCGCAGGTGAACTTGTAGGCCTTGGCTTCCACCATGCCGATGGCCTTGAACAGGTCGGGCACGGAGTAACCGTCGGGCAGCACGTCCGTGCCGGGCACGTAGACCAGGGCCGCGTCATCGAAGACGTACTGGCCGGCCGCCTTGCAGAGCTGATCCCGGACCTGGGCCTTGCCGCAGGTGAAGGCGTCGTTCTTGTTCTTGGTGTCCAGGCAGATGTAGACCTTCATGAAGGTGTCGATATCGTAGTCGAAGATATAGCCGTCCTTGTAGGAGATGGCCTTGGCCGTGGTGGTCTCGATGCCGGCTTTGGCGAGCACGTCCGCCACGGGATAGGCTGCGTACAGGGTGCCGCCATAGTTCATGAGCTCGGCGGGTTCGGTGTCCAGGATGCCCTCGGCGTTGGGCATGACCACGATCTGGCAGATGCCCTCCACGGGCTCGGATTCCTTGGTGAAGTCATGGGGCACGATGTAGCGGACGCTGGTGAGGCCATAGCCGGGATAGGCGATGGAGGTGGCGTCGATGGTGCCCTTCTCGTCGAAGTAGATCTTGACCTTGTCCAGATCCGCCGCGGCGATCTCTTCCTTGTAGTCGTCGGCGCAGATGAAGTCGTAGGACTCGGCGGGCGCCATCTTGATCTCGTCGAACAGCTCCTTCACGTTCTCCCAGCCGTCTTCAGGCACGAACAAAGCGCACTCGTGGCCGGTGAGGATGTAGCCCATGTACTGGACCATGGCGTTCATCTTCTGGGTGGGACCGGTGAACACGTCGTAGGTGCCGCCCTTGCTGTCGGTGAAGCCGAAAGAGATGCCCTTGGCGCACAGGGTCTCATAGGAATCGGTGCCGTCGTCGGTGTAGCCGTCGCTGTAAGCCACCACGGCCACCACCTCGTTGGCTTCGGGCACGAACCAGAAGTTCTTCTCGAAGATCTCGCCCAGCTTATAGGAGGGCAGCCAGTAGGCGTTGAAGCGGGAATCCTCGCTCTTGACGGTCTCCATGTCCTTCACCAGCGTGTTCAGCACGACCAGCTTGTGGAGGCCTTCGGGCTCGGGTTCGGGCTCGGGTTCGGGCTCAGCCGTGGGCTCGGGAGCGGGCGCCTCGGTGGGCTTGGGCTCCTCTTTGGGGGCTTCGGTGGGCTTGGGCGCTTCCGTCGCGACGGGAGCCGCCTCAGCAGGCTTTTCCGCGGGCTTCTGGGTGCAGCCGACGAACATGGACGCCAGCATCACCACGGCCAGCAGCAATGCGAACCAGGTCTTTTTCATGTCTATCCCTCCTGTTTTATTTGCAAAATGATGTGTCGTACGCCGCGGCGCACCCCAGGGGGCAGGCCGCCTGTATACGTAGTGTATTATAATCGGCTCCCCCGCCCCTGTCCAGTTTTTTCTTCATTTTTCACAAATGCCCAAATCCCGTCCAAGCCGCAAAAGCGTCGCGCTGCCGATACTTTTCTTCCTTTTGCAGGATATTATGCAAAAAAGTGATGGACAAATGTGCAAATCTTTCCGGGCGGATTGTAATTGATCCAAGGTTGCGGTACAATGAAAAAAAGCTGGAAAGAGGGGTTTTTACTATGAATGGATTAGAGCGCAACGTTGCCCGCCTGTTCTCCAACGAAGGAAAGCTGTTCGCCATGGCCATGGACCTGCCTCAGTGCGGCCTGGTGGAAGGGCTGGAGGACCCCGTCTCCGTGATCCGGGCCCGGAAGGACTCCAAGCTGGACGCCTTCTTGATCAACCCCGGGGTGGCCCGCCTGGCCCAGCAGGAGCTGCTCCACAAGAAGATCATCCTGCGCACCTCCTTCGGCGGCACCTTCCTGTCCACGGAGTTCACCAACGTGAACAAGAATTTCGTCAGCCCCGAGACGGCCCTCGCTATGGGCGCGGACGCGGTGGTGATGATGATGGTCCTGGGCGGCGCCGACTATCGGAGCATCCAGGACGCGGCGGAGGCCATCGACGGCTTCCATCGGCTCCAGATCCCCGTGGTGGTGGAGATCCTGGCCGACGACTTCACCAAGACCCAGACCTTCGACATCCAGGCCAACGGGGCCCGGGTGGCCGCGGAGCTGGGGGCGGACGTGGTGAAGGCCTTCTATACCGAGAACTTCGAGGCCGTGGTCAGAAACTGCCCGGTGCCCATCGTCCTCGCCGGCGGACCCAAGGGCGCGGACATTTTGGACACGGCGGCGGACGCCGTCCGCTGCGGCGTCAAGGGCTTCTGCTTCGGCCGGAACCTGTTCCAGAGCGAGGACGCCGCGGAGCGCATCGAAAAACTGTACCAAATCCTTCATAAATAACATTACAGGAGCTGTTTCATGCCTCGAAATCGCACGGATATGATGCAGATGTATCGTATCGCCAAGATGTACTATATGGACGGTCTGACCCAGGCCCAGATCGCAGCGGCGGAGAGCATCTCCCGCTCCCAGATCTCCCGGCTGCTGGATCAGGCGCGGGCCCGTGGCATCGTGGAGATCACCGTGCGCATGCCGGGCCGGATCAGCCTCAACGAGCTGCGGGACGATCTCATCCGGGAGCTGAAGCTGAAGGACGTGGCCATCGCGCCCCTCAACGAGACCGCCGCCGAGGAGGACGTGATCGAGGCCATCGCCACCGCCGCCGCCGGCTTCCTTCCTAAAGAACTCAAATCCTGCCGGACGGTGGGCGTAGGCTGGGGCCGGACCGTGTACCGTATGAGCTGCGTCCTCTCTCACCGGGTGGCGGAGTCCGAGAAGCTGTTCGTGCCCCTCATCGGCGTTTCCGGCACGGACAATCCCGCCTTGCAGGTGAACACCATCCTGGACAGGATGGGCGAGCGGTTCCGGGCCCATACCTATTTTATCAACGTGCCCGCCTTCCGGGAAAGCGAGGTGGCTCTGTCGGAGCTGGAAAAGAAGCGGCTCCAGCAGCTGCACCGCTATTGGGACGATCTGGACGCCGCCATCGTGGGCGTAGGGACCGCCCCGGGCGCCGATCATTTCTTCATCACCGAGGTGGACGCCCAGCCTGCCGAGCGGTCGCTCCTGGCCCAGGCCGTGGGCGACGTGCTGACCCATTTCTTCCGGGCGGACGGCACCCTGGTGCCCGAGATCTCCGGCTACGAGCGGGTGGCCTTCGACGCCGCCGATCTTCGCCGGGTCCGCAAGGTGATCTGTCTCGCCGGCGGGCGGGACAAGGTCCCCGCCCTCATCGCCGCCGCGAGAGCCGGATACTACAACATGCTGGTGACGGACAGCGTCACCGCGGAAGCCATCTATACTATGATAAGGAGTTGAAGCAGATGAAAGCGTTGGTGTATGTCGCCGAAAAGCAGCTGGAAGTCCGCGACGTGCCGGAACCGGAGGGAGAGTTTCTGGTGCGCGTCCTGGGCTGTGCTATCTGCGGGACCGATCTGAAGACTTTGCTCCACGGGCACCCCTATTTCAAGCCCCCCACGATCCTGGGCCACGAGTTCTACGGCGTGGTGGACAAGGCGCCGGCGGGCTGCGGCTACGCCCCCGGGGACTATGTGGTGGTGGCGCCCTACGGGGAGTGCGGCGTCTGCGACGAGTGCCGCCAGGGCAACGGGGAAAGCTGCAAAAACAAGGAGTACGTGGGGGACGGCGCCTTCTGTGAGAAGGTGAGCGTCCCCTTGTCGTTCGTCCAGCGGGGCGTCTTCCCCATCCCCAGCCGGGACAAGGCCTTCGCTCTGGTGGAGCCCCTGGCCTGCGTGCTGGACGGGGTGGAGCAGATGGAGGTCACCGAAAGGGACAAGGCCCTGGTCATCGGCGGCGGCCCCATGGGCGCCCTCATCGCCTTCACCCTGAAGGATCGGGGCATCGACGTGCAGGTGGCGGAGCTCAACGAGCTTCGGCGGGACTGCCTCAACGGCTGGGGCATCCCGGCGGCGCCCCTGGAACAATACAATATGAAGGAATTTACCCGCATCTTCGTGGCGGTGAACAAGAAGGAGCTGGTGGAGCAGGCCATCCACTCCGTCCACAACGGGGGCCGGGTCCACGTGTTCGCCGGGCTCCCCTCGGGCACGGTGCTGAACGTGGACGCCCACGACCTCCACTATCGGAAAGTGGCCGTCATGGGCAGCAGCGGCTTTAAACTGGACCACTTCAAGATGGCCTACGAGGCCGTGCGGAACAACCCGGACCACTACCGCCGCCTCATCACCCACACCTTCCCCCTGGAGAAGGCGCAGGAGGCCTTCGACTTCCTGAAGGACGGCCGGGCCTTCAAGATCGTCATCGAGCCATGAGGATCGGCGTTCTGGTCAACCCCTCCGCCGGCCGCGGGCAAAGGGCCCAGGCGGTGATCTCCCGGCTGGAGGCGCGCTGGCAGGGCCATGAGCTGTTGACCGTGGCCGGACCCGCCGCCCCCTGCTTCAGCCGGGCGGAGCTGCTGCCGGAACCGGAAGGCGGGTACGTGGAAAAGCTTTTCGGCAGCGTCCGGGCCCTCCTCATTGCCGGGGCGGAGATGATCGTCACCCTGGGGGGCGACGGCACCGCCGCCTACGCCGCCGAAGCCCTGGGCGATAGCCGAAAGACGGTGCCTCTGCTGGGGATCGGCCTGGGCACCGCCAACGTGGGCCCCATCGTCACCCTGTCTGGGGACGATCCCATCCCGAACGTGGAGGATCTTCGCTTCGTCCCCGGGGACGCTGTCGCCGTCTGTGACCGGGGCCGCCGGATCGCGGCGGGGTACAACGACGTGGTTTTGGGCAACACCTATCTCGCCACGGTGGACGGGGAGACCGTCACCGCCGACGGCCAGGCGCTGCTGGCGGAGGGCCGGGTCGTCCGGGGCACGCCCCTTGAAAACGTCTTCGGCCCCCACGCCCGGGTGACGAAGAACGGCCGGCACCTCCCCGTGTCATTGCCCGCCGTGGGGCAGGCCATCGCCGCTCCCCTGGTTCAGGACCGGCTCTACGGGCGGGCCGTCCACGGCATCTACTGCTACGCCCCCGACTCCCCCACCCAGGGCGCCCTCACCCTGAGCGCCCGGCCCCTGGTCAGCTACGAGCCGGATGACAGGGGCTACGACGCCTTCGCCCCCGAGGAGCGGCTGCTCTTCTCGGCGGCGGACGAGATCGCCATCACCGGCCTCGATTCCTCGGTCCTGGCCGTGTGCGACGGGAAGGCGGGGCCGTCACCTTGCACTATGTCCCCCAAGATGTCCTGATCGCCAAAAGGAGATGAGCCTATGGAAAAGAACGCTTCGGCGGCCGTAAAGCCGCCTGCACGCGCCATCCGCAAGATCACCCTGGGACGGAACACCTATTCCGTGCCGGAGATCGTGGTGGGCGTGCTTCTGCTGGTGCCCTCCATCGTATTCCTGGTGTTCACCTTCGTGATCCCCGTGGTGCAGGTGGTGGAGCTCAGCCTGACCAACTTCAACATGGCTACGGGCGAGATGTCCTTCATCGGCCTGCGCAACTACAGGTACCTGCTGGAGAACAGCGACTTCTGGCTGTCCATGTGGAACACCTGCAAGTATTCGGCGGCCAAGCTCATCTTCGACACGTCCCTGGCCCTGCTGATCGCGGTGCAGCTCGACAAGAACATCCCCCTGAAGAAGTTCCTGCGGTCCACCTACTTCGCCCCCGTGGTGGTGCCCATGGTGGCCTCCAGCCTCATCTGGATCTGGTTCTACGATCCCCAGGTGGGCCCCTTCAACCAGATCCTCTCCTTCCTGGGCCTGCCGGAGCTCAAGTGGCTCTACAGCGAGCACACCGCCATGATCTCTATCCTCCTGTTCTCCATCTGGAAGGGCCTCGGCTACAACGTGGTCCTGTTCCTGTCAGGCCTGCAGAACATCTCCGACTCGTACCTCGAGGCGGCGCGGCTGGACGGGGCCAACGAGTGGCAGCTCTTCTGGAAGGTGAAATTCCCGCTGCTTCGGCCCATCACCAACTTCGTGGTCATCATGTGCATCATCAACTCCTTCAAGGTGTTCACGGAGATCAACGTCATGACCCCCAACGGCGGCCCCCTGGGGTCCACCCGCCTCATCGTCAGCTACATCTACGAGCAGGCCTTCACCAACGGCCGCATGGGCCGGGCCTCCGCCGCGGCGCTGCTGCTGTTCGTCGTCATCTTCATCTTGACCCAGATCCGCTCCGCCATGGATGCGAGAAAGGACGTGGACTATGAGTAAGCCTGCCGATATCCAGCCCATGCGCATCCGCCGCAAGCACCTGAACGGCTACCAGTGGTACGTGTTCGTCATGCTCACCATCGGCGCTTTGTTCATGCTCTTCCCCTTCGTGTGGATGATCCTCTCCGCCTTCAAGACCAAGGCGGACGTGTACGCCTACCCGCCTCGGTGGATCCCCTCCTCCTGGCAGTGGGAGAACTTCACCAAGGTCTTCGAGATGATCCCCTTCTGGCGGTACTACTTCAACAGCATCGTCACCTCCGTCATCGAGACGGTGCTGCAGATCGTCATCTCCATCTTCGCGGCCTACTCCATCACCAAGCTCCGCTACCCCGGCAAGAAGCTGTTCCTGGCCTTCATGCGCTCCAGCCTCTTCGTGCCCATGGTGGTGACCATGATCCCCATGTACCTGCTGGTGGCGTCGCTGGGATGGTTGGACAGCTACGCGGGCATCATCTTCCCCCAGGTGACCACGGCCTTCACCACCCTCCTCTTGATGAGCTACTTCGACTCCATCCCCAAGGACCTGGTGGACTCCGCCAAGCTGGACGGCTGCGGATATTTCAGGGTCCTGACCCGGGTGATCGTGCCCAACTCCAAGGGCGCCATCTCCACGGCCACCCTCTTCTCCTTCCTGGGGAACTGGAAGAGCTACACCTGGCCCCTGATCGTCACCACCAAGACGGAGTACCGGACGCTGCCCATCGGCCTCAAGTACCTGATGCAGGAGTCCTCCTCCGAGTATCAGGTCATGATGGCCGCCTCCCTCATGGCCATCCTGCCGGTGCTCATCATCTTCATCTTCTGCGAGAAGCAGCTGGTCCGTTCCATCACCCTGACCGGCATGAAATCCTAAGGACACAATGAAAGGAGATACTATGAAACCCATGAAAAAAGTCATCGCGTTCCTCCTCGTGGCGCTGCTGCTCCTGCCCGGGTGCGTCAGCCAGTACGCCAACACGGTGAACAAGGCGGACCCCACCGCCGCCCCCGCTCAGCAGGCTGAGACCAAGACGGAGACCAAGGCCGAGACCAAGACGGAAGAAAAGCCCGGCGAGGCCGCCCCCACCGAGGCCCCCGCCCGGGAGAAGCAGACCCTGCAGGTCTGGTACGCCGTCAGCGGCACCAGCGGCGACAAGTTCGTGGCCATGTCCAAGGCCTTTGACGAGGGCAACGACCTCGTGGATCTGGAGCTCTCCTACTCCGGCGGCTCCGCGGATACCGCCACCAAGGTCAGCGCCGCCCTGCTCACCAACACCCAGCCCGACGTGGCCCTCATGTACGCCGGTCCCCTCTACACCGGCGGCCGGAACGACTACGCCATGGCCGAACTCGTCAAGCGGGCGGAGTACGACGTGGACGACATCTTCCCCGGCATGCTGGACTACTGCACCTACATGGGCCAGGGCATCTGCGCGGTGCCCTTCGGCATCTCCACCCAGGTCATGTACTACAACAAGACCCTCCTCGAAAAGGCCGGCGTGGACATGACCAACCCCCCCAAGACCTGGCAGGAGTTCTATGACCTGTGCGCCGACCTGCTGGTCAAGCTGGGCGGCGAGGGCAAGGATTTCACCGCCTTCGACGTGTCCGACGCCCCCTGGCTCTTCAAGTCCATGCTGAAGCAGAACGGCTGCGAGATCGTGGTGCAGGGGGACGACGGGAAGATCAAGCCCGTGTACAACGACGCGGCGGCCCTGGAGGTCACCGACTTCTGGTATTCCCTGGTCACCTCCGGCATCATGGCCGCCGGGGAGCACGACAACGCGGAGAATAGGTTCCTGTCCGGCAACTGCGCCTTCATCGCCGCCACCTCCAACCGCATCTCCCGCTGGCGGGGGGCCACGGAGTTCGAGCTGGGCGCCATCGAGATGCCCTACTTCAAGAACCCGTCCCTGGCTCTGGGCGGCAACGTGATGGTCATCCTCACTGACGATCCCCAGAAGGTGGAGGCCGCCTGGGAGTACGTCTCCTATCTGACCACCGCCGAGAACAACGCCGAGTTCGCCCTGGCCACCGGGTATCTGCCCATCCGCAAGTCGGAGCTCAATAACCCGGACATCCAGAAGGCCCTCAGTGAGAACGCCCTCTACAGCATCGCGTTCAAACAGCTGGACTACACCTTCGCCTACACCCACTTCGAGCAGATGGGCACCATGGACAGCCTCATCCGGAACATGCTCAACAAGCTGGAGAAGAACCGGGGCACCAGCCAGGCCCTTCTCGACAAGGCCGTGAAGGACCTGCAATCTGAAATAGACGAAGGCTAATCCTTCTTCCCGAGGGGCGGGGGACCGCCCCTATGGGCAAGGGCACGGACAGGCGCGCCTTTGCCCATAGCAAGGAAAGGAAGAACGCCATGAAACAAGCACAGTATTCGTTTTCCACCGGGGCCCTGTTCCCCTACGAGTCCGAGGACGCCCTCCAGATGATCCGGAACGCGGGTTTCGACTACGCCGAGCTCATGCCCCAGGCCATCTCCGACGCCTCCGAGGCGGCCACCAGGAAGTTCGAGAAGACCGGCATCCGCCTCGCCTCCATCCACTATCCCCTGGTCATGTTCGGCGTGCTCTACACCGCCCACAGGACCATGCGGGAGGACGGGCGCCAGTTCTCCCGGGACCTTCTCACCATGGGCCAGCGCATGGGCTGCCGGGTGCTGGTGGTCCACCCTCACAATCCTAGCTACCCCGGCTACGAGGAGCTGCTGGAAAAGCCGGTGATCGACAATCTGCTGTGGCTGGCCGACGAGTGCGGCAAGCGCAACATCCTCATGGCCATGGAAAACTCCCCCTACACCTGCTCCACCGCGGAGAAGCTCGCCGCTTACGTGAAGGAGCTGGGCCATCCCAACATCCGGCCCATGGTGGACACCACCGAGGCCCGGGAGGCGGACCAGGACCCGGCCGCCTTCATCCGCGCCTGTCCCCCCTGCCATCTGCACATGAGCGACTATCTGGGCAGCATCAAGCACCTGCCCGCCGGGGAGGGCGATACGGACTGGGCGGACGTGAAGGACGCTCTCGGCGACTACCAGGGCTTCTACACCCTGGAGCCCGCCTACAAGTTCTATCTCTCCGACACCCAGGAAAAGATCAGAAAGGGGTACGAATTCCTCTGTGAGCATTTCGCCTGACAAGCAAAACCGCATCGACGCCGCCCTGCTCGCCTTCGCCTGCGGAGACGCCCTGGGCATGGCCACGGAGTTCATGACCCGCGGCCAGATAGAGGGCGCCTTTCCCGGCGGCGTCACCCGCCTTTTGGAGCAAAAGGATTCCCAGAACCACGGGGACCTGACCCCCGGGTCCGTCACCGACGACACGGAGCAGGTGGCCTATCTGCTGGAGCGCTACCGGGCGAAGGGGGAGGTCACCGTGGAGGATACGGTGGACGCCCTTTTGGCCTGGATACGGGAGACCGGGGCGGTGGAGAAGCACTACATCGGGCCCAGCTCCCTGAAAGCCCTGACCGCCATCGAAAACGGGGCCGACCCCGCCACCGCTGGCACCGGCACCACCTGCGGCGGCATCATGCGGACTCCGGCGGCGGTGTGCTTCGACCCGGACCAGACCATGGACCAGCTGCGGGAGAACGTCCGCGCGGCCCTCCTCCCCACCCACAACACCTCGGAAGCGCTGGAGGCGGCGGGCTGCTACGGGGCAGCCCTGCTGACGGCGATCAACGGCGGCACCGTATCGGAGGTCATCGAAGCGGCTTTGGAGAACGGCCCCCTGACGGAAGCCCTGGCACCCTGGCGGGGCTGTGCGGCCTCCTCCGCGGCCCGCATCCGGGCGGCGGCCGGCTGGGGCAGGCTCTCCGACGAGGAGCTGTTCCACCGGCTCTACGACCTCTGGGGCACGGGCCTCCCCTCGGCGGACGTGTGCGGGGCGGTCTTCGCCCTGTTCCTGGCGGCGGAGGGCAGCGCCTATCGGGCCATCTCTCTGGGAGCGTCCCTGGGCGGCGACACGGACACCATCGCGGCCCTGGCCGGGGCGTTGACCGCGGCCCAGGCGGGCCATGTCGACATCCCGGACCATATCGCCGGGCCCGTGAGGGCGGTGAACGGTCCGATCCTGAGGAGGCTGGGCCTGTGAAAAAAGGTTTCCTGAAGCGCATCGGCGGCTACTTCGGCTGCCTCAAGGGGAACGATCGGGTATGCATCGCTTTCCATCCCCTGTGGGGCGTGCCCTACACCTTCTATACCTATTACATCAGCCTGTACCTGAAGGAGATCGGCCTTACGGACACGGCCCTGGGCCGCCTGATGGTGGCGGGCACCGTGGCCTCCTTCCTGTTCAGCTTCATCTCCGCGCCGTTGGTGGACCGGATGGGCCGCAAGCGGGCCACCTTCGTGTTCGACCTCCTCTCCTCGGCATTGCCGCCCCTCGTATACCTGTTCTCCAAAAACTTCTTCTTCGCGCTGCTCGCCGTGATCCTCTTCAACTCCAACAAGATCATGAGCATCGCCTACTATCTCGTGATGATCGAGGACAGCGACGAGGAGAGCCGGATCGTGGCCTTCAACCTGTTCAACATCATCACCGTGGCCGCGGGCCTGCTCATCCCCATCGCGGGCATCTTCGTGGACAGGTACGGCGTGGTGGCCACGGAGCGGGTGTTCCTCATCGTGTCCTTCCTCATGATGACCGCCATGATCCTGTTTCGGAACATGCTCCTCAAGGAGACCGCCATCGGCGAGAAGCTTCGGGCGGCCTCGGCGGGCAAAGGCTTCGGGGCCTTCTTCAGGGAGGCCTACAAGCCCTACGGGGACGCCATGGCCTTCCTGCGCCGGAACCGGGCGGCCCTGCTGTTCGTGCTCATCAACATCCTCTTCTACGTGTACATGAACCTGGGGTCCAACTACAGCCTGTACTTCGTGCCCTACTTCACGGATCGGCTGGGCATGGACGCCATGCAGTCCTCGGTCCTGGGCAGCGTCTACTACGGGGGGATGCTCTTTGCCATGATCCTCATCAACCCCCTCTTCGGCCGCCGGGGGCTGATCTTCGGGGTGCGCATGAGCGCCCTGGTGACCCTGCTGGGCCTGGTCGCCCTGGTGGTGATCCCGGCGAAAGCCTACGCCCTGGCCATCGCCGCCACCCTGGTCATGGCCCTTGGGTACGGCATGCTCAAGAGCGAGGTGGACGGGGGCCTGGCCGTGTACACGGGCAGCGAGTATCAAAGCGGGGTCTACGCCCTGGCGAACCTGTTCTCCTCCGGGCTGGGGATCGTGGTCACGGCCCTCTGCGCCGTCCTCTACCCCCACTCCCCCCGATGGCTCTATATCCTCTGCAGCATTTTGGTGTTCTTGATCCTGTTGGGTGCCTGTTTGGTGAAGGAGCCGAACCAGGCGGAAAGGAAGTAACCTATGCCCTATCAACCCTTTTCCTTCGTGTTCCCCACCCGGATCGTCTTCGGGCCCGGGGAAAGCGGCCGCTGCGCCGAGCTGGCGGCGGAGCTGAAGCCTGAAAAGGTCTTCGTCTGCACCTACGCCGACGTGCGGCTGCCGGTGCTGGATCAGCTTTTGACCGGCCTCGACCAGCGGGGCATCCCCTATTACCTCCACGCCGCCTGCACCGCCAATCCCAGGGCGGAGCAGATCGACGAGGCTGCGGCCATCTTCCTCCGGGAGGGCTGCGATCTCGTGGTGGGCATAGGCGGCGGCTCCGTCATCGACACCTGCAAGGGGGTGGCGCTCCTTGCGAAGAACCCCTGCCCCGAGGGCGTCTGGGCTTACGTCAGCGGCGAGAAAACCGCTGAGAACGGGGCCTACCCCATCGGCCTGGTGGTGACCATCGCCTCCACCGGCTCCGAGAGCAACGAAAGCTTCGTGGTCACGGATCGGCTGGGGGAGCAGAAGATGATCTGCAACCACCCCAGCGTCCGGCCCACCTTCTCCATCTGCGACCCCACGTTGACCCTGACCCTGCCCAAGCGGCAGACGGCTCTCGGTGCGGCGGACATCTTCTCCCACGTGCTGGAGCAGTACCTCCACCGGGACGCCAACGTGGATGTCAGCGACAACATGTCATTGGGCATCCTGGAGGCGGTGTATAAGTGGGGCCCCGTGGCCTGCGAAACGCCGGGGGATCTCAACGCCCGGAGCAACCTCATGTGGGCCAGCATCCTGGCCATGTCCCGGGTCCTGGGCGTAGGCCACGAGGAGAACTGGCTCTGCCACATGCTGGAGCACGCCGTGTCGGCGAAATACAACATCGCCCACGGCGCGGGCATGACCGCCATCCTGCCCGCCTACCTTCGGTTCATCGCGCCCCAGGACGACGCGGGCAAGCTGGACGCCCTGAAAAAGCTCTTCGGCGCCGAGGACGCGGCGGCAGGCCTGGAAGCGTTCTTTAGGCGCATGGGCCTGCCCGTGAACCTGACGGAAGCCCTGGGCTTCACCCCCGATGACGGGATCGTCCGGGAGCTGGCCCAGAACGCCCTGCCCTGGGGGGACATGGCGGCGGGCGGCTACGCGCCCTTCACCCTGGAGGACGCCATCACAGTATTGAGCGAGGCATGCAAATGACGAAGTATGACGTATTGATCGTGGGCGGGGGCAGCGTAGGCTGCGCCGTCGCCTACGCCCTGAGCCGCTACGACCTCAAAGCGGCCGTGGCGGAGAAGGAGCTGGACGTGGGCATGGGCACCAGCGGCCGCAACAGCGGCGTGGTCCACGCCGGGTTCAACAACCGGCCCGGCAGCCTCATGGCCAAGCTCTGCGTGGAGGGCAACGAGGGCTTCGAGGCCCTGTGCAAGACGCTGGACATCCCCTATAAAAAGACCGGCAAGCTCATCGTGGGCTACGACGAGGCGGATCACCAGGCCCTCATCAAGTTGAAGGAGCAGGGCGAGAAGAACGGGGTCAAGGGTCTCGAGATCATCGACGGGGCGGCCATCCGGGCCATCGAGCCGGACCTGCCCGCCAGCTGGGCCATGCTCTCCAGGAACACCGCCGTGTTCAACCCCTTCCTCTACTCCATCCACCTGGCGGAGGCCTCGGCCCAGAACGGGGTCCAATACTACCTGAACAGCCCCGTCACCGCCGTGGAAGCCACGGAGGAGGGCTATCGGGTCCAAGCTGGAGACCACACCCTCGCCTGCCGGACCCTGATCAATTCGGCGGGCCTCTTTGCCGACAAGGTGTCCGCCATGGCCGGAGACCCCTCCTTCACCATCTACCCCTGCCGGGGCGAATACTACCTGCTGGACAAGGGGACCTTGAAGATGCCCGTGTACCCGGTGCCCCGGCCCGGCGTGGGGGGGCTCGGCGTCCACCTCACGGTCACCGTGGACGGGAACATCCTCATCGGGCCCAGCGCCGATTACATCGAAGATCACGAGGACTACAGCACCACGGAGCCCATCCTGGGCCAGCTTCGGCGGGAAGCCATGATCCTGCTGCCCACCCTGAACATGCGGACCGTCATCGGCACCTACGCCGGGGTCCGGCCCAAGCTGGTGAAGAAGGGAGAGGCCAACTTCGGCGACTTCGTCATCGAGCGGAGCCCCAAAGCGAAGCACCTCATCAACCTCATCGGCATCGAATCCCCCGGCATCACCGCCTCCATGCCCATCGCCCGGATGGTGCTGGACATCCTGTCGGAGGACACGGAGCTCGTCGAAAAGCCCGATTTCGTCCCCACCTACCGGGGCATCCCCCCCTTCGCAGAGCTCTCCCGGGCGGAGCAGCGGGCCCTCATCGAGGAGGATCCGGACTACGGGGACGTGGTCTGCCGGTGCGAGACCGTGACTCGGGCCCAGGTGAAGCGGGCCCTCCACAACCCCATCGGCGCCACCGGCGTCATCGCCGTGAAGAACCGGACCCGGTCCACCATGGGCCGCTGCAACGGAGGCTACTGCTTCCAGCGGATCGTGGAGCTGCTGCTTTCTGAGGGCAAGGCGCCCCAGGACATCGACCTGAAGCGGCGGGGGGACCGTCCCCTGCTGGGCTATGTGAAAGGAGGTCAGGCGTGACCATGGAACGAGCTGATCTTATCGTCATCGGCGGCGGCCCCGCGGGGTTGGCCGCGGCGGTCCGGGCCAAGGAAAAAGGCGTGGACCGGGTGCTCCTGCTGGAGCGGAACCCGGTGCTGGGCGGCATCCTCAATCAGTGCATCCACGACGGCTTCGGCGTGCTGCGCTTCGGCAGCGCCATGTCCGGCCCCGAGTACGCGGCCCGGTTCATCCAGATGGCCCGGGACGCCGGGGTGGAGACCGTCACCGGCGCCATGGTGGTGGAGCTTTCCCCCGATAAGAAGGTGACCTACATCACGCCCCAGGGCCTCTTCGAGGTCCAGGCCAAGGCCGTCATCCTGTCCACGGGCTGCCGGGAGCGGACGCGAGGCGCTTTGGCCGTGCCCGGGAACCGGCCCGCGGGGGTGTACACGGCAGGCGTGGTCCAGTACCTCATGAACATGCGCAACATCGCCTTCGGCAAGAACGTGGTCATCATGGGCTCCGGCGACATCGGTCTCATCATGGCCCGGCGCATGACGCTGGAGGGTGCCCGTGTCCACTGCGTCCTCGAAAAGCTCCCCTTCTGCTCGGGCCTCCCGAGGAACGTGCGCCAGTGCCTCGAAGATTTCGACATCCCCCTGTGCCTCGCTGAGACCGTGAAGGAGATCCACGGGGACGACCACATCACCCACGTGATCACCGCCAAGGTGGACGAGAAGGGCCGGTTCATCCCCGGGAGCGAGCGGACCATCCCCTGCGACGTGCTGGTGCTGTCCGTGGGCCTGATCCCGGAGAACGAGCTCGCCAAGGCCTGCGGCATAGAGATGGACCCGGTCACCGGCGGCGCATTGGTGGACGGGGATCTGATGACCTCGGTGCCCGGCGTCTTCTCCTGCGGCAACGGCCTCCACGTCCACGATCTCGTGGACCTGGTGTCCGAGGAGGGCGAGCGGGCGGCGGAGCACGCGGCGGCCTATCTGGAGGGCGCGGCCAACAAGCCCATGGTCCCCGTGACCGTCTCCGGCGGCATCCGCTACGTGCTGCCCCGGCAGCTGACCGCAGGCGAGGACGGATACCTGTCCATGCGGGTCATGCTTCCCGGTCGGGACCAGAAGCTGACCGTCACGGCGGGCGGCAGGACGTTGGTCAGCAGGAAGATGAAGCGGGTCATGCCCTCGGAGATGATCCGCCTGAAGGTGAAGGACGTGCCCGCATGCGAACAGGTGGAGGTGAGCCTCGTATGAAGAAGATGGAATTGACCTGCGTGGTCTGCCCCAACGGGTGCCTGCTCACCGTGTGGCAGGAGGACGGGGAGACAAAGGTGGAGGGCGCGGCCTGCAAGAACGGCATCGCCTACGGCCGGACGGAGCTGACGGACCCTCGCAGGGTCCTGACCACCAGCGTGGCGGTGAAGGGCGGCGTGCTGCCCCTGGTCAGCGTCCGCAGCACCGCTCCCATCCCCCGGGCGGCCCTGCTCCCCGCGGTGGCGGCCCTGAAGGACCTGGTCGTGGACGCCCCGGTCCACATCGGCGACCTCATCTACGAGGACCCGGCCATCGGCCTCACCCTTCTGGCCTCCCGGAACGTAGAGAGGGCGAAGTGACGTTCAACCTGGATCGAAGACCGCTTCCGGCGTCGGAGGCGGTTTTTTCCTATCCCCTTTGACAGCGAGGCGGGGCCGGGGTATACTGCCATATATGGAAGAACAGCTCACATTGCAAGTCGTCGCTCGGATACAGAGCGACTTCACCAGCAAATTCGGCATCCCCCGGCAGAGCAATCTGGTGCCCGAGCAGGAGGCTTTGGTGGTGTTCGAGCCCCAGTACCGGGACGAGAACGCCCTCCGAGGCCTGGAGGGCTACAGCCACCTGTGGCTCATCTGGGGGTTCTCGGAGGTGCACCAGGAGGGCTGGTCCCCCATGGTGAAGCCGCCCAAGCTGGGGGGCAACAAGCGCATGGGGGTCTTCGCCACCCGCTCCCCCTTTCGGCCCAATCCCCTGGGCCTGTCCTCGGTACGGCTGGTGCGCCTCGAGAAGCGGCAAGGCTTGGGCACGGTGCTGGTGGTCTCCGGGGCGGACCTCATGGACGGGTCCCCCATCTACGATATAAAACCCTACCTTTCCTTCACCGACAGCCACCCGGAGGCCCGCAACGGCTTCGCGGCGGACCACGTGGCGGAGCGGCTGCCCGTGGACTTTCCGGCGGAGCTCCTCGAGCGCATCCCTGAGGAGAAGCGGCCCGCCCTCCTCTCCTCCCTTTCTCTCGACCCCCGGCCCGGGTATCTCACGGGCCGTGGCGACCCCTACGGCTTCCCCTACGCCGGCAAGGACGTGCGGTTCTACGTGGAGGACGGGGTGGTGAAGGTCTTCGACGTGGTGGACGATCCATGAAGCGATTTCTTGCCTTACTGTTGACAGCGCTGCTGCTGGCGCTCCCGGGCTGCCGCCAGCCCCAGCCCAAGACGGACCCGGCGGAGCTCTATCAGGGGACCGTCCAGCCGGACAAGGTGAACCTCTTTTTCCTGTCCGTGGGCCAGGGGGACGCCTGCCTCATGACCTTTCCCACCGGGGAGCGGATCATGATCGACACGGGCCCCTTCGAGAGCCGAGACAAGGTGGTGGACCAGCTCCACGCCCTGGGGGTGGACAAACTGGACGCGGTCTATGTGACCCACGGCCACGCCGACCACACGGGGAATTTGTTGACGTTGGTGCGCCGGTTCGACGTGCCTAAGGTCTATTACGGCGGCACGGAGGGCGACTACGGGGAGCTCTTAGATAAGGTGCGCCGCCGGGGCGCGGCCGTGGCCCCGCTTCCGGAGGGGGACGCCTTCGCCTACGGGGACGCCGTCCTCACGGTCCTGAGCCCCCTCTCAAACCGGACCTACGACGACATCAACGGCTCCTCTGCGGTGCTCAAGCTTTCCTACGGGGAGAACGCCGCCCTGTTCATGGCGGACGCCACCGCCCAGACGGAGGAATACATGCTCTTTCGCTACCACCGGGCGGAGCTCTCCGCGGACGTGCTGAAGGTGGGCCACCACGGCTCCCCCTCCTCCTCGTCCCTCCGGTTTTTGCGGGTGGTCTCCCCGGCCCTGTCCGTCATCAGCGTGGGCCGGGACAACGAGTACGGCCACCCGGCCCCGGAGGTGCTCCTGCGGCTGGGGCTCACCGGGACCCGCATTTTGGAGACGGACCAAGTCAGCGCCGTGCAAATAACTCTTGACGGCAGGGAAGCCCGGGTGGTAGAATAGGCTCGATATTTGATACAACGCTACGAACGGGAAAAGGTCCTAAGAGGCGGCCAAAGAGAGCTCCGGTCAGGTGAAAGCGGAGCGCCGAGGAAGGGATGCGGTTCGCCCGGGAGCGGCGCGGGGGAAACGGGGCTGCGGCCCCACGGTAGTTCGCGACGGGTAAGCCCGATACAGCTGTTGAGAGGCCGCCATTTCGGCGGTGAACTTGGGGTGGTACCACGACGCGCTTCGTCCCTTTGGACGGGGCGCGGTTTATTTTGAAGAAACGAGAAGGAGAAAAGGAATGGAAAACGATCTGATACGTATCCGCGAGGAGGCCCAGAAGAAGCTGGCCGCCATGCGGGAGGAATGCGATCTGGTGGCGCTGCAGCAGCAGCTCTTCGGCAAGGCCGGGGAGCTCACCGGGATCCTCAGGACCATGGGCAAGCTCAGCAAGGAGGAGCGGGCCCAGCTGGGCGCCAGCGTGAACAAGCTCAAGCAGGAGCTGGAAGCGGCCATGGAGGAGCGCCGGGCGGAGTTCAGGAAGAAGGCCCAGGAGCTTCGGTTCCAGCAGGAGGCCCTGGACGTGACCGAAGCGGGGGTCTCCCCCGTGGCCATGGGCCATCTTCACCCCATGACCAAGACCTATCGGACCATCCGAGACGCCCTCGTCGGCATGGGCTTCCAGGTCTTCGACGGGCCGGAGATCGAGCTGGACGACAACAACTTCACCCTCCTGAACCTGCCCCTCGATCACCCCGCCCGGGACATGCAGGATACCTTCTATATCAACGACAAGGTGCTGCTTCGGACCCACACCTCCCCCTGCGAGATCCGGGCCCTCCAGACCTTCAAGCCCCCCTTCCGGTTCCTCATGCCGGGGCGGGTGTTCCGGGTGGACGAGGTGGACGCCTCCCACAGCCCCGTATTCATGCAGATCGAGGGGTTCGTGGTGGACAGGAACCTGAACCTCGCCAACCTGAAGGGCACGCTGGACGCCTTCATCCACGCGGTCTTCGGCGAGAACGTGAAGACCCGGCTGCGGCCCTCCTACTTCCCCTTCACGGAGCCTTCCGCCGAGCTCGATATGAGCTGCACCATCTGCGGCGGCAAGGGCTGCCGGGTGTGCAAGGGCACGGGCTGGATCGAGATCCTGGGCTGCGGCATGACCAACCCCCACGAGCTGGAGAACTGCGGCCTCGATCCCAAGGAGTGGTCCGCCTTCGCCTTCGGCGTGGGCGTGGATCGGGTGACCAGCTTGAAGTACGGCATCTCGGACATTCGCTACGAATACGAGAACGACGCCCGCTTCCTGACCCAGTTCTAAGAAAAGGAGGACGAAGATATGAGACTTCCTAAATCCTGGCTGCAGGACTATGTGGATTTCAACGTGACCGATGAGGAATTCATCGAGCGCATGATGTGGCGCGGCTTCGAGCTGGAGGGCGTGGAGAAGGAGCTGAAGGACGTGTCCGGGGTCATCACCGGCAAGATTTTGTCCATGGAGAAGCACCCCAACGCCGACAAGCTCACCGTCTGCCAGGTGGACCTGGGCGACAAGCGGGCCCAGATATTGACCAACGCCAAGAACGTGTTCGTGGGCGCCATCGTGCCCGTGGCCTACGCCGGGGCCAGGATCGGCAACCACGATTTCACCGTGGCCAGCATCCGGGGCGTGGAGAGCCAGGGCATGTTCTGCTCCGGCCAGGAGTTCAACCTCTCCGACGTGGAGTACCCCGGCGCGGAGGTGGACGGCATCCTGATCCTTAGGGAGAACACCCCCCTGGGCATCCCCATCGAGAAGGCCATCGACCGGGACGACGTGATCTTCGACTTCTCCGTGCTCCCCAACCGGCCCGACTGCAACAGCGTCATCGGTCTCGTGCGGGAGGCGGCGGCCGCCCTGGGCCAGAAGATGAAGACCCCCATCATCCCCCACATCGAGGGCGAGGGGGACGTGAACGATCTCGTGAAGGTCACCGTGGAGAACGGGGATCTGTGCCCCCGGTACACGGGCCGGGCGGCCACGGACCTTAAGATCGGCCCCTCCCCCGCCTGGATGCAGCGGCGGCTCAAGGAGATGGGCATGCGGCCCATCAGCAACATCGTGGACATCACCAACTACGTGCTGGTGGAATACGGCCATCCCACCCACGCCTTCGACCTTGCCTGCATCCGGGACGGGCACATCATCGTCCGGAACGCCGAGGAGGGCGAGAAGGTGGTGACGTTGGACAAGAAGGAGCGGGTCATGGACAAGGACATGCTCCTCATCAGCGATCCCCAGGGCGGCGTGGGCGTAGCCGGCGTCATGGGCGGCTTGAACAGCGAGATCACGGAGAACACCAAAGCCGTGTTCTTCGAGTCCGCCGCCTTCAAGGCCAGCAACATCCGCCATACCGCCCGGAAGCTGAAGCACATGACCGACGCCGCGGCCCGGTTCATCAAGGGCGTGGAGCCGGTAAACGCCCAGCTCGCTTTGGAGCGGTGCATCGAGCTCGTGAGCGAGCTTCACGCCGGGAAGATCGTGGGCGGCACCGTGGACGTGTGCGCCGCGGATCTCAAGGATCGGGAGATCGACGTGGACGTGAGCCACGTGAACCGCATCCTCAACACCAACCTGTCCGGCGAGAGGATGGCGGAGCTGCTGGCCACCATCGAGGTGCCCGCGAAAGCCAGCGGCAACGACCTGCACGTGATCGTCCCCCACTTCCGCACGGACATCGAAAGCGGCATCGAGGCGGACGCGGACATCGCCGAGGAGGTGGGCCGCATCTACGGCTTCGACAACATCCCCGCCGTGCTCATGAACGGCGACACCTTCCAGGGGAGCCTCGCCCGAGAGTTCCAGGCCGAGGACAAGGTGAAGGACGTGCTGGTGGCCTGCGGGTGTTTGGAGATGTACAACTACAACTTCACCGGTCCCGCCGCCCTGAAGGCCCTGTCCTTCGCCGCGGACGACGAGCGGAACCGCGCCGTGAAGCTCCTGAACCCCTTCGGCGAGGACCAGAGCCTCATGCGGACCACCCTCTACATGGGCATGCTGGACTCCGCCGCAAGGAACATCCGCCGCAAGACCGGCTACGGCCGGTTCATGGAGGTGGGCAACGTCCACTTCGATCTGGGCGGGGACCTTCTCCCTCGGGAGGAGAAGCGGATCGGCCTCGTGTTCTTCGGGGAGCAGGAGAGCTTCTACACCCTCAAGGGCGTCATCGAGACGGTGCTGGACCGGTTCGGCGTGAAGGGCGCCAGGTACGTGAAGAACGACATCGCCTGCTTCCAGCCGGGCCGCCGGGCGGACGTGGTGGTGAACGGCCGGAAGCTGGGCGAGCTGGGCCAGGTGCACCCGGACGTGCTCTCGGCCTGGGACGTGCCCGGACCCATCTACATGGCGGAGCTGTCCTTCCGGGACATCCTGGACCTGTCCGTGGACACCCCGGCCTTCCAGCCCCTGCCCCGGTTCCCGGTGGTGAGCAGGGATCTCGCTATCGTGGTGCCGGAGGACAGCGAGAGCGCCCACTGGATCGAGATCATCGAAAACGCGCCGGTGGACGTGATCGTGGAGAAGGGGCGGCTGTTCGACGTGTTCCGGGGGCCCGCGGTGGGCCTCGGGAAGAAGAGCCTGGCCATCACCTTCAACCTGCGGGCGGAGGACCATACCCTCACCGACGAGGAGATCAAGAAGGCCTTCGAGACCATCATCCGCGTCCTTGCCGAAAACGGTGCGCCTTTGCGGCAATAATTCACAAAAAGCGACTGGTTTTCGCGAAAAAAACGTTGTATACTGTACACAGAATCTAAAGGAGGTTACCTATCATGAAGTATTGTCCCCATTGCGGCGCCGAGATCGCCGATGACGTTCGTTTCTGCCCCACCTGCGGCAAGGAGACCGTGGTCGTCGTGAACAACGCGGAGCCCCAGTTCGATCCCCAGGACGTGGCCGACAACAAGATGCTGGCCATGCTGGGCTATCTCTCCATGGGCGTCCTGCCCATGCTGGGCTGCCGGAACAGCGCCTTCGCCATGCACCACGTGAACCAGGCCCTGTGGATCTTCATCGGGTCCATGCTCTGCTCCCTGGCTTCCGGCATCCTGGCCTTCACCGTCATCATCCCCATCCTGGGCGGCATCGCGCTCATCGTGCTGTTCGTGTTTGAGATCATGGGCATCGTCCGGGCCCTCAAAGGCAGCGGCAAGCCCCTGCCCTTCATCGAGAAGCTGCCCGTCATCATCAAGTAAGGAGCCCGGCCATGAAGCTGTGTCCCTTTTGCGGCAGCGAGCTCAATGACGACGCCAAGTTCTGCGGCGAGTGCGGCAAGCCCCTGCCGGAGGAAGCGCCTCTGCGGACGGAAGTCCCTGCGGAGCCTGTGGAAGCGGAGCCTGCGGCTGCGGTGATCGCCCCGGTCGAACCGGCGGCGGCCCCGGCGGAGCCTGTGGCGGAACCGGTTCAGGATATGCCCGTCATCACCCAGATGCCCCCCAAGAAGCAGATGCTGTCCACCTTCCAGTACGTGCTGTTGACCATGCTGTACTCGATCCCGGTGATCGGCCTCGTCTTCCTGTTCGTGTTCGGCGCGGGCCATCCCAAGAACGGGAGCCTGAAGCGGTTCTCCGCGGCCCTGCTGATACTGCGGCTGGTGTTCTGGATCGCGGTGCTGGCGCTGCTGATCGTGGCCATGATCAAGAACGGCCGCCTGCTCTCCGACGCTCTCGGGCAGCTGGTCCCGGCGGTGACGAACCTGCTGAAGGCCCTGTTCTCCTGAACCAATCGACGCAAAAAGACGCCCTTTGCAGGGCGTCTTTTTTCATCTTGAAGTGCGTATATCCCTGTGGTATACTAACCGCCATGGAACAGCAAGCGAAGCAAGATCTGCCGTCCCTATGGACCAGGGACTTCACCATCATCACCATCGGCAGCGTGATCTCCATGTTCGGGAACGCGCTGGCGGGCTTTGCCATCAGCCTGTTCGTGCTGGACTACACGGATACGCCCCTCTACTACGCGGTGTTCGTGTTCCTCTACACCCTGCCCCAGCTCACCGCGCCGCTGATCGCCGGGCCCCTCATGGACCGGTTCAGCCGCCGCAAGACCATCTATCTGCTGGATTTTCTCACCGCGGCCCTGGATATCGGCATCGCCCTCGTCCTGCACCTGGGGCTCATGCGGTTTTGGCTGCTGGCGGTGTGGACGCTGATCATCGGCACCATCACCAGCACCTATCAGGTGGCCTACGAGAGCTTCTATCCCATGCTCATCACCGAGGGGAACTTCTCCCGGGCCTACTCCATCGCGGGCACGCTGGAGACGTTGAGCGCGGTCATGGTGCCCGTGTCGTTGTTCCTCTACAAGCGGTTCGGCCTGGCGCCGCTGCTGGTCTGCAACGGCTTATGCTTCCTGGGCGCCGCCATCTGCGAGACCCGGATCTCCGACGTGGAGAAGGAGAAGGGCATGGGCAGCGAGGAACGCTACTCCTTCTCGGCCTACTGGGCCGACGCCAAGGAGGGGGTCCGCTACCTGTGGGCGGAGAAGGGGCTGCTGTGCATCACCCTGTATTTCATCTTCAACGCCTTCGCCAACGGCGCCTCCAACGTCATCACCCTGCCCTACTTCAAGGGCGCTTTCGAGAACGGGGAATGGATCTACATGACCACCTGGGGGTTCTCGGTCCTGGGCCGGGGCATCGGGGGGCTTCTGCAGTATAAGATCAAGTACCCCGCCGCCATCAAGTACGCCGTGGCCTTTGGGGTCTATTGCGTCGTGAACGTGCTGGAGGGATCGTATCTGTTCATGCCTGTGAACGGCATGCGGGCGGCCTGCTTTCTCATCGGCATCCTGGGCGTCACCTCCTACACCATCCGCTCCGCCGCCACCCAGTCCTACGTGCCCCACGACAAGAAGGGCCGGTTCAACGGAGCGTTCATCATGCTGACCACCTCCGGGTCATTGCTGGGGGAGGCGCTGGCGGGGGCCTGCACCACCTTCTTGCCCATGCGGACCGTCCTCGCCGGCTTCATGGGCGTCACCCTCCTGGCCGTCTTCGTCATCATCGGCGGCGGCAAACGGCACGTGAAGCCGCTGTATAATAGAGAGACTTGATTTTTCTTGGCCGCTTTTTCTTTTCAGTGAAAAGAAAAAGCGGCGCAAAAAGAAAAGCTTAGGAAGAATAATGGGAAGTACAGCGCAAGCCATACTTCCCATTTGCGTTCTTTTGAGCAGCTTTTCTTACAAGAAAAGCTGCATGCTTTCAATCTGTTCCTTTCAAATAATCCTCTACTTCGCCTCTAAGCGGTATCGAAGGCGCGGCGCCTTGGCGCTGGACGGACAGGGCCGAGGCCGCGGCGGCGAGGCGCAGGGCGTCGGCATAGGGCAGGTCCTCCGCCAGGGCGGCGGCGTAATAGCCCAGGAAGCAGTCTCCGGCGGCGGTGGTGTCCACGGCCTTCACCGGGAAGGCGGGCTGGAAGATGACCTCCGACCCGGTCCACAGGGACGCGCCCCGGCTGCCCTGGGTCAGCAGGATCTTCTGGTTGGGGTACGCGGCTTTCAGGGCGTCCATGTCCCCGGCGAGGGCCTTCCCCTCCCCCTCGTTGACGATCAGCGTATCGAGGAGCTCCAGGGGCAAGTCCTTCACGGCATCCTCCATGGGCGCGGGGTTGAAGAGGATCCGCAAGCCCTTCCGGGCCGCCCGGCGGATGATGTGATCGAGGCCGTTGATCTCGTTCTGCAGCAGCAGGATGTCCCCCGGGCCCACCTTTTCGAGAGCGATCCCCACGGTCTCGGGGCTCACGGCCCGGTTGGCCCCGCCCAGAATGATGATGGCGTTCTCCCCCTGGGACGACACCTGGATGACAGCGTGGCCCGTGGGCACGTCCACCCGGGCCACGGCGGACACGTCCGCCCCGGCGTCCCGAAGGAGGTCCAGAAGCATGTCCCCGTCCGCGCCCACGGCGCCGCCGTGACAGACCTCCGCCCCGGCCCGGGCCGCCGCCACGGTCTGGTTCAGGCCCTTGCCGCCCGCGAACACGTCCCGGCGGCCGGAGAGCAGGGTCTCCCCCGCCGCCACGAAGTGGGGCACCGCGTACACATAGTCCAGGTTCAGGGAACCGATGTTCAAGATCTTCGCCATGCCATCCTCCTACATTCTTGCCATCTCATGATTGTCGTACGCCGGATTGTCTGTCACTTCGCGAATGACGTGCAGATTCTCCGGGATATGGACCTCCGCGTCGGGATCGGAGAGCTCGATCTGGAGCAAAGCCACGTCCTTCCACATGGGGTACAGGTCCACCTCGAAGGACTGCACGTCGTCCACCAGGCAATACCTGGTCTTGCGGATGGGCCGGCAGGCGGGGTCCGCCTCCATGAGGAGGGTAAAATACTCCTCCTGGCTCAAGCGCTCCTCCACCTCCATGCGCCCGCCGTCGGGGGCGTCCCGCTGGGTGGTCTTGTAGTAGATGTAGCTGCCGCCGGTGCCCCGCATGCAGATGCGGCGCTCCTCGTCCCGGTAGGGGGTGAGGTAGGTCTGGATGATCTCCACCCGCTGGCAGTTGGGGTTGTTGTTGAGCCAATCGAGATCCGGATACTTGATGAGGTACCGCCGGGCGTGCTCCATGGGCTCCGGCTCCCCGAGAGCCGCCATGACCTCCTTCAGGAGGCGGAGCATCTTGCCGTTGAAGTCGGTGGAGTTGTCGATGATCCTCAGGTGCGGATGGCCCGCCCAGGCCGCCAGGGTCTTCTCGTCCAGCTCGATGGCCTCCTCCGGCGTCTCGGTGCGGGCGGTGTTGTTGGCGGTGGTGTAGAAGGGCAGGGCCCCCTTGGCCGCGGTGACCAGGTGGAAGACCGCATCGTACTTGTCCCGGAAGCTGACCTCGTCCTGATCCAGCTCCTTCAGGATGGCGGCGAACTCCTCCGGCTCCATGTAGGGCTTGTCGTCCATGGAGCCCCGGTCGTGGACGATGACCACGTTGTCGTTGGCCAACGCCTCCGCCGCCCGGCGATAGAGCCGTTCCCGCTCCAGCTGGTAGCGGACCTGGATGCGCTGGAAGGCGAAATTGTCCTTGCAGTTGTAGCTGGAGATGCCGCCGTTGGCGAGCTCGGTGAAGGTCTCCGTCAAGAAGATCACCGCGTAGCCCGCGCTGGTCAGGGCGTTCTGCAGCCAGCTCATGGCCGTGGTCTTGCCGCCGCAGGGGCCGCCGGTGATGACGATGGTGCGGATCTTCTTCTGCCCGCTGGTGGGTGTGCTCATTGGCTTTCTCCCTTCCATCCGTATAGATAAGTTAAGTATATCAGACCTGAAGAAAAAAAGCCATAGCCAAAGGAAGTATATAAAAACACGCACCTTTCTTTCAAAAGGTGCGCGCTAGAGAACTTTCTTCGGGACAAGTCCTTATTTCCTGCTCTTCCAGAGCTTCACGGCGCCCTCCCAGGCGTTGAGGAGCGCCACGCTCAAGAGGATCCCGCCGATGATGTCCGTGAACCAGTGGACGCCGGAGATGAGCCGCCCGGCCACGATCAGGGCCAGCATGACGGAGAAGACCACGGTCAGCACCAGCTGGACGGTCTTGCTCTTTCTGGCGTACTTCTTGATGAGCTGGAGCCCGCTGCCCAAAATGACGCAGGAGAGCATGGTGTGGGAGCTGGGGAAGGAGGCCTCCAGGCCCTCGCCGTCGGGCATGAGGATGGGCCGGTAGTTGACGACCACCTTCTCGAAGAGGACGTAGAAGATCACGGTGACCACGTAGAGGGCCCCCAGCAGCAATATCTCCTTGTCCACCTTCAGGATGCTCCGGCGATAGACCAGCTGCAGGCCGCCGATGGCCGCGAAGCAAAGGCCAACGAGAATGGCTAGATACCCCAGCACGTTGGTGACCTTGTACCACGCCATATGCACCCCGAACAGGTCGTGGATGGCCACGTTCAGCTTGGAAAGGCCGATCTTGGCGCCCTCCGGGCCCACGGCGGCCACGTCCACCGTCTTGACGAGCAGGATCAGCAGCAAAAACAGGCCGAAGCACACGGCCGCGGTGATAAACTTCTTTTTCATAGGTCTCCCCCTCTGTTCACTGTATGCGATTCCCCTATATCATACTCATTTATCGGCAAAAGGCAAGCCCTTATCTGGCCATTATCATGCGGGTGGGACTCACGTCCTCCGCCTTGTGAAAGCCCTCCCGTTCGTAGAGGGCCACGGCCCGGGCGTTCCCCGTGAAAACGTAGAAGTATATGGGCTTCCCCTGGGCCAGGCACCGGCGCAAAACGGCGGTGCCCACGCCCCGGTTGCGGTACTCCGGCAGCACGTAGAGGTCGTCCAGCTCCATTTTGTCGCCGTCCGGCGCGAAGCGGTAGTAACCCGCCACCTCTCCGTCACAGAGGACCCGTGTGTATTCATCGATCCTTTTCTCGATCTTCCGCTTCGTCCAGCCCAGGGCCATCTCGAGATCCAGGTCCGGGTCCGTCTCGTACCTCTCGATCAATTCCTTCGCAAAGCCGAAGATCACGGGCCCGTCCTCGGCCCGAGCCGGTTCGTAGCTAAGCTGCATATATGCCTCCCTGTTCTGATTTCATCTATGATTGTACTTCGGCGCCCCGCAAAAGGCAAGGGCCGGCGATTATTCTTGATTCCCGGGGAAAACCGGCGTAGAATATACACAAACCTGCACGCGGAGGACGCCCCATGAAAGACTATCTGAACGAGATCGACCAGCGATACCCCATGCGCAACAGCGCCGCACAGAAAGCAGCTTTCCGCGCCTACGCCCTGGCGGAGGCCGGGGCCGTTCCCGCCCGGGAGGAGGAGAACGAGGGCCACACGAACCTGGTTTTCGGGGACCCGGACACGGCCCGGGTGATCTTCACCGCCCACTACGACACCCCCCGGCGGGGGCTGCTGCCCAATCTGATGCTGGTGACCAACCCCGCTTTGGCCTGGACGTACCGGCTGGGCACCATGATCCCGCTCCTGCTGGCGCCCGCCTTGGCCGCCGCCTGGGGCGTCTGGAGGCTGCTGGATCTGGATTGGGCCCTCATGAGCCACCGGCTGCTGCTGTTGGGCGTGTATACGGCCGTGTACTTCGGCCTGTTCTATCTGATGTTCCGGGGGCCCGCCAACAAGCGCAACCGGAACGACAACACCTCCGGCACGGCGACGGTGCTGGGGCTGGTGCAGCTGGTGGGCAACCGGGCCGGCGTGGCCTGCATCCTCTTCGACGACGAGGAGAAGGGCAAGAAGGGCAGCAAGGCCTTCGCCAAGGCACATCCCGAGATCAAGGAGAAGGCCCTGATCGTCAACCTGGACTGCGTGGGCAACGGGGACACCCACATATTCTGCGGCACCGACGCGGCGGAAAGTGATCCCCTGTACGGAAAGCTGCAGCAGGCCATGGGGGACAGCGGCCTTTCCCACCGCTTCTTCCCCGCCGGTAAGGCCAGCATGAACAGCGACCAGAAGAGCTTCACCAAGGGCGTGGGCGTGTGCGCCTGCCGCCGCAAGCCCTTTGTGGGCTACTTTACCGACCGCATCCACACCGCCCGGGACACCGTGGCGGACCCCAAGACCGTCTCCCGCCTGGCCGCGGCCCTGACCGCCTTTACGGAAAGGATATAGTCCCGATGAAAAAACTGCCCCGGAGCCGTCGGCCCCGGGGCTTTGATCTGTTTGGCTTTGTGTCAGTTCCCGTTGACGATGCGGATATACATCTCCCGGGGGATCATGGGAGTCTCCAGCTCTTGAATGGTCTCGGGGGAAAGGGTCAGGCTCTGGGCATACTCCGCCCCGGCCTGCTCGAAGCGGCTGAGCAGCGGGTCGGCCACCACCGCCGCCTGGGGCACGTTCAGCATGGGCGTCTCGGGGACGCATACCATGGTCAGGTTCCCGAAGCATTGCTTGCACTGCATCCTCAGCGCGTCGAAGTTCCCCTCCCAATCCGGGAACCCGCAGCCCGAGATCACCAGGGTGTGGATCTTGGAAAAATCCGCCAGGGCCTCGTGCTGGACCCGGCCGTCGTCCTGCTGGACCATCTTCATCTTCACCAGGGGGATGGTCCGATCCAGCACCGCCTTCAGATGGGAGGGCATGCCGTAGCAGTACAGGGGGAAGCTCCAGATGACCAGATCGGAGGTGCGATACAGGTCCAATATCCCGTTCTGATCGTCGTCGATCAGGCAGTGGCCCTCCATCTGCTGCCAGCAGCCGAAGCAGCCCCGGCAGGGGGCGATCTGCTTTTCGATCACGTTGACCACGGTGATCGCATGCTCGCCGGCGGGGTTCAGCCCCTGCAAAAAGCGCTCCGTCATGCGGAAGGTGTCGCTCCGCTTTTTGGGGCTGCCGTTCAATACCAATACTCTCATGATAGCTCCTTTCTGTGGATCAGGTCTCGGTGGGCTTCTTCTTCGCCAGCCAGCCCCGGAAGATGCCGCCCTCCAGGATGGAGAAGATGACGAAGAAGATGTCCGCGAACAGGATGAAGAGGAAGGAGGGGACCAGGATGCGGGTGTATTTCTTCCCGGCGCTCTCTCCCCTGCGGAGGAAACGGCCCAGGCGGCCGATGTACCAGAGCACGCCCAGGTTCAGGAACAGGATAACGGCGGTGTTCTGAGCGAAGTTGCTGAGGGCGCCCCGGGCGTAGAAGGAGCCGGTGTTGATGAGATTGAGGAGGATGTTCACCAGCAGCAGCCCGATCTGCACCAGATACACGATCCGATACACGTTCAGCATCACGCCGCCGCCGACGCCCACGCCGCCGCCCCAGGTGAGGCCCGCCCGGGCGCAGAAGTTCTCGAATTGCTGCATCAAGGGCTCGTTCTGCTTGCCCTCGATGAAGCCGTTGTTGGCGAGGCAGCAGACGCGAAGGCGCAGCCCCTTCTCCCGGCAGTAGACCTCCATCTTCTCCAGGAACCGGAGCACGTGGGAGGGGATGCCGTCCACGTAGAGGGGGAGAGAGAACACCACATTCTCTGCGTCGTCCAGCTCCTTCAGGATCCGGTCGTGGTCCGCCGGGGTGCGGAGCTTCAGTGTGACCTTCTGCCCGGGGATGAACAGCCGCTGCAAAAACAGGAAATAGGCCGAGGCGCAGAAGCGCTTCTTGGGACTGGCGTTGATAAATACGGTCTTCATAGCTCTGCCTCCAATCCGCTGAGGTCCGGCAGGAATACGACCTCGGTCCTGTTGATGCCCTCGTTGATGGCGTTGCGCTCCACCAGATAGCGGAAGGTCTCCTTTTCCTGTTCCGTGACCTCGCCGTAGACGATCACCTTCACGAGATCGTGCCTTCCATAGCGCAGGGTGTGGTGCATCTGACGCCCCCGGTAGGTGGAGAAGGGGGTGGAGGTGCCGATGGATCGGTCCAGCACGTTTTTCACGGCGGCGCTGTATCCGCCGTACAGGTTCTTCGTGACGATCACCCGCTGGTCCGCCTGCCCCAAAATGCGGCAGGCCTCGTGGAGCTTGTCCTTCATGAAGCACTCCGCTGGATGCTTGGTCCAGCAGCCAAAGCACCCTTGACAGGGGGCGTACTTCCCATCCGCCGCCAGGGATCGGTCGCATTTTGAATCGATCAGGGCCTCGTACTCGGGCCCGAGATCATGCAGGATCACTTTCATACTTCTTTCTCCTCCGTCCCGTTCTTCTGGTTTTGCTGCAGCGATTCCAGCTCCTGTACGCAGATCTGGCACCACTGCCGATACATCCGCTCGAACATGCGTCCGAACTCAATGGTGAGCTTCCAATAGACGGCCTTTTCCGGATTTTGGATGGCCTGTCGATACATCTCCGCCGCCGCGGTGGCCTGCTTCCCGTCGTCCGGGAAGACGCGCTCCTGCCCGCAGGCTCTAAAGTAGGCGATGTTCTCCTCCACCGGCAGCTCCCCCCGAAAGAAGGTCTTCATCAAGAAGGGGTCTCGGGCGCTTTTGGGCAAATTATCCGCCCGGAGCCACCCGAGCAGCTCCGCCCGACCCGCCTCCGTGATGGAAAAAACGTTCTTGTCCGGCTTGCCCGCCTGCTCCACGTGCCGCTGGCTGATCCAGCCGTTTTTCTCCATGGTCTGCAGCTCCCGGTAGATCTGGCTGGTCTGGGCCGTCCAGAAGTGGTTCAAAGAATCCCGAAAGACGGTCATGATCTCGTAGCCCGTTTTGTCCCCGTAGTTGAGCAAGCCCAGGATACCGTGTTTGAGCATACCTGCCTCCTTTCATATTCCACTCTTGGAATATAGTATACTTCCACTTGTGGAATATGTCAAGGGCAAAAAAGGAAGCACTCACTTTCGTGAGTGCTTGCATCGTGTCGGATGGGTTCACTCTGTGAACAGCCGCAGCGCTCGGGCCGATGAGGTCCAGATCGATTCAACATGCGCTCCTCCATTGGGCGCAAGGGCCACCTTTGACCGCTCCAGCGAAAACTCGTTTATGCGAAGCGTCCTGCTCAGCTCAGTCTTTTTCGCCTTGGCTTGTTTGCTAAGCTCATCGATCTGTTTGCTGAGTTCATCGATTTTCGCGCCGATCTCCTTCTTTGCCTTGAACGCCATCAGTCCGGCGGCCTTGTGATCGGCCTCCAATTGCTCCTTTTGGGCTTCCAGCTCAGCGACCTGCTGCTGGATGGAATCGTCCTGCAACGCCTTGGTGACGGCGTCTCTTTCATCAAGCAAACGGGCATGCTCTTCGCGCGCTTTGGCAAGCTGATCCACGTCAAGACGCATCGCCTCGTTCTTCTCCTGAACCGACTGCAGGTCTATCAACGCATCGAGTTCGGCCCGTTGGTAATCGTCAAACACCGTCGGGAAACACTCCGGCGTCAAACTGCGCAAGGCGCTCTGTGCGCCAATCCGCTGCCAGGGTTCCAAGTTCCCGCAGATCGGGCAGACTTCGGTCAAACCAGTAATCCGAGTCATGGACCTGGTCTTGCTGTCGATCTCAAGTTCTTGAATCCCTTGCCAGGGATTCAGCTTTGAGTCCGGGCACAGTGTCGCAAGAGAACGGGGCTTTTCTCGGCAGGAGATGACGCTGTCGATAAGAGCGTCCATCTGGCTTGTGGCCACCTCCTCCGCACGGGCATGAGCCTTTTCAGCGCCGAAATCATAGCCGACGCGGACGAGGGTAATAACGTTACAGGCATGGACTACCTTATATCCGCAGACAGAGCAGCGGTGAGAAAGAAAGATGCCTCGGGTTCTCGTGATATCTAAAATATTATTAGGCTTCATTTGCTCTCCTCCTGTATTCCTGCCGCTCGTATTGCTTCGTTAAGCAGGTTCACCGTCTGAGCCAGACTCTCTCGATTCTCCTTCTCAAACTCCGAAACGGAATATCTGCCGATCTCTGGCAGGGGGCGCAGGCTCACCGTCGTCTCGGGCTGTTCCTCCCCCTCGCACAGTCGAAGGGCGAAGCGACGTTTTCCCTCGCTGTACATGGCCCGATCCCGATAGGGTTTATCCAAAAGGGCCAATTCCTTCTTTTCCCGATTCAACTTTGCGGACAGAATATCCATTTGCTGGCTGACGGTCTTCTGCTTGTCCTGGGCGGCAGCCAAAACCTGCTGACATTGCTCCAGTTCCGCCCTGACCTCCTTCTTTCCCTTGCTGAACAGCCCCATGCCGTCCAGTTCCCTCCTGAGGGCGGCTTCCTTCTCGGCCTGCGCCGCCAGTTCCTTCGCCGCCACGCCGGAAGTTTTCTCCCAGGCGCAGGCGGAAAGCCCCGCTTCGATCTCACTTAGACGCTGCCGGTCCTGCTGCTGAAGAGCGAGATCTCTCTGGGCATTGTCTGCGGCCAGCTTCCGCTCCCGCAAGACCTGCTGCGCCCAGGCATAGCCCTCCGTCAGGGTGTTGCGGGTCTCGATGGGCCCAACCGCTTCGGCCAGCCAAAGGGTATCCATCCGCTGCCAGGGCTCCTGGCTGCCGCAGAAGGGGCAGGGCGCGTCCAGTCCCTCCACGCCCTCCTCCGGGAAGGTATCCGCCTTCGGCTCAGCCAAAAACGCCTTCAAACCCTCGTACCGCTTCTCCTTCTCGGTCGCAGCCTGCTGCTGCAGTTCCTCTGCACTGGTGCCGAAGAGCTTGCTGGTGGAGCCGGATTGGACGGATCCCACCGTCAGGTGGGCTATCACGGGATTCAGGCAGCCGGAGCAGCAATAGCAGGCAAATATGTCGCTGGAGCTTCTGACGGATCGGGTGCCGACAAAAAGAAACAAGCACCCAACCAAGTGAGTGCTTGCTTTTTCCTGGTTAACGCTTGGAGAACTGGGGGGCGCGGCGGGCTGCATGCAGACCGTACTTCTTGCGCTCCTTCATTCTGGGGTCGCGGGTCAGGAACCCGGCCTTCTTGAGCTCGGGCCGAAGGTCCGGCTGGGCCACGCACAGGGCGCGGGCGATGCCGTGACGGATGGCGCCGGCCTGGCCGGTGGTGCCGCCGCCGTAGACGTTCACGAGCACGTCGTACTTCTCGAGGGTGTTCGTGAGGGTCATGGGGGCGCGGACGATCATCTTCAGGGTCTCGAGACCGAAGTACTCCTCCACGTCGCGGCGGTTGATGGTGATGGCGCCGGTGCCGGGGACCAAACGGACGCGGGCAACGGACTTCTTACGACGCCCGGTGGCGATGAAAGCGGTTTTTGCCATAGTCGTTTCTCCTCCTTATTTGAGCACAAGCACTTCGGGCTGCTGGGCCTCGTGGTTGTGGGTGGGTCCGGCGTAGATGCGGAGCTTCTTGAGCATCTTGCGGCCCAGGGGTCCCTTGGGCATCATCCGGCGGATGGACTCATACACCGCGAACTCAGGCTTCTTGGCGAGGAGCTCACCGTAGGTGACTTCCTTGATGCCGCCGGGGTAACCGGTGTGATGGATGTGGGTCTTGTCGGCCAGCTTGTTCCCGGTCAGGCGGACCTTGGCGGCGTTGACGATGATGACGCAGTCGCCGGTGTCCACGTGGGGGGTGAAGATGGGCTTGTTCTTACCTCTGAGAATGGCGGCAACCTGAGAAGAGAGACGGCCGAGCACCATATCCGTCGCGTCCACCACGTACCACTTACGCTCAACGGTTTCGCCCTTTGCCATATAGGTCTTCATGGCGATTCCTCCAATGAAATATTGATACTTGCTGCCCTGTAGATCAAGCGCTGGCGGGGCTTGTGCCGCACTTCACCCAATAGGCACTTGCATATATTAACAAAACAGCCTGACGATGTCAAGCTGTTTTTTTCGAGATTTTCCTATATTTT